>CAYWYS010000038.1:0-28566 GCA_964462675.1 uncultured Thioalkalivibrio sp.
GACACCGTGATTTTCAGTCACGTGCTCTACCAACTGAGCTACCTGGCCGTCGGCGGGAGGCGCGTATTAGACCCGCGCAGCCGTTGGGCCGTCAAGGCAGCAGCCGCATCCGGAGCTTTTGACCGTTCGTAGGCCCGAGGACTACCCTGAGGCCAAGGCTCGCACCCGGCAAACCTAGAAATGAGCACCACTCCGCCCGCGGCGCGGCCCGCCGCAGCCCGCGAATCGACCGGCCAGGCGTTCCGGCGCATTCGGGCGCGGACAGAGGCGCTGGCAGCGCCGTTGTCGGCCGAGGACGCCTGCGTCCAGAGCATGCCGGACGCCAGCCCGGCCAAGTGGCACCTGGCCCACACCAGCTGGTTCTTCGAGCACTTCGTGCTGCGCGCTCGCGGCCCCGGGTATCAGGTATTTCACGAGCGCTACGAGTACCTCTTCAATTCCTATTACTTCACGGTCGGCCAGATGCAGCTGCGACCCCGTCGCGGCCTGGTCACCCGGCCCGCGCTCGACGAGATCCTCGTCTACCGCGCGCACGTGGACGAGGCGCTCGAGCAGCTGCTGCGGAGCAGCGCCGGCGACCCGGCGCTCGAAGCGCTCGTGACCCTCGGCCTGCACCACGAGCAACAGCACCAGGAGCTGTTGCTGACGGACATCAAGCACCTGTTTGCCCAGAATCCGCTGCTGCCGGCCTATACCGAGTCGCCGGCGGCCCCGGACCTCGAGTCCGAGCCCTTGCGCTGGCTGGCCGGGCAGCCGGGCGTCGTCGCCGTCGGCCATGCTGGGGACGGCTTCGCCTTCGACAACGAGACGCCGCGTCACCGCGCGCTGCTCGCGGAGCACAGCCTCGCATCGCGCCTGGTCACCAACGCGGAGTTCGGCGAGTTCATCGCCGACGGCGGCTACACGACGCCGGCACTATGGCTGTCCGACGGCTGGTCGATCGTGGCCGCGGAAGGCTGGCGCCGCCCGCTATACTGGGACGAAGACCTGGCGAGCGAGTTCACGCTCGGCGGCCCACGGACGCTGGCGCCAGCGGCGCCGGTCACGCATGTCAGCTATTACGAAGCCGACGCCTTTGCGCGCTGGGCGGGCTGCCGCCTGCCGACCGAGTTCGAGTGGGAGGCCGCGGCGGCAGGCGTGCCGGTCGAGGGCAATTTCGCGGACTCCGGCGCCTTGCATCCGCGGCGGGCAGGCAGCGGCCGCGGGTTGCAGCAGGTTTACGGCGACGCCTGGGAGTGGACCGCAAGCCCGTATGCCCCTTACCCGGGATTCCGGCCGCTCGCAGGCTCACTCGGCGAATACAACGGCAAGTTCATGTGCAGCCAGATGGTGCTGCGTGGCGGGTCCTGTACGACGCCGGCCGGGCATGTCCGCGCAAGCTACCGGAATTTCTTCTACCCCGGCCAGCGCTGGCAATTCAGCGGGATTCGTCTCGCGAAGGATGGACCATGACCAGGAATCTGCGCACGCTGGCGGACTTCTCGCCGGGCGTCACGGTCATGCTCGCCGACGTGCTCAGTGGCCTTGCAGCGCCGGAGAAGAACATCCCGTCGCTGTACTTCTACGACCAGCGCGGGTCCGAGCTGTTCGACGCGATCACCGCGTTGCCGGAGTACTACCCGACGCGCACCGAGATCGCCATCCTCGAGGCCCACGGCACGGAGATGGCCGCCGCGCTCGGCCCCGGCGTGCGACTGATCGAGCTCGGCTCCGGCTCGGCCGTGAAGACCGAGCTGTTGCTGGCGCGACTCGAGCAGCCGGCCGCATATGTGCCGGTCGAGATCTCGCGCGAGCACCTGCTCGCGGCGGCCACGCGGATCGCGGCGGATTTTCCCGGCCTCGAGGTGTTGCCGGTGACCGCCGACTTCACCGAGCCGTTCGACCTGCCGGAACCGAAACACCGTGCGGTGCGCCGCAATGTCGCGTTCTTTCCCGGCTCGACGATCGGCAACTTCCCGCGCGCGATGGCGGCCGACCTGCTGCGCGCCACGCGTAGTGAGGTCGGGGCGGGCGGCGCGATGCTGATCGGCGTGGACCTCAAGAAGGACCGCGCGGTGCTGGAGCGGGCCTATAACGATCCGGCGGGCGTGACTGCGCAGTTCAACCTCAACCTGCTGGCCCGGCTCAACCGGGAACTCGGCGCCGACTTCGACCTCGCGGCATTTCGCCACGTGGCGGTCTGGGACGACGTACACGACCGGATCGAGATGCGCCTGGTCAGCACGCGCCGGCAGGTCGTCGAAATCGCCGGGCGGAGTTTCGCATTCGCCGCAGGCGAAATTCTCGTCACCGAGTACTCGCACAAGTACTCGCTGGAGGCCTTTCGCAGGCTGGCCGAGGAGAGCGGCTTCACCGTCGCGCGCGTCTGGACGGATGCCGCGAGGCTGTTCTCGGTGCAACTGCTCGAGGCATCCTGACGGCCGTGCGATTTATTCCGGCGGCACGTAGCCTTCGGGCGTCGCCGCGCCCTCGCCGAAAAAGAACTGCTCCATCTGTTCGCGCAGGAATTTCCGCGCCTCAGGCTCGATGACGACCAGGCGGTACTCGTTGATCAGCATCGTCTGGTGGCCGAGCCAGCGCTGCCAAGCCTCCTTGGAGACCTGCTCATAGATGCGCTGGCCTAGGTCGCCCGGATAGGGCACGCGGTCGAGGCCCTCGGCCTCGCGGCCCAGCAGCACGCATTGGACGGTTCTGCTCATGTCGGTTCCTTCGATTCTGCGGCGACGCGCGAGTCTGCCAACGCCGCGATCAGGCGGCTCACGACGGCCGCGAGGCCCAGCCTGGCCGGCGAGCGGGCGTTATACCAGACCCATCGGCCAGGCTCCATCGATGCCGGCGGCGCCGCTTCCACCCGCGCGGACCATGGCTCGATCTCCAGTTCGAAATGCGTAAAGCCGTGGCGCACCGGGGCCAGCGCCCGCGTCGACGAGGGCGCGACGCCGAGCACGCGGCCGGTCCAGTCTGCGGCGCTTTCCTCGCCGAGTTCCGGCGGGCACCACAAGCCGCCCCAGACGCCGTGCGGCGGGCGACGCTCGAGCAGCACGGCGCCCTCGGTGTCGCTCAGCAGCAGCATGCGGGTCCGTCGCAGCGGCCGCGCGCGCTGCGGCCGCGGGTCCGGGAAATCCGCCTGGCGGCCGAGCCTGCGGGCAGCGCAGCCCTGTGCGACCGGGCAGGCGTCACAGGCCGGCCGGCTCCGCCGGCACACGGTCGCGCCCAGGTCCATGATTGCCTGGGTGTAGCTCGCCACGCGGTCGTCCGGCGTATGCAGCTCGGCGAGCTCCCACAAGCGCCGCTCGACGCCGGCTTCGCCGGGCCAGCCGGGCACGGCATGCCAGCGCGCCAGCACCCGCTTCACGTTGCCGTCGAGGATCGGGTGGCGCGCGCCATGGGCCTGCGCAAGGATCGCGGCCGCGGTCGAGCGCCCGATCCCGGGCAGCGCGAGCAACGCCGCCTGCTCCGACGGGAACACGCCGGCATGTCGCTCGACCACGACTCGTGCCGCGCGGTGGAGATTGCGCGCTCGCGCGTAATAGCCGAGCCCCGACCAGTGATGCAGCACCTCGTCGATCGGTGCGGCGGCCAGCGCCCGGACGTCAGGAAAACGCGCGACGAAGCACTCGAAGTACGGGATCACGGTGCCGACCTGGGTCTGTTGCAGCATGATCTCGGAAATCCACACCCGGTAGGGCGAGCGATCGGCCTGCCAAGGGAGATCATGGCGGCCCGCGCGGGCGTGCCAGTCGAGCAGCGCGGCTGCGAAATCCTCAGTCATCGCGCTGGCCGGCACGCCGTTCCACCTCGGACATCAGCTCGAGCGTCATCTGCTGGACCGAACGGGACATCTGCCCGGGCCCGATCAGCGGCGGCACCCAGAACGCGGGCACGAAGCGCGCCTGGTATTTCAGTCGCGTCTGCCCGACCTCGGCTGCGAGGCGCCAGACCGTGCTGCCCTCGCGAAACGAGCCGCGCCCCGGGACGTCCTCGGCGAACAGCGCGCCGTCGTCGGCCCGGATGCGCTCGACGCGATCGATGGCCCGGCAGAACATCAGCAGGCAACCCTCGAAGCGGGTATGGACCTCTGCGGTGGCCGGCCCGACCCGGCCGAGCGAGCGACTCCGGGTAATGCGCGGGTGCAGCTCGTGGATGTTGTCGTAGTCGGTCAGCACCGCCAGCACGCGTGCCGGGGTCGCGGCGAACACGGCCTCGATGCTCAGCAGGTACGCCGCGCCGTCGCGGGTAGTTTCGACGGACACGAGCTCATAGGCTGGCAGGCGCGTACCCGGCAACAGCAGCACCAGCGCCCCGGCGAGGCGCAAGAGGCCGCGGCACCGGCGGGACGGCGGTGTGCCGCCGGGCGCCATGCTCAGTTGTCGCGCCGCAGGAGATCCCGAAGGCGATCACGGGCCTTGTCGGTCGCGCGCTCCTTCAGGGCGTCCTCGGCCGACTGGCCTTCGCCGGCCTCGATGCCCAGGCGGCGCAGCGCCTCCTGCCCGGCCTGGTCGCGCAACAGGCCGCCGAGATCGACGCTGACCGACGGCGAATCGAGTTTGCCGCTGAGCCGCAGCGGCACGCTGGCGCCGGCCAGCTCGCTCGCCTGGCCGGTCGCCTCGTCGATCGCCTGGCGGATCACCGTCGCAGTCAGCCTGTAGTCGAGCGCCGCCTCGGCCAGGTTGACCTCGCCACGCCCGGCCAGGCTGAGGAACGGCAGGCCGCCGACCAGGTCCTGGTTGACGAGCAGCCCGTCGCGGATCACCGCCGTGCCCTTCAATTGCCGGAAATCGGTGTCCGAGGAGGTCCGCTGCGGCGCCGCCCGGCCGCGCGCCAGCGCGTTGGCACGCTGGATTTCGTACCAGAGGTTGACGCCCTTCAGGGCGCCATCACTGACATCGAAGGACAGCTCGCCGTTCAGGCCCGACATCAGCTCGGCGGTGCTGTTGGCCGTCGTCGTCAGCTTCGCGCCAAGCTGCGCCACGCCGGTCAGCCGATCGAAGTCGGCGAGGTCCTTGACGAAGGGCAGCAGCTGCAGCGTCGACAATGACTGCTCGAGACTCAAGGTCGCCGGCGACTGGCGCGCGTCGAGCCGCGCGCTGCCGCGCACCTGGCCGCCGTAGAGCGCTGCGCCGAACGGCTGCAGCGTCAGCACGCCGTCCTTCGCGACCGCGCGGCCTTCCAGCTCGGTCATCGTCAGGCCGTTGACCTTGAGCCGCCCGGCGCGCAGCGAGGCATCGAGGTCCAGCCCGCGCAACCAGTCGAAAGCCAGCGGCACGTCCTCGGCCGGCGGCGCCGTGCCCTTGTCCTCCGACTCCGGCGGCAGGTAGCGATCGAGGTCGATCGCATCCAGCGACAGCCGCGAGCGCACGGTGGTGACCTCGCCGAAACGCGCGCTGAAGCTGCCGTCCAGCGCCGTGTCGTCGAGCTGCGCATTGAGTTCCTCCAGCTCGATGCGATCGGTGCCGGCCTTGAAGCGCGCGCCGAGCGAGGCCTTCCCGAGCACGGACCCGTCGGCCGTATCGGGCGCCGGCTCGCCGAGCCGCGCCAGCAAGTCGCGTGGCGAGAACTCGCGCAGCTCCAGCCGCCCGGTGAACGCCGGCGCATCGACGATGCGCGTGCCGGCGACGTCGCCGTCGATGCGCAACCCGGCCGCCTCCGCGGCCAGCGTCGGAATCGCCAGCGTCTGGGCGCCGAGGTCCACCGAGACGCGCGGCGCGCCGATCCTGCCCTGCTGCCCGCCACCCGGCACCCCAGGGCCGCTGGCCTCGAAATCGAGCGCCAGGTCATCGAGCGTGCCGCTCATGCGCTCGAGATCGACATCGAGTTTTGCGCCGCGCAGCACCGCGCGCGCCTGGCCGCCCGGCACCGCCGCGCCACTGGCCTCAGTATCCAGCTTGAGGTCGCGGACCGCGACGGCCGCGAAATCCTCGGTGAAACGGACGTTGGCGTCGAGCTTCGCGGCCACCGCCATGCGTCCTTCATCGAGCGTGAGCACCGCCTGCGCCTCCAGCGGAAACGCCTTGCCCGGGGCGAGTTCCCCGGTCGAGAGACTGGCGATCGCGGCCTCGACGACGCTGGCTTCCTTGCGATCCTCGAAGCGGACCACCGCGTCCGTCAGCCGCAGCCCGCCGATCTGCTCCAGCTGCACGCCGCTGCCTTCGGCCGGGGGCGTGTCGCGGGCCGACGCGTCGTCGGCGGCGAGATCCGACCAGTTGTTGCTGCCGTCCGCGAGCTGCACGAGATTCAGGCGCAGCCCGTCGAGCCGCAGCGTGCTGACCTCCAGCCGCCGCGACAGCAGCGGCATCAGCTTCGCGCCCACGCCGGCCGAGCCGATCTCGAGGAAGGGCGCGTCGCCGAAACCCGGCGGGTTGCCGAGCCGCATGCGACCCACTTCGAGTCCCAGCCACGGAAACACGCTCAGCGAAATCTCGCCCTCGATCTCGAAGCCCCGGCCGGTCCGTTCCTCGACTGCGCGGGCGATGTCGTCCCGGTAGTCGTTCGGATCGACCGCCAGCGGGATGATGATGACCGCCGCGAGCACCAGCGCGACGATCAGCGCGAACAGGCCGAGGACGATCTGCAGGGTCTTGGACATAGGAAGCGGCTCCGGGGACGGCGCACGCACAGCGCCGGAGGCCCCGATTATACGGATGGCTCGTCAGGCCCGCGTCACGGCCCGCTCGGGCTGGGCTCCGCGGCCGAGGCGAGGGTCGTGAAGCCGCAGGCGAGCCGCCCGTCGATCAGGCGGCAATCGTCGGGCATGCCGAACTGCTTCCAGTAGTCCATGAGGCCGACGGTCTCGGCCAGGGTCACGAACTCGGGATGCAGCCGCACGCCGCGGCCCTCCGGATACCAGACCATCGCGAGATCCTTCTTGCCCTTCGCGACGGCGGCGGACAGCGCCCGGATCGCGCGCTCGTCGTCGCCGAGCAGCATCCAGATGTCGCCGCGCGTCTCGAGTGGCATGCCGGCCGCGTCCAGTTTCGCCTCGAGCTGCGGGATCAGCGCGCGGTCCGCGAAGGCCGCCATGACCTCGGTCATGACCTGCGGATCCTCGCCGGCGTGCTTCAGGCTCAGGCCGCCGAGTTCCGCGAAGCGCACCATGTCGCCACGACGGAACGCGAGCATCACGTCACCGCTGGGCTCCGCCGAGCTGTCGAAGCCCAGCTCGACCGCTGAGCGCAGGTGGCGCTGGGCCCGCTCGTCGTAGCCGAGCGCCAGCAGGTGCTGCGCCAGGTTGTAGTTGATGATCGGCGAGGCAGGATCGAGGTCGTAGGCCGTCGTCGCCTGCTCGAGCGCGTCCTTGAGCCGGCCTGCGCGAGCCAGCAGCAGCGAGTACCAGTGCCGTGCGGTCGCGTCGTTCGGATCGAGCGAGATGGCAAAAAAGAAGGCCGCATCCGCGCCGCTCCAGTCGCCCTGGTGGCTCTGGATCTGGGCCAGCACGGCGTGCGCCTCCGCGAGGTTCGGGTCCTGTGCGAGCGCGCGTCGCGCGGCGTCGGTGGCCCGCGCGTGGTAGTCGTCGGCCCGCTCGCCGATGTAGCCCGGCAGCACGACCCAGGCGGCGGCCAGCCCGGACCAGGCGCGCGCGAACTCCGGGTCGAGCGCGAGCGCCTCCTGGAACAGTTCGACGCTGTGGCGCACCGGCTCGGCACCGCGCCGCTTCCACTGGTGGCGCGCCTGCAGATAGAGGGTGTAGGCCTCTACGCTCTCGGTCGGCGCGGCCCTGGCGGGCAGGCCCTCCGGCGCCTGGCGCGTGCCGAGCGTGCCGCTCAAGGCCTTGACGATTTCCACGGAGATCTCGTCCTGGACGGCGAAGATGTCTTCCATTTCCCGGTCATAGTTGCTCGACCACAGGTGGAAGCCGCTGTTAGCGTCGACCAGCTGCGCCGTGATCCGGACCCGCTCGCCGGAGCGCCGGACACTGCCCTCGAGGACCGTGTCGACGGCCAGCGTGCGGCCGATTTCCCGGACATCCACGTTCTGGCCCTTGAACGCGAACGACGAGGTGCGCGCGGCAACCTGCAGGCCGGGCACCTGGGCGAGCAGGTTGAGCAGCTCTTCCGCCATGCCGTCGCTGAAATAATCGTTGGCAGGATCGCCGCTCAGGTTGGCGAAGGGCATCACGGCGATCGACTCGTAAACCTCTTGCGTGGGTGGCATCAGCCGCGCCCACAACAGCCACCCCAGAGCAGCCATGGCCACCAGCAACATGCCGCCATAGACGAGCCACGCCTGCGAGCGCCGCGTGACGCTCGCAACGGCCACCGGCGGCGTCCGCTCGATGCCCTGCGGACCGATGTCGAAGGCCCAGGCCAGCACCATCGCGATCGGGAAGCCGAGGATCAGCAGCGCCACGATGAAGGTCACGGTCCATTCCGGCAGCAGCAGCACCGGAAACACCACCGACGAAACCTCGGCAATGATCCAGGCGACGACGCCGTACAGGCCGGCGACGCGGAATACCCGCCGCCGCTTCAGCTCGGCCAGCAGGCCTCGCATAGACGCTCCGGGACGATGGGCCGTTCGCTCACTCAGCTCGAAGGATGATATCGCCATTGAGGGTCTCCATGTTGACCCGGGCGGATCCCTCCCCTGCCGTGAAGCGCAATTCCCTGCCCGGCGCGAAGCGGCTGGTGCGCACCGGTTCCGGTCCGAAGGCGTTGCTGATTTGCCCGTTGAAGGTCTCGATCGTGAACTCGGCATCAGGTTCGCCGGCGATGAACAGGCTCAAGGTGCCGTTGACAGCCTCCATCTCGACTCGCGCCCCCGCAGCCAGTCCGGATCGCAATATTGCGTCCCCATTAGTAGTCCTGATGCGCGCGCGCTCCAATTGGTCGCTCTCGATATCGAGATCGCCCGACACGGTCTGCATGACGACCTCGCCGGCGACGCCACGGACTTTCGCGTCGCCGCTGACCGTAGTGATCGTCAGCAGACCCGGCGAGTCGTTGCCGTCGACCAGGACGTTCCCGTTGACGGTCTTCAGCTGCACGTCCTCCTTGAATATTGCCGTCGTGACGTCGCCGCTGACCGAGTGCATGCGCTGCGCACCGTGCACGCCCTGCACGACGACGTTCGCGGCCACGCTCGCCACCACCAGGCGGCTCTCGTGGGGCATGCGCACGAACAGCTCGCTCGGCCCAACCTGCCGCGTCCCGGAGGGGTGCACGACACGGACCAGCGTGTGGCGGTCCTGGGTCCGGAACTCCAGCCGCTCGGCGCCGTGGCCCAGCGTGCCGGTCACCTCCACCCGATCCTGGTCCCAGGCCACGACGTCGATGCGGCCGGCGACGTTCGAGATCTCGACCTCGCCGTGCGGATGCACGTCGGCGGCCTCGCGGATCGCGCGCTCGGCGACGACCGGCTGGGCCGCGAGGACCAGCGGCAGGAGAAGCGCAAGGGACAGGGCTCTGATGCTCATATTTCGTTCCTCATGGGCAGGCGCCCGGTGACGCGCTGCAGATTGGCAAGTACCGAAAGTTCGTCCTGGTAGGCCGCCAGCAGCTGGTGCTGCAGCAGCACGCTTGCGGGGTCCTCGCCCAGCGCCGCATTGATCTCGGCCACCGCGCGACGGATCGTCTCCAGGTTCTCCACGACCGTGGCACGCGCCGCCGGGTCCAGCGTCGCCAGGCGACGATCGAGGTCATCGGCGAGGCCCGCGCGCGCAGCCTGGTAAGCGCTGCCCAGCTGGTGTCCGGGCCCGAAGGGTGAGACCAGCGCTTCGCGCGGGCGCTCATCCGGCTGCCCCGGGCCGCCGCGGTGATACAAGCTTGCCGCCAGCACGGCCACCATCACGACCGACGCAGCGACGGCGAACATTTGCCATGACGACCAGCGGGCCGCCGGTGCGGGGCGCTGCTGGACGTGCAGGTGTGCCTGGATCGACGGCCACAGATCGCGTGCCGGCGCCACCTCACGTGGCAAGCGGCGCAACCGCTCGTCGAGCGACGTGGTGTTCTCGTCATCGTGTGTCACGCCAGCTTCTCCTCGAGCAATTGCCTCGCGCGGTGCAGCTGGGCCTTGCAGGTGCCCGCCGCAATCCCCAGCATGGCCGCGGTCTCGTCATGCGAGTAGCCGTACAATGTGTTCAATATCAGAACATTGCGCGCTCCCTCCGGCAGCATTGCAATGGCCCGTTCCAGGTCCAGGTCGAAGCCGGCGTCGATGGCCAGCGGGTCCGCGCCCCAGGGGTCGGGGTGATCCGGGTCCACTGCCTGCAGATGCCCGGACGGCCTGCGCGACTCGGCGCGCTGCCAGCCGAGCGCAACGTTGACGGCCACGCGATGCAACCAGCTCACGAAGCGGCTCCTGCCCTCGAATCCATCCAGCTTTTGCCAGGCCTGCACGAAAGTCTCCTGGACGCAATCTTCCGCCGCGGCGCGCCCGCCGGTCATGCGCCAGCACAGCGCGTGCACCCGGCCGGCATGGCGGCGATACAAGGTCTTGAACGCAGCGACACTGCCGGCGCGCGCCGCGGCGACGAGCGCCTCGTCTTCGTCCGTTGCTGCGCTCACTCGCATCTCGACAGCTTAGATGCCGGTGACAGGCAAAAGGTTTGCGTGGCGGCCGGCGCCGCGCCAAAAGGTGCGGCGGGCAACGGTGGGCGGGGAGACCCGGGTGGACGGCCGCTCAGAGCCAGTGCGCGACCGCGGCCTGGAACTCGGTCGCCGGCAGCGGCCTGCTGATGACGTAGCCCTGTACCCGGTCGCAGCCCGCGGCATGCAGGAACTCCAGCGACTCGCCGGACTCGACGGCCTCGGCCGTCGTGCCCAGGCCGAGTTCACGCGCCAGCGCGATGATGCCGCGCACCAGGCGCCGGGCATCTTCGTCTTCGTCCAGCAGACCGACCAGGCGGCGGTCGATCTTCAGCTCGCTGAACGGTGTGCGATAGAGGTCAGCCAGCGACGAGTTGCCGCTGCCGAAATGCTCCAGCGCGAGTCCGAAGCCGTGAATCCGCAGCCTCGCCAGCATGGCAAGGAAGCCAGGCGGGGCCTGCGCGAGCCCCGGCTCCGAGATTTCCAGCACGAGGAAGCGCGCCGGCACGTCGTATTCCATGACGAGGCGCGCCAGCCGCTCCGGGAAATCCGGGTCGGTGACCAGCGAGGGCGACAGGTTGACACCGACGCGCAGCAGCAGGCCGGCGCGGGTCCAGACTCCCAGTTGCTCGACGGAACGCTGCAACACGCAATCGGTGATCGCGGCGATCTGTCCCTCCGCCTCGGCGACCGGGACGAACGCGTCTGGCATCACCGTGCCATGCTCGGGATGCTGCCAGCGCGCCAGCGCCTCAGCGCCCTCCGCGCGCCAGCCTGCGCCGCTGCGCAGCAGCTGCAGCTGGTACCAGGCCGTAATCTCGCCGCGCATGACGGCGCCGGCGACATCCGCCGCAGAGAACACAAGTTCGCCGGAAATCGCCCGCAACGCGGTCTGCAGGCCTTCCGGCAGCAGCGGCTTGCTGAGGATGCCGGCGACGCCGACACCGTGCGCCGCAGCCTGCTCGCGCGTTGCCCTCACGCCGCGATCGTCGGGATGGCCGAGCAGCAGCAGCGTCGCGCCGGAGGCGGCCACGGCCGCAAGAGCCTGCGGCGCCTCGCCGGCACACGCTGCCGGGTCGAGTATCACCGCGTCGGGACTGAAACTAAGGACCGCGGCCTCCAGCGCCGCGCTGCTCGATCCCCAGCGGATCAGCAGGCCGAAACTGTCGGCGGCCTCGTCCAGCGAACGCGACGCCGAATCGTCGTCGCCGATGATCAGTAGCCGACGAATCGTCTTGAATTCCTGCACCGGCTAGACCACCTTGCTTTTGCCCTTGCGCGGTGTCGCCGGGGCCGGGGGGGCTTCTTCGGGTGCGCGCGCCAGCGGCTGGCATGCCTTGTCCACGAGCTCCCCAAGGTCCGCCTCGAAGCGCTCACGGGCTTGCGCCAGCCCGGCGCGCAGCGTGGCGGGAATTTGCGCCGCGCTCGCCAGCGCCGCCTGCGCGCGGTCGAGCTCGAGCCGCTCGGCGTCCAGTTCCGCCGCCAGCCGCATGCGCTGTTCGTCCGCGGCCTCGCCGGCGCGCTTCGCCTCCTCCACAAGCCGCCGTTGTTCGTCGAGCCCGGCGCGCAATTCCTCGCACTCGCGCTCGACGGCGGCCAGCGCCTCGCGGGCCTCCGCCAGCAGTTTCCGCTGCTGCTCCATTTCCTCGCGCAGCGACGGCGCCTCGTCCTCGCTGTCGCGCTGCACCTGCTGCACGACCTCGAGCCGACCGAGCGTCTCCTTGAGTTCGCGCTGCAGCACGTCGCGCTGTTGCTCTGCCTGGGCGAGCGCCGACTGGATCTCGGCCATGGCCTCGTGGTCCACCTGCTCGACGACCGGCGCCGGCACTGCGGCCGCGGCAAGATCAGCGACATCCACCCCATGCGCCAGGAACCCGTCCTTGTCCCCCGCGGCATCGCGGCGCACCGTCAACAGCCAGCGCATGACGCCGCCATCGGCCAGCTGCGCGTCGCGGACCGCGACCTGGGCGCCGTCGGCCAGCGCCACCAGCGCATCCCCGACTGCCTTCGCATGCTCACGAGGCAATACCCTGAGCACGTCGCGATCGATGACCGGCGCCCTGCCGAGCGCCATCGCATCCTCGTTCGCCGCACTGACCTTAAAATCGTCCGCGATCCGAAACACCGGACCGGTCAAGGCGCGCAAATCGCGCTCCAGCACCTCGAACCTGGCATGCAGCGCGCGCTCGGCGCGGACCGCCTCGGTGACTTCCTCGTGAATGACGACCGCGCCGGCAATGCCGGGGTTCAGCAGCGGGCTGACGCTGATGCGCCAACGGCGCTCGCCGAGCCCGTACTCGCACTGGAACTGCTCGACCACGCCGCCGAGGACCTTGCGCACGCCACGGGCGAGCTCGGCGGTATCGAGATCCCCGGTCACTTTCACGCCGTCCGGGTCGTCGATGAAGCGGACGCCGGGGCGGAAGCGCTTGCCCGCGTGGCAGGCCGGGTCCTCGAACGCGAGCCAGGCCTGGTTGCAATCGGTGATCACGGCGGCCGAATTCAGCACCGCGCGCGGCGACCGGTCCGAATCGAACACTGCCCGAAGCAGCCGCCGGCCCTGTTCGATTTCACGCAACCGCTTCTGCTCACGCTGGGCATCCGACAGCACGCCGGAGGCGCGGATCAGCCGGCCGCGCTCGTCGAGCTGGGAGCGTCCGCGCAGCTCGCACCAGCGGTAGGCGCCGCCGCCCACCTTGACCCGGGCCTCCAGCTGCCACGGAGAATCATTCAGCAGAACTTCCTCGATCCGGCGCATCGCCCGTTCGCGATCGTCGGGATGCACGCGCTCGCGCACCGCCTCGAGCGACTCGCGGCACTCGGGCCCGGGCAGCTGCCACCGCTCGGGGTCCGCGGCGGCGAGCCAGACCTCGCTCTCGGCCGGCTCCCAGTGCCAGGCCAGATCGCCGGCCGCGCCGAGGCTGCCGGCGATGCGCTGGCTGCGGCGCTGGGTGTCGAGGCCCGCCTCGGCCCGGACCTTCGCGCTGCGCAGCCGATCCATCAGGCCCGCCGAGTCCATTGCCTCGGGGGCGAGCCGGTCCTGTGCGCCGACTGCCAGGCAGGCCGCAACCCCCGGCGCGGCGCCGTCGGCGGCCAGCGCGACGATCGCCAGCTCCGGCGCGATGCCGCGCAGGTCCGACAACAGGTGCAGCGCATCGCCCTGCCCCAGGGACAGGTCGACGAGCGCGAGATCGTAGACGCCGGCGCCGAGCCGCCGGCGGGCAGTTGCGAGACTGTCCGCGCCCTCGATCATGATCAGGCCGGAGTCCTGCCTCTGCAGGCCCTGCCCGATCTTCCGAATGACCTCGGGATCGTCAGCAATCAGCAGGATGCGCAAGGATTGAGACATCTCGTCCAAAGACCCTGTGGCGATGGCTTCCGGAAATTACCACGATCGCGGCCCGGAGTCGTTCCACCGGGCCGCAAAGTTTTGCAAAAAGCCGGAAATGCGCCGCCGCCCCGGCCCGGCGCCCGCTCAGATTCCAGGCACACCGAGCACCGGCGCCGAGGCCTCCTCGCGCGGCCAGCGCTCCCGCGGCACCGGGGTCCGGAAGGTGTCCGGCTTGACCACCAGCAGGTCGCACGGCAGCTGCCCGAGCACGCGCTCGGCGGTGCTGCCGATGAAGATCCGGCCGAAGGGGTTGCGGGCAATGGCGCCCATGACCACGAGGTCGGCCTGCTGCGCCGTGCAGTACGCCGGCAGGGCCTTGTCCGCGGGGCCCTCGACGAAGGAGACGCGTGCCGGCGCGACGCCCGCGGCGCCAAGGGCGGTGTAGACCGCCTCGCGCTGGCGCTGCTCCAGCGCGCCCTCGGGCAGGTCGGCGGCCAGCGCTTCCTCGCGCTGGCCGACCAGCGCACGCAGGGTCCGCTCCCAGGCATGAAATGCGTGCAACGCGCCCCCCGTCGCGAGCCGCTCGGCCAGCTTGAGAATCGCGACATCGAGATCGTCACGCCGGCCATGCCGCCCGGTCGGGTCCACGGCCGCCACGATGACTGGCGCTGCATGCCACGCCCGTCCGCGGGTCAGCAGCAGCGGCGCCGGGCAATGGCGCACCAGCTGCCACAGCGACGAGGACAGCGGGGCCCGGCCGGCGTCGTCGCCCGCCGGCAGCGCGACGACCAGCAGGCTGGCCGGCCGCTCGAGCGTGCGGCGGATCAGCGCTTCCTCGGATGGATGATCCCAGCGCGCGAGCACCTCGGCCGGGCCGTCGAAGCCCAGCTCCGCAAGCATGGCCTCGAGACGCTCATGGTGGCGGCTCACCAGCGTGTCGCGCGCATGCTGCAGGGACTCGCGGCTTTCGAAATGCGCCAGCGAGACCTGCGAGTTGTAGGCCGGGGTGAACAGTTCCAGCGGCACGCCGAGCGCGGCGGCCAGCCGCGCTCCGAGCCGCGCCGCGGCCGCTGAGTCCGCATGGGGATCCACGCCCGCGATGATCCTGCCAATGCCGTCCATGCCGTCCCTCCAGCTGGCCCTGCCCTGGCCGCGCCCGCGCAGCGGGATTCTTTCAGCGCTACCCTGCGGGTATTCTAGACCGCCGGCCGCTGCGCGGCCACGCGCGCCCGGGCGGCAACATGCCGGCCAAGGACCAGGAATTTTCGATGAGCACTGACCCATCCCTGTCGAGTGCCGGCGCGCACGCCAGCCGACAGCACGCTGAAAGCAGGCTGTCGGCGCTGCTGAGCGCGACGCCCGACGCGGTCGTGCTGATCAACGGCAGGGGCATCATCGAGTCATTCAATGCCGGCGCCGAGCGCATCTTCGGCTACCGCGCCGCGGAGATCATCGGCCAGAACGTCGCGCTCTTGATGCCGACGCCGTTCAGGCCGGGCCACGACGGCTACATCAAGCGCTACCAGCAGACTGGCGAGGCCCGCTTCATGCTGGCGCCGCGCGAAGTCGAGGCGTGCCGCAAGGACGGCTCGATTTTTCCGGCCGAAGTCTCGGTCGGCCAGGTCGAGGGCGAAGCCGACGGCATGTCGAGCTTCATCGGCATCATCCGCGACATCAGCGAGCGCGTGGCCGCCGAGGCGCGCCTGCACCAGGTCGAGGCCAACCTGCTGACCGCGCAGGCGCTGGCGCACGTCGGCAGCTTCGAATGCGACTGGCCCGTCACAACGAAGAGTTTCTGGTCGGATGAGTTCTTCCGCATCGTCGGCCTGGACCCCGACGGGCCGACGATCAGTCCACAGGATTTTGTCCGCGATTTCGCGCACCCGGAAGACCGGGCGCGGGTCGAGGCGCGGCTTGCCGAGGACGTCAAGAAGTCGTCCGGCGGCGGCGAGATCGAGTACCGCATCGTGCGCCCGGACGGCACGGTGCGGCACATCCAGACCATTTACCAGATCGTCACCGACCCGGTGACCGGCGCGGCGCGGATCCAGGGGACGATCATCGACCAGACCTTCCGGCGCCACGCCGAGGAGGCCCTGCGCCGCGAGCGCGACCGGGCGCAGCGTTACCTCGACCTGGTCAACGTCATGGTCATCGCCGTGAACCGCGCGGGGCGGATCACGCTGGTCAACCGCAAGGCCTGCGAGCTGTTCGGCTACCCCGAGCACGAGATGCTGGGCAAGGACTTTTTCGCGGCCTGCCAGCCGCCGGGGTTCGCGGGCCGCTCCCGGATCCTGTTCGAGGAGGCGCTGGCCGGACGCGAGTCCGGCTTCAGCCTGCTCGAGGGTCCAGTACTCACGAAGGACGGGCATACGCGCCGCGTCTTCTGGCGGAACCAGTTCCTGCGCGACGAGCTCGGGCGGATCAACGGCGTGTTGAGCGCCGGCGAAGACGTCACCGAGCAGCGCGAGACCGAGTTCCAGCTGCGCCAGGCCGAGGAAGAACTGCGGCTGATCTTCAGGCGCGCGCCGGTCGGCATGGCAACACTGGCGGCGGCTTATGAGATCGACGGCCACTACCTGTCGGTCAACCAGGCCCTGTGCAACATGCTCGGCTACACCGAGGGCGAGCTGCTGGCGAAGTCGGTGCGCGAGGTGACGACCGCCGACGATATCGCCGAGACGCTGCGGCAGTTCCGCTTGCTGCTGTCCGGGACCGATACCGTCAAGTATGAAAAGCGCTTCATCCACAAGGACGGCTCGATCGTGCATGCGCTGGTGCATCTCAGCGTGATCGCCGATCACGAGGGCAAGCCGCTGCTGATCATCAGCCAGATCCTGGATCGCACTGATGTCGTGCATGCCGAAATCGAGGCCAGGAAACAGCGCGAGCGACTCGCCCATGTCGCGCGGCTCGGAACGCTCGGCGAGATGGCGGCCGGCATCGCGCACGAGCTCAACCAGCCGCTGGCCGCGATCGCCAACTACACGCAAGCCTGCCAGCGACTCGTGGCAGCCGGCGCGATGGATGCGGAGGAACTCGGCCAGGTGCTCGGCCGCGTCACTGCCCAGGCGCGGCGTGCCGGCGATGTCATCCAGCGCCTGCGCGCCTTCGTGCGCCGGCATACGCCGGACCGCAGGCATCGCGATGCCCGCGAGGTCATCAGCGAGATCCTGCCGCTGGTCGAGATGGACTGCCGCTCGCACGAGGTCGACCTGCAATTGCAGCTGCAGGAGGACCTGCCGAAGGTGCAGGTGGACGGCATTCAGCTGCAGCAGGTGCTGCTGAACCTGACCCGCAATGCGGTCGAGGCGATGAACGCGGTCGCTCCCGAGACCCGCAAGCTGATCATCCGCACCCGTGCGCGCAGCGAGGACGAAGTCGAGCTGGCGGTCGAAGACACGGGCCCGGGCGTGCCGGACAGCTTGCTCGAGCAGCTGTTCGAACCGTTTTTCACGACCAAGGCGGAAGGCATGGGACTCGGCCTTTCGCTCAGCAGGTCGATCATTGAGGCACACGGCGGCACACTGCGTTACGATTCGGCCCAGCAAACCGGCGGTATTTTCAGGATCTGGCTTCCCACGGCTCCGGAGGAGGAATGATGGCGTCAAGCGAGGCGACGGTTTTCATCGTTGACGACGACGAGGCGGTGCGCGATTCACTGGGTCTGCTGCTGCGATCGGTCGGCTTCCGGGCGCGCTGCTACGGGAGCGCCAAGGATTTCCTGAAAGCCTTCGAGCCGCGCGACTACGGCTGCCTGGTGCTGGACATCCGCATGCCCGGCATGACCGGGCTGGAGCTGCAGAAGCACCTGGCGGAAATCGGCTGCAACATCCCGATCGTGTTCATCACCGGGCACGGCGACATCCCGATGGCGGTCGAGGCCGTGCGCCAGGGCGCCATCGACTTCCTGCAGAAGCCGTTTGCCGACCAGGAGCTCGTCGACCGCATCAACGACGCGATGAAAGTCGCAGCCGAGCAGCGCGAAGGCGAACTGGAACGCCTCCAGATCCTGGACCGGGTCGAGAGCCTGACGGCCCGCGAGAAGCAGGTCATGGGCCAGGTCGTGCTCGGCAAGGCCAACAAGGTCATTGCCGGCGACCTCGGGGTCAGCCAGCGCACCGTGGAGATCCACCGTGCGCGGGTCATGGAGAAGATGCAGGCGAATTCGCTCGCGCACCTCGTGCGCATGGTCATGGTCGCCGAGAGCCAGGCCGGCACCTGACGCGCGGCCGCGGTCCACCCGCCGCCGGGCTTAGGTAGATGTTCGTATTTCAAACCCGATGGCGAGTTTCAATACTCGCAGGGCGACAACAAGAACATCACAGAGGACGTCGGCCCCGGCAGGGCAGGCGACACTGCAGGCCCGTCCGGTTCCGTAACACATGGCCCCAGTCTCGGGAAGAAGCGCTGAGGCACATCAGGCGACGATTTGCGTCGTGGAAGGCGATGCCCGGGAGCGGGATGCGCTTTCTCAACTGTTGGGCCACCTTCAGCATGAAATCTGCGCCTTCGACTCGGCGGAGGCGCTGCTGGGCGCACTCGAGGAAACCAACCCCAAGGTGCTCGTGGCGGGCCTCGAATTGCCGGGCCTGAGCGGCCTCCAGCTGCTGCAGGAACTGCGCCAGCGCGGGCGCGAGGTGCCCACGATCCTGCTCGCCGCCGAATCGGACGTCGCGACGGCCGTCGAGGCAATTCGCGCCGGGGCCGTGGACTTCATCCAGAAACCGGTCATCGACCGGATCCTGCTGCGGCGCGTTCGCGACGCGCTCGAGCACTCGGCCCAGGCCTGAGGCCCCGGCCCGGCTGCGCCGCCCCCCGTGTCACTCTGTGACGCAGTTCGCTTGGATTTCCGGGCCCCGGGGCTAAGCTCCCGGCCGATATGAGCGCTGCCACGAACAACATCATCCGGGTCGTCCTGGTGCTGGTCCTCGCCGCCGCGCTGGCGGTGGGCGGGATGCGGCTGTACTTCGGCGGCGGGCAGCACTATGCGGTGCTGGCGAACACGCCGGCAGTCACCGAAAGCGGCCTCGAGACGGTGCTGAGCCACCCCGAGCCGATCGGCAATGTCGCAGTCAGCGCAACCGGCCGGGTGTTCTTCACGGTGCACCCGGAAGCTCGCCCCGACGACGTCCGCGTAATGGAGTGGCGCGACGGACAGGCCGTGCCCTTCCCGCCGCGCGAGATCCAGGCACTGGTCCTCGAGACCCCGCTCGGCATCGTCATCGACCGCCAGGAGCGGCTCTGGATCATCGACCCGGCGAGTCACGGCTTCGGGCGTCCGCGGCTGGTGGCCGTGGACCTCGCCAGCGGGCTGGTCGTTTACGAGCACGTCTTCCCGCGCGGCATCGCGCCGCGGGGCTCGTTCCTGCAGGACCTGCAGGTGCACCCGGGCGGGCGCTTCGTGTTCATCGCCGACACGAGCTTCTGGCGGGCATCGCCGGCACTGATCGTCCATGACACGGCGACCCGCAAGTCGCGACGCGTGCTGGAGGGCCATGCCTCGGTGCGGGCCCAGGACTGGCTGATCCGCACGCCGATGCGGGAAATGAGCTTCTTCGGCGGGATCGTGCCGATGAAGCCCGGGCTCGAGGGCGTCGCGCTCGATCCGACCGGCGAATGGCTGAGCTTCGGCGCCATGGCCCACGACACCCTGTTCCGCGTGCCGACCAGCGCGCTGCTGAACGAGCAGCTGGGCGACGCGGAACTGGCCGACAAGGTCCAGGCGCTCGGCCGGAAGCCGCTCAGCGACGGGCTGTCCGCGGATCTGGCCGGCAACATCTACATCACCGACGTCGAGCACGGCGCGGTGCTGCGCATGGCGCCCGGCGGCCAGCTCAGCACGGTCGTGCGTTCGCCGCGCATCCGCTGGGCCGACGGGCTGTCCTACGGACCCGATGGCTGGCTGTACCTGTCGGACAGCGCATTGCCCGAAGTGCTGCTGAAGCCGCGCGGCAGCATTCGCGAGCACGGCCCGTACCACGTGTTCCGCTTCCGCCCCGGCACCGCCGGCACGCCCGGCCAGTAGGCCGCCGGCCAAGTCCCCCGGGAGTCCGTCGCGCGCACCGTCGGTGCGCCAGCCTTCCGATCTAGGGACATTCCGCAGACGCGCCTGAACTTGACCGGGGTCAATGCAATCGCGGTGCAGCAATCGTATATATGATCCCGGCAGTCGAGACCACACGGACGTGGCGCCGGCCGGTACGCCAGGGAGGCACCGCCGGCCGGTATTGAATCGTGATGGTTCCGGCTCCCGACACTCTCCTCTTGGTTTAGGCCCCCGGATCGCAAGATCGGGGGCCTTTTTCTTTTGCCGGCCAGTTCTGTTGCCTCAGTAGTTTTCCTAACGGCGTTTTCCCTGCAGCAGGACTATTTTTACCAATGGGCGGAGCGCCCATTTGCCCCGCCCGGAGGGAGGGGCCATGCGCCAACAAGCCATACGCCGTCGCGGCCGCCCGACCGAGCCGCCGCGCAATTTCGACAACTACCAGAATCTTCGCAAGTCGTTCTCGTGGGCGCAGGCGCGCGCCGAGCTCGACGGCCTGCCGGCCGGCGGCCTGAACATCGCGCACGAGGCACTGGACCGGCACGTCGCGGCCGGCCGCGGCATGCAACGCGCGATGCGCTTCATCGCGCGCGACTGGACGCGCACGGACTTCAGCTACGCCGAGCTGGCGCGACTGTCGGGCCGCTTCGCGAACGTGCTCCAGGAGCTTGGCATCCAGGCGGGCGACCGGGTGTTCACGCTGGCCGGGCGTATCCCCGAGCTCTACGTCACGATGTTCGGCGCACTGAAGGCCCACGCGGTGTATTGCCCGCTGTTTTCCGCCTTCGGGCCGGAGCCGGTGCAGTCGCGCCTCGAGATCGGCGGTGGCCGCGTGCTGGTCACGACGCTGTCCTTGTACCGGCGCAAACTCATGCCGGTGCGCGACCAGCTGCCGCGCCTCGAGCACGTGCTGCTGACCGACGCCGCCGGCAGCGAGCTGCCGCCGGGCACGACGAGCTTTGCCAGCCTGATGGACGCGGCGCCGGACGGCTGGGCGATCCCGCCGACCGATCCGCAGGCGATGGCGCTGCTGCACTTCACCAGCGGCACGACCGGCCGGCCGAAAGGCGTGCTGCACGCGCACGAGGCCGTTGTCGCGCACCTTGCGACCGGGCGTTATGCGCTCGACCTGAAGCCGGGCGACGTCTACTGGTGCACGGCGGACCCGGGCGGGGGGATGGGCATTGCCTACGGCGCGATCGCGCCGCTCGTCAACGGCGTGTCGATGATCCTCGACCAGGAAGAGTTCGACGCCGGGCGCTGGTACCGCATCTTGCAGGAGGAAGGCGTCAACGTCTGGTACACGGCGCCGACCGCGATCCGCATGCTGATGAAGCAGGGCAACGCGCTGGCGACCTCGTACTGCTACCCGCACCTCAGGCACATCGCCAGCGTCGGCGAAGCGCTGAGCCCGAGCGGCGTGCTGTGGGGCGACGAGATCTTCGGCATGCCGTTCTGCGACACCTGGTGGCAGACGGAGGCCGGCGCCATCATGATCGCGAATTTCCGGGGTTCCGAGGTGCGGCCGGGGGCGATGGGGCGCCCCGTGCCGGGCGTCGAGGCGGCGATCGTGCGGGTCAAGCCGGCGGGCGATGATGGCGAGGCGACCGTCGAGGAGGTCACCGCGCCCGGGGTCGAGGGGGAGCTCGCGCTGAAGCCGGGCTGGCCGTCGATGTTCCGCGGCTACCTCGACGACGAAGCGCGCTACCGGCGCTGCTTTGCCGGCGGCTGGTACCTGTCGGGCGACATGGCGAAGCGTGATGCCGACGGCTGGTACTGGTTCGTCGGCCGGTCGCCTGGTCAGCACCTTAGAGCTCGAGTGCGAATTGCCGGCCAGCCTCGCCGAGTGCCGCCGGTACCTCGCCGCGCGGCTCAGGACGTCCTGAGCCCTCGTCAGTAACGCCCCGGCCGCATCGGGTGCACCGGCCGCTCGCCGGGCGCCTCGTAGAGCGGCATCATCTTCGGCGCCAGCTTGGCCAGGGTCTGCTGGCGGTTGCCGGGTGCCGGGTGCGTGCTCAGGAACTGCGGCGGACCCGAGCCGCCGACCTCGCCCATCTTCTTCCACAACGAGGCAGCGGCATCCGGGTGGTAACCGGCCCGGGCCGCCAGCTCGATGCCGATCCGGTCGGCCTCGGTCTCGGCCGTGCGACTGTTCGGCAGGTTGATCGCCAGCAACGAGGCCGCGGCCGCGCCGGCCATGTAGCGCGAGTCTCCGGTCGCGACACCGACGGCCAGCACGCCCATCTGGCTCGCCATGACGACCGACATGCGCTCGGCCGTGTGATTGGCGAGCGCGTGGGCGATCTCGTGGCCGATGACCTGGGCGATTTCGTCGTCCGTGGCCTTGGTCTGCAGGATCAAGCCCGTGTAGATCGCCATCCGCCCGCCGGCCATCGCCCAGGCGTTGACGGTCTTGGGATCGTCGATGACCTCGATGCTCCATTCCCAATTCGCGGTCTTGGGGTACATCTTGATCGCCTGCGCGACAATGCGGCCGGTGATCAGGTTGATCCGGTCCACCAGCACCTTGTCATTGCTGATCAGCCCTTTCTCGTCGAACTGGCGCATCTGCTGCACATAGGCGGTCTTCGACGAGCTGATCGCCTGCTCCGGCGAGACCACCATGAACTGCCGCCGGCCCGTGGGGCTGGTCGCGCACGCCACCAGCACGAGCGCCAGCAGGCCAATTACGAATGCCTTCTTCATCTGAGCTGACCTCCGGGTCCGATCCTGGCCCACGGCGCAACGCGCGGAGCCTCGATGACCTTGATTCTAAGCCACCCGGGCCGCCGGCACGGCGATTTTCGCTCGGGTCAGGATGTTCGATTCGCCCCGGCGGTTGGTGTTCCCGGCGCGGCCCGCTACAGTGCCGCCATGACCCCCTTCGGCGCGCCCAATGCCCCGCCAACAGACACTTGACGTACTGATCATCGGCGGCGGCCACAACGGCCTCGTCTGCGCCGCCTATCTTGCCGGCGCAGGCCTCTCGGTCACCGTGCTGGAGCGGCGCGCGATCGTTGGCGGCGCCGCGGTCACCGAGGAATTCCACCCGGGATTCCGCAATTCCAGCTGCAGCTACACCGTCAGCCTGCTGAACCCGCGCGTGATCGCCGACCTGCGCCTCGCGGAACACGGCCTGCGGGTCGTCGAGCGACCGTACGCCAATTTCCTGCCGCTGGCCGGGGGCGGCGCCTTTCGCTTCGGCGGCGAGTTGACGATGCCGGAGGTCGCGCGGCTGTCGAAGCGCGACGCCGAGCGGCTGCCGGCCTGGTTCGACATGCTCGAGCGCGTCGTCGCGGTGCTGCGCGTGCTGGCCACCCGCACGCCGCCGAACGTGTCGGACCGCTTCGTGCTGGCCGACTGGCTCGCGTCCTGGTCAGTTGCGCGGCAGCTCAAGGGCCTCGACCTGCGCGGCCGGCGCGACCTCGTCGAGCTGTTCACGAAGAGCGCCGGCGAGCTGCTCGACGACTGGTTCGAGTCCGATCCGCTTAAGGCCGTGCTCGGCTGGGACTCGATTGTCGGCAACTTCGCCAGCCCGTACGCGCCGGGCTCAGCCTACGTGCTGCTGCACCACGTGTTCGGCGAGGTCAACGGCAAGTCCGGCGCCTGGGGCCACGCGCTCGGCGGCATGGGCGCGATCAGTGAGGCCATCGCGGCCGAGGCTCGCGCGCGCGGCGTCGAGATCCGCAACGACGCGACGGTCGAGCGCGTGCGGGTGCGCGGCGGTCGCGTGGCCGGTGTCGTGCTCGCGGACGGCAGCGAGCTCGAGGCCCGCCGCGTCGTCGCCGGCGTCAACCCGAAACTGCTGTACACGCGGCTGTTCGACCCGGCGGATCTCGACCCGGAGCTGCTGGCGCGCTTCGGCCGCTACCGCTGCGGCTCGGGCACCTTCCGCATGAACGTGGCGCTGGCCGAGCTGCCCGATTTCACGGCCGCGCCCGGCAAGCATGCGCAGCCGCACCACGCCAGCGGCATCCTGGTCGGCGACTCGCTCGACTATTTCGAGCGCGCGTACTTCGACGCCCGCTCGAAAGAGCACAACCCGGGCTGGGCGCGCGCGCCGGTCGTCGAGCTGGTCATCTCCTCCGCGCTCGACGACTCGCTGGCGCCGCCGGGGCGGCATGTCGCCAGCCTGTTCTGCCAGCAGGTCAATCCCGAGCCGGACGGCGGCTGGGACGCGCATCGCGAAGCCTTCGCGGAGCTCGCGATCGCGACCGTCGACCGGCACGCGCCGAACTTCGCGGCCAGCGTACTGGCACGGAATATCCTGTCGCCGCTGGACCTGGAGCGCGAGTACGGCCTGCTCGGCGGCGACATCTTCCACGGCGCGCTCGGCCTCGACCAGCTGTTCAGCGCGCGCCCGCTGCTCGGCCAGGCCGACTACCGCGGCGCGATGCCCGGCTTGTACCTGTGCGGCTCCGGCACGCACCCGGGCGGCGGCGTGACCGGCTTGCCGGGCATGAACGCCGCGCGCGAGATCCTGCGTGATGCCGGGCTGGACATCCGGCGATGATTGATGCACATTCAGAGCATCTATTGGCAAGACGGGTCCCGCGTGTGAGGCCGTTCCGGCGCCATCCCCTGCTGTTCTCGGCCTTGCTCGCCGCGCTGTTCGTGCGCGCGCTGGTGCCGGACGGCTTCATGCCGGCCAAGGGCGAGCTGGTCGAGTTCTGCACGCTGCACGGCGCGCGCATGGTGCTCGCCGATCCGGAGACCGGCGCGCTGCTGCCGGACGAGCAGCAGGCGGCGCAGGGCACCTGTCCCTGGTCGCTGTTGCTGACGACGCTCGCCACGCCGACGCTGTCGTCGCCATCGCACGCCCTCGAGGCCCCGGACCACGCCTTGCCCAGCCCGGGCATCACGCGCGCCGGGCGCGCCAGCCTCGTCGTCCCGCCCGCTCGCGCCCCGCCCTCGCTCTCCTGAAGTTCCTGCAGTCTCGCCAAGGACTCTAGTGGCCGCCCACCGCTGGACGGCGCAGATCATGCGCCGCCACGTGGCGCCGCCGCGCCTGCGCGATGCCACATTTCGCAACCTTCAGGATGACCGTCATCATGGATACCCGAACATTCCGCAACTCGATTCGGCTGGACCGGCTGTCGCTGGCCGTCAGTGTCGCCTTGCTGGCAACGCCCGTCCCAGCCGACGAAATTCAACTCGATCCGATCGTCGTCGAGGCCCAGGCGGCAGAGCGCGGCTTGCCCGCCGCAGCGCACGTGGACCCGGAGACGATCCGCCGCCTGCGCCCCGCCACCAGCGACACGGCCAGCCTGCTGCGCGACGTTCCGGGCGTCAGCCTGTACGGCGCCGGCGGCCTGTCGAGCCTGCCGTCGCTCCGCGGCCTTGCAGACGACCGGGTGCGCGTCAAGGTCGACGGGATGGACCTGATCGCCTCGTGCCCGAATCACATGAACCCGCCCCTGTCCTACATCGGGCCGGGCAACGTCGACTTCATGAAGGTCTTTGCCGGCATCACGCCGGTCAGCGTCGGCGGTGACAGCCTCGGCGGCACGATCGTCGTCGAGACCCGGCGCCCCGAGTTTGCCGCGCGCGGCGAGCAAAGACTTTCGAAGGGCGAGCTGAGCAGCTACTACCGCAGCAACAACGATGCCTATGGCGGCAGCGCCACTGCGAACTTCGCCACGGAGGTCCTTGGCCTGGTCTACACCGGCAACTGGAGCCAGGCGGACAATTACACGGCCGGCGGCGATTTCAAGACCACGACCGAGACCGGCCGCCCGGGCCGCAGCCTGCCGCTGGACGAGGTCGGCTCGACAGCCTACAAGACGCAGGACCATGCCCTCGACTTTGCGTTGCAGACTGGCCGCAACCTGTTCGAGCTTGGCCTGGGCTACCAGGACATGTCAGAGCAGCTGTTTCCGAACCAGCGCATGGACATGCTCGACAACGAGCAGAAGCGTGTCAACCTCAGCTGGACGGGCGAGCTCGACCGCGGCGTCATCGAGGTCCGCGCCTATCACGAGAACGTCGATCACTTCATGGACTTCGGGCGGGACAAGCGCTTCTGGTACGGCTCGAACTCCCAGCCGCCCGCGGCCCCGGAAGCCGGCACCCCTTGCGATCCCATCCGCTTCCTCGGCGACCCGGAGGGAACCTGCGCCGCGGGCATGCCGATGTACAGCGAGGGCCGCACGACCGGTGCCGTCGTGAAGGCCGACCTCGACCTGTCCGCCGACGAGCTGTTGCGCACGGGCATCGAGTACCAGCGTTACCGGCTCGATGACTACTGGCGCCCGTCAGGCGGCAACATGGGACCCGGCACGTTCCTGAACATCAATAACGGCAAGCGCGACCGCTGGGCGGCCTTCGGCGAATGGCAATCGCAGCCTGGTCCGGCCTGGCTGCTGTTGCTCGGCGCGCGCTACGAGCGAGTGAACACTGATGCCGGTGACGTCCAGGGCTACGCGACCACGCCGCCGGCGATGGGCAACCAGCTGGCCGAGGCCGCCGCGTTCAACGCGCTGGACCGGGACAAGACCGACGACAACATCGACGTGACCGCGCTGGCGCTGTACACGCACAGCCCCACTTTCGCCATCGAACTGGGTGCCGCGCGCAAGGTGCGATCGCCGAACCTGTACCAGCGCTACACCTGGTCCACCTGGCCGATGGCGGCGATCATGAATAACACCGTCGGCGACGGCAACGGCTATGTCGGCGACGTCGGCCTCGAGGCGGAGACGGCCTACACGGTCTCGACCACGTTCGACTGGCACGCCGCCGACCGAACATGGGAGCTGATCGCCACGCCGTACTTCACCCGGGTCGAGGACTATATCGATGTCGTGCCGGTCGGCAACTTTGCCGTGGAGCAGTTCAACGTGCTGCGCTACGCCAACCAGCGGGCCCGCCTGTACGGCATCGACGTCTCCGGCAAGGTGCCGCTGGGGAACAACATCCTCGGCGCCTGGGAGATCAGCGGCGTTGCGAGTTACGTCAACGGCCAGAACCGCGACCGCAATGACGATCTCTACAACATCATGCCGCTCAATGCCACGCTGACCCTGGGCCAGAAACTGGGCCGTTGGGACAACGTCCTGGAACTGGTCGTGGTGGATTCGAAGGACGACGTCTCGGCGGCGCGCAACGAGGTCAGGACCTCCGGCTATGCCCTGCTCAACCTGCGGGTCGCGCATGCCTGGCAGCGACTCAGGATCGATGTCGGCGTGGAGAACCTGTTCGACCGGTTCTATTCGCTGCCGACCGGGGGCGCCTACCTCGGGCAGGGTTCCACCATGGGGATCAATACCGTCCCCTGGGGGATCGCCGTGCCCGGCATGGGCCGTTCCTTGTACGCGGGCGTGACGGTGAAATTCCAGTGAGGCCAGCCATCCGTCTCGATATCCTGCGGGGCCGGGCCAGCGACGGCAGCGCGTCCGGGGAATCCACGAGTGCCGCGACCCACCCGGTTCAGGCAACATCAGCGCCATGAAAGGCACAAGACTGGAACTGTTCGAGGGACTCGGGCTGTCGGTGCTCGCGATGCTGTTCACCGGCGCGCTGCTCACGGCCGCATACGTCGCGGCGGACAAGGGATTCTACCCGCGCGCCGCGGCCTTCGGCGTGCCGGGGCTGATCGCGGCGTACTGGACCGTGCGCTTCACGTGGGCGCAGCTCGCCGGCTACCGCGGCTCGGCGGACGGCTGACGGCTGACGAGTCCGTCGGTGGGCGACACAACGATCCTGCGCGTCAAGGTCAAGCCGGGCGCACGCGCCAGCGCGCTCGTCGAGCAGCCGGACGGCTCCTGGCTGGCGCAGCTGAAGTCCCCGCCTGTCGACGGCAAGGCGAATGCCGAGCTGATCGCGCTGGTCGCGGCGCACTTCGGCCTGCGCAAGGCGCAGGTGCGGATTCGCAGCGGCGCCGGCGCGCGGCTCAAGCTCGTCGAGGTGGGCGGCTAGTCAGCGCGACGCATCGGGCTCAAAGGACCCGCGACGATCTTACGGGCGCACAAGAAAAACCCCTCCCCGGCCTGGCCGGGGAGGGGTCGTTCCTGGCGGGCCGATCCATGGCCCGCCGATCAGTCGTGATTCACTCCGCCGGAGCGAGGAACAGCAGCGCCTCGGTGTCCTGCGTGGCGCCACCGCGGTTGCCAGCACCGCGATCCCCGTTGGTGATCAACATCAGCCCGAGCTCGGGCGAGTTGCCCGGGAACAGACCGAAGTCGTACACGGCGAGGGAGCCGTTGCCAAAGCCAACCACGTCGGCAGGCTCGCCATAGAACCGCTCACCGAGCGGCGTCACCGTCAGGCCTTCCACGATGTCGCCCGGACCACCGAAGTAGAAGTCCTGCGCGATGACGTCCATGTTGACCCGCGTCTGCAGGATATTCGCCGCGTTCATGCCGATCTGCTCGCCGCAGATAATGAGCACCGTGTTGCCGGTGTTCATCGAATGCTCGGCGAGGAAGAACCCACTGGCCGAACCTGTGGCCAGATTCAACGCCCAGGCCACCTGCCTGCCATCGCTGATCGTGCCGAGCCCCGACGCATCACGGTTCAGGATCACGTAGTCGTCGACGCCATCCCGGTTCGTGTCAAGCCAGATCTGGTGGCTGACCGGCAGCAGGTGCTGCTGGCGCTCCCAGGTGTTGATTGCGAACAGCCACAGGAATGACGGATTGGCGGAGCAGAACCCTGCCGGCACC
>CAYWYS010000039.1:0-28540 GCA_964462675.1 uncultured Thioalkalivibrio sp.
TACGACGCCCAGGGCAACAAGCTCAGCAGCGCCGCAGGCAGCAAGCGCGGCCAGGCCGGCCTTCCTGAACTTTCGCTCGCGGCCGGGCAGTACCGCGTGCAGCTGAAGACAGAGCCCGAGACACTCAGGTTCTTCGCCATCGAGGAGGGCGGCACGCGGGTCGATGGCGCCGAGGCGGAACCGAACGACCAGTGGAAGATCGCCAACCGCGTGGATCTTGCCCGGCCGCTGACCGGCCGCTTTCAGCGCAAGGGAGACACGGATTACTTCCTGTTCGAGCTCGCGCCGGCGACGGCGGAGGAGCGCCTCGCCCTCGAGGCGGCTGCGAGCGCCGGCAAATCCCTCACCTTTTGCCTGTTGAACCAGCGCGGCGAGACCCTGCAGTGTCGCGCGGGGTCGGACAAGGTGCGGCTCGAAGGACTGTCGCTCGAGCCGGGTGAGCACGGCCTGTCGCTGGGGCGCGGCGAGGAGGGCGCCGAGTACGTCGTGACGCTTGCTGCCGACGGGCCGCATGAGCCGGGCATCGAGACCGAGCCGAACGACAGCGTGGCGCTGGCCACGAGCATGCCGGCGAACCAGCGCATCAAGGGCAGGATCGACAAAGACGACAAGGATTTCTTCCGCATTGTCGTCAGCGGCGAGCCGCAGCTGTGGCGCTTCCAGCTGGTCGGCGACGGCGTCCACGAACTTGCGTACCACGACGGCTCCGGACGTGAAGCGCAGAAGATCCGCGCGCAAGCCAGCCAGCGCCGCATCACGCTGGATAACCTTTTCCTGTTGCCCGGCGTGCACTACATCGCCGTCAACGGACGCGCTGACGGGGAGTACACGCTGTTGACCCGGCCGCTCGGGCCGCCGGATGCCGATGCCGAGCTCGAGCCTAACGACGACGTGACCAGGATGTTGCCGCTGGTCATCGGCCAGGTGCGCACCGGGCTCCTGTCCGATCCCTCAGACCGCGACAACTATCGCTTCCACCTGGCGCACCATGATCACATCCGCCTCAGCATAGGGCCGCCCGCCGCCGGCGCGATTCGCGCGCAGCTCTACTGGGACGGCACGAAGACGCGCGAGGCGAGCGCGCCGGCCGATCGCGCGCTGGTGCTGGAGGGCTTGTTCCCACCCGGCGACTACCGGCTGGAAATGATCACGGCGCAGCCGAGCGAGGCGGAATACCGCTTGAGCCTCGAGCGCCTCGCGCGCTTCGCGTGTCCGACGGACTGCGAGCCCAATGACAACCCGGCCTTTGCGGGAGCGGTGCCGCCGGACGGCATCATCGAGGGACAGGTAGGCGAATGGCGTGACGAGGACTGGTACGCGTTGCCGGTGCTCGACCAGGCCGTCGGCCTCGCGGTCGAGACGGAAAAGCAGCAGACCATCGACCTGGTCGCGCAGCCGGCTGACCGCGGCGGACTGGCATGGGATGCGGCCGGGAACCGTTACACCGGCACGATCCCGGCCGGGGAGCAGCGCTACCTGCGCATCCGTGGGCAGGGAAGCTACGCGCTGCGGGTCATCCTTGACGGCGTGGAGGCGCAGCCGGCCGCCGCGGGGCCGAGTCCGGTCGCGCTCGAGCTCGGCTTCGAGGCGCGCACCGTGGCAGCGTACCAGCCGTACGGGCAGCGCGTCGCCGGCCGGCTCGAGCTGCGCAATGGCGGCGCTGAAGCGACGACGGTCATGCTCGAGGCGGTGACCAGCGACGCGCGCTGGACGGCGGTACTCGAGCCGGCGGAACTGCATCTCGGCGCGGGAGAGTCAGGCCGGGCGAGCGTGCGTGTCGCCGTGCCCGACGATGCCTGGGCAGATCGTCCGGTGCGCGTCAGCGTGCAGGCGCGGGATGCGCGCGGGGCCACGACCGAGACCTTCGCCGAGATCGCCGTGGGGCGCGATGCCGCGCTGGTCGCGCCGGTGCGGCACTGGGAAGTGCCAGCGGCGTTGCTGGGCGGCATGAATGTTGCCTGGCAGGCACTGGGCGGCCGCTGGACGAGCAAGGAAGATGCGCAGCTCGGGCAGGGCCTGGGCCAGATCTTCGATGGCATGGCCGTACGCGCCGAAGGGCTGGCGTTGCGCGGCAGTCAGCAACCCTGGGCGTACCAGGCGACCGTCGAGCTGGCCGGGGACGCGCCGGTCGAGGTGGCCGGCATCGTGCTGAACCCGCTCGGCAGGACCTCAGCCCCGAGTTTCCTGCGACGCTTCCGGCTGGCGTTGTCCGATGACGGCAAGAGCTTCCGCAGCGTGCTGGCCGGCACGCTGGAGCCGCAGCCGCGGCAGCAGTACTTCGTGCTCGAGCGAGCTGAAAAGGCCCGCTATGCGCGTCTCGAGCTGATCGACGACTTCACCGGCAGCACCGGCGGCAGCCGGGGGCTCGGCGAATGGAAAGTGATCGCCCGGCCCGGCGCCGTGGTCCCGGGCGGCGCAGCGGTGAACCTCGCCGACCCGGCGCTCGGCGGGCACGTGGTGTGGGCGCGGCCGATGATCTCCTCGAAGTGGGACGAGGTGCTCCTCCAGCCCGAATCCACCCGCAACCGCGTGCGGGTGCGGGCCGGCAGGAACCTCGAGTGGGTCGTGGGCTTCCATCACAATCGCGCGGCCCGGATCACCGGTCTCGAGTGGCAGGATTCGTCCGGCGGGAATGCAGCGGAGCAGATCGCCGCCGTGGAGGTGTCGGTCAGCATCGACAGCCCGCTGGGGCCATGGGAGCCGCTGGGCACCTGGACGCTCGCCGGCAGCGGTCCCAGGCGCCTGGCGCTGGCAGCGCCGACCTGGGCACGATTCGTGCGGTTCTCGACGGCATCGGCCGAGCGCGAGCTGCACCTCGAGGTTCCCGGCGCACTGCGGATTTTCGAGCAGCCGGCGGACGCGGAGTATCGCTCCATACTCGGCGAGTGGGGTTCCGACGACTACCGCGCGATCCACGAGGCGTTGCAGCCGATCGCGCCCGCGCGCCCCTTCCAGATGGCGGCGCATGGCAGCCGGGCGAGTGCCGCGACGCTCGCGCCGGGCAAGACCGCGGACGGCCGCGTCTGGCTCGGGCAGCACGAGCACTGGTATCGCCTGCAGGTCCCGGCCGGCCAGAACACGCTGGTGATCCGGCTCGCGGGCGAGCCGACCGTCAGAACGGTGCTGGCGCTGGAGACTGCGGCCGGCGAACCGCTGCCCTTGCGCACGATCGAACGCCGTGCCGATCTGCAGCGGCTGGAGGCCGTCGTCGAGCCGGGCAGCACGGTGTATTTCCGGGTTGCCGAGCCGCCCCGCAACGTCGTGTTCGCCTGGGACACCAGCGCCAGCGTAGGCGCCTACCTGCCGGTCATCTACAGCGCCATGGCGGCCTATGCGCGCGATCTCGTGCCGGGGCGCGATGCCGCGAACCTAATGCCCTTCGGCGCGGGAATGCTGTTGCAGGACTGGCACGGCGAACCCTGGCTGATGCAGACCGTCCTGAACGAGTACCCGCGCGGCGAGAGTTCCAGCGAAGCGGAGACCACCCTCCTGCGTGCGAGCGAAGCGCTCGGCCGGCGCGCCGGGGCCAAGGCCATCGTGCTGATCACTGACGCGGCGACCAACCGTGAGCCGCGGGTCTGGGACGCATTCGACAGGGTGCGCCCGAGGGTCTTCACGCTGGGCCTCGACTCGCACGGCGCCTTCGGGCGCTACCCGTCGCGGGAACAGGACCTGCTGCAGGACTGGGCGCGCGTCCATGGCGGGCTGTACTCGCAGCTGCGCAGCGAGGGTGAGATGGAGGTCGCCTTCGATCGCGCCGCGACACTGCTGCGCGAGCCCGCACCTTACCTGCTGACGGTCAATACCGAGGCGCGCAAGGCGCCCGGGCCGGGCACGCTGCAGGTGCGCAGCGCCGCAGTCGGTGGCGCGGGCGGCAGCGGCCAGGCCGGCGGCGCGGTGCTGTTCATCCTCGACGCCTCCGGCTCGATGCTCCAGCGCATGGACGGCCAGCGCCGCATCGAGATCGCGCGCCAGGTGCTGGTCGAGGCGGTCACGAAGCACCTCAAGCCGGGCACGCCGGTGGCGCTGCGTGTGTTCGGGCACCGCGAGCCCAATGCCTGCCGCAGCGACCTGGAGATCTCGCTGCAAGCGCTCGATGCGGCGAAAGCCACTGCGGCGATCCGCGGCATCGAGGCGCGCAATCTCGCGCGCACGCCGATCGCGGACTCGCTGGCCAAGGTCGAGGCTGATCTTGGGAAAGCGGCAGGACCGAAGACCATCGTATTGCTGACCGACGGCGAGGAAACCTGCGACGGAGACCCGGAAAAAGTGATCCGCAGCCTGGCCGACAAGGGCTTCGACATGCGGCTGAACATCGTCGGCTTCGCGTTGAACGATGAGCAAGTCGAAAGCCAGTTCGCGGCCTGGGCGGAGCTCGGCGGCGGCCGCTATTTCTCAGCCGGCAACGCGGCCGGGCTGAGCGAGGCGCTCGAAGAGGCGCTGCGGGTGCCGTTCGTGGTCTATGACCATTCGGGCGCAGAGATCGCCACGGGCGCCGTAGATGGCGAAAAGCTGGAGCTGCCGTCGGGGATCTATCGCGTCGTGGTGCAGGCATCCCCACCACAGGTGTTCGAACGAGTGGAGATCCATGGGAGTGCAGCCATCGGGTTGCAGCTGAAGTAGTCAATCGTGCGCGCGGGAGAAAGCTTCATGTCCAGCAAGTTTATCGTCTGCCTCCTCAGCCTTTCGATCGCATGGATGCCATGGGCGCCCGCTGTGGCCGCGATGTCGCGCGGCTTTGCAATTCCGGGGCCCGAGCGAAACGCCTCGGGCAGGGAGCTTGCGCCACTGCCGGTGCTCGACGCACAGCGTGAATCGGACCTCGTGGCGGTGCGTGATGGCGCGTTCGAGATTGCAGATCGCTACGATCCGTCGACGTTCTTCATCGAGGACTTGCTCGATCGGCTCGATTTCGAGCCATCGGCGGCGTTCGAGTTCGTCCGCGACGAGATCCGGTTCGACCCCTACGACGGAATCCTGCGTGGCGTCGAAGGCGTGCTCGGCGGCCGAGGCGGGAATGCACTCGAACGGTCGATGTTGCTCAAGCAGCTGCTGGAGGAGATGGGCTTTGATGCCCGGCTGGCGCATGGCACACTCACAGAGGCCGCGGCTGCCGGGCTGCTCGAACAGGCTTTGACGCCCCGGCAGGCCGAGCTGGACATGGATCCGCTGGCGATCCTCGCCGGCTTCATCCCCGGCATGATGGCGCGGCTGAAATCCAGGGCCGAGCGGGACTATGCATGGCTGATGGCAGCCGCCGAGGCAGATATCAGGAAGGCGAAGCCGGTACTGATCGCACCGGCGGCCGTCAGGCAACACGTCTGGGTCCAGGCGAACCTCGATGGCAACTGGACGGACCTCGACAGCGCCTTCCGGGATGCAAGCGTCGGCCAACGTTTCACCGAGCCCGAGCGATTCAGCAAGGAGCCCCAGGCCCAGGACCATCAAGTCGTCTCGTTCAGTGTCGTTGCTGAAACCTGGCATGGGAAGCAGCTTTCATCGCGACCGGTACTGCAGCGCGAGCTCACGGCCGCCGATGCGGCCACCAGTCGCATCTACCTGGCCTTTGCTCCGAGAGCAGCCGGCACCGGCAACGCGCTGGCAAAGGCGATGGGCGCAAGCACGCAGTTCGTGCCAATCCTCACGGTTGATGGCGATGCCAGCGTCGGCGACGCGTTGCCCGGGATCAGCGCCGCGGCGACGGGCAGCTCCGGTTTCTTGCTGGCCAGCGCCAGCGCGCCTGAGTTGACCGGCCTGTACCTGGAGGTCAAGACGCAGTCGCCTGACGGACGGCGGTCGACAAGTCGCAGGACCCTGCTCGACCGAGTGCCGGCCCGGGCCCGACTCGCCGGGGACATCAGCGTGGAGGGACTCGCCGGCGTCAGCCACACTGACGGGGTGCCGGACGTCTTCAACGCGCTTCACCAGGTCATCGTCTCCACGGGCAGCCTCAACCCGCATCGTGCAGCCAACAACATCGGCCTGGCCGCGCATTTCGCTGGCACGCAACTGAGTGGCGACGAGGGCATCGAGTCCATGGATCTCGACGCGGCCATGTGGCCGATTGCCATGTTTCGGATGCTCTCGGTTGCGGTCAACGAGTGGCTGGCCATCGAGGCCGTCAACGATCTCAAGACAGTGCGCTTCCTGATTGCCGAACCGCGCATCTACCTGTTCTCGTACGAGTTCATGCAGAGTGGAGAAAACTCGGGTATCGCATTATCGATCGACTTGCTGCGCGACGATGTTCAGGCCTTCGGAGCCGCGAATGCCAGGCTGGAGGAGGTCGCCAGGCGCAAGACGTGGTACGGCGTGTTCCAGGCAGCGTTCGAGACGAGCCTGATCGAGATTCCGTACATGGCCGGCGCGGGCGTGGCGGATGAAATGCGCGGCGCGAGCCTCTCGTCCGATGGCGTCGCATGGCGCGTGACGGCAGCGGACGACAAGCGCTTGCCGGTCGATGTGCCGGTCATGCTGCTCGAACAACTCGGGCACGGCCATGTCGTCGTGGCGAGCGAGGCCGGCCTGCTGGCGGAAGCGGCGACATGGTGGGCGATCGGCCCGGACGGACTGGCGCGCGCGATGTTGGCGCCTACCCTGGGGGGCAGTCATGGCTGGTGGCAGTCATATACAAACTGGAAGCCAACGCCCTACATGACAAAGATTTCCCAGACCAATCTGCACCCGGACATGAGTAGTCGAGGACTGCAGCAGGAATACCACCGGGCCGTCCGGGATGCGATGCGAGAGGCCTACAATAAGGGCGGCGGGAAGGCCGCCAGCAATAGAGTTGGAAAGGCAGGCAAGCTTCCAAGAACGACACGAGGGGCAGGTGGCAGCGAATACACAGTTGTCCTGATCGGCTCCAGCCTGGCTTCGATGACGGCCGCTGAGGTCTGGGCCCTCGTGGTTGTGGCGGGGTTCACCACGGGGTTCATCGTCGTCGGTGTCGTCCTGAGGAACAGCTGGATTGAGATCAGCAACAAGAACAAGAGATAACGCTGAGCCGGTATCCCGTCCGGACCTCAATCCTCGCGCGGCACGACCATGTCGAACTCGACATCGATTTCGACGCGCTTCGACGACGGGCTTTGCGGCCTAATGGTCTCGACATAACGCAGCGTGCCGCGATAGCGGCCGGCGATGTGCAGCTGGTCGCCGTCGATGGAAAACTCCGTGATCTCGAACTCCGCGGCCTCGCCTTCGCTGCTGTAGTGAGGCAGCATCGTGGCCTCCGGGAAGTACATGACTTCCGCCTCGTCGGGAGGCTGCCCGCCCATCGCCAGCAGCGAAATGCTCAGCGCCCCCTTGGTGCTGAAGCGCTTTTCGGCATGGCCCTGCAGGGTGACATCGATGTAAGCGGGGTCGGCCCTGAAGGACGCAGTGGAATTGCCGCCGCCCTGCACGACATGCCACACGCGGGCCTCGCCATCGAGGGTTCCGCGCAGCACGCTGTCGGCCAGTGCGAGTGGTGCTGCGCTCAGCAGCAAGGTCCCAAGAATGAGGCCGGACTTCGGAGAATTCATGGGTGCACCTCGTGTTGCTGGACACCACCGGCCGGTCGTGTTCCTCGGAGTTTGCGGGTCACTTGGACTCGAGATACCACATCGCGTCGTCGGGCATCGCCTGCAGCGCGTCATGGATCGTGTGAGTCTCGTGGCGGCTGCCGTCGGCATGCTCCATGAACTCGACGATCGTCGTGCGCACCAGGTTCCAGCCGGGTGCGAACTCGAGCCGTGACTCGGTCGTGAACTCGGCAGGTCCGGATGGCGTAATCATTTCCTCGACGCAGGTGCCGGTGACCGCGGCCTTGCCATCGACATGCAGCCAGCGCAGGAACGCGCCCTCGACGAGTTCAGTCTGCCCCCAGCTCAGCTGGTACGCCGCGATCTCCGGGTTGGTGGCCGCGACCATGCCGGTTTCATCGTCGCCGGCCTTCATGTAGATCATCGTGGCGGCGACGTTCGCCTCGCCGTTCACTACCGAAAATCCGCCAGCCCGGCATCGATCGAAGGTCTGTGCGACGGTCTGGCCGGTATCCGGCGGCGTGGGCAGGTCGAAGGTGACCGAGCCGTCTGCCTGGATCCGCCCCAGCGGCGCGTCGTGGCCGTAGGTGTAGATCTCGGCGGTGCCGCCCTGCCAGCCGGCGACCTTGCCGGCCGGGACCTCGGCCGCGAGTACGGGGGCTGCGCATGACATTGCCAGCACGGCGCCGGCGGACAGGACTCGCTTCATCGGATTGTTCCTTTGCAAGGTTTGCATCACTGGACCGTCAGGCTGATCGCCGAGTTCTCGTCCGCGACGTAGCTCGGGCAAGCACCCTGGTAGCATTCGGTGATTTCAACCACGCCCGAGAGCTGCTCGCAGGGTTCGTCCGCCCGGTCGTTGCTCAGGCTGGTCAGAAGTCCGGAGGGCGTTGACTCGGTCCAGTCGACGCCGAGCATCGGCAGCTCGGCATAGAAACCCGCTCGGGTGGAATAATTCGTGACCCTGGACTTCACTTCCACCTTGAGTGCGACGGTGTGGGGGGTCAGGTTCTCGGGATACCGGGCAAACAGGTTGAAGCTGCAGCTCGGGCCGGGATAGCCATCCAGGAGCAGCACGACCGGGCCAGGATCGTAGGGCGGGCCGCCGGCCGAAGGCCGCGTGGCTGGCTCCCGGGACGGCTGTTGCGTGCCGAAATCGGGCACGGCGCAAGCAGCCAGCGCGACCGTCAACACTATCGGGAGCAGGATGCGATGACACATGCGAGGATCCTCCAGGGTGCGCCGGCGCCGCCGCGGACGGGATGCTGGCGGCGCCTGCAGTCAGCGATTCAGTTGGGTTAACGCAGGATCCCGGCATAATCCGCCAGACGCACGGCTTCGCTCCGGGTAACATTCCCTGATGGCGCTGGCACGCAAGCTGTATTCCGGCCGCGATTTCCGGCGGGCCCTGTCGATCGCCGAACTGCGTGGCGTGGCGCGCCGGCGCGTGCCGCACTTCGCGTTCGAATACGTGGAGTGCGGCGCCGAGGACGAACTGACGCTGCGCTGGAACCGCCAGGCCTTCGAGTCGATCCGCTTCGTGCCCGGCACGCTGGTGGACACGTCGGGCCGGCAACAACGCACGACGCTGTTCGGCCTCGAGTCTGCAAGCCCGTTGATCATTGCGCCCACGGCCATGAACGGCATGCTGTACCGGCGCGGCGACGTGGCGCTGGCGCGGGCGGCCGCGGCCGCGGGCATTCCGTTCTGCCTCAGCACGTTTTCGAACGTGCGCCTCGAGGCGCTGGCGGACGAAGCCGGCGGCCGCCGCTGGATGCAGCTTTACCTGCTCGAGGATCGCGCGATCGCACAGCACGTCATTGCGCGCGCCGGGCAGGCCGGCTACGAGGCGCTGGTGCTGACGACCGACGCCAACGTGTTCGGTTACCGCGAATGGGACAAGCGCAACTACCGGGCGCCCGGCCGGCTGACGCTGCGCAACATGCTGGACGCCGCGCGCCACCCCCGCTGGCTGGCCGGCGTGGCGTGGCCGGACGGGTTCCCGCGCTTCGAGAACGTGCTGGAGTTTCTGCCGCCGGAGGCGCGCAGTGCCCGCGCCGGGGTCGCCTTCCTGCCGCGCCTGCTGGCGCCGAACATCAACTGGGCCGACGTCGAGTGGCTGCGAAGCGCGTGGGCCGGCAAGCTGCTCGTCAAGGGCATCCTGAATGCAGCCGATGCGCGACGCGTCGCGGCGCTGGGCTGTGACGGCATCGTGCTGAGCAATCATGGCGGCCGGCAGCTCGACGGCTGCATCTCGCCGCTGGAAGTGCTGCCTGAGGTCGTCGCCGCCGTCGGGGAGCGCTGCACCGTCATCGTGGACAGCGGTTTCCGGCGCGGCGCCGATGTCGTCAAGGCGGTCGCGCTGGGGGCCCAGGCCGTGATGATCGGGGCGGCGACGCTCTATGGCCTGGCTGCGGGCGGGGAGGCGGGCGCCCGCCATGCGCTCGGCATTCTGAGCGGCGAGATCGACCGGGTGCTGGGGCAACTCGGCTGCAATACGCTTGCGGAACTGGGCCCGCAGCTGCTGAAGCGGGACCGGTCGCAGGGCAGCGCCGGGGCCTGAGTCCGGCCACTCGCAGTTTCACGGGAACTTTCAGTCGCCTTCACGGGCCTTAATTGTGGTATATTATGAGCATCAATAATGATGCATGGACATGGAGACACCTGTGATGAACAGGCAGCGGATTTTGAAGCGTGTCGCGGTGATCGGGGTCCTGAGCGTCGCACTGCTCGCGTTCCCGGCCGCGAGTGCCCTGGCGCACTGCGACAGCAGCAGCGGCCCGGTGATTCCAGAGGCCATGGCGGCGCTCGAGAATGCCGATGTGACGCCGATCCTCAAGTGGGTCGACCCGGACAGCGAGGCCGAGGTCAGGGCGGCGTTCGGGCAGGCGCAGGTGGTCCGCGCCAAGGGCCCCGAAGCAAGAGAGCTGGCCGACAGGTATTTCCTCGAGACCCTGGTCCGGCTGCATCGCGCCGGCGAAGGCGCACCCTATAACGGCATCACGGACGCACCGGTCGATCCGATCGTCGCGATGGCGGACCGGGCCCTCGCCGACGGCGCTGCCGACGAAATGATCGGCAGGATCAACCGGCACATGGCGCAGGCCATCGAGGAAAAATTCCAGCGCGTGAGCGCGGCCCGTGAGCACAAGGATGACAGCGTCGAAGCCGGGCGCGAGTTCGTGGCGGCCTACGTGAGCTATGTGCACTACGTCGAAGGGGTCCACGACGCGATCCTGGCCACGGGCGGGCATCAGCACTAGACGGCAGCGGCGCGGCAAGTGTCCCGGTTCGTCGACACGGATGCGCTGCTCGCCGGCGGCCAGTCCTCTACCAACGCGCATTCCTGCCGCTTTCCGCCATGCCCGTGGCGGGAAGCGCGCATGCAATCCGTTAGCCAAGCCAGAGGGTTAGTGACCGTAAGGCGCCTGATGGAGGACTGCTCGTGAAACTGATCAAAGCTAGCATCGGCGCCATGGCCTGGTTGCTGACGGGCATTGTGCTGGCTGAAATCCCGGCCCCGGCCATTCCGGAATTCACCGCGGCCCGAAGCCCGTCGCTACGGCCGGCAATGGTCGCCACAGCCATCTCGGAACAAGACGACCGGGAGCTTCGAACGTTGCGCAGCGAGGCCCAGCGGGAACGCCGGCAGCAGCGGACCCTGCGCAACCAGCAGCTCACCGACGCAGCGCGAACGTTTCGCGCAGACGCCGGCAATCTTGAGGCCGAGTACAAGGAGCGCGTCCGCGTCATCGACACCGAGTTCAAGCTGGAGGAGGTGCGCCTGCAGGCGGCGCAGGACACCCGGGTCGCCGCGCTGGAGTCGGAGCTGCAGAAGCGCTTCAACGCCAGTGTCATGGCGATGAACGGCCAGGACGTGGCGGCTCGCGCGCAGGCCATGGAGCAGGAGTCGAAGGCGCACCAGGATCGGCTGTTCGAAGTGCGCAAGGAAGGGGCCGCGACAATCCACGCAGCGCGGCTGCACGCCGAAGCCCGCAAGGACGCCGAGTTCCTGGAAATGGATCAGCGCGCTTTGCGCCGGGCACAGGAGCTCGGCCTGACGGTGGCGCCCGAGTCGATTCTCGCCAGTCCGGTGGGTGGTGAGCTGACCCGCCAGGAGCAGCAGTGGAACGAGCAAGAGCACAAGGAGATCGAGCGAATCACCGACCGTCACGCCAAGCTGATTGCCGGGTTCGTTACTGGCGAACGGCTGCGGGCGTGGGAACGTGCCAATCTGGATGCAGACTTCCAGCTCGTCTGGCAGGAGCGCAGCGAGCTGCACGCGCTGGAATCCCAGCAGACCTTCTTCAATATCTTTATGATGGAGTCCGGCGGCGGCGAGGAGTTCGACCAGCAGGCGTTCGTTGATCGCCTGGCCGACAACGCCGAGCAGCAGCGGCTGATCAAGATCCGCTATGAGCAGATCCGCAAAGAGAACGTCATCAAGCGCCGCGAGGAAAAGCGGGCGCTGGCGGAGCTCTGACCAGCCACCGCGCGCCCGCGCACCACTCGCGGCGGCTAGTATGGCGCGATGGTGAGCTGCATCGGGATGCGGCTCTCGCCCGCGACGTACCGCGGGCAGTTGCCCTGCCAGCACTTCTTGATTTCGATCGAGAGAGTGCTCTGCGCACAGGGGCCTTCCGCCGGCCGTTTCGTCACCTTGGTCATCACCCCTTCGGAGGTCATCCTCGTCCAGGCGACGTCCACCAGCGGCAGCTGCTGAATCCCGCCGAAAACGTCAGCGTACGCGCCGGTCACCGTGTCGGTATAGCGCATCTGCATCTCGATGCTGTGGGGCTCGATGTCCACGGGATAGAGTGCGTGCAGCTCGAAGTCGCAAGTGACGCCGCTCTTGCCATCGAGCAGTAAGACCACGGGACCCTGGTTGTAAGGGCCGCTCTCCGGCAACTTGATGGCGGGTTCCTTCGAACCTGTCATCGCCCCGAAATCGGGCACGGCGCAGCCGGCGACCATTGCCGCAACAATACATATTGGCAAGATCACCGTTCGGCAAGCTCATCGAGCCGCAGCAGGTGAAAGACCTCGTCCATGAGACCCTGGTCGACGCGCCGCAACGAGATTTCCACAATCATGTCGTTTGGCATGATGACGGACTTCTTTGCTGCACTCCGGTCGGCCTCTATTTCCTCCATGATCAGCCAGCCGGTCTGCGCGTCGGTGTAGAACACGGCCATTTTTTTCCCGTCGACGGGTACCGGCCTGGATGGTGCCCTTGGAGCCATCCGGAAGAAATTTGCGGCGTCCGGGTTATGGTTGACCGAGATTGCCACAGTGCCGCCGTCCGCTGAGACGAACCTGGCGTAGGCGCTGCTCGCTTGCAGGTCTGGGAAGTCATCCGCGCGGTCCTCGGTGCGTTCCATCCCGGCCAGCGATTCCGGAATGTACTGCATCAGTTCCGCGCTGGTGATTCCGCTGCCGGATGCATCGGCCAGGACGCTCGGGGAGATAAGCGCCAGCAGCAATGACACCATGGTCAACTTCCATGTCTGCCCTGCCGGCACATTATAATTTGCCATCTTTCATTCTCCTGGCGCTAGAAGGCCGGACATCGCACCAGCTCGGTCGTGATATCGCCCAGCGCGGACTCGGGATTGCGCAGCACCAGCCGGTCACGCTCCGCGACGATGATTTCCAGGCGTTCCTCGACATCGCCCGAGGTGACGATGAGCAAGTTGCCTTCGCGCCGGTACTCGGCGGACCCCAGCGACTTCCAGCGGCCTTCGTCCGCGACCAGGGTCGAGTGGATGCCCTCGAAATCGAAAACCAGTCGCAATTCCCGGCAACTCTCCGCATCCACGGACCACTCGCCGACGATGTCGTCCAGGGCCAGGGCGCTGGCAGGAAGCAGTAACGCAAGCGTCATGAACTGCTTCATCGTCAGAAACTCGTTGTCAGGACCAGCGTCATCGGGACACGATCGCCGCGGTCGCTGCGATCCCCTGTAACGTATGGCGGACACGTCCCGCTCTTGCAATCCATGCTGATCTGGAGCTCGACCTGGTCGCAGGCGACGTCCGCTGTGCTCCCGATGATCCGTTGAACCAACCCATCTGCTGACTGCCGCTCAAATGCCTTGTCGACTGGCAACATGAACTCACCGCCGCCAGTGCTCACTACGCGTCCCCCCGATCGCTGGGTCGAGCTGAAACTGATGCTGTGAGTCGGCACACCGGGTTGGTAGATCACCAGCGGTTGAAACTCGCAGGACGCCGGACCGTTTTCACCGTCGAACACGATCAGGACCGGCGCGGCGCCTGCTGCGGCCTTGCCTCCGGAAGACTTGTCGCGGGAGAAATCCGGCAAGCTGGGCAGATCGGATACGGTGCAGCCGGCGCCCATCAGCGCGGCGATAAGGATCGGCAGGAAACTCGTTTTCATCGGCTGTTGTTCCTCTGTTAGCGGTGCGTCATGCCAGGCGGACCTTCCCTGTCTCCCTTAACGCAAAGCCACGGGCATTGCCGCCAACTTGCCGCCACGCACCCCGTCTGCGGCCCGGCCGGATTTCGGCAGGAACATCGACAGGCCGGCCTGAGGAAGCGCCCGGGGAACTTGGCCAGCCCTCGTTGCTGCGGTAACTTCAACAGCCCGAGGCGGCAGCGCTGCGGCTGGCTGCTCGCCGCTGGTTATGGAGAAGCTTCATGGACAAGAGACTCGCATTGCTGGTCGTGCTGCTTGGCCTTGCGGCCGGCGCTGCGGCGCAGCAGGACTTCAGTGAGGTCGTCGTCAAGGCGACGCCGATCCGTGATGGGCTGTATCTCGTGACCGGGCGCGGCGGGAACATCGTGGCCAGTACCGGGGCGGACGGTACTTTCCTCGTCGATGACCAGTACGCGCCACTGACCAAGCGCATCCAGGCCGCGCTCGACGAGATCACGGACCAGCCGGTGCGATTCGTCATCAATACCCACTGGCATGGCGATCACGTCGGCGGCAACGAGAACTTCGCCGAGGCCGGCGCGGTGATCGTCGCGCATGAGAACGTCCGGCGCCGCATGAGCAGCGACCAGTTCATGGCGGCCTTCAACCGCACGGTGCCGGCGTCGCCGGCGAAGGCGCTGCCGGTCGTGACCTTCACGCAGGGCGTGAGCCTGCATCTCAATGGCGAGGATGTGCGCATCATTCACGTGGCCAATGCACACACCGACGGCGACGCGCTGGTGCATTTCGAGCGCGCCAACGTGCTGCACATGGGCGATGTGTATTTCAACGGCTTGTACCCGTTCATCGATCTCGACTCGGGCGGGGGGATCCATGGCATGGTGGCCGCCGTGGAGCGCGGGCTGGCGCTCGCCGACGACGAGACGGTGGTCGTGCCGGGCCACGGCCCGCTCAGCAATCGGGCTGAACTCGCCGCGTATGGCGCGATGCTGGCCGGATTCCGTGATCGCATTGCTGCGCTCAAGGCCGCGGGACAGTCGCTGGACGAGGTGGTCGCCACGCAGCCGACGATCGAGTTTGACGAGCGGCTCGGCGGCGGTTTCATTGCGCCGGCGCGGCTTGTCGGCTTCATTTACAAGTCCCTGTAGGCGGCCGGCGCGACCTCGCATGCAATCGACCGAGCTCGAACATTTCCGCCACCGGCTTGTTGGTCTGAGGACCCAGCTTGAGGCGATGGAGCGGGCTTCGGCGGAGGACGTCGAACCGGTCGAGCTCGACCAGGCCCGCGTCGGTCGCCTGTCGCGCATGGATGCGATGCAGGCGCAGCATATGGCGCAGGAAACTGCCCGCCGGAGGCAGCGCCAGCGCGTGGCGATCGACGGCGCGCTGCGCCGCATCGACTCGGGCGACTATGGCTACTGCTACATCTGCGGCGAGGAAATCGAGGCCGGCCGGCTGGCGGCCGACCCGACCAATACCCGCTGCATCCGCTGTGTCGGTGCCGGGTCGTAGTTTCGTAGTTATCGGGCGCGCCCGATAACTACGAAACTACGACCCGGCACCGGCTAGAACCGGCCGCTGAAGCGCAGGTAGAAGTCGTCGTCGATGCGCTCCTGTGGCGCACTGGCGGGAATATCGATTTCTTCGCGGCGCCTGATGCGCGTCTCCATCGACCAGGTCTTCGAGATACGCCATTGGTAGCGAATCTCGAGCAGGGTGTCGTTGTTGCGAAAGTCCGGCGACAACAGCCAGCCCGCGCCGACATGGCCCGCGACGAAGCCGATGTTGTGACCGGGCGCGAAGTCCAGCAGGTTGAACGAGAGCTGGCCGGCCACGCCGTCGGCGCTGCCGCCGCTGCCCGCATTGACGGCAGACTCCGTCGGCGTGTTCGGCGCATAGCCGGCTTCGCCGCCGAGACCAAAACGCATGCCGCCCGCGCCGACCGGCCATTCGGCGAACAGCTTCGCGGTCCATGCGTAGTAATCCTCGCGCTTGTCCGCGCCGAGCCCGTCGGTAGCGAGCGTCTCCGGCATCCAGGTCACCGCAAACACGCGCTGTGTCAGCGGCCCCAGCGGCGCGCTGGCCTCGAGCGCGCCGAAGGCCGTGATGCGGCTGCCGTTGTCATCGAAGCTCAACGGCGCGCGCGCGGTCTGTCCGGTGCCGCTGCTGACATTGCTCTGCAGAACCAGGTGCGACTGCCAGCCCGGCGTCAGCTTGTATTGCCAGTGCAGCCCGTCGGTCCAGGTGATATCGACGTTCGGGCTGTCGTTGCGATCCAGGCTCTTCGCCGCAACGCCCATGAGTTCGAACTTGCTCTGGAAACGGCCGAACCGCAGCGACCAGTTGCCGTCCGCGGGCGCATAGCGCAGGTACAGCTCGTCGATCGTGGTGTCGCCGTCCTCGAGCCCCGTGCGCGTCGGCGCCCAGGCCTTGATCCAGATCCGTGAGCGGTCCTGCTCGGTCGTGAAGCGGCCCGCGAGCCGGCCGCGCACCAGCCATTCCTCGGACAGCTTGGCCTCGGCGCCGAGCCGCAACCGCAGCTTCAGTTCGTCGGTATCGGTCTCGGTGCCGTCGCGTGCCTCGCGCTCGGTCGCGAAGAAGCCGCCGCGCACGTCGCCAAAGGGACGCACCGACTCGCCGGCCACGCCCGTGGCCGGCGCCAGCAGCGCCAGCGCCAGGGCGAGCATCGTGAAACGGGTAGACATGTTCATGCTCCAGGTGCCGGTGGTGCCGGCCGGCGGTGCCGGGTCGTAGGTTCGTAGTTATCGGGCAGGCCCGATAACTACGAACCTACGACCCGGCACCACTCATGCGGCACCGTCAGGGATGCGGATGGTTCCTTCGGCGACCGGCACGGCCGTGCCGCCGACACGTACGACGGTGATCAGCCCGCCAGTGATCTCGACCTCGACATGGATCGTGCTCGGGCGTCCCATCTCGACTCCTTGCTCGATGACCATGGTCAGCACGCCGTCGCGCGCACCGAGCCGCGGCACCAGCCAGCCGGGAAACGCCGTGGCCGCGGCGCCAGTGGCGGGGTCCTCGAGAATACCCATCGACGGGGCAAACATGCGCGCGCGGTAGCGCGTGCCTTGCGGACCCTCGAGCGGCGCGACGAGGTAAACCTGGTCCGCCCACCAGTCCCGCAGGATCTCGCGCCAGCGATGCAGGTCGAGCTCTGCGCGCGCCAGCGCGCCCGCGTCGCGCACCGGTATGACCAGGAACGGCACGCCCGCGGAGACCGCCGCCGGCCCCCAGGCGCCGCCGAGCAGGTCAGTGGCGCGCAACGAGACCACGGCCGCAAGCGCGTCGGCGGGCGGCGGGGCCGGGCCCTGCTCCGGCAGCTTCGCCGCCCACAGCCACGCGCTGCGACCCTGTTTCTGCTGGCGCAAGCTGACGCGTACCGGCCCGATCCCTTCGCCGAACACGAACTCGTTCTCCGGCCAGCCTTCGTCCGCCAGCGCGAGCGCCGTGCCGATGGTCGGGTGGCCGGCGAACGGCAGCTCGCGGGTCGGCGTGAATATCCTGAGCCGATGCGTCTCGCCACGATTGCGCGGCGGCCGCACGAAGGCCGTCTCGGAAAGGTTGAACTCGCGCGCGATCTGCTGCATCTGCGCCTCGGTCAGTCCCTCGGCCTCCGGCAGGACCGCCAGCGGATTGCCGCCGTAGGCCGTATCCGTGAACACGTCGAGCACGCGGTACCTGCGACGCAGCTGGCTCACTCGACCGACCTCCGCCGGCGATGGCGCAGCAACCACACCGGCACGGCAAGCATCACGACGCTGCCGACGACGACCAGCGCAATGCCGAGGCCGGGGAAGCGCAACCACGCCGGCACCAGCCGCGGCCCGGCCGCGAGCAGTTCGAGCACGCCAATGGCGACGAGCACTGCGCCGAGCGTGTCGATCAACAACAGCCGCCGCGGGATGCGCTGGCGATGCAGCTCGATGGTCTGCTTCACGCGCGCCGCTCCAGGAAGCGTGCCGCGACCCAGCTCGACCAGGCGGCGATCGTCATCGACGGCGGCCCGCCGGGCGCGGCCGGCAACGCGGCGGCGTCGACGACAAACAACCCCGGCTGGCCATGGACCTCGCCGCTGCCATCCACGACCCCCTCGGCATCGCTCCGGCCCAGCGCGGCCCCGCCGAGCGGGTGTACCGTGAATGGCCTGCGCCGCGTGCGCACCGGCCTGTTCGACGCCGCCGCGATGCGCCGGAAAATTGCATCGGCGCGCGCGTAGGCCGGGTTCGCATCGCGGTCATAGCTGATATGCAGCCGGCCGCGCCGGAGTTCGGCGCGGCCGTAGGCACGGTCGGCGCCCATCGTCGCCAGCATCACGCCGCGCCGCAGCCTGCGACGCAGCGCTTCGGGCAACGGCATGGCGTCGACACCGATCATGCCGATCTCGATCAGCAGCGGATCGTCCGGCTGCTGGCCGTTGCGCAGCGCGAGCGGACCGTGGCACGGCAGCCCCCGGCTGAGATCGACCTGCTCATCGTCCAGCGCCCACCAGGCCGCGCAGTCGCCATTGGTGCCGAAGCGCCGGCCGAGCGCGGGCAAGCCGTCGAGGCCGCGCGCCTCGTCGCGGCTGACCAGCAGCAGGCGCAGCGTGTTCATCGTGCCGGCCGCGAGCATCACGTGCTCGGCATAGAACGGCTCGATCCGGCCGGTGTAAAGATTCTTCGCCTGCACGCAATACCGCGCTGCGTGGGTCTGGCGGCACAGGTGCACCGACACGGCCTCGTGCAGGTCGAGCACGCGCAGGCCGCGGCGCATCGCCTGCGCCAGGAAAGCGAAGTCGAGCGTTGTCTTGGTGCCGAAGCGCGAGCCGAGCACGCCGCCGTCCTTCCAGTCTGCCTCGCGCCGCCGGATGCCGTCGCCCCAGTCGATTTCGCGGCTGGTGCCGGGCGTCTCGGGAAACTGCACGGCATGCAAGGGTCGCTCCAGCGCCATGCCGCCGGCCAGCTCGGCGGACTCGCGATAGCGTTGCCCGGTGAAGTTCGGAATCGCGTCCTCCAGCCGCGGCGCGCGCCCGCCCATCTCGGTCAGCACGCGGTCGTAGTGCGGCTCGAGCGCTTCGCTGGAGACGTCTGGATGATGGCCGTCCCAGTAGTTCTCGACGCGTGGCCGGTCGTTGAGCGCCGTGTACACGTGGCTGCCGCCGCCGACGCCGGAGGAGCACAGCACCGCGACGTCGCCCGCCGAGAAATACTCGAACAGGCCGTAGCGCGACCAGTTCAGCCCGCCGCGCGGCAGGAAGCGGGCATGGATGCGCTTCAGGCCGCGCGAATAGACCTGCATGTCCGCCGGATAGCGGATCCGGTTCGGGATCCCCATGGACTGCACCGGCAGGGTGTCGCGCCACGGCCCTCGCTCGAGCAGCGTGACATCGACACCGGCATCGGCAAGCCTCGCCGCGGCAATGCTGCCGCCGAAACCGCTGCCGATGATCAGTACCTCGTGTACGCGGGCCATCGCGCCTCCGTGGCCTGGACCAGGTGGTCATTATTATCTTTCACGCCCGAAACGTCGCGGCGCGTGAACAGTATAGGTAAATGTGCGTAGAATCAGTCGGTCGCGCAACTTGACAGGGAGAAGTTCACGAGCGGATTGGCCGCCGAGCTGAAGCGCCGCTAGGTGTTCCGGGTCGCCGTGGTGTATGCCGCGACGGCCTTCGTGGTATTGCAGGCGGCCGACATCATGCTGCCGCGCCTCGGCGTGCCCGAGTGGGGCATGAACTTCATCGTGTTCCTCGTGGTGCTCGGATTTCCAGTTGCGATCGTGCTGGCCTGGGCGCTGGAACTGACGCCAGACGGGCTGCGGGTGACCGCGCCGGCGCAATTGGCGGATCCCGACCAGCCGCCGCCCTCGTTGCTCGGCAAGCGCACGCTGGCGATCAGCGCGCTGCTGGTCGCGGTCGGCATCGGACTCGGCGCGGGCTGGTTCCTGCGGCCGGAGGCACCGCCGGCGCCGCTCGAGACAGCGCAAGCGCCGTCGGCCGCTGCACTGGTGGCCGCCGGTGCACCGGCGCGCTCGATCGCCGTGCTGGCCTTCGATGATCTCAGCCCGGAGGGCGACCAGGCCTATTTCGCCGAGGGCATCTCCGAAGAATTGCTGAACCTGCTGGCGCGCATCGAGGACTTCAAGGTCGCGGCGCGCACTTCGTCGTTCAAGTTCAGGGGCCAGCAGGCGGACATCGGCGAGATTGGCCGGGCGCTCAATGTCGAAACCGTGCTGGAAGGCTCGGTACGCAAGTCCGGCGACCAGGTGCGGGTCACGGCGCAGCTGATCGAAGTCAGTTCCGGCTATCACTTGTGGTCGGCCAGCTTCGACCGCCGCCTTGAGAACATCTTCGCGGTACAGGACGAGATCGCCGCGGCCATCGTGCAGGCGCTGCGGCTGAAACTGGACATCCCCGCCGAGACCGCTGCGCGCACCAAGAACATCGCGGCCTACGATCATTACCTGCGTGGCCGCCAGCTCGGCCGGGAGCCGAGCCGCGCGGGGCTGCTGCGCGCCATCGACGAGTTCGAGCAGGCCATCGCGCTCGATCCGCAGTTCGCGGCGGCGTACGGCGGGATCGCCGAGGCCTGGATCTGGCTCGAGGACTATGGCGGCTTCAAGTCCTCGGAGGCGTTCCCGAAAGCGGAGCAGGCAGCGCGTCGCGCGCTCGCGCTCGATCCGCAGGCTGCCGAGGCGCATGCCGCGATGGCCCTGGTGCGTGACCGCTTTTACAACGACAAGTCCGGTGCGCAGGAATACTTCGAGCGCACCCTGAAGCTCAACCCGAACTACGTCAACGCCTACAATATTTATGGCGACACGCTGCGCGATCTCGGCGAGATGGCGCGCATGATCGAAGTGCACCGGGCTGCCGTCGAGCTCGATCCCCTGTCGGTGTTCATGAGGACGCGGCTGGCTTCGAAGCTGATTCTCATGCGCGATTTCGAAGAGGCGGCATCGATTCTCGACGCAGTGCTGGCCGAGTTTCCCGGCAACGACTATGCGCAAGAAGAGTTGGCCAACCTGGCATATGGCGAGGATCGTCTGGCCGATGCGTTGCGTCTGTATCGCATTGTGCATTTCGCGCGTCCCGGTGATCCCTTCAGTGCGTCCCAGGTCGCCATGATTGCGGCCGCGATGGATGACCGCGCCCTGGTCGAGGCCTGGATCGGCGCCGCGCGGGCGCGGGGGGAGGACAACCGCTGGGAGCTCATGGCACGGCAGTCGCTGGCGGACTGGAGCGGCGATTGGGCAGCGCTCGACACGGTCGGCCAGCTGCGGGGCGGTCCGGTCGGCGCCTACCAGCGCGGCGTTGCGGCGGCTCGCGCGGGGGCGTGGCCGGAAGCGCGCCGGCTCCTGCTCGAATCCCTGCAGCTGCGGGGCTTCGACGCCGGGCACGCGGTCCGCTCGGGACACGCCAAGACGCTGGTGGAACTGGCCTGGGTCGAGCGGCAGCTGGAGATTCCCGAGTGGACGCAGCGGGCCTCGGCAGCCCAGTCCGTGCTGGAACCCTTGTTCGCGCGAGGCGTTGCCGGCCTTGGCCTCGACAGCACTTATCCAGGCCTTGAACTGGCGCGGATCGCCGCACTGCACGACGATCGCGATGCCGCGCTGGCTTACCTGCAAAGCACGACCGAGGCCGGTTTTGCGACACCCTGGTTTCTCGACCGCGATCCGGTGTTTGCGGCCTGGCGCGCTGATCCGGCGTTCCAGGCCATCGCGCAGCGTCTCCGTGGGCATGCTGCGGCCGAGCGCGCGAAGCTGGCCGGGATGGAAATCCTGCCGTGAGGAACGAGGGGGCAACACAATGAATTTGTTCAGCGAGCTGAAGCGTCGCAATGTCTGGCGCGCGGGGCTCGCCTGGCTGGCGTTGTCGTGGCTGCTGATCGCCATCGCCGACCTGATATTCCCGGCCTTCGGTTTTCCGGACGAGGTCGTGCGCTGGCTGATCATCGGCCTGGGCCTGGCGTTGTTGCCGGTGATGTTGTTCGCGTGGCTGTTCGAGCTGACGCCGGAGGGTCTCAGGCGGGATCCGGGACCGGCCGGCGAGCATCCGGAAAACGCCCGTTCGGCGCGGCGCACCGACCAGGTGACCATCGTGCTGCTGCTGCTGGCGGTCGGGTTTTCGGCCGTCAAGCAATTCGTCCTGCCGCAGCGGGTGGTCCCGCCGGTCGAGGTTCAGTCGGCGGCGGCGCCGGTGCAACCCGCCGCGCCCGTGCAGCCGATGCCGCCGGCCCCGCCCGGGCCGGTCGATCCGCGCTCGATTGCAGTGCTGCCGTTCGCCAACCTGAGCCCGGATCCCGCGAACGCCTATCTCGCCGATGGCATGGCGGAAGAAATCCTCAACGTGCTCGCGCGCGTCGAGGGCTTGCGCGTGGCATCGCGCACCTCGTCCTTCTCGCTGCGCGAGCAGCGCCTAAGTGTGCGGGAAATGGGCCGCCAGCTGGGCGTGGCGCACGTGCTGGACGGCTCGGTGCGCCGCCAGGACGACCAGTTGCGCATCACGGCCCAGCTGGTGCGGGCCGCGGACGACCAGCAGCTTTGGTCCGGCACTTTTGACCGCCGGCTGACCGACATCTTCACGCTGCAGGAAGAAATGGCGCAGGCCATCGCCGACGCACTGGCGGACACGCTCGGCGTGCGCACCGTGCAAGTGCGGCGCGCTACCGAGGACCTGCAGGCCTACGAGCTTTTCCTGCGTGGCCGCCAGCTGTTCGCACTGCGCGGTGCCAACCTGCCCGCTGCGCGCGAACTGCTCGAGCAGGCGGTCGAGCGCGACACGCGCTTCGCGGAGGCCTGGGCTGCGCTGGCGGGCGTCTGGCTGGTCACGCCGTCCTATTTCGCCGACGTCGCATCCGAGGAAGCCGCGGCCCAGTCGCGTGCGGCGGCGGCGCGGGCGCTGGCGATATTGCCGGACCAGCCGGAGGCGCTGGCGGTCAGCGCGCGCCTCGCGGCCGAGCGCGGCGAGCGACTCGAGGCGGCCGACCTGATGCAGCGCGCGCTCGAGCATGATCCCAACAATGCCAACACTCGGATGTGGCACGGCCTGAGTCTGCTGGAAGCCGGTCACGTGCGCGCCGCCCGCGCGGCCTTCGAGCATGCCAATCGGCTCGATCCGCTCAGCGGCATCCATTACGGCTGGATTGGCGCCACGCAGGTCATCGTCGGCGAGGCCGAGGCCGCCGAGCAGAACCTGCAGCGCGCGCACGCGCTCGGCTGGCGCGGGCCGGCCAGCGCGTGGCTGCTGAAACAGGCGCTGGCAAAGGGTCATGGCGAGACGCCCGCACGCCGCTACCAGGACTGGCTGCGCGACGACGGGCGGATTGCCGATGCGCACCGCGAGACCCACGAGCGCGTGGCACCGGCGGTGGCCGATCCCGCGCAGCGGGAGGCGGCGCGCGCCGCCATCGCCGCGGCGGTACGCGCGTGGCCCGACGCCGAGTGGACGCAGCTGTACCTGTTCGTTGGCCTGGCCGACGACGCGATTGTCGAGGCGCTGCGCCGGAAGCCTTCCCTGGGCCAGATCCTGCTGTTGATGAGCTGGTCGGCCGTGGACCGACCGTTCCGGGAGCACCCGCGCTTCATGGAACTGGCCGAGCGGGAAGGACTGATCGCGTTCTGGGACCGCTATGGCGACCCCGATTTCTGTCGGCGCGTCGCGGCGCCCACACCGCGGCTGGAGTGTGAGCGATGAGCCTGTACGCCGAACTGAAGCGCCGCAACGTGTTCCGCGTCGCGGCCGCCTATGTCGTGGTCGGCTGGCTGGTGCTGCAGGTGGCGGAGATCCTGCTCGGCTTCACCGGCGCGCCCGAGTGGGTCGGCAAGGCATTGATCGCGCTGCTGCTGCTCGGCTTCGTGCCGGTGCTCGCGCTTGCCTGGGTGTTCGAAGTGACGCCGGAAGGCGTGCGGCGCGACGACGGCTGGAACGCGCGCGACGCCAGCCCGCAGGCGCGGCGGCTGGACGTCATCACGCTGCTGGCCGTGGTGCTGGTGGTGGTGCTGCTGGTCTGGCAGCACCTCGGTCCGGCATTGACGGGGCAGCAGGCCCCCGGCGCCGAAGGGCGGGCAGCAGCTCCCGAGCGACTGCCGATCGCGGAGGCCCCGGCGCCGCGCGCGCGGCTCGAGCCGCCGCCTTTCGAGGTGCCGCCCGGCTCGATCGCCGTGCTGCCGTTCACCAACCGCAGCGCCGAGCCCGACACCGCCTATTTCGTGGACGGCATTCACGACGACCTGCTGACCCAGCTGGCGCGCAATGGCGAACTGAGGGTCATTTCGCGCACCTCGATGATGGAGTATCGCGACACCACCAAGAACGTGCGCCAGATCGGCGAGGAGCTGGGCGTGGCGAGCGTGCTGGAGGGCGCCGTGCAGCGCGCCGGGCGGCGCGTGCGCATCAATGCCCAGCTGATCGACACCGCCACCGACGCGCACCTGTGGGCCGACACCTTCGACCGCGAGCTGACCCCGGAAAACGTGTTCGACATCCAGTCCGAAATTGCCGTGGCCATTTCCGCGGCGCTGGGGCGCGCGCTGGGCGCCGAGGCGGGCGCGGCGGTCGTAGTCGCGGCGCCGACGAAGAGCACGGAGGCGCTCGATCTCTACCTGCGTGCGCGTGCCACGCGCGACGAATGGACCGAGCTGTCGATCCGCAGGCGCCTCGCGTTGTACGCGGCGGCGCTGGAGCGTGACCCCGGATTTGCGCTGGCGATGGGCGAGCTGGGCCGGGAACACACCAACCTGTTCTGGTTCATCACGCGGCGCGACGCCGACCGGCTCGAGGGCCGCCGCTGGCTGGATCGCGCCCTCGTGCTGGCGCCCGATGACCCGCAATTGCGGCTCGCGAACGCGGAGTTCCACTACCGGGCCTACCTCGACTATGACCTTGCGCTCGAGGAACTTGAGCGCGCCTCGCGCGGCCTGCCGGGAAGCGCCGATGTCATCGCCCTGCGCGCCTTTATTCAGCGCCGCGCCGGCCGGTCGGCGGAGACGCTGGCCGCGCTGAATGCCGCGGTGCTGCTCGATCCCCGCGCACGTGAAGTCCTCCGTTCGCTGGTGGAGACGCACGCGCTGCTGGGGGATCTCGATGCCGCTGCGCGCTGGAACCAGCGCCTGCTGGAGCTGCCAGGCGTCCAGCACGCCGACACTCTTATCTATCCGGAATTGCGCCTGCAGAGGCTCGGCGACACCGGGCCGATGGGCGCCATGCTGGCGGCGCTGCCCGCCGGCACAGAGTCCGAAATCACCTCGTTCAGCAGAGAGGCCTTTTTTACAGTGCCTTTCCTGGAGCGGGATTTCGGGCGGGCAGCCACGGCGCTGGATACGCTGAAAACCGATTTGCTGGAAGACCAGTCGCGCATGGCGCCGGTCGCGCTGCTGCGTGCCTACCTCGCACGCGCGGAAGGCCGGCAGGACGACGCCCTGCGCCAGGCGCGGACTGCCCTGGCGCAGCTCGACGAATTGCTGAATGACGCTCCGGAGGACTACCGCGCGCTGCTGGCCCGGGCGCAGGCATTGGCGATCCTCGGCGATACAGCGGCCGCGCGCGACTCGGTGCGACGCGCCCTCGAGCATCCCACTGTCACGCGCGACGTCATGGTGCGGTCGGAAGCGCTCAAGCAGGAATTGCTGGTCCTGGCCATGGTCGCCGACAGCGAGGCTCTGGCGCACGCCATGGATGGCTACCTGCAGCTCGAGATGAGGTACTGGGGCTTCGACGGGCTGATTCTCGACCCGGTGTTCGACCCGCATCGCGAGCACCCGGCGATGCGGGCGCTGGCCGCGCAGTATTCGCGCAAGGCGGCCGGCGGTTGAGCGCGGATCACTCGCTCTGGGCCGAGCTCAAGCGCCGCAAGGTGTTCCGTGTCGCGGTGGTGTACGCGGCCACGGCCTTTGCCGTCGTGCAGGCGGCCGACGTCATGCTGCCGCGGCTCGGCGTGCCGGAATGGGCCGTCACGCTGATCGTGGCGCTGTGCGTGCTCGGCTTCCCGATCGCGCTGGTGCTGGCCTGGGCGCTGGAAGTGACGCCCGAGGGCATCCGCAAGACCGACGCGCCGGTGGCCGGCGAGTCCATGCCGGCGCTGCTCGGCAAGCGCACGGTGTTCGTCACGGCCTTGCTGGTCACGCTTGGCGTGGGACTGGGCGCCGGCTGGTTCCTGCGGACCGCGCCCGCGCCAGAAACAACGTCTCTGACCCCGGCTTCTGACGTTCGGGGTCAGACCCCGGTTACCGAAGTTGGGGGTCTGACCCCGGATTCGAAGTCGATTGCGGTGCTGCCCTTCGTCAACATGAGTGCGGACGCGGAGAACGAGTACTTCGCCGACGGCATTTCCGAGGAACTGCTGAACGTGCTCGTGCGGATCGACGACATCGGCGTGGCCTCGCGCACCTCGTCCTTTGCCTACAAGGGCCGCGAGCTGGGTGCGGCGGTGATTGCGCGTGAGCTCAAGGTCAACCACATTCTCGAGGGCAGCGTGCGCAAGTCCGGCAACCGGGTGCGCATCACCGCCCAGCTGATCGATGCGGTGAATGACCGGCACCTGTGGTCGGAGACCTACGACCGCGAGCTCACCGACATCTTCGCCATCCAGGACGAGATCGCCAATGCGATCGTCGCGGCGCTGCGCGGCACGCTGGGCAGCGGCGAACCCGAGCGCGCCGTCACCGTGCGCGCGGACACTGACAATGTGGACGCTTATCAGCTCTACCTGAAGGCCCGGGAACTCTTTATCAACCGCAAGCAGCTGGACGAGTCGGTACGACTGTTCGAGCAGGTGGTGGCGCTGGACCCGGAGTTCGCGCGCGGCTGGGAGGGACTGGCGGCGGCCAGCGCGATCCTCGTCGACTGGGTGGCCTCGTATCCTTCCATCGACCAGCCCGGGTTGCTGGTCCTCGCGGAGCAGGCCGCGGAGCGCGCGCTTGCGCTGGATCCGGCGCTGTCCATGCCCTGGGCTGCCCGGTCGCTGATCGTCTCCTATTCTTCGCCGATCAATTTTCCGGCAGCGCGCGAACTGCTCGATCGCGCCATCGATGCGGATCCGAAGAACGCCACGGCCTATCTCTGGCGCGCCATTCTCTGGTTCAGCCTCGGCTTTCTCGAGCGGTCGCTTGCGGACCTGGACCATTGCCTGGCCATCGATCCGGCCTACGGGAACTGCCTGCGCTGGAAGGCCTTGAACCGGCTTTTCCAAGGGGACATCGACACGGCGCTGGACCTGTACGAGCAGGGCATGGCCGGCGGTTTCACGCACAATCGCGGCAACAGCTTCGTTGAGCCGCTGATCCGGCGCGGCGACCGGTTTGCGGCCATCCTGCTGATGCGCGACATGGACTGGCCGCTCGAGGTCCAGCGGGCGGTCATCGCGATGCTGCACGACGGCCATGCGCCGCCGGACGTGGCGGCCGTGCTTCAGCGCAACCCTGGTCTGAGGCACTCGCAATTCCAGATTGCCCTGCTGCTGCGCGACTATGAACTCGCAGCGGACGATGCAGCCTTGTATGTGACGCAGGTCGAGTTCTGGGACCCCGCCTTCGAGGGCCTGCGCGTGTCCCCGGCGTTCAAGCGCATGCTCGAGCAGGTCGGGGTTCCTGCGTTCTGGCGCGCGCACGGCTACCCGCCGCAGTGCCGGCCGATCGGCGCCGACGACTACGAGTGCGCGCCATGAGCATCGCGGTCCTCGCGCGGCCGGCTGCATTCATACGACATCTCGCCATGGTTTTGTGTGTGTCGTTGCTGAGCTGCGCAGCGGCCGCCTCGGCCGCACCACCCCGCCTCGCGGATGATCCGCGTGTGTCCGACGCGATCCAGCTCTGGGCGGAGTGGGTCGAGTTCCAGGCCGCCATCAACCGCGTGCCGGGCGTGTCACTCGGCATCGTGCACGACCAGGAGCTGCTCGCCACGCGTGCATTCGGGTTGGCGAATCCGGCCACCGGCTCCCCGGTGACGGCCGCGACGCTGTTCAGCATCTGCTCGATCTCCAAGCTGTTCACCAGCATCGCGGTCATGCAGCAGCGCGACGCAGGCAAGCTGCGGCTCGACGACCCGGTCGCATTGCATCTCGACTGGTTCAACATCGACAACGTGCACACCGATGGCGAGTCCATCACGGTGCGCGGCCTGCTGAGCCATGCCGCCGGGTTGCCGCGCGAATCGGACTTCCCTTACTGGACCGATCCGGACTACCCGTTCCCGACACGCGAACAGATCCGCCAGCGCCTCGGCGAACAGCAGACGCTCTATCCGGCCGCGCGCTATTACCAGTACTCCAATCTTGGCCTGACGCTGGCCGGCGAGATCGTGGTCGAGACCTCCGGCGAGACTTTTGACGCGTATATCCGCAACCACATTCTCGCCCCGCTGGACATGAGCAGCACCTTCACGGAAATCCCGGTGGAACTGCATGGCCAGCGCCTGGCGGTCGGTCATACGGCCCTGCAGCGGGACGGCACCCGGGCCGTGGTCGCGCCGTTCCAGGCGCGCGGCATCGCGCCGGCCGCCGGCTTCGCCTCCAGTGTCACTGACCTGGCGAAGTTCGCCATGTGGCAGTTCCGCGTGCTGGAGCAGGGCGACGACGTGCTGCGCTCCGCGTCCTTGCGCGAGATGCACCGGGTGCAGT
>CAYWYS010000040.1:0-27672 GCA_964462675.1 uncultured Thioalkalivibrio sp.
CCTCCGGGCGGAGGGCTCGCGGACGCGGGTTCGATTCCCGCCGCCTCCACCAATAACAAAACCCCAACCATTCTCGGTTGGGGTTTTTTCTTGCCTGATCGCGCCGGCTCCCGCGTGTTCGCGGGGACTCCTGCGGAAGCCTGCGGACTTCGGCATCCGGCCCATGGCCCCGTCCAGGGCCACCTTCCTCTCTCTCCCGGCCGTTGTTCTCTCCGGCCTCGCTCCGGGAAACTGGCCCGAAGTCCGCAAAGGCCGCAATCGCCACGCCTAAAAATCAACGAGTTACGCGCGGACGAATCAAGCGGTTGGATCGAAGCATCGCCCGACCAAAGGAAACCACACCGTTCATGCCGACGCCGAGGCGGTTTGAAAGATGTCAGAAACAGATATATACTTCTGACAAACGGAGACCGCCCCATGAGCCACCTCAGCGAAGCCATTCTGTCCGCCGCCCAGGCCCTCCCGGAGGGAGGCTTGATCTCGCCCAAGGAATTCCTGCATCTGGCGTCGAGGGCCGCGGTGGATCAGGCACTGGCCAGGCTGGCACGCGAGGGGAAGTTGCTGCGCGTCGGACGGGGGGCCTACGCCCTGCCGGTGGCCAGCCGCTTCGGTTCCCGCCCGCCCTCGACCGAGGCGGTCGTCGAAGCCATCGCGTCCACCCACGGTGAAGTCGTCGTGCCCAACGGCGCGGCGGAAGCCAATGCGCTGGGGCTGACCACGCAGGTGCCGACCCGGGAGATCTTTCTGACGTCGGGGCCCACGCGCAAGCTGCGCCTGGGTAACCGCACCGTCGAGCTCAAGCACGGCAGCCGCTGGCAGCTCGCGCTCGGCAAGCGCCCGGCCGGCAAGGCCATTCGCGCCCTGTCCTGGCTGGGACCCGAGCAGGCGCCCTCCGCCCTGCACATCCTGCATGCCCAACTGCCCACGGAAGAATGGGCCGCCTTGCAGGCCGCGCGGGCGGCCCTGCCGGGATGGATGGCCCGCGCCGTCAGCGAGATGAATGCGCATGGCTGAGTCCTGGTTCGCGCTCAGCCAGGCTGATCGGGTCGAGGCCGTGGAATACGCGGCGGCCCAGAGCGGCCGCCCGGCACACCTGCTGGAAAAAGACATCTGGGTGGTGTGGACGCTCTCGGCAATCTACGCCTCCCCCATCGCCGACACGCTGACGTTCAAGGGCGGCACGTCGCTTTCCAAGGTCTACAAGGTCATCGACCGCTTTTCGGAAGACATCGATCTGACCTACGACATCCGCGCCCTGGTGCCGGATCTGCTGCGCGAAGGCAATCCGATTCCGGCATCGATGAGCCAAGAGAAGAAGATCACTCGCGCGGTACGCGCACGGCTTCCCGAGTGGATCGAGCAGACGGTACGCCCGGTCATCGAAGACGCCTTGGCCGCGAGCGGCTTGCAGGCGGACTTGAGTCTCGCCGGCCAGGAGCGCGACAAGCTGATCATCGCCTATCCCGCCGTGAAGACCGGCACGGGCTATGTCTCCGCGACTGTCCAACTGGAGTTTGGGGCGCGGGCCACGGGCGAGCCGCATCAGTTCCATCCGGTGGCTTGCGACATCGCGCCGTGGATCGAGGGCGTGACCTTTCCGACGGCACGGCCCTTGGTCATGGCCGCCGAACGTACGTTCTGGGAGAAGGCCACGGCCGCACACGTCTACTGCCGTCAGGCACGCCTGCGCGGCGAACGCTATTCACGTCATTGGTACGACCTGGCGGCGCTGGCGCGAACCGAGCATTTCGACAAGGCGGCCGCCGATCGGCAACTGGCGCATCAGGTGGCCGAGCACAAGTCGATGTTCTTCGCCGAGAAGGATGCCAACGGCGGCAAGATCGACTACGTCGAGGCTGTGAGCGGCTCGATCAAGCTGGTACCGGAAGGCGCATCGCGCACGGCGTTGGCGCAGGATTTTGCGGCGATGCGTGAGGATGGCCTGCTGCTGTCGGATCAGCCGGAGTTCGATGCGATTCTGGAAACCTGCGCCGCCATCCAGGACAAGGTTAATCGGCTGGCGTGAGGTCAGCCACTTCCAAGCCCAATCCGCGCGCGCTGCTCATCCCACAACGCCGGCGGGTCCACCGCCAAGTCGAACAGGGTGATGTGATTCGGCAGCGTATCGTCCAGGATCGCGGCCACGATGTCCGGCGCCAGCGTGGTGAGGTTGACCATCCGGCTCACGTAGCTGTTGTCGATCCCCTCCCGCGCGGCGATCTCCTTCAGTGATTTCGCTTCCCCCGACTCGAGCATGGCCAGCCAGCGATGCCCCCTCGCCAGCGCCAACTGGAGCGGCGTCGGGGTTACGTCCCACGGCCGCACGGGAGCGGTTTCGCCGCTCGGCAGCGTGACCAGCTTGCGCCCGCTGCGGCGTTTGATCTGGATCGGCACGGACAGGGTCAACCTGCCGTCACTCGTCTGGAGGATGTCCGGCTCGCCGGTCTTCAGGATGCGGATGTCACTCATGCCAGCGCCTCCTCCGTCTGCTCGGCGGGCTCGGGACGCAGCTCCAGCACCAGACGCTCGATGCCGTTGGCGCGCAACCGCACCTCGAGGTCGTTGGGCGACACGATCACTTTCTCGACCAGCAGCCGGACGATTCGGCTCTGCTCCGCAGGAAACAGCTGATCCCAGATCGCGTCGAGCCGGGTCATGGCCACCGTGACCTGCGCCTCGTCCAGGGTCGGGTCGAGCTCGATCGCCTGCGGCAACACCTCGCCCAGGAGATCAGGCGCGCGCAGGATCGCGCGCAACTGGTCGAGCACCGCCGATTCCAGTTCGGCGGCCGGCAAGCGCGGCAACCCGGACGCTCCCGCATATTCCTTGCAGTCTCGTTGCGGGACGTAATAGCGATAGCGGCGCCCGTTCTTTTTCGTGGTGTGCCAGGGCGACAGCGCCCGACCATCGTTGCCGAACACGATGCCCTTGAGCAGATAGGGCACGGTCGCCCGCGTGGTATTGCCGCGGACCCGGCCGTTGGTGGCCAGGATGGCGTGAGCCTGATCCCACAGCTCCCGGTCGATGATCGGCGGATGCTCGGCCGGGTACCACTGCTCCTTGTGGCGCAGTTCGCCGAGGTAGGTGCGGTTGTTGAGCAGCTTGTACACCAAACTCTTGTCGATCAGCTTGCCTTCCCTGACCTTGCCGTCCTGCGTGGTCCAGGATTTCGACGTCACGCCGTCCAGCCTCAACTCCTTGACCAGCATCGTGCTGGAGCCGAGCTCGACGAAACGGCGGAAGATGTGGCGGACCAGCTTGGCCTCGCTTTCGTTTGGGACCAGCCGGCGGTTCTCGACGTCGTAGCCAAGTGGCGGCACGCCGCCCATCCACATGCCCTTGCGCTTGCTGGCGGCGATCTTGTCGCGAATACGCTCGCCGGTCACCTCCCGCTCGAACTGGGCGAAGGACAGGAGGATGTTCAACATCAGCCGCCCCATCGAGGTGGTGGTGTTGAACTGCTGCGTGACCGAGACGAAGGACACCCCATACCGCTCGAACACTTCGACCATCTTGGAGAAGTCCGCCAGACTGCGTGTCAGGCGGTCGATCTTGTAGATGACAACCACATCGATCTTGCCGGCCTCGATATCCGCCAACATCCGTTTGAGCGCCGGCCGGTCCATGTTGCCGCCCGAGAACGCGGGATCGTCGTAATCGTCGGCAACTGGAATCCAGCCCTCGGCGCGCTGGCTGGCGATGTAGGCATGGCCCGCGTCGCGCTGCGCATCGATGGAGTTGTATTCCTGGTCCAGGCCCTCGTCCGTGGACTTGCGCGTGTAGACCGCGCAGCGCATGCGACGCTTCAGAACTTCGCTCATCGCCGGCCTCCCTTCCTCGCGCCGGGCTTGGGATTGGCCGACGGCTTGAGTCCGAAGAACAGCGGACCGGACCACCGTGTGCCCGTGATCTCGCGGGCGATCATCGAAAGGCTGGCGAAGGTGCGCCCCTGGAATTCGTACTGACCATCGGCGGTCGCGACAACCCTGTACTCGACGCCCTTGTATTCCCGGGTCAGCACCGTGCCGGCCGCCGGCCGATAATCGCGGTCACGCTTCCTGACCTTGCCGGTTTCCACCAGATCGGCGATCCGCCGCTTGTTGCGATCCAGCAGGCCGGCATTGGCCTTGCGAAATTCTGCTTCCTGCAGCCGGTACGCGATGCGTCGCTCAAGGAACTGGCGGTTGTGCGTGGGCGCGTCCTCACCGACCAGCTTTTTCCAGAGCGCCCTGATCTCGGCCATCGGCAGATCGGGCAACCGGGCGATTTGCGCCGCCACCGATGGCGGCGGTGAAAATGTCTCTTTCGGCGTGCTCATTCTGACTCCGTAGTTGTCTTGTTGACGGGGTCTGAATGAACGCGCTGGTTGCCGGAAAAGCCAAGCTCAAACTCGCTCTCTGCGGCCATATTTGCGGACTGCGCAGCACCTCCGTTGCGCAAGCGCACCAATCCGTTCGCCAGCAGTGACGCAATCTCACGCCGACGCTGTTCCGGCGTCATCCGGTCGGGTGGTAGATGGTTGAATCGATGCATCGGTAGCGGTCCCGTCTGTCCAACTCGCATGAAGCGAAATTGTCAGGACGGACTGCCGCCGACACCATGAGGGAGTTTCGGAGGCGTGCGGACTGATGCGGGCTGTGGCGAAAAGCCGGTCCCTGTCAGTGCGATAAATGACGGGCGAGGATCGTCTCCATCAGCGAATTTCCGGGCTGAGCGCTGGCGATCATTTCCCGGATCTGCTCGTTGACGCGCTGGGCAGGGACGCCTGCGCCTGCCGCCGCCTGCGTGACTGCCGAATAAGCATCGAGCACATCAGCCCCGGTGATGTCGTAGCCATGTCCGAGGGAGATCCAGTGCAACGCGGCCAGGCCGGCGGCGAGCGCGAAGTCAGGCTGCTTCACGGCAAAGTCGCGGGCGGCGCGGGTCAAGGTGCGCGGATCGGTCGGGCTGCGTGTCGCCAGTTGAGCAGCGACGGCGAACAGCCCCGCGTTCTTGGCGGCGGCAAACCATTTGCCCTCGGCGCCGGGCGTGCTGGCAATCAGGTCGCGCAGGATCGCTTCCGGCTGCTTGTTGGGATACTTCTTGGCAATGGCACGAAACGTCGCCAGGTTCGTTGTGCCCTGATTCGCCTCCAAGGCGTAACGCCGGTAGGCCTCGTCGGTCAATCCGGAGGACAACAGGAGGGCCTCGCAGGCTTGCGCAATTTGCCACCCCGGGTCATTGAGACTACGTGATTCCTCGGCGTAGCGGATCGCCTCCGCCTTCCTGCCCATCGCCGACAGTGCCTTCACTCCCCAGCGCCGGTCATGCCACCACTTGAAAGGCGCCTTCTCGAGCAACGCCAGCAGTTCCTGATGGCGGCCTGCCGCGAACAGGGACGCCAGGCAGGCACTCGTGCCCTTGAAAAATCCGTGGCCGGGCGCCTGCGGGCTCCACATGCTTTCGACGACAGGCATAAACTCGTCGGCCCAGTGCGATGCCAGCTCTGGCGTCACGCACAGCTCGCCCCAGTAGTCGCCCAGCAGTTCGATGTAGGGCATTTCGTCGTCTTGCAGCGCCTGCCACAAACGCTCCAGCCAGCGTTGCCGCAGCTGTGGCTCGACATCCGCTTTGACGATGATGGGCACCAGGGTGTCGATGGCCTTGTTGACGGCCGAACCCAGGGCGCCCGATGAACTGTCGACCTGTTCCAGGGCCGGCGAGAGCTTTTCGAGCAAGGTGATGGCACCCTCAGCCGCGAGCACAGGCTCCTTGCGGGCGACCTGCTTGATCTCCGCGATGGCTTCCTTGATCCGCTGCACCGGCGTGTCGGATCGCCAGCCGAACGCATGACGGCGGAAACGGGAGGCGAATTGCCACTTGTGGGCGCTCATGATCGATCCGCCATGAGCTACCGCACCGGATACTGGCCGTTGCGGATGAAGCGATCGTAGGTGTCTTCCTCCGGCTCTTCGTCGTCATGATGTGCCCCCTGCCACTCCGCTTCCGGCAGCAGTAGCAGTGTCAGCGTGTAGTCGTACTGGCCCGCGACGCGGGTCATTTCGGTGATCGGCATGCTGGCAGGTTCACGGGCAAACCAGGACTGCGCACGCCCCGTCCGGCTGTCGGCCATGTCAAAGGCGCTGTAGCTGTGCGCCAGAGCATCGTGCGGTAGTTCGATGGTGTTCCTGCGGGTCGCGAAGTAGGCGCCAGACCTGAGCGCCGCCTTGTTCGACTTGGCCCACAGCATGTGGTCGTCGCGGCTGGCGACCAGCACTGCCCGCTTGGGCGCGATCTCGGTCCAGCGCAGAGCTGCCGCGGTCAACGAGACGCCGTAGCGGTCGGCGCAGTGACCCAGCAGATCGAAGCTGATCGGCTGCCCGTCGACCTGACGCCGAAAGTCGTCCAGCGGCATCAGCAGGGTCGACGCGAAAAGATCTGCCTCGGCCTCGATGTCCCGCTCGTCGTTGTCACCGGTCTCGATGTCGTCGTCACCGCACTCGAAACGATCCTGCTGATGGCGATGGAGGATGTAGTGACCGAACTCGTGCGCGATCGTGAAGCGCTTGCGTCCCTCCGATGGAGTGGCGCTGTTGTAGAGGATCAGCCACTTCGACCGCGTCTTGTTGGCCGCCAGGAGGCCGTCGAAGCCGTCCAGATCCTCCCCCCGGATCTTGTCGATCGGCGAGTCGGCGAAACACTGGCGCGAGTACTCCAGGGCGAGCTCATCGACCTTGACGGGAAACCGATCCGCCCCGAGAACCGTGTTGAGCATGGCCGAGATGCGGTTGGCCTCGGCCATGGGCTTCTTGGCGTCTGTCATTCATCTTCCCACGCGTCGAGAATCTTGCGGATCTTCTTCTTGTCCGGCTCGGACATGCTTTTGTACTTACGGAAGAAGGCCTCATCGAGCACTTCTTCGTCCGGCGTGGTCGCCGACTCGGTGAGCAGGAATTCTGTAGTCACCTCGAGTACGGCAGCGATCTTGCCGATCTTCTCAGCCGAGGGCTTCGGTTCGTCCTTGTTCTCCAGCTCCCAGATGTAGCTCTTGCTGGAGTCGGTCAGTTCGGCCAACTGCTCAAGGCTGAGCTTCTTCTGTTTCCGCAATGCGCGGATCTTGTCCCCCAAGGGCGATGGCACCGGTATCTCCTAATCGTTCTGCGTCTGGCCGAAGATGTTACCACTACGCCGAACGATTTCGTACCTGCTTGACAAACCCAGCATCAGTCCGAGACAATCCGAAACGTTCGGCACACCGAACGTTCGCGTCCTTGGTGGGATGTGGCGGCGCCGGGCATCGTCCGTTTGAAGAAGGAGAAGAAAGGCATGACCGCGTTCAACCCTCGTCACCTCGCCCGTCAGGTTCCGGCCACCACTTGGCAGGCGTATCTGTCCTCCCGTTCCATCGCCATCCCCGAATCTTTTGACTGGAACGCCGAGGAAAAGGCATTTTCCGATGCCCTGATCGCCCTCCTGGAGGAACTCGAACCGGATCAACAGGCACTGCTGCACGCGGAACTGCGCCATGCCCACGCCCTCGCGACCCAGAAAGGCATCGATGCGATCCTCAACGCCAGCGACAACGACGCGGCCATTCGGGAGGACTTCGGAAAACTGCGCAACCACGCCGAACGGGCCTTGTGGGTGCTGGTGAACTGGCCGAACACCTTCATGACGGCGGAGGCGCTGCTCCAATTCGATCTCGGCGTCGGCAAGCGGTCGTGGAAACGGCAAGCCATCAAGGTGACCGAACCGGTGTCCCGAGAGGCTGCCGACATCGAGGGATTGCAGGCCGCCTTGTCCGAGGTGCTCTCGAAACGCAAGGGACCACGGCGCGCCTGCCATGTGGACGTCTGCGACCGTCACCTGGACGGCGGTGTGCAGATCAGCGTCTACGTGGAGGACGATCCCAACGATCTGGTGGAGTTCGTCGAGGAGGGCATGCGCCGCCGAACGACCCGCCCGGCGACCAATCTCGCGCTGGTCTACTTTCCCGCATCCGGCATCGTCGACACCGTCGGCCGGGGCGGCGCCAAGGTCCACCAGCCGCTGGTGACGCTCTTCGCACGCCATCTGCTGAAACAGGAGGTCAAGCCCGAGGCAGTGAAGCAGCCGATGTTCTATCTCAACCGGCTGCGGCACGGCTTGGACCTTCCGGAGGACAGCGACATCGACCTCGCCGCCCACGGCATTGATCGCATTCGCCTCCGCCGCGCCCGGCTCAGGAGCACGAGGGCGCCGATCTGCGACTTCTGGGTAGGCGTACCGGCGGATCAGGCCGAACACTGCGTGCTCGCTGCATCGAGCGCCCACCTGAAGGACCACGACCTGTTCCGCGGTCCGTTCAATATCGTCGAGGCCCTCATCAGCATCTATTTCGCCCCTGCCGAAATGGGCAAGCGCGGTCGCGTACTGAACATCGACCTCAAGCAATCGGGGATCTCCAACCTCCAGGACATGGCAGAGGAGGACGCCAAGCTCGCTGAGCGCCTCCTGCGTGCCTGGCGCGTCTCCGAACCGACCGAGGTCGAACTGGCCCTGGTCGCGTAGAAGCCGCCGTGCAGGCGCGCAACGACATCGCCTTCGGCCTGCTCTGCGGGCTCGTCGAGGAATCCGAGGGAAGCCTCCATCCGGATGCCGCCCGGTATTCCGGACAAATGGATGCTTATCGGCATCTCCTCGACCTCGGCGCCATCGGGGCGGGTGATGGTGTCGGATCGAGCATCCTCTGTCCCTGGTGCGGAATGGGCGATCTGGAGGGGATTCGCTTCGAGCAAGGAGGCCGCCAGGGGTACTGCACGGACTGCGGCTGGGTGGATCTGGCCAGTGATCAAGTGACACGGCTCAGGGTGGACATCACGCGCATCGTCCGGTGGCTCGCCTCGGCCCTGGGCCTTGCGGGACGGTATCAACATGAAGAGATGGTTCCGACAGCGCTGTGGCGCCTGGGCGAGATCGAACATCGACGAAAGCGGCGCACTATCTTCTTCGGTCGGAGGCTGAGCGACCCGGCCTTGACGCCCATCATCGAAGCTCGTTTGCGCACCGCCTGCGCACCCGGCTGCGGCGTCCTCATCACCACTACACCCGACGTCGCCCAAGCGATCCAGGCCGCCGGCCATCTCGTCGTTCCGCTGCGTGCCGTGGCGCATCTCCGCAAGGCCGGCTTCGTCATCGAGAATCTCGACGCATACCTCGACGGTTCCGCCGGGATCGGCGAACGGGATTCGGAAACCTCCCTGCGGCTCATGCACTCCGGCCGCATCGCACTGATCGACGGAGAGCGGCACGCACTGTCGCCCCAGGTCTACGGCTTTCTTTCGGTACTCGCGCAGGGCGGCGGCGATCCCGTCCATAAACGCACCATCGCCGACGCTTTGGAAATCGATGTCGACAAGTGCAAGGGCGCGGACATCTGCAAGCGGCACAAGGCCGTCTACCGCACCTTCGTCGCCCACGACAACGACGGTCACTATTGGCTGAAACCCGAATTCGTCAACGACCAAAGGAGGTGATGCACCCAACGAAGCGCAATCCTTTCATCCGGCAGTTCAACTTCGATCTCGATGAGGTGAATGACATGAGTGGTAAGAACCAGTGGGTCGTCCGCAACGGCGACAAGTGGGGTGTCCGGGGGGAAGGCAACGACCGCCTGACCTCCGTACACGATACGCAACAGGAAGCCTTCGAGCGCGCACGCGACATCGCGCGCAACCAGGGCAGCGAGGTGCTCATCCAGGGCGAGGACGGGAAGATCCGCGAGCGCAACAGCTACGGCAAAGATCCGTTCCCGCCTCCCGGCTGACCACCCCGCATTTCCACCCCCGATAAGGGCCCGGAGCCAACCACTCCGGGCCTTTTTCTTTTCCGTCTCTGCGCATGGCCGATTTGCACGATTTGCCCGCCCATCCTGCCCGCTTTGCCCGCCGGTTTGCCCACCCCCTGAAACCCAGAATGACCTCACGTTTCCGCAACAACCCGTAAGGAGCGAATCGTGAGTATCAAACACCTCAACCAACGCCAACTGGCCGACCGTTGGGGCGTCAGCGAAGCCACCTTGGAACGCTGGCGCTCCGAAGGAATCGGGCCGGTCTTTCTCAAGATCCAGGGGCGCGTGCTCTACCGTGTCGAGGACGTCGAGTCCTACGAGGCGGAGTGCCTGCGCAAGAGCACCTCCGAGCGCGTCGGCGCGGGAGGTGTGGCATGAGCCGCCTCACCCCCGACCAGGTTCTCGCCACGCCGGCCGGCGAGCTGGCCGCGCTGCAAAGCGAGGCGCTGTTCCAGCTGAAGAACGATGCCGCCGATCTGCTCTCGGTGGCCCGCGCCATCGTCGAGCACATCGACCGGGCACTCGAACTGAAATACGCCGACCGCGCCCATGCCCTGCGCCTGGCCGCCGGCAAGGACACCGGCATCGTGCATTTCGATGACGGCCACGTGCGCGTCACTGCCGACCTACCCAAGCGGGTCGAGTGGGATCAGAAGCGGCTCGCCGAGATCGTGCGCCGCATCGCCGAGGGCGGAGAGGACCCCGCCGAGTACGTCGAGACCGCCTACCGCGTCTCCGAGACCAAGTTCAACGCCTGGCCGGAGTCGCTGAAGAGCGCCTTCGCCCCCGCCCGCACCCTCAAGACCGGCAAGCCCGGATTCCGTCTCGCCCTGTTGGAGGAGTGACCGTCATGTTCAAGAACCGCACTTTGCTCGACAAGCTGAAAAAGCAGCACCCCTATCTGCTGGAGTCCCTGCCGGAACGGATCGGGACGAATGGCGCCGACGTGGCCATCGAAGAAGCCACCCTGGACCAGATCGCCTTCGCCGTCATCGCCCTCGAAAACGAGGTCCGGCCCATCAGCCGCCGCATGAACGCCTTGCGGGAGCTCTACGACCTCGCCCGCAAACATGGCGCACTGGGCGCGCACCGGATCGGAGACGCCTTCGCCGACAAAGGAGGCCGCTCATGACCCTCCCCATCATCTCCGCCGACCAACGCCTGGCCGAGAAGCGCGGCGTGAAAGGCGTGCTGGTCGGCAAGAGCGGCATCGGCAAGACCTCGCAGCTCTGGACGCTGGCGCCCGAGGCGACGCTGTTCTTCGACCTCGAGGCGGGCGACCTCGCCGTCGAGGGCTGGGCGGGCGACACCATCCGCCCGCGCACCTGGCAGGAGTGCCGCGACTTCGCGGTGTTCATCGGCGGTCCGAACCCGGCGCTGCGCGAGGACCAGCCCTTCAGCCAGGCCCACTTCGACGCGGTCTGCGCGCGCTTCGGCGACCCGACCGTGCTCGACCGCTACGACACCGTGTTCGTCGACTCGATCACCGTCGCCGGGCGTCTGTGCCTGCAGTGGTGCAAGGGCCAGCCGCAGGCCTACTCCGAGAAGACCGGCAAGCCCGACACCCGCGGCGCTTACGGGCTGATGGGCCAGGAGATGATCGCCTGGCTCACCCACCTGCAGCACACGCGCGGCAAGAACGTGTGGTTCGTCGGCATCCTCGACGAGCGTCTCGACGACTTCAATCGCCGCGTCTTCCAGCTGCAGATCGACGGCTCCAAGACCGGGCTAGAGCTGCCGGGCATCGTCGACGAGGTGGTGACGCTGGCCGAGCTCAAGGCCGACGACGGCAGCGCCTACCGCGCCTTCGTCTGCCACACGCTCAACCCCTGGGGCTACCCCGCCAAGGACCGCTCCGGCCGCCTCGACCAGATCGAGGAGCCGCACCTCGGCCGGCTGATGGCCAAGATCGCCGGCCCCGCGCGCCCCGCACTCGAACGCCTCGACTTCGCGCGCCCCGCGCCTTCCGAACCCGTACAGCAATAAGGAGCCACGACCATGAGCTATTTCGATTTCAACGACGCCAACGAGCAGTCCTCGTTCGACCTGATCCCCAAGGGCACGCTGGTGCGCGTGCGCATGACCATCCGCCCCGGCGGCTTCGACGATGCGAGCCAGGGCTGGACCGGCGGCTACGCCACCCGCAACGACAACACCGGCTCGGTGTACCTCAACTGCGAATTCGTGGTGATGGAGGGTGAGTACGCCCGTCGCAAGCTGTGGTCGCTGATCGGTCTCTACAGCCCCAAGGGTCCCGAGTGGGCCAACATGGGCCGCGCGTTCGTCAAGGCGATCCTGAACTCCGCGCGCGGCGTCCATCCGGGCGACGCCAGCCCCCAGGCCCAGAACGCGCGGCGCATCGCCGGGTTCGCCGACCTCGACGGCATCGAGTTCCTCGGTAAGGTCGACTGGGAGAAGGACCAGAACGGCCAGGACAAGGCAGTCATCAAGCAGGCGATCCAGCCCGATCACAAGGACTACGCCGCATTGATGGGGGCAGCGCGTGCACCGGTGCCGTCGACCACCACCCCGAACGCCTATGCCCAGGCTACGGGTCGCGCTCCGGTCACGGGCCGCCCGAGCTGGGCGCAGTAAGGGGGGCTGCGGGCATGATGCTTCGTCCCCGTCAGGCCCTGCTGGTGGAGCGCTCGCTCGCCGCGCTCTACCTGCACGGCAACACCCTGGCCATCGGCCCGACCGGCTCCGGCAAGACCATCATGCTGTCGGCGGTCGCCGGCGGCGTGTTGGAGGAGCCCGACGCGAAGGCCTGCATCCTCGCGCACCGCGATGAGCTCACCGCCCAGAACCGGGAGAAGTTCGGCCGGGTCAATCCGGGCGTCGCGACCTCGGTGTTCGATGCCAAGGAGAAGTCCTGGGCCGGGCGCGCCACCTTCGCGATGGTGCAGACGCTCTCACGCGACGCGCATCTCGACGCGATGCCCACGCTCGATCTGCTGGTGGTCGACGAGGCGCACCATGCCGCATCGCCGTCCTATCGGCGCGTGATCGATCGCGTGCTGTCGCGCAACCCCAGGGCGCTGATCTTCGGCGCCACGGCCACGCCCGCACGCAGCGACGGCAAGGGGCTGCGGGAGGTCTTCAGCAACGTGGCCGACCAGATCACCCTGGGCGAGCTCATCGCCTCCGGCCATCTGGTGCCGCCGCGCACCTTCGTCATCGATGTCGGCGCGCAATCGGCCCTCGCCCAGGTGCGCCGCACCGCCACCGACTTCGACATGACCGAGGTGGAGGCGATCCTCAACAGGACGCCGATCACCGACGCGGTGATCCGTCATTGGCGCGAGAAGGCCGGCGACCGCAAGACCATCGTGTTCTGCTCCACCGTGGCCCACGCGCAGTGCGTGGCCGACGCCTTCGTCGCCGCCGGCGTTCGCGCCGTGCTGATCCACGGTGATCTGTCGGACGCCGAGCGCAAGGTGCGCCTGGCCGAGTACGAGACCGGCGAGGCGCAAGTCGTCGTCAACGTGGCGGTGCTGACCGAGGGCTACGACTACACGCCCACGTCCTGCGTGGTGCTGCTGCGACCGAGCTCGCACAAGTCGACACTGACCCAGATGATCGGTCGTGGGCTGCGCACCGTCGATCCGGCCGAGCATCCCGGCGTGGTCAAGACCGATTGCATCGTCCTCGACTTCGGCACCGCGACCCTCATGCACGGCTCGCTGGAGCAGGAGGCCAACCTGGACGGCCACCAGCACCAGGGGCAGGCGCCCACCAAGGAGTGCCCCTCCTGCGAGGCATTGGTCCCGCTCGGCTGCCGCGAATGCCCACTGTGCGGCTTCGAGTGGACCATTGATCCGGCCGAGCAGGCGGAAGCCATGGACGACTTCGTCATGACGGAGATAGACCTGCTCAAGCGCTCCAACTTCCGCTGGTGCGATCTCTTCGGCTGCGACGATGCCTTGATGGCCACCGGCCTCCAAGCCTGGGGCGGCATCTTCTTCCTCAACGGGCGCTGGCACGCGGTCGGTGGCGGCCGGAGTCTTCCGCCCCGTCTGCTGGCGGTCGGCGACCGCAGCGTCTGCATGGCCAAGGCGGACGACTGGCTCAACGACAACGAGTCCCTCGACACCGCCCACAAGACCCGCCGCTGGCTCAACGAACCGCCCACCGAGAAGCAGCTGCGCTACCTGCCGCAGGCCATGCGCGCCGACTTCGGGCTCACCCGCTACCAGGCCTCGGCGCTGCTCGCGTTCCAGTTCAACAAGTCGTCGATCCATCGCCTTGTGCTGGCAGCCAACGACGAACACCGGAGGGCGGCGTGATATGCGCGATCTGCGGACGAGAGGGACGCGGCTTCTGCTGGCTGTCGCCGAGGAACGGCTCGCGTGCGCCGGACGGCAAGCGCCTGTTCAAGCGCTTCTGCTCCATGCGCTGCCAGGACATTCATCTGCAACGACTGAAGGCGGGAGGCGGTGTCGTGATCGATCCCACCCATAACGAGAAGGCCGCGATGGAGGCCGTGCTGCCCAGCCTTGGCGAGTACGTGGCGTCCATCGGCATGGACCGGTCGCTCGCGAGCTACACCCGGGAAGAGGTCCTGCAACTGGTCGATGTGGTGCTCACCGCCTACTTCGACAACCTGCGGGAGCGCACGCCCGACGATGTGCCGTTTTGAGGAGGCGGTGATGCTCGATTACAACCACCGCCCCAGGTTCCACGAGCGCGTCAACGCTGTCATCGACGAAGCGCTGGCGCGTGAACGGGCAGCACAGGTATCTCGGACCTACCTCGGTGCCTCCCGGCTCGGCGTCGCCTGCGAACGCGCCCTGCAGTACGAGTACGCCCAGACGCCGGCCGATCCGGGGCGTGAGCTGCCCGGGCGGGTGCTGCGCGTGTTCGAGGTCGGCCATGTCCTGGAGGATCTCGCGATCCGCTGGCTGCGCCTCACCGGCTTCGAGCTCTACACCCGCAGGGCCGATGGGGAGCAGTTCGGTTTCTCCGTCGCCGGCGGACGCATCCAGGGGCACGTCGACGGGATTCTCGCCGCCGGCCCTGCCGACATCGAGCTTGCTTATCCCGCGCTGTGGGAGTGCAAGACGATGAACGACAAGTCCTGGCGCGAAACCGTCAAGCAGGGTGTGGCGCGCGCCAAGCCGATCTATGCCGCGCAGATCGCCGTCTACCAGGCCTACATGGAAGGCGCCGTGCCGGGCATCGCGAGCAATCCCGCGCTGTTCACCGCCATCAACAAGGACAGCGAGGAGATCTGGTTCGAACTCGTACCGTTCGATGGCGGGCTCGCGCAGCGCATGTCGGACCGGGCCGTGCGCGTCATCACCGCCACCGAGGCGGGCGAGCTACTGCCCCGACACGCCAGTACGCCGACCCATGTCACATGCAAGTCATGCCCTTGGCAGGACCGGTGTTGGGGGTCGGCTTGATGGCAGACGTCATTTGGCTCGACTACAACGACGCACCCGAACAGCAGGGAATGGCACTCCCCGATACCGATTCGCTGCGCCGAGGCCTGCTCGAGCGCCTGGAGGCGGTGCTGCTCTACCTGTTCCCGCAGGGCCGCATCCGCGGCGGTAAATTCTATGTCGGCGATATCGACGGCAATCGCGGCAAGAGCCTGGTGGTCGAGCTCGATGGTGAACGGCGTGGGCTGTGGAAGGATTTTGCGACCGACGAAGGCGGCGACGTCATCGATCTGTGGGCCCGTTCCCGTGGACTCTCCGCCCGGCACGACTTCCCCCGGATCGCGGAGGAAATCCGTCAATGGCTCGGGCTTGCACCATCCATCGGTCACACCCCGGAGCGATCGAATGCCCGCAGCGCCCCCGTCGACGAACTCGGCCCTTATACCGCCAAGTGGGACTACCTCACGGCGGATGGCAGACTGATCGCCTGCGTCTACCGCTACGACCCGCCCACCGGCAAGGAGTACCGCCCCTGGGACGTGCGCGCCCGCATGTGGCGCGCCCCCGATCCGCGTCCGCTCTACAACCTGCCGGCCGTGGCCAATGCGCGTGACGTGGTGCTGGTCGAGGGCGAGAAGGCGGCTTGCGCCCTGATCGGGACGGGCATCACGGCGACCACGGCCATGAACGGCGCGCGGGCGCCGATCGACAAGACCGACTGGACGCCGCTCGCGGGCAAGCACGTGCTGGTCTGGCCGGATCGCGACGTCCCGGGCTGGGACTACGCGGAGAACGCCGCCCGTGCCTGCGTGACGGCGGGCGCGGCGTCGGTCGCCATCCTCGTGCCGCCCATGGATAAACCGGACAAGTGGGACGCGGCCGATGCCGTGGCCGAGGGCTTCGACTGCGCCACCTTCATTCGTGAGGGCGAGCGCAGGGTCGTCAAGGGGGCGGCGCCGACACTGCCGACCTTCACCCTGGGTGCGCTGCTCGACGACGACTCGCCGTTGCCGCCCGATCTCATCGCACCGCGCGTGCTCACACCCGGCGGCCTGCTGGTATTCGGCGGTGCGCCCAAGGTCGGCAAGAGTGACTTTCTGCTCGCATGGCTCACGCACATGGCGGCGGGCGCCACCTTCCTCGCCATGACGCCGCCGCGCCCGCTGCGGGTGTTCTATCTGCAAGCCGAGGTGCAGTACCACTACCTGCGCGAGCGTGTGAAGGAGATCCGCCTACCGCCCAGTCGCATCGGTGAAGCGCGCGTCAACTTCGTCGCCACGCCGCAGCTGCGGCTGATCCTGGACGACGCCGGCCTCGCCCAGGTCATCCCCGCGATCAAGCAGGCCTTCGGCGACGAGCTGCCGGACATCATCGCCATCGACCCCATCCGCAACGTCTTCGACGGCGGGGAGTCCGGCGGCGAGAACGACAACGCGGCGATGCTCTACTTCCTGTCGCAGCGGGTCGAACGCCTGCGCGATGCGGTGAACCCGGACGCCGGCATCGTGCTGGCCCACCACACCAAAAAACTCGGCAAGAAGCAGTTCGAGGAGGACCCGTTCCAGGCGCTGGCCGGGGCCGGCAGCCTGCGCGGTTACTACACCACCGGCATGCTGCTGTTTCGACCGGACGAAACGCGAACCACGCGCCAGCTCTTCTTCGAGCTGCGCAACGGTGCCGCCATCCCGTCGATGCACGTGGACAAGATCCAGGGCGAGTGGCGGGAGGTGGATGCCAACGCGCGGCTGGTGATGAGGGACTATGGCGAGCGCCTCGATGCCGAGCGCCGGCGCAAGCGCGACGCCATCCTGCAGATCCTGTTCGACGAGGCGGCCCAGGGGCGCTGCTACACCGCCAACCAGTTCGCGGAAAGCTTCGAGGGCAAGGCGGGGCTCGGCGGCGAGCGCACCATCCGCGAGCGCCTCTCTGCGCTTTCGACCCAGGGTTACATCAAGTACTTCCGCAACGCACAGGACTATGGCCTGCCACGCATCGGCCGCACCAAGTACGGCTACCTGTGCGTCGAGGGCATGGTGCTGCGCATACCGGCGGGCGAGCCCGATCCCGACACCGGCGAAGTGCCGCTGCGCGAGCTACCGGTATTACCTACCCACTTCAAATGCCCGCAATCGGGGGCCGCATTGCCGGTCGAGAACCCCGAGGTGTGGGTTTACCAAGACGACTTCATCGACCCGCAGGAGGACGCATGAACACGCGCAGGCAAGTTGGCAAAAATTCTGCCAACTGGAACCCGAATTTTGCCAACTGGATTCAGTTGGCAAACGTCTGCCAACTGGAAAATCAAAAAAATCAATGCATTACAGATCAGTCGGCAAGTTGGCAGTTGGCAACGCCTGCCAATTTGCCAACTGAGCTAACACCATGTTTTTACTTACCTTTCGGTGATTTCCCAGTTGGCGAAAACTCCCTCCCCCCTTCGGGGGGAGAGGACCACGTCGTGTCCTCTCCCCCGACCCGAAGGGGTCTGCCCGGCATCGACGGTCGGGATCGTGAACCGGGCACGGCCATCCTGAGCCTCGACCTCGGCACCCGGACCGGCTGGGCGGTGCTCGGCCGTGACGGCTCCATCACCAGCGGCTCGGAGTCCTTCAAGCCCCAGCGCTTCGAGGGCGGCGGCATGCGTTACCTGCGCTTCAAGCGCTGGCTCACCGAGGTCAAACAATCGGCGGACGGGTTGGATGCGGTGTACTTCGAGGAGGTCCGCCGCCACGCCGGAGTGGATGCCGCCCACGCCTACGGCGGTTTCATGGCGCAGCTCACCGCCTGGTGCGAGCACCACGGCATCCCGTACCAGGGCGTTCCGGTGGGCACGATCAAGAAGCACGCCACCGGCAAGGGCAACGCCGGCAAGCAAGCGATGGTGGCCGCCATGCAGGCCCTGGGTTTCCGGCCCGAGGACGACAACGAGGCCGACGCACTGGCGCTGCTGATGTGGGCGATCACGACGCAGGAGATGCCGGCATGAATGCACCCAGCCCCCACTATCGTTGCCCCCTCGGGCGCCTGCAACCGACTCCCCCGGACGTCGATGCCATAAAACGCGACGGTTGGCGGGACCAAGGCATCCTGGTGGTCTCGCTCGACGACGAGCGGCTCGACTGGATCGAGCGGGAGCTGGTGAAGCGCATCGGCGAGCGGCTCTACGGTCGCCAGGGAGACGGCCATGTGGAGCGTTGACGACGTCGCCGAGCGCTTCCGGGAGGCCGCCCAGACCGCGCGGCGTCTGCCGCCGGTACGCGTCCAGGGCTACTTCAACACCTGGCCGGCCATCCTGCGCCAGCCGTGGGAGACCTACTCGGGCGACGACGTGCTGTACCGCTTTCCGCCCGACCCGGCCGCCATCGACCGCATGGAGGAGACGATGCGCTGGGTGCTGTGGCTCACCGAGGAGCAGCGCCATCTCGTCTGGATGCGCGCCGAGGAACGCGGGTGGCGGGAGATCTGCCGGCGCTTCGGCTGCGACCGCACTACGGCCTGGCGGCGGTGGCAGAAGGCGCTCGACATCGTCGCCTGCCGTCTGAACGAGCAGACCCGCCGGACCGTGGCCAGCCTTTCATGAGTGAAGTTGCGGGTCGTTTCCAAAGCGATCCAAGCCATGCGTGCGGATGCGGAACGATGCCGGTTTCGAGCCATTTTGGACGTGCAACACTTCACCCGTTTTTGCGCTAGGATTTCGCTAACCTCGCGAGAGAAGCATGTGCGAAGGCCACGGAGCGATCCGTGGCCTTCGTCGTTTCTGCCTTCGCGATCCGACCCGCCGAGCGCGATGGGTCCTTCCTGGCCGAAAAGCCATGCGGGGGGCGCGAGCGCGGCGCTTCGCCACCGTCAGGGTGCAAACCGAGGTTTGCAGGGTTTGCGGTTTGCAGCCCTCCAGCCCGAGACCTTCTCCCCGACACCCTCAGCCCGCCCACGGTCCGCCGTCGGCGGGCTTCTTCGTTTCCGAGGCACCGATTCTGGACACGCTCGCCGTCACGTACCGCAAGGTCGAGACGCTGATCCCCTACGCCCGCAATCCGCGCACGCACAGCGACGAGCAGATCGCGCGCATCGCCGCCAGCATCGCCGAGTTCGGCTGGACCAACCCGATCCTGGTCGATGGCGAGCACGGTGTGATCGCCGGTCACGGCCGGCTGCTGGCCGCACGCAAGCTGGGGCTCGCCGAGGTGCCGGTGATCGAGCTTGCGCACCTCACCCCGGCGCAGAAACGCGCCTACGTGATCGCCGACAACCGGCTCGCGCTCGATGCCGGCTGGGACGAGGCCATGTTGGCGCTGGAGTTCGCGGAGCTGGCCGACGCCGGCTTCGATCTGGACCTGACCGGCTTCTCGGCCTCCGAGATCGAAGGACTGCTCGACCACATCGAGGAGACGGACCCGTCCGCCGATGAGGACGAGCGCGCGCCGGCAGGCGACGCGGACGAGGACGACGTCACGCCGCCCGCGGTTGCGGTCACGCGGCCAGGCGACTTGTGGCTGCTGGGCGAACACCGGCTGCTCTGTGCCGACAGCAGCGACGCTGCCGCCGTTGAGGAGCTGTTGGATGGCGAGCGCGCTCACCTGCTCTTTACCAGCCCGCCCTACGCGAACCAGCGCGACTACACCACCGGCGGCATCTCCGACTGGGACGCGTTGATGCAGGGCGTGTTCGGCGCTGCCCGCGCGGCACTGCGCGAGGACGCGCAACTCCTGGTCAACCTCGGGCTCGTGCATCGCGACAACGAGTGGCAGCCGTACTGGGACGGCTGGATCGAATGGATGCGCACTCAAGGCTGGCGGCGCTTTGGCTGGTACGTGTGGGACCAGTCGGTGACCGTGCCCGGCGACTGGGCCGGGCGGCTGGCGCCCCGGCACGAGTTCGTCTTCCACTTCAACCGACGCTCGCGCAAGCCGAACAAGATCGTGCCCTGCAAGTGGGCCGGTCACGAGACGCATCTGCGCGCCGATGGGTCCTCCACCGCGATGCGCGCCAAGGATGGCAAGGTCGGCGAATGGAACCACGCCGGACAGCCCACGCAGGCGTTCCGCATCCCGGACTCGGTCGTCGAGGTGACGCGCCAGCGCGGCCGCATCGGTGAAGGCATCGATCATCCGGCGGTGTTCCCGCTGGGCCTGCCGAAGTTCTTCATCGAGGCCTACACCGACGCGGGCGAGATCGTCTTCGAGCCGTTCGCGGGCTCGGGCACCACGCTGCTGGCCGGCCAACTCACCGGCCGCCCGGTACGCGCCATCGAACTCGCTCCAGAGTACGTGGACGTCGCGCTGCGCCGCTGGCTGCAGCACCACCCGGGCACGGTGCCGGTGCTGGAGGGCAGCGGCCGGACCTTCGCCGAAGTCGCCGCCAAGCGGCTGGGCGAGACGGCGGAGGTCACTGCATGAGCTGGCTGGCCGATCGCATCGAGCACTGGCCGATCGACAAGCTGCTGCCCTACGTGCGCAACGCCCGCCAGCACTCGGACGAGCAGATCGCCCAGATCGCGGCCTCCATCGCGGAGTTCGGCTTCGTCAATCCCATTCTCATCGGCGCCGACGGTGTGCTGGTCGCGGGCCATGGGCGGCTTGCCGCGGCGCGTAAGCTGGGTCTGGCCACCGTGCCGGTGGTGGTGCTCGATCACCTGACGCCGACCCAGCGCCGCGCCCTGGTGCTCGCCGACAATCGGCTCGCAGAACTCGCGACCTGGGACGATGCCCTGCTGCGCATCGAACTGGAGGCGCTGCAGGACGATGGCTTCGATCTCGATCTCACCGGATTCGACGCCGATGCACTGGCAGAACTGCTGGCCGATGAGGAACCCCAGATCGAGGGCCGGACGGAGGACGATGCCATCCCGGAGATGCCGGAAGAGCCGGTGTCTCGGCCGGGCGACGTCTGGCGGCTCGGGCCGCACCGCCTGGTCTGCGGCGACGCGACCACCGCCGAGGCCTACGCGCGCCTGTTTCCGGACGGCGAGCGGGCGGACATGGTCTTCACCGATCCGCCCTACAACGTGAACTACGCCAACAGCGCGAAGGACAAGCTGCGCGGCAAACACCGCCCCATCCTCAACGATGCGCTGGGCGAAGGCTTCTACGATTTCCTCTACGACGCGCTGGCGCTGATCATGGCGCACACCCGAGGCGCGATCTACGTCGCCATGTCCTCCAGCGAACTGGACACGCTGCAAGCGGCCTTCCGCGCCGCCGGCGGGCACTGGTCGACCTTCATCATCTGGGCCAAGAACACCTTCACGCTCGGGCGCGCCGACTACCAGCGCCAGTACGAACCGATCCTCTACGGATGGCCCGAAGGCGCGACGCGCCACTGGTGCGGCGACCGCGACCAGGGCGATGTGTGGGCGATCAAGAAGCCGCAGAAGAACGATCTGCACCCGACCATGAAGCCGGTGGATCTGGTCGAGCGGGCCATCCGCAACTCCAGCCGCCCCGGCGACGTGGTGCTCGACCCCTTCGGCGGCTCGGGCACGACCTTGATCGCCGCCGAGAAGGCCGGGCGCGTGGCGCGGCTGATCGAGCTCGACCCGAAGTATGCGGACGTGATCGTGCGGCGCTGGCAGGACTGGACGGGCCAGCAAGCCACCCGCGAGGCGGATGGCCTGGCCTTCGATCAGGCGGCGAGCGACTCGTCGGCGATCGCGCAGTGAATCACGAACCCGGTCAGATAAGGAAGCCCGCGCGGGATACCGTAGTCCTTACTGGTGCGGCGTCCGATGGTCCATTCCATCCACTGCCGGGTGGCGGCGCGGATCGCGTCGTGGAGGGCATGGCCCGCATGCTTGCGGTTGAGGACTTCGCCCGCGAAGTGGCGTCCGTGGCGGCTGTCGAGGAAGGCCCGCACCGCTTCGAAGGGCTGTCCCGTGGCGTCGGAGATGGCGTTCATCGCGATGGGCCAGGCGGCTTGCGCGTGCGCGTCCATCGTGCCCCAGAAGCCCCAGGCTTCGTTGCGGGTGGCGGGGATCGTTTTGGCTGTGGTCATCGTTGTCTCCTTCGTTGATCGTTGCGACACACGTATGAACGCGCTGTTCGATCAGGAAGCCAAGCTCAATCTCAATCATCTCGCGTCGTCTGTTGGCGACCGGTTACGGCGGCCAGCTTGGCGCGGGCCGACGCGCTTTCCCAGTGGCAGGGTCCGTTGCCGTGCGCAGCCTCTTCGCTCCAGCGGGCCAGGATTTCGTCATCGCTCCAGCCCTTGGCGGTGAGGTAGGCGTAGTCGTCGGCGTCGTAGTTGCTGTGGGTGAGGATGGCGCGGGTGGGTTTCATGCTGTGCTCCTTGGCGTGGATGGTTGCGACACCCGTATGAACGCGCTGCCGGCGCGGGAAGCCAAGCGTTTTCTGCTTGGCTTCCCATTCCGATCGAATCACGCGATCCGGTAGATGCGCTCGCCGCCCTCGGGCTTGTCCGAGGTGATGGTCAGCCCCAGCTTCTTCTTGAAGGCGTTGGCGAAGGTGCCGCGCACCGTGTGCGCCTGCCAGCCGGTGAGTTCGCAGATCTGACGCACCGTCGCGCCCTCCGGGCGCCGGAGCATCGCGATGACTTGGGCCTGCTTGCTGTTCTCGCGGGTGCGGGGCTTGGTCTCGGCGCGCTGCGGTGCCCAGGTGGCCTCGGCGGCTGCGACCTCCGCCTCGAGATCCGCATCTGCCTCCACCGGGGCCGGCGCGGGACGCGGGCGCCCCAGGGCCTCGTAGCCTTCGGCGGCGACGAACCAGTCGGTGCCGTCGGTGGTGATCAGGGCCCGATTGCAGAGACCGTCCAGCACCTTCTTGCGGGCGCCGCCTTTCACGTTGTCGGGGAACCACTTGATCTTGCCACCGGTGTGCTCGACGGCGTAGGCCAGGATGGCGTGCTGGGCGGGGGTGAGTTGGATGGTGCTCATTCGATGCTCCTTCATGGTGGTTGATGGTGTGGTCATGAACGCGCTGTTCTCTGGAGAAGCCAAGCGCTTTCCGCTGCTTTCTCAGCCCTGTCGCGCGGCCTGCCGGCCCGCCTGGTAGGCGGCCACCAAGGCGCTCTTGACGGCCCAGACGCTGACCTCGTGGAAGTCCAGCCGGTCGCTGTTGCGGGTTTCCAGGGTGTCGATGAACAGGTGATCCAGCGCGATCTGCTGCAGCTGCCGGTCGATGTCCTTTTCGGCTTGCTCGGTCACGTGCTTCTCCTCGGGGTGTCGTTGATGGTGATGACATGAACGCGCTGTTCCCGAGCGAAGCCAAGCGGAATCCGAGCAGGACGGCGCCAATGCTTGATGGAGACCATGGGACTGTCGATTCGCGCCTACGCCCGCCACCGTGGGGTATCGGACACCGCCGTGCACAAGGCCATCCGCACCGGACGCATCACGCCCGAGGCGGACGGCACCATCGACCCAGACCGGGCCGACCGCGACTGGACCCGGAACTCCGAGCCGCCGAAGGCGGGAACGGGCTCCCGGACCGTGAAGGTGCGGGTGGCGGAGGATCCGGCCCCCAACCTCGCCACCGGCCTGCCCGCAGGCGGCACCACGCTCGTGCAGGCGCGCACGGTCAACGAGGTGGTCAAGGCGCAGACCAACAAGGTGCGGCTGGCCCGCCTCAAGGGCGAACTGGTCGATCGCCACCAGGCCATCGCGCATGTGTTCAAGCTCGCCCGTACGGAGCGCGACGCTTGGCTCAACTGGCCGGCGCGGATCTCGGCGCAGATGGCGGCCCGGCTCGGCGTGGAGGCCCACACCCTGCACGTGGCCCTGGATGCCGCCGTGCGCGAGCACCTCGCCGAGCTCGGGGAACTCAAGGTTCGGGTCGATTGATGGACGAGTTCGCCTATGAGGGCTGGGACGTCATCGAGCGCGCTTGGCGCGAGGGCCTCACGCCGGACCCGCTGCTCACCGTCTCCGAATGGGCCGACCGTCACCGGGTGCTGTCGAGCAAGGCCTCGAGCGAGCCGGGGCGCTGGCGCACCAGCCGCACGCCGTATCTGAAGGCGATCATGGACTGCCTGTCGCCGACCTCGCCCATCGAGCGGGTGGTGTTCATGAAGGGCGCGCAGGTGGGCGCGACCGAGACCGGCTCGAACTGGATCGGCTACGTGATCCACCACGCCCCCGGGCCGATGATGGCGGTGTGGCCCACCGTGGAGATGGCCAAGCGCAACTCCAAGCAGCGCATCGACCCGCTGATCGAGGAGTCGCCGGTGCTCTGCGAACTCATCGCTCCGGCGCGTTCGCGCGACTCGGGCAACACCATCCTCGCCAAGGAGTTTCGCGGCGGCGTGCTGGTGATGACCGGCGCGAACAGCGCGGTGGGCCTGCGCTCGATGCCGGTGCGCTATCTCTTTCTCGACGAGGTGGACGCCTACCCGCTCGACGTCGAGGGCGAAGGCGATGCGATCTCGCTCGCTGAGGCGCGCACGCGCACCTTTGCGCGGCGCAAGATCTTCATCGTCTCGACGCCGACGATCGCGGGCGCCTCGGCCATCGAGCGTGAGTACGAGGCCAGCGACCAGCGCCGCTACTTCGTGCCCTGCCCGCATTGCTCGCACCGGCAGTGGCTGCGTTTCGAGCAACTGCGTTGGGAGAAGGGCCGGCCCGAGACGGCGGCCTACGTCTGCGAATCGTGCGAGACGGCGATCGCCGAGCACCACAAGACCTGGATGCTGGAGCACGGCGAGTGGCGCGCGACGGCGGAAGGCTCGGGCAAGACGGCGGGGTTTCATCTGTCGTCGCTGTACAGCCCGCTGGGCTGGCGCGCCTGGTGCGAGATCGCCGCTGCGTGGGAAGCCGCCGTGAGCAAGGAAACCGGATCGAGCGCCGCGATCAAGACTTTCAAGAACACCGAGCTCGGCGAGACCTGGGTCGAGGAGGGCGAAGCGCCCGACTGGCAACGCCTGCTGGAGCGCCGCGAGGACTATGCCATCGGCACCATTCCCGCCGGCGGCCTGCTGCTCACCGCCGGCGCCGACGTGCAGAAGGACCGCATCGAGGTCTCGGTCTGGGCCTTCGGGCGTGGCAAGGAGGCCTGGCTCATCGAGCACCGGGTGCTGATGGGCGACACCGCACGGGATGCGGTGTGGAAGGCGCTGGGCGGGATGCTCGCCGAGACCTGGACCCATGCCTCGGGCGCGGCCATGCCGCTGGCCCGCTTGGCGCTGGACACCGGCTTTGCGACACAGGAGGCCTACGCCTTCGTGCGCGCCTGCCGCGACGCGCGGGTGATGGCGGTCAAGGGCGTGCGGACGGGTTCGATGGGGGGCGCAGCCCTGATCGGCACACCGACGGCGGTCGATGTCTCGCAGGCGGGCAAGAAGCTGCGCCGGGGCATCAAGGTGTATGCGGTCGCGGTGGGGCTCGCCAAGCTGGAGTTCTACAACCACCTGCGCCAGAGCGCGGAGGTGGCCGACGACGGCGTGACGGTGACCTACCCGGCCGGATTCGTCCACCTGCCCAAGATCGACGCCGAGTTCATCCAGCAGCTCTGCGCCGAGCAACTGATCACCCGCCGCGACAGGAATGGTTTTCCGGTGCGGGAGTGGCAGAAGGTGCGCGAGCGCAACGAAGCGCTGGACTGCTACGTGTATGCCCGTGCTGCTGCTGCGGCCGCAGGGCTCGACCGCTTCGAGGAACGCCACTGGCGCGAACTGGAGCGGCAACTGGGGCTGGCCAGTCCGCCAGCCCTTGAAACACCTACTGAATCGATCACCGAGGCCACCCATCGAGGTGGCCTGGGTGTTTCTGGCAACCGCAACACCGGCCGGCGCGTGATCAAGAGCCGCTGGCTGTCCTGACGAGGAGACGCTATGTCACTGACCACCCGCATCGAGAGCCTGGTCATCCGGGTCGCGCAGGAGTTCAACGACGTCCGCGCCAAGGCCGGCAATCTCGCCCACCTCACCACCACCGACAAGTCGAGCCTGGTGGCGGCCATCAACGAGCTGAAGGCCGCGGTGGTGGCCTCGGGAGCGATCGACGACGCCCAGGTCGCCACGAGCAGCACCTACTCCTCGCACAAGATCGTCACGCTGCTCGACACCCTCAAGGCCGAGATCCTGGGCGGGGCCGATGCCGCCTACGACACGCTGCTGGAGATCCAGCAGCTGCTGCAAGACGGCACCAGCGGCCTAGACGCGCTGCTTGCCGCGGTCAACCACCGCGTGCGCTTCGACGCGGCGCAGACCCTCACCGCCGCTGAAGCCGCCCAGGCGCGCAGCAACATCGGCGCCGTGGCCGCGGCCGACGTGGGCGACACCGACACCGACTTCGTCGCGATCTTCGAAGGGGCGCTGCTCTGATGAGTCTGGCTGCGCGCATCGCCGCCTTGGCCAGCCGCATCGGTTTGGAAGTCAAGACCAAGGTCGATGCCTCTCACCCGGGGCTGGCGCGCGCCTGGGTGTGTTTCGGCTATGTCGGCAACCAGATCGTCGTGCGGGCCGCGCACAACGTCGCCTCGGTCACGCGGCTCGCCCCAGGGCGCTACCGCGTGAGCTTCGCCAGCCCGCTGCCGGACGCGAACTACTGCTGGCTGGGCGTCGCACGCAGCAACACCAACACGGGCACGCAGCGGCTGCTGATCGTGCGCGCGACCTCCGACGAGAAGACGCCGACGCACGTCGATGTGGGCTGCGCGACCACCGCCGCGTCCTTCGCCGACTCCCCCGAGATCGACCTCGTGGTCTACCGCTGATGGCCTACACCCAAGCCGACCTCGAGGCCCTGCAAGCCGCGCTCGCCAAGGGCGAGAAGCGCGTGAGCTTCGGCGACAAGACGGTCGAGTACCGCTCGATCGAGGAGTTGCAAGCCGCCATCCGAGCGGTCAAGCGTGACCTGCACGAACAGGCCGTGGCCACGGGGCTGTGGCCCAGCGCGCCGCGGCAGATCCGGATTCATACCCGCAAAGCGACCTGAGGGTTCATCATGCGTGAGACGACGCAAAGCGCGCTCGACTGGCGCCGCTATCCCAACTTTCGTCCCGAGGAGTTTCGCTGCCGGCACACTGGGCGGCTGCGCATGGATCCGGGGTTTATGGAGCGGCTGCAGCGGCTGCGCAGCGCCTATGGCCGCTCGATGGTGATCACCAGCGGTTACCGCGATCCGACCCACCCGGCCGAGGCGGCCAAGACGAGCAGCGGCGCCCACACCCTGGGGCGGGCCTGCGACGTGGCCGTGCACGGTCGCGATGCCCTCGATCTCGTCGTGCTCGCGGTGGCCCACGGCTTTACCGGCATCGGGGTGCAGCAGCGGGGACTGCGGCGTTTCATCCATCTGGACGACTTGGACGCCACGACGGACCGTCCGCGTCCGACCCTGTGGAGCTACGCGTGAGCTGGTGGAGCGGTCTCAAGCGCCGCATCTTCGGTGCGAGCCCGACCTACGACGGCGTGGGCGGCGGCCGTAGGGCCGTGGCCTGGCAGGTCGGCAATCCCGGGGCGGTCGCGGCACTCGCCTACACCCAGGGCGAGCTGCGCGCCAAGAGCCGCGATCTCGCCCGGCGCAACGCCTGG
>CAYWYS010000041.1:0-27237 GCA_964462675.1 uncultured Thioalkalivibrio sp.
CGGCGGTCGCCCCGGGCGGCCGGCGCCGCCGATGTCGTGCTTGCGCAGCAGCCCGCGCAGCTGGTCGTAGCTCAAGCCCAGTGAATCGGCGGCGACGCGGCGATTGCCGTCCGCAGCCGCCAGCGCACGCGTCAGCAGCCGCTGCTCGAGGCCCGCGACCACGGCGCGGAAATCCAGCGGCAGCGCGCTGCCGGCCGGCGCGGCATCCGCTGCGGCGGCCTCGCTTGCCGGCAGCGTTGGCGCCGCCGGCCGATGCGGCTGCGCGAACGGGTCGAAGTGGATCCGGCTCACCACCTGGTCGGCGTCCGGCGCGCGATAGATCGAGCGCTCGACAGCGTTCTTCAGCTCGCGGACGTTGCCCGGCCACGGCCACGCCAGCAGTGCGTCGATGGCGGCTTCGCTGAAGCCCGGGAAATAAGGCCGCCGCAGCTCGGCCGTGAAGCTGACCGCAAAGTGCTGCGCCAGCTCGAGAATGTCCTCGGGCCGCGCGCGCAGCGGCGGCACGTTGACGACATCGAAGGCAAGCCGGTCGAGCAGGTCGGCCCGAAAGCGCCCCTCGCGCGCAAGCTCCGGCAGGTTCTCGTTGGTCGCGCCGATGATGCGCACGTCGACCCTGAGGGTCTCGCTGCCGCCGACGCGCTCGAATTCGCCGTACTCGATGACCCGCAACAGCTTCTCCTGCATGCGCGGCGGCAGCGTGCCGAGCTCGTCGAGGAACAGGCTGCCGCCCTCGGCGCGCTCGAAGCGGCCGATGTGCCGCTTCGTGGCGCCGGTGAAGGCGCCCGCCTCGTGGCCGAACAGCTCCGATTCCAGCAGGCTCTCGGTCAGCGCGGCGCAGTTCAGCTTGACCAGCGGCTGCTCCCAGCGCGGCGAGAGGTAATGCAGGCGTGCCGCGACCAGTTCCTTGCCGGTGCCGCGCTCGCCGATGATCAGCGCCGGCCGGTCCAGCGGCGCCAGGCGCGAGACCTGCTCGAGCATCGCGCCGAATGCGGGCGACGCGCCGAGCATCGAGCTGCCGGCTTCATGTTCCATTGGTGAATTGTGCCAGTTAATGGCGGATATGCCCATATAAAACTGGCCGATAAAGCTATATTAATTCGGCAGCGTCAGAAAAATGTCTTGAAAACATAGAGTTATACGGCGGCCTCGCTTGGCACGCTTCCTGCAGATACAGGGCTAGACCACCGGAGGAACCGCCATGGGCATTTTTTCCCGCTTTTCTGACATCGTGAATTCGAACATCAACTCCCTGCTGGAGAAGGCCGAGGACCCGGAGAAGATGGTCCGGCTGATCATCCAGGAGATGGAGGACACGCTCGTCGAGGTCCGCTCGGCCGCGGCCCGCGCGATCGCCGATCGCAAGCAGCTGGACCGCCGCCTCGCCGAGGCCCGGCGCGAGGGCGACGACTGGGCGCGCAAGGCCGAGCTGGCCGTGCGCAAGGGGCGCGATGACCTGGCGCGTGCGGCATTGGCCGAAAAGGCGCATGCCGAGCAGCGCATCGCGTCGATCGAGGAGCAGGGCGTCCAGGTCGCGGATGCGCTGGCGCGGCTCAACGACGACATGGCGCGCCTGCAGGAAAAGCTGGCCGACGCCAAGGCCCGCCAGAAGACGATGGTCATGCGTCACCGCACGGCCGGTCACCGGCTCGAGATGCGCCGCCAGATCCACGAGAGCAAGATCGACGACGCCCTCGTGAGGTTCGAGCAGTTCGAGCGTAAGCTCGAGGACGTCGAAGGACGCGTCGAGTCCTACGATCTCGGCCAGCGCAAGGATCTCGGCCGTGAGTTCGCCAGCCTCGAGTCCGAGGAGTCGGTCGAGGCGGAGCTGGCTGCGCTGAAGCGCCGCGTCAAGGGCGAGGCCACCGACCAGGCCTGACACGAGTACTGAAGGATTCCGGCAATGAGTGAATTCATGGGCGTATTCATGATCATCATCGCGGCTGTCGTGCTGCCGCTCGCGGTGATCCTGCACTACGTGACCAAGTGGAAATCGTCGCGCACCTTGTCAGGCGACGAGCAGCGCATGCTCGAGGAGCTCTGGCAGGACGCGCAGAAGATGGAGAGCCGCATCAACGCGCTGGAGACGATTCTCGACGAGCAGGCGCCCGACTGGAGGAGGAGGACATGAGCCGCCATCACGCGCCCGCGGGCGCACTGTTCTATCGCGATCCGGCCCAGGGTATCTTCATGGGCGTGTGCGCCGGCCTGTCCGACCAGTTCGGCTTCCGGCTCGGGCCCTTGCGCGTGATCGCCGTGCTTGCGTTGCTGCTGTTCACCGTGCCGACGCTGCTGGTCTACGTCGTCGCGGGCCTGCTGTTGCCGGGCAAGCCGCTGACCTACTATGGTTCGATGGATGAGCGCGAGCTCTGGCGCCGGCGCCGCCGTGAGCGCATGGCCGAGCGCATGGCCGAGAGGATGGAAGCATGAAGCGCGACCCCAACCCGATCCGCTTCTACCGCGATCCGGACGCCGGCAAGCTCGGCGGCGTCTGCGCCGGCCTGGCAGAGTACTTCGGTTTCGACCTGACGCTGACGCGCGTCATCGCCGTGCTGGCGATGCTGTTCTTCCCGGCGGTTTTCCTGGCCTATGTCGCGCTGTGGTTCCTGTTGCCGGTCAAGCCGGGCAAGCTGTATCGCGACGAGGACGACCGCGACTTCTGGCGCGGCGTGCGCGTGTCGCCCGCCGAGACCCTGTCCGAGGTGCGGCACCGCTTCCGCAGCGCCGACGCGAAGCTGCAGCGCATGGAGCGCTACGTGACATCGCGCAACTTCACGCTCGACCGCGAATTCCAGGACCTCGAGCGCGGCGAACGCCGCTAGACCAGACGCAGCGACGGAGGAGAGCTCGCCGTGAACCCATTTGAGATGGTCGTCATCATCGTCTTCCTGAGCGTGCTCGCCTCCATGTACTCGAGCTGGCTGAAGCACCGCCGCGCGGATCGCCCGCCGGCCGATGACGAGCGCCTTGCCCGGCTCGAGGAGCGCGTGCGCGTGCTCGAGCGCATCGTCACGGATTCGGGCTATGAGCTCCGCCGGCAGTTCCGCGACCTCGAGCGCGACGCCTGAGCCGGCGCGCCGGCTGATATCCTGAGCTTCCCGCGGCCTCGGCCGCTCGGTGACGCAGCGCCGTGTCGGCGCAGTGGAACCGGAACGCGGGCCATGGCGAACACAGCGCCGTTCCCGCAAGGAAGCCGCCATGTCCGCCCAGGATCGCCCCGTTCATGTAGCGCTCGCCGAGGTCTGCAAGGACTACGACGAGCACGGCCGGCCGCACAAGGTGCTCGACGGCATCTCGGCCGAGATCGCGCGCGGCGAGTTGATCGTGCTCGTGGGCCGCTCCGGGTCCGGCAAGAGCACGCTGCTGAACATCATCGGCGGCCTCGATCGCCCGAGTCGCGGCGAGGTGCGGATCGGCGGCGAGGCCCTGTCCGGCCTGTCGGAAGACGGTCTCGCGAAACTGCGCCGGCGCGGCATCGGCTTCGTGTTCCAGTTCTTCAACCTGGTGCCGACCCTGACGGCGCTCGAGAACCTGCTGCTGCCGCTCGACCTGCTCGGCGTGGACCGGGCGGAGGCTGCGCAACGCGCGCAGGGCTGGCTGGAGACCGTCCGCCTGCCGGATCGCGGCGATTCGTTTCCCGAGGAGATGTCCGGCGGCGAGCAGCAGCGCATCGCGCTGGCGCGGGCACTGATTCATCGCCCGGGCCTGGTGATCGCTGACGAGCCGACCGGCAACCTCGACCTGGAGACCGCGCGACAGGTGCTGCGCCTGCTCGACGACCTGTGCCGCCGCGAGGGCACGACGCTGGTCATGGCGACCCACAGCCCCGAAGTGGTCGGGGTCGCCGACCGCGTGTTCACGATCCATGACGGCCGGCTGGAGATCTCGACCCCGTGAGCCGCCTGCTGTCGCGCTCCGGGCGGCGCTTCTTCGCGCGCCACCCCTGGCAATTCGCGCTGGCCGTAGCCGGCGTGGCGCTCGGCGTGGCCGTCGTGCTCGGCGTCGACCTGGCCGGGGCGAGCGCGAAGCGCGCCTTCGACGCCTCGACCGAAATGGTCATGGGCCGCGCGACGCACCAGGTGCTGGGGCGCGCCGGGTGGCTCGACGAGGCCCTGTACCTCGAGCTGCGCGCGGCGCTGCGCGAGCACGGCGAGCGCTCGGCCGCCGCCGCGCCGAGCGTCGAGGGCGCCCTGACGCTGCCCGGCGGGCGGCGTGTCGTGCTGCTCGGCCTCGATCCCTTCGTCGAGGGGCCTTTTCGCGACGAGCTGACGGCATACTCGGGCGAGGTCGATCTCGTCGCGCTGCTGACTACGCCGGGTGCCGTGGCGTTGCCGGCGCCGCTGGCCGATGAGCTTGGCGTCGTGCCGGGCGACGTCATCGCTGCCGTCACGGCCGCAGGCGCAGTCGAGCTCAGGGTCGCGGGCATGATCGAGCCCGACGCCGACCGGTCGGCGGCCGCTGCGAGCTATGTGTTCGCGGACATCGCGACGGCGCAGGAGCTGCTCGGCATGATCGGTTCGCTGAGCCGCGTCGACCTGATCGCGTCGGACGGCCTCGCGGCAGACCTGGCCGGGCTGCTGCCGCCGGACGTGGAACTGGTCGCGTCCGGCGCGCGATCGCAGGCCACTTTCGGCATGACGCGCGCCTTCCGGCTGAACCTGACGGCGCTGTCGCTGCTGGCGCTGCTGGTCGGCGCGTTCCTGATCTACAGCACGATGAACTTCCTCGTGGTGAGGCGCACGCGCACGATCGGCATCCTGCGCAGCGTCGGCGTCGACCGCCGTGCCATGATCCGCGCGATCCTGGTCGAAGCCCTGGTCGTCGGCGTGCCCGGCACGCTGCTCGGCTTGCTGATCGGCGCAATGCTGGGCTCCGGCCTGACCGCGCTGGTCGTCAGGACGATCGACGACCTGTATTTCCGCCTGCGTGTCGATGCGCTCGCGCTGACGGCCTGGCCGTTTGCAAAAGCCATCGGGCTCGGGCTCGGTGCCACGCTGCTCGCTGCGCTCGGCCCCGCGCTGGAAGCCGCCAGCATTCCGCCGCGGGCCGTGCTGTCGCGCGCCTCGATGGAGCGGCGCACGCGCCGGCGGCTGCCTTGGCTGCTGGCCGCCGGCGGCGTGTCGCTGGTGCTGGCGATGCTGTTGCTCGCGGCGGGCCGCAGCTCGCTGGTGATCTCGTTCGCCGGCCTGTTCGGCGTGTTCCTGGCCTGCGCTTTCGCGACCCCGCCGGCGACCGCCGGCCTGATGAAGCTGCTCGAGCGCGTGCTGCCGCGGCGCCTGCCGGTGCCAGTCCGCATGGCGCTCCGCGGCACCACGGCTTCGCTGAGCCGCACGGGCGTCGCGGTCGCGGCGCTGGCGGTGGCAGTGGCGACGGTCATCGGCGTCGGCCTCATGGTCAGCAGCTTCCGCGTCAGCGTCGACGACTGGCTGCGGCAGAGCCTGGTCGCCGACTTCTATCTCGCCGTGGACGACGCCTGGTGTCGCGGCGCCGGCGGCATCGACGAGTTGGCGACGCAGCTGCGCGAGCTGCCGGGCGCGACCGAGGTCACTTTCTCCCAGCGCCGCCGCCTGCAGGTCAGCGGCGAGGAATGGCGCTTGTGGGCCGTGGACGCCGGCCATGTCGGGCTCGGCGCGGAAATCCTGTCGGGCGACCCGGCCATGGCGCGTGCACGCTTCGCGGCCGGCGAGGCGGTGCTGGTGTCGGAACCCTGGGCGATGCGCCGCGGCACGCGGGTCGGTGACGCGCTGTCGCTGCCGACGCCGGCCGGGCCGCGCAGCTTCCCGGTGGCCGGCATATTCCGCGACTACACTTCGGATCGCGGCATCATCGCGCTGCATCGCGAGCGCTACCGCGAGCTGTGGGGCGACCCATGCAGCGAGGGCGTCGGCGTCAGCTTCGCGCCCGGCCAGGACGCGACCGCCGCGCGCAGTGCGATCGAGGGCGTACTGCCGGCCGGCAGCGGCATCCGGTTGTCCAACAACGCCGAGCTGCGCGCGGCCTCGCTGGCGGTGTTCGATCGCACCTTCACGATCACGCGCGTGCTGCAGGTGCTGGTCGGCCTGGTGGCGTTCCTCGGCATCCTGTCCGCGCTGCAGGCACTGCAGCTCGAGCGCGTGCGCGAGACCGCGGTGTTGCGCGCCGTCGGCTGGCTACCGCGCCAGCTGCGCGCGCTGGTGCTCGTGCAAACCGGTCTGCTCGGCCTCGCCGCCGGGGTCTTCGCGATGCCGCTCGGCATCGCCCTGGCCGGCCTGCTGGTGTTCGTCATCAACCGCCGGGCATTCGGCTGGACCATGAGCTTCGAGGTCAGCGCAGGCGAACTCGGCCAGGGCCTTGCGCTAGCCCTCGTGGCGGCGTTGCTCGCGGGACTGTACCCGGCATGGCGGACCAGTCGCCGGCCGGTGGCCGAGGACCTGCGGGAAGAATGACCGGGCGACGGCGGATGAATCTGCTCGCGCCGCTGCGCGCTGTCGCGACCGTTGACTCCCGGCCAAGGCGGCGTAATCTGTCGCCATCCAGTTGATCCTTGCTGCGACGGGGTCCCGCCGTGAATCTGTATTCTCCGGAATGCCCGCCGCTGCCGGGCCCGGCCGACGTCGAGGTAGCGGGCTCGCCCTACAAGTGCCTGCCGATGCCGCGCCTGCGATTTCTCAGGAGCGCCTCGAAATCACTCAATCGCCGCACCGGCAGCCTCGCGCCACGCTGGCACTGCAGTACGAACCGGCAGAATGCAATGGTTCACCCGGTCGCAGCCAATGTCGATCTCGTGAGTTTCTGGCTGGACCAGCGTATCGGCGGCGGCGGCACCGGTCCCTGCCTGGCCCTGTACTGTTTCGGCTACGAGGTGCTGCGCTTCGATTGTTTCGGCGGCGAACGGGGGCACTTCCACGCTGCGCCATTCACGCCCTGGTCGACGCGCTCAGGTCGCTTTCGCTTCCAGCAGAAGACGATCGCGGCGCAGATCGAGCACAGTCTTTTCGAGTTGACCGAGAACCTTGATTGCTATCTGCACATGAATCCACGGCGTCGGGTTCGCCAGCTGCGCGTGCCGCGCGCGCAGCTGCTGGCCGCCTGCGACAGGGCGCGCGCCCGCCTGGCGCAGCATCTTGCAAGCGTGCCGGTCCTGCAGGCGCTGCTCGCTGCGGAAGGCGCACGCCAGGCCGCCTGAGGGCGCGCGCCGGCCGCCGCAGCGCCAGCCGAAACCGCTGCGGACCGCTCAGCCCCGGCCGAACAAGGCCGCGTGCAGCGGCGTGCCCTGCTGCTGCGCGACGAGCAGCTCGAGGTATTGCTCACCCGAGACCGGGTGGCCGAACAGGTGGCCCTGGCCGAAGGTGCAGCCGATGCGTTGCAGGAACGCGAGCTGCTCGACCGTCTCGATGCCCTCGGCGACGACATCCATGCCAAGGCTCCGGCCGAGCCCGACAATCGCGCCGACGATCGCCGCGCTATTGCGCTGCTGGCCGGCGTCGCGGATGAAGCTCTGGTCGATCTTCAGCGTGCCGATCGGAAAATGCTGCAGGCTCGACAGCGAGGAATAGCCGGTGCCGAAGTCGTCGATCGACAGGTGCAAGCCAAGCTTGTACAGGCGGTCCAGCATGCGCAGCGTTTTCTCGCCGTGATCCGCCAGCGTCGACTCCGTGATCTCGAGCTCGACGCAGGACGGCGTCAGCTCGTGGCGACCGAAGATCTGCTCGACGCGGAGCACGAAATCGCGCTGTCGCAGCTGCCGCAGCGACAGGTTGACCGCCACCCTGCCGGGCCAGGGCACGTGCTGCTGCCACGCGGAGAAGTCGGTGCAGACGTGGTCCAGCACCCACTCGCCGATCTCGAAGATCAGCGTGTTCTCCTCGGCCAGCGGAATGAACACGGCGGGCGGCACATCACCGCGCAGCGAGTGCCGCCAGCGGAGCAATGCTTCGCAGCCGGCAATCCGGCCGGTGCGCAGGTCCACCTTCGACTGGTAGAGCACCTCGAACTCACTGCGCGGGATCGCGCTGCGCAGCTCGCTCTTCAGCAGCAGTCGGTCCACGGCATCGGCATTCATCTCCGGCGAGTAGAAGCCGTAGGTGTTACCGCCGCTCTGTTTCGCGTGGTACATGGCCGCATCGGCATTGCGGATCAGGTCGATGACGTTGTCCGCGTCGTCCGGGAACAGTGCGCAGCCGATGCTGGCGGTCAACACGACCTCGTGTCCCTCGACATGGAACTTGCGCGCGAGATCATCGAGCAGCATGCGCACGGTCGATGCGACGGCGGCGCGCGAGTCGCGTTCCGCCGGCAGGCCTTCGACGAGGATTGCAAACTCGTCGCCGCCGAGCCGGCCGATCAACGTGCCGGACTCCATGCCGTCGACCAGCCGGCGTGACATGATCTCGAGCGCGCGGTCGCCGATCGGGTGGCCGAGCCGGTCGTTGACGTCCTTGAAGCCGTCGATGTCCACGTACAGCAGCGCCGCCCGCGCGCGGGTGCGGCGCGCGCGCGCGGTGGCCTGCTGCAGGCGATGCTGGAACTCCATGCGGTTCGGCACCCGGGTCAGTGCGTCGTAGCGCGCCAGGTAGCGGATGCGTTGCTGCGTGCGGTGCTCGCCGCTCAGGTTGCGAATCACCAGCACCCAGCGCTGCTCGCCGCCTGGCTCGACCAGCGGGCAGCTGGTGTAGGCGACCGCCGGCGCCTCGCCGGCCGGGGTCCTGAGTCGGGTATTGCCGCCGGCGATCGGCCGGTCCTCGGCATCGAACACGGCGGGCTCCGCAAGATCGTGCAGGTCGAGGCCGGCCAGCTCCTCCACCTTGCGGTGCAGCAAGCGCGCCGCTGACTCGTTTGCCTCGACGATCCGGCCCCGCCCGTCGCAGACCACGACGCCGTCCTGGACCCGGTCCAGCACCTGCTCGAGAAACTGGTAGGTCCATTGCAGCGCAACAGACGGATCCGCGGACGGCGCTACCGGCGGCGGCGCGGCCACCGGTTCCGCCGACGCCGCGGCCGGGATCGTGCGCTGGGCAAGCCGTAGCCGGCGGGTGCCGAAGCGCGCCATCAGCGCCCCCGCCACCAGCGCGGCCAGGCCCGACGCCGCAACGGCCACCGGCCAGCCGAGGCCGGTCAACTCCACGATGGGTGTCCGTCAGGAGAAGAACTGGGCTGCCCGGGAATCATGGCCACCTTGCGCTGCAAGGACATCCGGGCAAGCAAAGCACAGCCGCAGCAAACTGTCCACGCGACTTCAGTCGCGGCGGCGCTCGTCGAAGCTGACGATCTCCGCGTCGTCGAGCGACTGCAGCTCTGCCTCGACCACCGCGCCGGCCGAGATCGAGATGCCGCTGCCGACAACCTTGCCCGTGATCCGCGCCGAGGCAGTGATTTCCACGCGGCCGCGCGCCTCGAGTTCGCCGTCGAACTTCCCCGCGAGGATGACGTCGTCAGTGCGGATGGACCCGCGCCAGCTGCCGCCATCGGCCAGCGTCAGGGCGCCCGCGATGTCGGCGTCGCCGACGACCGTGCCGGCGATCAGGAAGTGGCCGTTGCCCTCCAGCGACCCCTTGAGGACGGCGCCGGGACCGAGGATCGTCGCTGGCGGGCCGATCCGGTCACGCATTCTTCTTTTTTGCATTGCTGGTCTCCTTGGCCGGTCGTTGCATCCTGTAAATGCCCCGTTCACGAATGCCATTGTATCGTTTCGGATGTTGGTCGCCCCGCAGGAGGCCGGAATTGACCGTCGCAGCCCGCCACGTCCTGATGATCCTCGTCGCCCTCGTGGTGCTCGGCGCCACGACGGGCTGCGCGACCTCGTTGATCTACGACCGCGCGGACCGCCTTGCCAATCGCTGGGTCGGCGGGTACCTGGAACTGGCGCCCGCGCAGCAGCAGGTCCTCGATGAGGGCTTGCTCGAGCTGCACCAGTGGCACCGCCGCGAGCAGTTGCCGCTGTACGCGGCCTGGTTGCGGGGAGTGGCGGCACGGCTCGAGGACGGCGAGCCGTTCTCGCCGGACGAATTGCGCGCCCTCGGGTCCGAGACAGGCGCTTTCTGGCGCGCGCTGGCGGACGCGGCGATGCCCATGATGGCGGACATTGGTGCGGGCCTGGACGACGACCAGGTCACCGTGTTGCTGGCGACGCTGCGCGAGGAGCGGGAAAGCGAGCTGGAGGCGTTCACGCGCCGCGACGCCTCCTGGCACCAGCAGCGCAGGGCGCGCTCGATGGAGCGCTTCCTGCGCCGCTGGACCGGCTCGCTGACAGCGGCGCAGCGGGCCGCGATCGCCGACTGGTCCCGGCAGCTGGAGCCCTCGCAGGCCGCGTGGCTCGACAACCGGGCCGGCTGGCTTGATGAGCTCGAGGCGTCGCTGGCCTATCGCCCGGATGCCGGGGCGCTGCGGGTGGCGGCCCAACCGCTGTTCGTGGAGCCGGCCAGCCGCTGGCCACCGGAATACGCCGGGCTGGTGGCGCGCAACACCGACAGGACGACCGCGTTCCTGGCCGAATTCCTGGCCCGGCTCGAGGATCAGCAGCGCGCGCGGGCGATCAGCAGGATCGAGCGCCTGGCCGCCCAGCTGGAGCAGTTGGCGCGGGCCTGAAGGCAGTTTGTTGCAGTGCATATAGCTGTGCCGGCGCGCCGCTGATTTAATGCCGGCTCGGCCAATTTCGCGGAGTGAGCGACGGTGAACAAGCCCTGGATCGACAGCTACCTGCCCGGCACGCCGGCTGAGATCGACCTCAGCGACGGCGCGACGCTGGTCAGTATCTTCGAGGCGAGCGCGGCGCGCTTCACCGCCCGGCCGGCGTTCTCGTGCATGGGTGCAAGCCTGAGCTACGGCGAACTGGACCGGATGTCGGCGCAATTTGCGGCCTGGCTCAGCAAGGACCTCGGCCTGCAGCGCGGCGCCCGGGTCGCGATCATGCTGCCGAACCTGTTGCAGTACCCGGTGGCGCTGCTCGGCGTGTTGCGCGCCGGCATGACGGTCGTCAACGTCAACCCCTTGTACACGCCGCGCGAGCTCAAGCACCAGCTGTCCGATTCGGGCGCGGCAGCGATCCTGATTCTCGAGAACTTCGCCGCGACACTCGAAAAGGTCGTCGCCGAGACGCCGGTCAAGCACGTTGTCGTGACCGGCATCGGCGACCTGCTGCCGTTCCCGAAGCGCCACATCGTCAATTTCGTCATCCGGCGCGTCAAGAAGATGGTGCCGGCCTTCAGCCTGCCCGGCCACCTGCGTTTCGAGGAGGCGCTGGCGCGCGGTGGGCGCAGCGGCTTCCAGCGGGTCGAGGTCAGCCAGGAGGACCTCGCTTTCCTGCAGTACACCGGCGGCACGACCGGTGTCTCGAAAGGCGCGATGCTGACGCATCGGAACATGGTGGCCAACCTGCGCCAGATGCGCGCGTGGATCGGCGAGCTGGTCGATGAGGGCAGCGAAGTCGTCATCACGGCGCTGCCGCTGTATCACGTGTTCAGCCTCGTCTGTAATTGCCTGCTGTTCATGTCGGTCGGCGGGCTGAACGTGCTGATCACGAATCCGCGCGACATCCCGGCGTTCGCCAAGGAGCTGTCGAAGCTGAATTTCACGATCATCACCGGCGTCAACACGCTGTACAACGCCTTGCTGCAGGACGAGGGCTTCCGCAAGCTGGACTTCTCGCACCTCAAGTGGGCCGGCGCCGGTGGCATGGCGCTGCAAGCCGCAGTGGCGCAGCGCTGGCACGAGGTCACCGGCAAGTACGTCCAGGAGGGCTATGGCCTGACCGAGACCTCGCCCGTCGTCAGCATGCAGCCGTCGAGTGTCGAGGAAGTGTTCACCGGCACGATCGGCCTGCCGCTGCCGTCCACCGAGGTTGCAATCCGCGACGACGACGGCAGGGACCTGCCGGTCGGCGAGCCCGGCGAGTTGTGCGTGCGCGGCCCGCAGGTCATGAAAGGCTACTGGCAGCGCCCGGAGGCGACCGAGCAGGTCATGTACGCAGACGGCTTCCTGCGCACCGGCGACATCGCGACGATGGACGAGAAGGGCTTTTTCCGCATCGTCGACCGGAAGAAGGACATGATCCTCGTGTCGGGCTTCAACGTGTTTCCGAACGAGATCGAGAACGTCATCACGCTGCATCCCGATGTCGTCGAGGCCGCCTGTATCGGCGTGCCGGACCCGAAGTCGACCGAGGCCGTCAAGGTGTTCGTCGTCAAGCGCACGGGCTCGGATCTCGACGCGGCGAAGCTGATCGCCCTATGCCGCGAGAGCCTGACGGCTTACAAGGTGCCGAAGCACGTCGAGTTCCGCGCCGAGCTGCCGAAGACCAATGTCGGCAAGATCCTGCGCCGGGCGCTGCGCGACGAGGCCGTGAGTGCCTGAACCCCGTCGCCCCAGCCGGCGCGGGCGCGTCGCGCTGCTCGCATGGGCGCTGCTGGCGGTGCCGGCGATGGCCGTCGCCGGCACCGCGTCGCCGGCCGCCGAAGCCCGGCAAGGCGCGCTTGCCGTGCCGCTGCACGAGGCCATCTACCATGCCACGGTGCGCCGAATCCCGGTCCGGGCGGGCCTGCGGCTCGAGCGGCAAGGCGAGAACCTGTACGTGTACCGTTCCTGGGTCGAGCCGCGCGGACTGCTCGGCTTCGTGCGCCGGGAGCTCACCGAGACCAGCCTCGTCAGGCTCGATGCCGAGTCCGGGCTGACGCCGCTCTCGTACTTCAAGCGCGACGGCTTCAGCGACCGGGACAGCGACATGCGCTTCGATCCCGTGGCCGGCGTGGTCGGCATCAAGTTCCGGGGCGAGGAACAGGCCGTCGACTGGGAGCCGGGCGTCTACGACCTGTTGAGCCTGCGGCTGGTGCTGGCCCACGACCTTGCGCGCGGCGCGCTGCAGGACGTCTACCGGGTCGTGGACGACCGCGGCCGCATCGAGTCGGTTGACGTGGAACTGACGGGCCGCGAGCGCCTGTCAACGGCGCTCGGCGAACTCGATACGGTCCGGCTCGAGTACCACAACAGCCGCCAGGACCGGCGCTACAAGCTGTGGATCGCGCCCGAGCTGGACTTCGCCCTGGTGCGCATCGAGCAGTACGAACACGGGGCACTGCGCGGCACCCTGAATATCGTCGAGTACCGGCGACTCTAGCTAAGCTTGCTCCGGATCCGGCGATAGGCTTCGCCAAGTTCGTCGGCCACGATCCCGAACGCGGCGCCGACCTCTTTCGTGGCGTGGCGGGTCTCGTCCGCGATGCCGGCCATGCGGCCCTCGAGATGCTCCCACTTGCCCTCGAGCGTCTCCCACTCGTCCCTGATCTCGGCCTTGGCAAGATGCATCTTCAGGCGGATTTCATCCCGCTCCTGGCGCAACTTTCCGATGACCTCTTCGCGACGCGATGCTTCTGTCATGGCGCCCACCTCGCTTCCATGGTGCCCATACAAAGCATAGTCCAGGCCTCAGCTTCCTCCAGTCCGCGGGGCATGCGCGAGCCGGAGTCGGCCGCCGAGCCATTGCCCGAGAAAATACGCACCGACGAACAGCGGTAGCGTTGCCAGCCGCCACTCGAGGTGGAGCAGGTCGCGGATCAGCCAGACCAGCGGCACCGGCGCATGGATCGCGATGATCCACGGCAGCGAGCGCTTCGCCAGCCCGGCCCGCCAGTAGCCGAACGGCAGGTTCGCGGCGAACACCAGGCCGAGGGCCAGCAACAGTTGCAGGTTCAAGAGCTCGGCTGCCGCGCCCGGACTGCGCCCGGCTCAGGCCAGGAAGCCGCCGTCCACCGGCAGGCAGGTGCCGGTGACGTAGGACGCGGCGTCGGAGGCGAAGAACAGGATCGCGGGCGCGATCTCCTCGGGCCGTGCGACCCGGTTCATCGGGATCAGCGGCAGGATCATTTTCAGCATGCGCTCGTTCTGGATCAGCGCGGCGGCGAACTTCGTGTCGGTCAGGCCCGGCAGCACGGCATTGACGCGCACCTTCCACGGCGCGCATTCCTTGGCGAAGGCCTGGGTCATCGAGATCACCGCGGCCTTGGTCACCGAATAGATGCCCTGGCCGGGGCCCGGACGTATGCCGTTGATCGACGAAGTGTTGACGATCGAGCCGCCGCCATGCGCTTTCATCAGCAGTGCGGCCTTCTGCGACATGACGAAGTAGCCGCGGATGTTGACCTCGAAGGTCTTCTCGATCATCGATACCGGCGTCTCGGTGATGTGGCCGAAATGCGGGTTGGTCGCGGCGTTGTTGACGAGGATGTCCAGCCTGCCGTGCTGCTGCTCGATCAGCGCGAACGCCGCCTCGATGGAATCGGTCTCGCCGACATGGCAGGCGAGCGCCGAGGCCTTGCCGCCGTCGGCCCGGATGGCCTCGGCGACGGCGGCGACGCTGTCCTGGCGGCGCGAGCTGACGATGACGTGTGCGCCGTGCCGGGCCAGCAGCCGCGCCGTCGCTTCGCCGATGCCGCGGGACGCGCCGGTGACCAGCGCCACGCGGCCGCTGAGATCGAATATCGAATCGGTCATTGCTGATCTCCATGGAAGCTGCGCTGGCCGCCGGCAACCGCCGCCGCGGCCGCCGAGAGCACGGTGCAGAACTGGCCGAAGGGCGCGAAACGGGGATTCTTCGTCTGGCCCAGCACGAAGCGGTAGTAGATCTGCTGGACGATCACGGCGAGCCGGAACAAGCCGTAGACGTAATAGAAGTCAAATGGCGCCGGCGCCAGGCCGGCGCGCGCGCAGTAGTACTCCACCAGCTCAGTCCGGCGCATCATGCCGGGCAGGTGGGTCGGGAGCATGCGGATCCGCTGCAGCGGCTCGGGATCGTCCGCCTGGATCCAGTAGGCCAGCGAGGCGCCGAGGTCCATCAGCGGGTCGCCGATGGTCGCCATCTCCCAGTCGAGCACGCCGGTGATCCGCAGCTGGCCGTCGACTTCGCCGAGCACGACATTGTCGAACTTGTAGTCATTGTGGATCAGCGCGGCGCGCGCGGCCTCGGCGGGCCGGTTTGCCGCCAGCCAGGCCATCAAGGTCTCGTTGTCCGGCACGTCGTCGGTGCGCGCGGCGCGGTAGCGCTCCGACCAGCCGCTGACCTGGCGGGCCACGTAGCCGTCGGGGCGGCCGAGCTCGCCGAGCCCGTGCGCCGCGTAGTCGATCGCGTGCAGCACGACGTGGACGTCGACGAGGTTGCGGCACAAGGCGCGGGCCTGTTCCGGCGCAAGGCTCAGCCCCGCGGGCAGGTCGCGGCGCAGGATCAGCCCCGGCAGCCGCTCCATCAGGTAGAACTCCTCGCCGAGCACGCCCGGCTCGGCGCAGAACAGCACCGGCCGGGGCGCGTAGCGGAACGCCCCGTGGATCCGGGACAGGATGCGGTACTCGCGGCCCATGTCGTGGGCGCTGCGCGCCCTGGTGCCGAAGGGCGGGCGCCGCAGCACCCAGTCACGCCCCGCAGCGCTGACCAGGTAGGTCAGGTTGGAGGCGCCGCCCGGGAACTGGGCGATCTCCACCGGACCGGCGAAGCCCGGCAAAGCACGCGCCAGGAAGTCGCCGACCCGCGCGGTATCGAGTTCCTCGCCCGCGCGCGGCGCACGCGCCTGCTCGCGCCGCGCCGCCGCGCTCACTGCCCGGCCGCCGACTTCAGCAGGCGGCGCGCGACAGCCATGCGGTGGACTTCGTCGGGGCCGTCGTAGATCCGCGCCGCGCGCTCCTCGCGGAAGAAGAAGGCGAGAATCCGGTCGTCGGTAACGCCGAGCCCGCCGTGCGCCTGCAGCGCGCGGTCGACGACCCGCTGCATGACGTTGGCGGTGTAGTACTTGATCATCGAGACGCGCTCGCGCGCCGCGCGAAAGCCCTCGCGCTCGATCGTCCAGGCGGTCATCAGCACGAGCGCGCGGGCCGCCTCGACCTCGGCGGCCGATTCGGCGATCCAGTCCTGGATCGTGCCCATCTTCGCCAGCGGCAGCCCGGGCTTGATCTCGCGGACGAGCACGTGAGAGATCATCTCGTCCAGCGCGCGCCGGCAGATGCCGAGCCAGCGCATGCAGTGATGGATGCGGCCCGGCCCGAGGCGCTCCTGCGCCATCGCGAAGCCGGCGCCGGCTTCGCCGAGCAGGTGATCGGCGGGCACGCGCACATCGTCGAGCCGCACCTCGCCATGGCTGAAGAAACCGCTGCCCGGGTGGCCCATGACCGGGATATTGCGCAGCAGCCGGAAGCCCGGCCGGTCGGTCTCCACGAGGATCATGCTGGCGCGGCGATGCTTCTCGGCCGCGGGGTCGGTGACCGCCATGCAGACGCCGAAGCGCGCGCCGTCGGCCGCGGTTGCGAACCACTTGTGGCCGTTCAGCACGAACTCGTCGCCGTCCCGGACTGCGGTCGTGCCGAGTTCCGTGGGATTGGAGCCGGCGAACTCGGGCTCAGTCATCAGGAAACAGCTGCGGATCTCGCCGCTCGCCAGGGGCCCGAGGAAGCGCTCGCGCTGCGCCGGCGTGCCGTGCGAGGCGAGCAACTCGGCATTGCCCGCGTCCGGCGCCTGGCAGCCGAACACGAGATGCCCCAGCGGGCTGCGCCCGAGCGCCTCGGAAATCAGCCCGAGCGCGACGAGGCCGAGCCCGGATCCGCCTTCCGCGACGGGCAGGTTGGGCGCCCACCAGCCGCGCGCCTTGACCTCCGCGCGGCGCGCGGCGACCGCTGCGTACAGCGCGTCCCACTCGCCCGCCAGCAGCAGCGGCTCGAGCGGCTCGACCTCGGCGATGACGAATGCGCGGATCTGCTCGAGGCGGGTGCTGAGTTCGGCGTCGACGGCGAAGTTCATGACGGTTACCGGAATGTGACCAGTTCGCGCCCGCCGGATTGCTCGAGGTGGGCGATGTTGTTGAAGCCGAGCAGCAGCGCATCCTCGTGCCGCGCGGAGCGTCCATAGTACAGCTGCGTCAGCGAGGCGTTGTAGATGCTCCAGTTCATCGACAGAGTGCGCTTGTTCGACAGCCCGAGCACGGCCCGCAGCGCCGCGGCGATCGTGCCGCCCGAGGTGACGATCGCGATGCGCGCCTTCGGCTCGTGGCTCGCCACGGTGTAGGCCAGCCCCGCGCTGACGCGGTTGCAGAACTCCCGCCAGCTTTCCAGCGCCTTGTCCTCGCGCGGCGCGTTGTCCATCCACGCCTTGACCATGAAACGGAACGCGAATTCGAACAGCTTGTGATCGCGGAACACGTCGGCCTCTGCGAGGCCGCGCGGCGCGCCGACCTCGGACATGAACAACGGCAGGTAGGCGCGGATCACGCCGGCGTGGTCGTACTCGTTGAAGGCGTCCTTGACGCCAGCGGCCGGCGCGCCCGGACCGAGCCCCGCGGCGATGCCAGCGGCCGTGTCGCGCTGCCGGCGCAGCGTGCCGCTGATCAGCGCATCGAAGGGCACGCCGCTGTTCCTGAGGTGCACGCCGAGCAGGCCGGCCTGGCGGCGGCCCAGTTCGGACAACTGGTCATAGTCCTCGCTGCCGAAGGACGCCTGGCCGTGACGAATGAGGTAGATGACCGCCATGAGGACCTTGGATTCGTTCTGGTTTGTGGGCGGGTCGATGCGCCGGAACCATAGGGCGGCCGTCAACTTGGTGTCAACATCGGCCTCCGGCTCGTGCATCATGTGCGCTCACAGGGACAGCAGGGGCGGGTCGGCCAGCATGAAACAGCAACGGATCGTCATCACCGGCGGCGGCAGCGGCCTCGGGCGGGCGCTGGCGCTCGAGTACGCGCGCGCGGGCTGGCGGGTCGCGGTGCTGGACCGCGACGGCGACGGCGCCCGGTCCGTCGCGGCGGAGGTCGAGGGGGCCGGCGGCAAGTCGCTGGCCTTTGCCTGCGACGTCACGGACGGCGAGTCCGTCGGCCATGCCTCGGCGGCGATCCGGCGCGGCTGGCGAGGCCTCGACCTGCTGGTCAACAACGCCGGCATCGCCGGCTCGGGCACGGTTGTCGATACGCCGGAGGAGGACTGGCGCCGGATCCTGGAAGTGAACCTGTTCGGCGTCGTCACGGTCTGCCGGGCCTTCGTGCCGGCGATGATCAAGGCCGGCGCCGGCCATGTCGTCAACATCGCCTCGGCCGCGGGCTTTGTCTCGCCGCCGGGCATGGCGGCCTACAATGTGTCCAAGGCCGCGGTCATCTCGCTGTCGGAGTCGTTGCGCGTCGAGCTGGCAACGCATGGCGTCGGCGTCAGCGTGGCCTGCCCGTCGTTCTTCAGGACCAACCTGCTGGATGACTTCAGCGGCAGCGAGGAAGCGCGCTCGATGGCGCTGCGGCTCATGGACAAGTCGCCGTTGAATGCCGACGACGTGGCGCGCCTGATCCGCCGGGGCGTCGAGAAGCGCGAGTTCATGATCGTGCCGCATGCCGACGCCTGGCGCATCCTGCTGCTGAAGCGGCTCGCGCCCGACCTGTTCTTCACGGCCATCAGGAAGCGCGCCGCGGGCTTCCTCGCGGCACAGTCGGGCGGGAGGAAGAAGGCGTGAGCGAGGCGTGGATGATCTACGGCGCGAACGGCTACACCGGCGAGCTGATCGCGCGCGAGGCGGCAAGGCGCGGCCTCAGCCCGGTGCTGGCTGGAAGAAGCGAGCAGAAGGTCGCGTCGCTGGCCCGGGAACTCGGGCTGGAGCACCGCTGCTTCGAGCTCGACGATGCGGCCGCGTTGCGCGGCGGCCTGGCCGGCATGCGCCTGGTGCTGCATTGTGCCGGCCCATTCTCGGCGACGGCGCGACCGATGATCGAGGCCTGCATCGAGAGCGGCACCCATTACCTCGACATCACCGGCGAAATCGCCGTGTTCGAGCTCGCGCACGCGCTCGACGACAAGGCGCGGCGCGCTCGCGTGCTGCTATGCCCCGGTGTGGGCTTCGACGTCGTGCCCACCGATTGCCTGGCCGCGGCGCTGAAGGAAGTGCTGCCGGATGCCACGCGCCTGGCGCTCGGCTTCGACTCGCGCGGCGGCATGAGCCCCGGGACCGCACGGACCTCCGTCGAAGGGCTGGCACAGGGCGGCCGGGTACGGCGCGAGGGCCGCATCATCGCAGTGCCGCTGGCGTGGCGGACGCGGCGCATCGATTTCGGCGACGGCGAGAAGCTCGCGATGACGATTCCCTGGGGCGACGTCTCGACCGCCTGGCATTCGACCGGCATCCCGGACGTCGAGGTCTATCTCCCGGCCTCGCCGAAGCTGGTGGCGCGCCTGAAGCGATTGAACTGGGTGCGCCCGCTGCTCGGCCTGGGGCCGGTGCAGCGCTGGCTCAAGGGGAAGGCCGACAGGACGGTGCGCGGGCCGAGCGAGGCGCAACGCGCGCGCACGCCGACCTTCGTCTGGGGGGAAGTCGGCAATTCGGCCGGGCAGGTCGTCACCGGCCGGATCAAGGTGGCCAACGGCTACGATGTCACCGTGCATGCCTCGCTGGGCATCGTCGAGCGGCTGCTCGGCATGGAACGGGTCTGCGGCCACCTGACCCCGTCGCAGCTGATGGGCAAGAACTTCGTCAGGAAGCTGCCTGGCTCCGGCGCGCTCGAGATCGACGCGCCCGGTGCGGCCTGAGGTGCCGGCCGGCGCCGTCCGCGGCGACGCGCCCGTGTTCCGCCCGGCAGCGGAGGACGACTTCGCTCCCGACGGCATATTTGCGAACCCGCACCTGCAGTCCGTGCTGCCGAGCTCGCCGGTCCGCCGCGTCCTGTTGCGCAGGCGCGCGGCGCCGCTCGCGGCCGCAAGCAGCACGCTGCTGCTCGACTGCGGCGAGGGCGTCAGGCTGCATGCCTGGCATGCGCCGTATCCGGGCGGTGTGCCGCGCGGCCTCGCGGTCCTGCTGCACGGCTGGGAGGGCGCGGGAGATTCTTCGTACCTGCTGTCGGCCGCGACCCGGCTGCACGGCGAAGGCTGGGAGGTCATCCGCCTGCACCTGCGCGACCACGGCCCGAGCCATCACCTCAATCCGGCGATGTTCCACTCCAACCGGATCGGCGAAGTCGTCGCCGCGCTGGCGCGGATCGCCGAGCTGTTCCCGTTGCGGCCGCTGTGCCTCGGCGGATTTTCGCTGGGCGGCAATTTCTGCCTGCGGGTCGCCGCACGCGCCGACGCGGCCGGCATACCGCTGGCTCGGGTCATGGCCGTTTGCCCGGTGCTCGATCCTGCCAGCACGCTGGCCGCGATGGAGCAGGGGCGGCGATTCTACGAGCGCTACTTCATGGCGAAATGGCGCCGCTCGCTGGGCACGAAGCAGCGACTGTTCCCCGAGCTCTACGACTTCGGTGACCTGAAGCGCTTCGCGGGCATCCGCGAGATGACGGAATTCTTCGTCGTCGGATTCACGGAGTATCCCGACTTGGCGAGCTACCTCGCGGGCTACGCGATCACGGGCCCGGCGCTCGCCCGGGTCACGGCGCCGACACTGCTGATCGCGGCCGCGGACGACCCGGTCATTCCCGCCGCCGACCTCGCGCGGCTGGCGCGACCGGAGGCGCTGACGATCCTCGAGACCAGCCGCGGCGGGCATTGCGGCTTCCTGCCCTCGATGCTCGGCGACAGCTGGATCGACGGCCAGATGGCGTGCTGGTTCGGCGCTGCCGCGCCGCGGCCATGATGCGCGTCACCACGCTGCAGCTTGTGACGCTCGCGATCGCGGCGGTCTTCGTGGCGCGCGCGCTGCTGCGCATGGTTCAGCCGGAGTTCAACGTGCTGCGCTTCGCAGTGCTCGGCTGGCCGCCGTGGTCGGTCTGGGCGGTCTCGTTCGCCGAAGTCGTCGGCGCAGCGCTGCTCGTGCAGGCCGTGACCTTCCGCATCGGCGCGCTGCTGCTCGCGGCCGTGGCCGGGGCGTTCCTCGTGACTTACCTGCGCAGCGGCGCGCCGGAGGCCGGGCTCGGTTCCGCCGGCATGCTGCTGGCGCTCGCCGGCCTGGTGTTGCTGCGGGCTCGCCGGTCGCCATAGGGTACCGGTCGACCGCGGGGCCGCGCCGTCACAGGCCCGCCGCGCTCGGGAAGTCTTTATCTCGCTCGGCGGGCCTGTGACGTCCCGACCCTGCTGCCGAGTCGGCTACTCCGGCGCCTCGCAGGGCGATCGCACATCGGCGCTGCTGCGGCAGCGACGCAGGCGGCGCCCGGCGTTGGGCAACAGCGTGCAACAGCGTCCAACAGCGCCTCAATGGGCGACGGCGCAGCGGCCGGGGTATGGCAGGGTTCACCGAACGAGATAAAGACTTCCCGAGAGAGGGGAACCCTGCCATGGCGCGGCCGCGGTCCCCGCCGCTGTCCCGGAGCGAGGCACTAGGCCGCGCTGGTCGCCTCGGGCAGTGTCGGCTCGGCGAACTGCAGGCGCGCGAGGCGCGCGTACAGGCCGTCCTGGGCGACGAGCTCGTCATGCGAGCCGGTCGCGACGACGCGGCCACCCTCGAGCACGACGATGCGATCGGCTTTCAGCACGGTCGCCAGCCGATGCGCGATGACGATCGTCGTGCGCTCTGCCATCAGCCTGTCCAGCGCTTGCTGCACCTGCCGCTCGCTCTCGGCATCGAGCGCGCTGGTGGCCTCGTCGAGCAACAGCAGCGGCGGATTCTTCAGGATCGCGCGCGCGATCGCGATGCGCTGCCGCTGGCCGCCGGACAGGCGCACGCCGCGCTCGCCGAGGTAGGTGTCGTAGCCCTGCGGCATGTCGCAGATGAACTCGTGGGCGAGCGCGGCCTTCGCGGCGGCCTCGACCTCGGCATCGCCGGCGTCGGGCCGGCCGTAGCGGATGTTCTCGCGCGCGCTGGTCGAGAAGATCACGGTTTCCTGCGGCACGATGGCCATCGCGCCGCGCAGCTCGGCGAGGCGCAGCTTGCCGGTGTCCACGCCGTCGAGCAGGATCCGCCCGGACTGCGGGTCGTAGAAGCGCAGCAGCAGCTGGAATACCGTGGTCTTGCCGGCCCCCGAAGGCCCGACGAGGGCCACGGTGCGGCCGGCCTGGACCGTGAATGAAATCTCGTCGAGCGCCTTGCGATCTGGCCGCGCCGGGTAGCAGAAACTGAGCTTCTCGAAGCGGACCTCGCCGCGCGCCGGGCTGGCAGCGGCAAGCGGCGTTGCCGGGTCGCGAATCTCCGGCTGCGTCGACAGCAGCTCCATGATGCGTTCCATCGCGCCGGCGGCGCGCTGCACCTCGCCCCAGACCTCGGCCAGCGCGGCGAAGGAGCCCGCGACCAGCACCGCGTACAGCACGAACTGGCCGAGCTGCCCGGTACTCATCGTGCCGGCGAGCACGGCCTTGGCGCCGAACCACAGCACCAGCACGATCGCGCCGAACACGAACAGGATCACGACCGCGGTCAACAACGCCCGCGCGCGGATGCGCGCCAGCGCGGCGACGAAGGAGTCCTCCACGGCGGCGCGGAAGCGCGCGGCCTCCCAGGCCTCGCGCACGTAGGCCTGCACGATGCGCATCGCCGTCAGGATCTCCTCGGCCAGCGCGCTCGAGTCCGCGACCCGGTCCTGGTTGCGCCGTGACAGCGCCCGTACCTTGCGGCCGAACAGGATCAGCGGCAGCAGCATGATCGGCACGAGCACGACGATCAGCCCGGTCAGCTTCGGACTCGTGACGCCGAGCATCACCAGCCCGCCGGCGAGCAACAACACGTTGCGCAGCGCGATCGAGGCGCTGGAGCCGACCACCGACTGCAGGATCGTCGTGTCGGTCGTCAGCCGCGACAGGACCTCGCCGGTGCGCGTCGTCTCGTAGAAGGACTGGCTGAGGCGCAGGATGTGCGTGAACACGGCCTCGCGCACGTCCGCGACGACCCGTTCGCCGAGCCAGCTGACGAGGTAGTAGCGCAGCGAGGTAGAGATCGCCAGCAGGCTGGCGATGCCGAACATCGCGAGAAAATAGCGATTGACGTGTGCGGCGCTCTCGGTCGAGAAACCCTCGTCGATCATGAAGCGCACGGCGACCGGCAGGCTCAGCGTGGCGCCGGCGGCCAGCAGCAACGCGGCGAGCGCGGCCAGCAGCATGCCGCGATAGGGCGTCAGGAACGGAACGAGGTCGCGCAGCGGGCGCAGGTTGCGGCTGCGCGCGCGCTCAATACCGTCGGTGACGGTCTCGCTGCCATCCGGGTTGCGTGTGGTAGCCATAGCGTGGGCCGCGGATTATACGGGAAGCCGGCGCCGGAAAAGCTCGCGCCGCCGATTCAGCCCGCCGATTCGTCGAGCGCGCTGCGCAGTTCGGCGATGGCCATGGTCTCGAGCCAGCGCGCGCCGCGCGCCATCAGCGCCCGCGCCAGCGCGGCGTCGGCCACTTCGTAGAGCACCCATTGCCACGGCCCGTGCGCCAGCGGCCCGGGCGGGAGGCGCTCGTGGTTGCAGAACAGCCAGTCAGCCGGCAGCGCGCGGGCGTGGGCGTCGACCGCGGCATCGAAGCCGCGCACGATCCAGCCAAGCCGGTCGGCGCCTGCGTCGGCGGCGAGCGCGAGCGCCTCGTAATCGTATGAAATCGGCACCCAGCGCCCCGACGCAGGCGCCATCGCGGCCATGCAGGCGTCGACGACGGCGGTGCGCCCGAAGCGCTCGATGCTCTCGGGCTTGAGCTCGACGAAGGCCGAGACGTCCGGCGTTGCCGCCAGCCAGCCTGCAAACTCGTCGAGCGTCAGCGCGCGCAGCGTTGCGAAACGCGTGCCGAAGCGCGCCGGCTCGCCGACCGGGATGTCCGCCAGCTCGGCCGCGGCCAGGCTGAACACCGGCACGGCGCGGCCGGACACGCGCGCCAGGTCGGCGTCGTGCAGCACCACCGGCACGCCGTCGGCGCACAGCTGCACGTCCACCTCGACCCAGCGGGCGCCGGCGGCGACGGCAGCCTCGAGCGCCGGCCGCGTGTTCTCGGGCCAGTTCGCCGCGTAGCCACGGTGCGCAACGAGGGTCGGGATCTCTGCCATCATTCGCGAAGCATAAACGGCCCCTCGCGGCGCGTCTGCCCGCCGGCCGAACGGAGCAACACACGCACATGAGCTTTGTATCCCACCTGCGCGGCATCGGCTCCGGGGCCCGCTACCCCGCGGACGCCGTCATGAACCTGTGCCCGGTCGACGGCCGGCCGGTCGAGATCGTGCTGGACCTCGAGCGCTTGCGCAGCGAGCGGCCCGGGCTGGGCTGGTATCTGCCCGGTCGTCGCGACATGTGGCGCTTCGGCGGCTTGCTGCCGCTGGATGCCTCGGTCCCGGCCGAGGCCGGCCGGATCGTTTCGCTCGGCGAGGGCGCCACGCCGCTGCCGGACGGCGGCGCATGGCCGCAGGCCGCGCAGGGCGGCTTCCGCTTGCTCGTCAAGGAGGAGGGGCGGGCCTGTCCGGGCTACGGGGCGAACCCGACGCGCAGCTTCAAGGACCGCGGCATGGCGATGGTCGCGACACTGGCGCGGCAGCTCGGCCTGGCGCGGCTGGTGGTGCCGACCCAGGGCAATGCCGGGGATTCCCTCGCGGAGTATGCGCGCGCGGCCGGACTCGAAGTGGCCGTCGTGATGCCGGACGACACGCCGCAGGGCGTGCTTCGGCGGGTGGCGCAACTGGCCGCGCAGGATCCTGGCGTGCGGCTCGAGCTAGTCAGCGGCACGATCCGCGAGGCCGGTGCGCGCGTGAGGTCCCACTGGGTGCCGGCCGGCTGGTTCAGCGTGGCAACTTTCCAGGAACCGGGCTGGCGGATCGAGGGCAAGAAGACCCTCGGGCTCGAGCTCGCCGAGCCGGCGACACCCGGCGGCGCGTGGCGGCTGCCGGACGTCATCGTCTATCCGACCGGCGGCGGCACCGGCATCCTCGGGATGTGGAAGGCATTCGGGGAGCTCGAGGCGCTCGGCGTCGTCGGCCCCGAGCGGCCGCGGATGATCGCGGTGCAAAGCGCGGCCACGCGGCCGATCGTCGACGCCTTCGAGTCCGGCGCGGCTGACACGCTCGCGGGGCCCGCCGGGGCGACGCTGGCCGTCGGCCTCAACGTGCCCGGCGGCGTCGGCCATTTCCGCGTGCTCGAGATCCTGCGCGCCAGCGCGGGCGGCGCGTTCGCCGTCGATGATGCCGACATGCGCAGCACATTCCACGCCGCGCGCCGCCTGCTCGGCATCGATCTCGCGCCGGAGGGCGCCGCCTGCCTCGCGGTGCTGCCCCGGCTGCTCGACGCGGCGCTGGTTCGCCCGGGCGACCGCGTCGTCGTGGTCAATACCTGCGCGCCGGAGAAATACCTGCCGGAGCTGCAGGACTGGTACCGGGACGCCTGACGGTCACCAGGGCAGCGGCTGGCCGTTGGCGTGCCAGAAGCCGCCGGTGGTCTCGAGCCTCAGCTCATCGAGTCGCGCGATCAGCCCGGCGGCCGCCTGCTCCGGCTCGACGTCGCCGCCGCCGCCGACCATCTCGGTGCGCACGTAGCCCGGATGCAGCAAGGCCACCGCGATGCCGCGCTCGCGCAGGTCCATCGCCAGCGACTTGCCGGCGGCGTTCACCGCGGCCTTGCTCATGCGGTAGCCGTAGTAGCTGCCGGAGGTGTTGTCCTCGATCGAGCCCATGCGGCTCGTGACGATGCCGATCTTGGCGCCGGGCTGCAGGTTGCCGAGCAGCGCCTGCGTGACCAGCACCGGGCCGAGCGAGTTGACGCGCAACTGCAGCAGGACATCCTCCAGCGCCTCGCCGTGCAGCCCGCCGAGGGTGTCACGGCGCAGCACGCCGGCGTTGTTGATCAGCCAGTCGAGCGGCTGTCCCTCGAGCGCCTTGCCGAGGCGTCGCACCGACGCCGGCTCGCTGACATCGACGCCCGTCTCGACGCGCAGCCCGAGCGCATCGAGTTGCGGCGAGCTCTCGCGGCAGGCCGCGATCACCGTGTCGCCGCGCCCCGCGAGCAGTTTGCAGAGCGCAAGCCCGATGCCGCGATTCGCGCCCGTGACGAGACAATTGGCCATGTTCCACTCCCGTGTCCTTTGCATTCCCGGGTACAAGTATAGGCGGTCGGCATCCGCGCCGATAAAGTAGCGCCATGGGACGGAACTGGCTTGCCGTGTTGTTGCTGCTGGCCGCAGCGCCGGGCTGCGCCACGCAGCGCCCCGCCGCCGTGCTGTCGATGCCGGCGGCAGACGAGGCCGGCGCCGCCAGCCTGCTGGCCAACTACATGCTCGCGCGCGGCTGGACGGTGCGGCTCGCAAGCGAGACGCGCATCGAGGCGTTTCGCGACGGTGAGCGATTGCAGCTCGAGCCGCTGCTCGATCCGGCCGGACTCGACCGGTTGATCGTGGCGCGAACCTGGCCGGTCGATCCGCATGTGGAGGCCGATGCGCTCGGGGCATTCGCCGCCGAGTTGAACGAACTGTTGAACGTCGGCCAGTTCCTGGCGAGTCCCGACGGCCTCGTGCTGCAGTCCGCGCTGCCGTTTCTCGACGGGCTCGAGCCGCAGCTGCTGGAGGCGTTCCTCGCCTTCACCGCCGAGGTGCGCCTCGCCATCTTGCGCGTCCAGGGCGAGCGGCGACTGCTCGCGCCTGTTGAGGGCGGCGAGGCCAGCCGTTAATCTGCCACACCTGCCCGCTTGCTGGAGCCCCCACATGAGCGTCACCGTCCGCGCCCGCCACGAGTATCGGCACCCGGTCAAGAAAGTCTGGGGGGCGTTCAGCGACCCTGAGTTCTACCAGGCCAAGTTCGAGGGCATCGGTCATCGCAACGTCGAAATCGTCTCGACGGAGAGCGACGAGGAGGGTTTCTCGGTCGAGGTCAGCCGCGAAGTGCCGCTGGAGGTGCCGGGATTTCTGCGCAGCATGCTCGGCGAATGGAACACGCTGCTGCAGAACGAGCGCTGGACCGAGAGCGGCAAGGGCGTCTACACGAACGAGCTCGAGATCGAGGCGCGCGGTGTGCCGGCCCTGATGACCGGCACGATGACGCTGTCGGCCAAGGGCAAGGGCTGCGTCAACGAGGTCGCCATCACGATCCGCGCTTCGGTGCCGCTGATCGGCGGCAAGCTCGAGCAATTCGTCGCCAAGGACACCGAGGCGACGCTCGCGGCGGAGTACGAGTTCATCCAGGGTTACTTGGATAGCTTGTGACGGGGGAAGGAGGGGGACACTGCTTTTCAAGCAGTGTCCCCTAACCGCCGGCCAGCAGCTCCCGGAGGTTGGTGATCGCCTGGTTGGCGCGCGACAGGTACGAAGCCATGACGAGCGAGTGGTTGGCGAACAGCCCGAAGCCGTGCCCGTTCAATACCATCGGGCTGCGCATCGGCGCGAGGCCGGCCTCCAGCTCGCGGATCACCTGCCGCAGGCTCACGGTCGCGTTCTTGTCCGCCAGCACGTGGCGGAAGTCGT
>CAYWYS010000042.1:0-26567 GCA_964462675.1 uncultured Thioalkalivibrio sp.
TAACCTCGATTCGCGGTCAGACGCTAGGCAAATGCCGCGCTCGCGCCCCCCGCATAGCTGGGTGCCCAGGAAGGACCCGTGGATGGCTGGACGGCTTGCTTGACCGTCGCCGCTGTCCAGTCCAGACCTTAGCCGAGATACTACCCTCGGACCGGCGGATTTGTTGCACCTGTGCGCACGCCCGGTTTCGCATCCAACCCCAAACCGCGAGCAACCGAGTGCGGCGTTAATCGGCGTTGCGCATGGCTTTGGGAGTGGTGCTTCGTCCTGCCGCTGCGCTGGCACCTTGTTGCGTGGTGTTTAGGTGGTTCGCGACAGTCTGCAACGCCCGCTGCCACCGCCGCCACGCCGTGGTCCGGTCGCAGCCGAAGCGGGCGCAGATGTCGCGCCAGCGGTGGCGCTCGGCGCGCATCCATACCAGGTGGCGTTCCTCTTCCTCCAGCCACAAGACCCAGCGCATGGTCTCGAGCATGCGCTCGATGGCCTCGGGGCTGGGCGGGAAGCGCCGGATCGAGGGTTCGGCCCCCAGCGTCTCCCAGGGCATGCGGCGGATCGCGGGCCAGGTGTTGAAGTAGCCCTGCACGCGCACGGGCGGCAGGCGGTGGGCGGTGATGGCCGCCTCCCGGAAGCGTTCGTCCACACGCTCGACGGTCCACTCAGCCATGGCGCGCCTCCCGTGCACCGTAGAGCCGCTCGCCGATTCGGCGGATCAGCTCGCGCTCCGTCCAATCGAGCCGGTCGTCGTCGAGGCAGACGACGAGCAGGCGTTGCTCGCGCCAGCCGCGGCGCTTGACGGCCTCCACGTCCATCGGCTCGGGCTGCAGGCGCCCCAGCGGGCAGCGGTAGCGAGGAGTCGGGATGTCCATCTCACGCCTCCTGCGCCGCGTCGTGATGCTGGATGGCCCAGTGCAGCAGGGCCAGCGCGTCGGCTTCGTTGTCGTCGGTGGGCAGGTAGCCGCGCGCGCGCATGGCCGCCATCATCTCGTCCTTGCTCGCATTGCCCTTACCGGTGACGTGCTTCTTGATCGTGCCCACCGGCACGCCCTGGTAGGGAATGCCGTGGTGCTCGCACCAGGCCGTGAGCGTGGCGAGGAACCCGCCGTAGGCGTGCGCCGCGTCGGTCGAGACGTGGCGGCGCACTTCCTCGAAGACCAGCGCGTCGATCCCCTCGGCGTGGGCCTTCAGCTCGGTGAGCCAGCGCTTGAAGCGCAGGAAACGCATGCCGCCGCCTTCGAAGCGCTGCGGCTTGAAGGATTGGCTGCCGCTGGTGATGCGGCCGGTGCGGTCGCGCAGCGCCCAACCGCTGGTGGTGCCCAGGTCGAGGGCCAGGATCGTTGCTGTCATCGTTGCAGTCCTTCGTTCGTGTTCTCATGCCGGTGACCGAAGGTGACCGCCGTGGGGAATATCCCTTCCGCCCGCGCGCGCGTACGCGCGTAAAGAGACTCAATCCTTGGACGGGTCACCTTCGGTCACCGTGGGTGGTCAGTCGTCGCGGTACGGGAGCCGTACGCCGGAGTCCTTGGGCTTGAGCGACAGGCCCGCCAGGGCCTTGACGCCGCCGTGGATGCGCGTGCGCTCGAAGCCGCGGTTGGCCAGTTGCTGCGCGAGCCAGCGGCTCGTGCCCACGTACTCGCCGCGCCGGCCGGCCCAGTCCTGCCAGCGCTGGAACACGTCGGCCACGGCCACGCGGGCCTGCGGGTGGCGCTGCGCCTCTTCGTCCAGGAAGTCGCCGACGGCGTCCTCCTCGTCGAAGTACTCGGCGGTGGCCGACACCACGCTGGCCGGGGGCCGGAGCCCCTCGCGCTGCCAGGCCAGACAGCCCTGCACCGCCCAGGCGAGAATGCCGTCGCGTTCGGCCAGGAGCTTGTCGGTGAGCCCGGCGTCGCGCCGCTCGGGCGGGATGGTCACGGTGAAGGGGATCAGGTGCAGCCGGCGCTTCATCGCCTCGTCCACGTTGCGGATCGCGGGCTTGTGGTTGCCGGCGATGACCAGCTTGAACTGGGGCGTGTACTCGAAGAAGTCCTGGCGCATGAAGCGCGCCGAGACCTTGTCGCCGCCAGTGATCGCCTTGACCTTGGACTCGTTCCAGCGCCGGCCCTGCTCGGTCTCGATGGAGGAGACGAAGCGCGCCCCGCGCAGGCCCGCGAGATCGGTCGGATGCCGGTCGCCGCGCGCCTCCATGAAGGTGTCCATCGGCGCGCTGGTGGCGTAGTCGCCCAGGATCGTGGCCAGGGTGTTCACGAACACCGACTTGCCGTTGGCACCGGTGCCGTAGAGGAAGAACAGCGCGTGCGCCGACGTCGAGCCGGTGAGGCAGTAGCCCACCATGCGCTGCAGGTAGGCCTGCAGGTCGGCATCGCCGCCGGTCACGTCGGCGAGGAACGCCCGCCAGCGGGGACAGTCGCCGCGGGGCGTGGCGGTGGCGAGCTTGGTCATGCGGTCGGCGCGGTCGTGGGGACGCAGCCGCCCGGTGCGCAGGTCGACCACGCCGCCCGGCGTGTTGAGCGCGAACAGATCCGCGTCCCACTCCTGCGAGGTGGAGGCGTGCCGCCGGTCGGTGCGCGCCAGCCGCTCCACGCCGCCGACCGTGCTGCTCGCGGCGAGCTTGGCCGCCAGCCGGTGGGAGTCGGCCTTGAGCGCCGCCTCGCGGCAGATCGCCCGGATGAGGTGGTGCACCAACAGCGTCTCGTCCGCCTGCCAGCGCCGGCCGTCCCACACCAGCCACTTGCCCCAGGCGGCGCAGTAGCGCCAGTCTTCGCTGTAGCGGCTGGTGAAGCTCAGCGCCAGCGCGTCGTCGGTGGCCCAGACGGAAGGCTCCTGCGTGGGCTGCCCAAGTGCTGGCTTGATGCTCATCCGCGGGCCCGAGGCGATGAAGGCGGCGACGTCGAAGCCTTGGCGAAGAGCGTCGGCCGCATCCCACCCCTCGGGCTTGTCGTCGGGCGGCAGCAGCACGTCGCAGGAGGCCGCGCCGGCGGCGAGTGCGGCCTGCGCCGCGGCCATCGCGTAGTCCCAGCCGGGTTTGTCGCGGTCGGGCCAGATCAGCACGGCCTTTCCCGCTAGCGGCGACCAGTCGGTCTTGTCCACGGGCGCATTCGCCCCGTGCATCGCGGTGGTGGCGCACACGCCGGCGTCGATCAAGGCCTGGGCGCATTTCTCGCCCTCGACCAGCACGACCTGGGCGGCGTCCTGGATCCCCGGCTGGTTGTAGAGGGGCCGCGGCTCGGGCGGAGCCATCTTGCGGCGGTGCGCGTCCCAGGGCCGGAACTCCTTCTTGCGCCCGGGCGGGTCGTAGCGGTAGACCACGGCGATGAGGCGCCCTTGTGCGTCGAGGTAGTCCCACTTGGCGGTGGCCGGGCCGAGGTCGTCGATCGAGGCCTTCTTGGCCGCCTTGCGCGGCGGCGCCGTGAGCGCTCGGCCGACGAGGTCCTCGGCCAGGTCGAGGACGCGGGCGAAGTCGCCCTGCACGTCCACGCCGAAGTGAGCGCCGATCAGGTGGAACACATCGCCGCCGGAGCCTTCGGCGCGGTCGGTCCACAGTCCCGCCTTGTCGCCGTCGAGCACGACTTCCAGGCTGTCGCCCGGGCTGCCGAGCACGTCGCCGATGACGAACTTGCCGCGGCGCTTCTTTCCAGCGGGGAACAGGGTGAACAGCACCGACTCCAGCCTCGCGAGCAGGGCGGCGCGAATCTCCTCGCGGCGCGCGGTGGGGTCGGCGTCGGCGGGCGGGTCCGGGAGAGCGTTGAAATCGATCATGCACCGCCCTCCTCGCTGCCATCCGACGCGCTGCGGGCCATGGCTCTCGCGTGGTGCGAGGCCCAAACCTGCAGTTCCGACAGCCGGTAGCGCACCAGCCCACCCAGAAGGTAGTGCGGGATGCGGTGCTTGGCGCGCATCATTGGATCGGCGAACCAGTAGTACGGCAGACGCAGGCTGGCCGCGGCTTGCTTGGCGTCGATCATGGGCTCGCCAATCGCGCCCGTCGTCGATACGGATCGGGTCCTCATGCCGCAGCCCTCCAGCACCGGTCCTGCCACGGGCACATCCGGCACTCGACATGGGTGGGATCGGAGAACGAGCGCGGCAGCAGTTCGCCCGCCTCGGTGGCCGTGATGACCTTCACGGCCCGGTCGGACATGCGCTGCGCCAACGCCGCATCGAACGGCACCAGCTCGGCGTGGATCTCCATGGTGTCGGCGTTCACCGCCGTGAACAGGGCCGGGTGCGCGTGCAGTTCGAGATAGGCTTGGTAGAGCGCGACCTGGGCGGCGTAGACGGGCTTGGCGACCGCGAGGCGATGTCTCTCCAACTCGCGCCACGATTTGGCGCCCAAGGCTTTGTTCTCCCACAGCGCCGGGTAGCCGCAACCGAACCCCAGGTCGGGCCCGGCGACGAGCACGCCATCGACGTGGCCCTGCAGGCGCCCGTCCAGCGCCGAGAAGCCGAATTGCTCCCCCGCGTCGTTACGCGTGCGCAGATCGAAGCCCGCCGCGCGCAGCCATCCGACCATGCAGTCCTCGATGACGTGGCCGCGCTCGAAGACGCGCAGCAGGCGGCCGTCGGTCTCGCGACCCGGATCGACCGGGGCGTCGGCAAACTCGTACTGCAGCGCGCGCTCGCAGGCGACCCCGAGGCGCGAGGCGCCCAGGTAGGTGCGGCGAGGCTGCGCCGCGCGAGACTGCTGCATCCCGGCATCGATCAGCGCCGTGAGCTGACCCGACAGGCTCTTGGAGGCGTTGAAGTCCATCATCGCCGCGCCTCCTTGGGTGCTGCCGTGCGTGCCGTCTGCGCTTGAGCCTTCGGCTCCTCCCACGGCAGATCGTCCTCGAGGTCGGCGAACGGGTCGGACACCGGGTCTTTCAAGCCTCGCACCGGCGGATACTTGGTCGCCTCGTGGTGCTCGACCATCGCCTCCGTGTAGCAGGTGACGATGGCGTCGATCACCTGCAGCGCCTCGGCCTCGGAATACTCGCCCAGCGGCTTGGCGAAGCCGATCTCGCCCGCGGCCTCGCCGAAGGCCTTGAGGCACTTCCGCATCGCGGCCAGCTCGACATCAGACGGATCGATCATGGCGACCTCCTTGATGTCGGTGCGCCCCTCGCGCACCCGCAGCCAGTGGCCGTAGAGCGCGTGAAACGCCTCCTGGCAGCGCCGCGAGCAGAACACCCAGTCGATCGGATAGCGCCGGGCGTCGCCCACCGGATGCCGAAGGTCCGTGTGGCCAAAGCCGCGCGCCTGTCGTTTGCAGACCCAGCATTTCACGTGTCCCCCTCATTGAGCCCAGGCCGGCTTACCCGGCACGGCGGGGCGTTGGGAAACGGCAGGCGTGGGCATCGCACGGGGCGGGGCGATCGCCGCCGGGGCGCCACCGTTGCCGGTGCCGGGGTTCTTCGGCGGCAGCCCCATCAGGCGGGCGTAGTCCGGGTGGTCGGGCTCGACGGCGTTTCGGATGACGTTCTTCAACTCACCCCGGCCGTCCTTCTCCACGTCGATGCGGGCGAGGAACTCGATGCCGTCGAGCTCGTGGAAGCCCTGGATGCGCCGCGCGGCGGCGGCCTGCGGGCTCATGTCCTGCGGATGGACGTTGCGGGCGGAATTGAGCACGGCGCGCACGAAGCTGCGCCCCATCTGGCCCCAGGCCGGGCCCTTCGCGCTGTGCAAGCCGATGTTCGACCACAGCTTGCGCCGGGCGTACTCGCCCTCCAGCACCACGAACTCGGCCGCCAGATAGACCGAGCCAGTTTCAAAGCTCTGCGTGGCGTAGCCGCCGGTCCAGCCCTGGGCCGGGTCATCGAAGCCCCCGGGCTTGAGGGTCATGCGCACGCGGGCGAGCGTGCCCTTGGGGATGAGGTCGAAGTGCTGCTGCTGCACGTCGTTGAAATCGCACCAATCGGTCATGGCTTACTCCTTGGATGTCGGGATTCGAGTGGCGGCGGCGCACTTGTCGATCAGCGCGCGCAGGTTCGGCGGCTCCAGCAACTCGAGCTGGCCGCTGCGGTCCTTGGCCGGATAGCCGTAGGGGTTGACGGTGTGGGTGACGAAGGCGCGGTACGGATTGCCGTCCTCGGCCTTGATCTCGGCCAAGGTGACGACTTCATCGACGATGCCGGGCAGTTCCGCCGCGGTCTTGGCGCCCTCGATCTGCGGCACGAAGACCTTGCGGTTGAAGTCGTCCAGGCGCTCGTCGAGGATGGCCACGAACACGACGTGCTTGCCGCGCGCGTGCTGCAGATGGGTCAGCGCCCCGATCAGTTCCGAGCCGAGCAGGCCGTAGGCGCCCCGGGTGTCGGGCTTGCCGGTGCGCTCGCTGTAGGCCTGCGGCTGGGTCTTGGCCCAGATCAGGGCGAGGCGCGCGAGCACGGTGATCGAGTCGACGAAGTAGGTGTCGTACTTGGCGAGTTGACCGGGATCGCCGTAGCGCTCGCACACGTGCCGGTAGTGCGCCTCGGAGAACGGCGCATCCGCAGGCAGCGCCGGGTTCGGGCCGGCCAGGAACACCACGAGATCGCGGAACTCCGGCCAGGTGGTCGGGCGCACGCAGTCGCCGCGCCAGTCCTTGACGGCCAAGTCGCCAGCCTCGAGGTCGACGAACAGGGTCGAGGCTTCGGGCAGGGTCTTCAACTGGCTGGTCTTGCCGATGCCGCTCTTGCCCAGCAGCACGAGCTTGACGCCCTGCTTCTCGCGCAGCCGCTCATCGGCGGTGATGATGGGAAGGGCCATCACGCCACCTCCTTCAGCACTTCAGCGACGGCGGGGTTCCAGAGGATCTGGTAGCCGCTGTGCCCGTTGCGGGAGTACGGCATCGCCTCGGCCCAGGCCTCGCCGGCCTCGGTCAGTTCCCACTCGTCGCGTTCGTTGCGCAACTGCAGGCCGTGCGCGGCCAGACGCTGGTTGGTGGCCTTGGCCGACAGGCCGAGCAGCCTGCCGAGCTGGGTGGCGTTGAGCGAGCAGATCGCCTCGTTCGCGGCAGTGTCCCTGGCAGGAAGGGCGCGGCGCAGCGTCTCGACCGCCAAGCCCGTGTTCTCCTGGATGCAGGTGAGCGTGGCCGCCATCGCGATGCCGGGTTTGACCCCCGGCACCTTGGCCACGGCCTCGCCGATCAGCAGCAGAGCGGCGACGCGGTCCTGGGTGGGTGCCGGCAGGGTCGGGCGTGCACTTGGCGCCGTGTAGCTGCCCGTCTTGCGGATCGCCGGCAGCACCTCGTGTGTCACCCAGCGCTTGAAGTGCTTGGCCTCGCGCTTGCGGCTACCCAGCACCAGGCTGTAGAGGCCGGGCTCGTTGACGACGTTGACCTGGTCATTGCCGCGCGAGATGCCCTGAATTGAGATCAGGGCTTGCTCGTCAGGGTCCAGTCGCGCCAGGGCGCGGGTGGTGTTCGGCAGTTCAAGAACCGCGCACACATCCGCCGCGACGAACCACGGTTCGCCTTGGGCATCCGTGACGACCCGGACCGGACGGCCTTCGAAATCAAACGGGATCAGTTCGGTGCTCATGGATCACTCCTCCGAGACGAGGGCCAGCCGGAACGTGGGCTTGCCGGGCTTGACGGTGCGGGCGGCCTCGAACCCGGCGCGCAGTGCCGGCGGCCAGTTGGAGAAGCGCGATTCCGAGACGGAGTACTCGACGTCCAGGTAGTCCTCGACCTTCTCGCCGGCGGCGGCGATGCGCCGGGCGATGGCGGCCAGTTGCGCCTGGTCCCAGGACACGCGCTTCGGGACCTCGACCGTCACGCGAAGCAGCCCGTCCTTCAGGTGCACAACGCCGAAGTCCTTGCCCGCCTCGAGGCGTGCAGCACGGGCCTGCTCGCCGTAGGCGGATTCGAGTGCGGCGTCGAACTTCGCGCGGGCCTGCTTGAGCCAGGCGAGCGCTTCGTCGAGGTTGCGGCTGATCTCCGCCTTCTGGGCAGGCGGCAGCGCGGCCAGCTGGCCGACGGACATCGCGGCGATGTCGGCGGGGTAGAGGGTGAGGTCGCTCATGGCCGCCGCCTCACTGGTATGCCCGTGCGAAGGTCGAGTAGCGCGAGACGCGCCGCTCGAAGGCCTCGACGTCACTGATCAGGTAGGTGACGCGCGAGCCGAGCTTGCAGAAGACCGGGCCGAGTTGTTCCTGGCGCCAACGGCGCAGGGTGTGGACGGACAACCGCCAGCGAGCGGCGAGTTCGAACTCGTTCAGAGCGATGGGGGTCGCATCCGGTGCCGATGCCGGGCGGGCGTCCCGGCCGGATTGAACAGGTGCAGCGAGGATTTGCATGGCGAGGCTCCTTGTGTTTGGGAGCCTCTATTCCATGGGCCGGGGCTTTGGGCTTGGGCGCGAGTCTTTTAGGCGATGGCGCCGATGGGCCGCCCCCGCCCGGCCGGTAGTCTCTCGCCTAAGTCATTGATGCAACAGAATATCCGCTGCACATTTCGTTTATTGCGATTTCGTTTGTTTCGGTTATACTGCCCCTTGCTGCGAATCACCCCCTGCCTGGAGAGCCCCATGACGACCCCCACCATCCCCAATGCGCTGCCCTCGGCCGAGGACGTCGCGCTGGCTCGGGAATCCGGGCGCGTGCTCTCGACGGTGCTGCAAACGCGCGCCGAGACCCAGCAGATCGACTTCCACGACGACAAGGGCGCCGTGCGCTCAGTGACGCTGCCGACGACGGCGCTGCGGTTGCTGCTGGACGTGCTGACCGAGATCGGCCAGGGCAATGCCGTCACCGTCATCCCCATCCACGCCGAACTGACCACGCAGGAAGCGGCCGACCTGCTCAACGTCTCGCGGCCCTTCCTCGTGCAGTTGCTGGAAAAAGGCGAGATCCCGTTCCACAAGATCGGCACGCATCGTCGGGTGCGCTACCAGGACGTGATCGCCTACAAGCACCGGATCGATGCCGAGCGCCGCAAGGCCCTCGACGAACTGGCCGCGCAGGCCCAGGAACTCGGCATGGGGTACTGAGCGGATGAGCTCGCACTTCACCGTCGTCTACGACGCCTGCGTGCTCTATCCCGCGCCCCTGCGCGACCTGCTGATGCATCTGGCGCTGTCGGACCTGTACCGGGCGCGCTGGAGCGACATGATTCACGACGAGTGGATGCGCCACGTGCTGGCCAGCCGTCCCGATCTCTCGGTCGAACAGCTCGAGCGCACGCGGCGGCTGATGAACGCCCACGTCCGCGACTGCCTGGTCACCGGCTTCGAGTACCTGATTGCCTCGATCGAGTTGCCCGACCCCAGCGACCGCCATGTGGTGGCGGCCGCCATCCACGCCGGCGCCAGCCTCATCGTGACCTTCAACCTCAAGGACTTCCCCGCTGAGGCGCTCAAGCCCTACAACCTCGCGGCGCAGCATCCGGACGACTTCATCGTCGATCTGCTGGATCTGCACCCGGCCGGCGTGCTCGAAGCAGTCGCCCGCCACCGGCGCAGTCTGAAGAACCCGCCCAAGTCGGCGGACGACTACCTGGACACCCTGCTGGCGCAGGGGCTGACGCAATCGGTGGCGGTGATGCGCCCATGGGTCATGGCCATGTGAGGCACCGCGCTGTATCGGAGGGAGCATGGGCAAGAAGACCCTGACCAACGCACACTGTCTGCTGGAGCTGGTCGAGCGCGTGCCGGCCTCAGTCCTCAAGCTGTTCGCCGGCCTGCCCGAGTGCCTGGGACTGCAGCGCGGGTTTGATTGGACGCAGCCCGACGAGGGGCTGAGCGCTGCCCTCATCGAGCACATCAAGCACCTGCGCAAGGAGCAGCGCGATCCGGCCGAGCGCGAAGCTTTGCGGGTGCTGCGCCTGAGCACCGTGCGCGGGGCCGCCATCCTCGCCACCGTCGCCGAGCAGCTCTACGACGAGGACCTGCTCGCACGGTTTCGTGCGCAAGAAGGCGGCGAGGTCGGTCGCGCGGTGTGGATGCGCACGCACAGCGAGGCCTCGATCAAGCTCTTCGACACTGCCGAGTCCATCGTCAACACCCAGGACCTGAAGGGGCTCAAACGCCTGCACGACGCGTTCGACGTGCCTGGCGAGGCGCCGCCCTTCCTGTGGAACGATGAGGTCAAGGACCGGCTGGAAGCGCAACTCACCGAGGCGATGCGGCTGGCCGAGCCCTGCGAGGTCATCCACGTGGCCATGGAGGAGCCGAACCGGCAAGGCCAGACCCAGACGACGCACTACCTCGTGGTGCGTTTCGCCGGCGATCAGGTGGCCGCGGTGGAGATGCGCAACCGCCAGCGCAAGAGCTTCTTCTACTTCCCGGCGCGCGACGCCACCCTGATCTACGCGCCCCATCGTGGGCTCGTCGAAGTCTTTGCCCCGACACTGGGCATCCGTGCGCCGCTGGCCAACGTGCTGTCCCGGCACGGCTTCAAGGCCCCCTTGTCGAACCGTCCGCTGGACCGCTCGCGCTACGACCTGTCGCGCTTTGCGCGGCCACTGAAGGACACCAAGCCGCGCATCGACGGGGGCCGCATCGAGCGGCTGTATCTGACCGAAGCCAAGGCTTTGCTTGGGCATGCCACGGACGCCGTCACGCTGCACATCGACAGCGGCGCAGAACTGCACGAGGTGATCGACGAGCGCTGGGGCAACCACCCCTTCGCGCAGCCTGGTGCCTTGCTCGGTGTGACCCTGGTGGCCGAACTGGTGTTCGAGGGGGAGACGGCGGCCACCCCGCTGGCCATCGTGCTGGCCGAGCCCGGTCGCTGCAGCCTGGCTGGCGAGAAAGACCAACGCCTGCGCCGCGCCGGGATGCAACTGCTCGAGGCCCTGGGGGTGCGCAAACCGCTGCACCCGGGCTGCGGGCGGGACGATCCGAGCCTGATCGCGCAGGTGGCCCGGCTTCTGGAGAGCGCCAGCAGCCCGATGGACGGCTTCGCACTGCATAAGCTCGGCATCGACATCGAGCGGCTGCAGGACGAAGGCATCCTCATCGAAGGCGAGCGCATAGCCGAGCTGTCGGTCCCCGTCGACGAAGGCGAGCCGATGAAGGTGGTGCTCGAACGTTGCGCCGATGCCGACACCGTGCGCTACCGCGATCCTATGACGGGCAACGACGTGGTCATGCCGGCCCGCCTCGCCCGGCGCTGGAAGGTGCAGCTGGACTGGTTGCGCGAGGAATTGATCACGGCGCTGGGATCGGCCTTGAAAGGACCCCGCAGTCGGCACTTCGACGACGAGCCGGTGTTCCTTGGCGAGATCGACATCGACGGCCATGCCGTGGCGCTGTACTTCGCCTCCAGGATGTCCCACGAGCGCGCGTACGCGAAAGTCGACGCTGCGCTGAGGCTTCGTCCGCGCCCGGTGGCGGGCGTGGTGTTGACGACGACCTCGACGCCGCTGCCATTCGCCGGCACCAATGTCGTCATTCCCATCGAGGATGTGCTCGCCGATGCGGGCAACGGCAGCGCCATCGACCTGGACCGGCTGAAGGTGGCCTATCGCCACGGGCAACTGGCGGCCATGGGCGGGTCGACGGTGACGCTCAAGGTCGCCCCCGATGGTCACGCGGCGACGCTGTACCTTCCGGGCAAGGCGCCGTGGCGGGTCACGGGCAAAGCAAGGATCGCCGTCTTGCAGCGGCTGGTGGAGGCCTGGGCCGCAGGAACGCCCCACGTCAACACGAAGGCGCTGATGGCCGGCACGGGCTGCACGTCTCCGGCCAACCTCTTCACCGGCAAGCACTCGCCCTGGCGCGACTATCTCGAAAGGGTCCCAGGCACGCGGGCGTGGCAGCTGAAGCTGACCCCACTCGATCGAGTGGTCGTCGATGACAGCGACACGCGCAGCGCTGCGATCGAAGCAGTCACCGAAGACGTCTGACCGCCGTTGAGGCGTCAGCGCGCCGCGCCGATTGATCGGCGTTGCGATCCGCTTCGGAAATCTGCGCACATCATCCCTGGCGGTTTCGATTCCCTGGAGCCGTCATGAGAAACCTCGAACTTGCATCTCCGGCAGAGATGAGCGCCAGCGCCCGTGCTGGCGAAATCACCACCATCCTTGCGGCCGCCATCGTCCGTACCCTCGGGTCTTCCGGGCTGGAACAGAGCGCGGTTCGCCTTGGCTTCTTGCCCGACCAGCGCGTTCATACAACCCCCTCTCAACAGGAGAAGTTGTGATGAACGAGAAACAAGCTTCCGTCGCGGCGCGGATCGCCGAGCTGAGTCACCTGCCGATGGCCGAACTCTGGGTGCTCTGGGATCGGTACTTCGAGCGGCGCCCGGAGTTTCCGAACCGCACCCATGTCGAATCCCGTATCGCCTACAAGCTGCAGGAAGAAGCCTTCGGCGGACTCGCACCCGAAACGCGCCAGCGCCTTGAGGCCATCGGCGCGAAGCACTCCAAGATCAAACTGCGCGCGCGCCCGCGCAAGTTCGACTTCGCACCGGGCACCGTGCTGCTACGCGAATGGGGCGAGCGCGAGCACCGGGTGACGGTTGACGCCGATGGTCACTTCGAATACGAAGGCCGCCGCTTCAAGAGCCTGACCGCCGTGGCGCGGCACATCACCGGCCAGCATTGGAGCGGCCCGCTGTTCTTCGGCCTGAAGGGAGGCGCCTGATGACGGAAATCGCCTCCACCAAGGCGCGCAAGCGCTGTGCGGTCTACTGCCGGGTGTCGTCGGACGAGCGGCTCGACCAGGAGTTCAACTCCATCGATGCGCAAAAGGAAGCCGGGCACGCCTTCATCGCCAGCCAGCGCGCCGAGGGATGGATTCCGGTGGCCGACGACTACGACGACCCCGGCTACTCCGGCGGCAACACCGAGCGCCCGGCCTTGAAGCGCCTGATGGCCGATATCCAGCGCGGGCTGATCGACATCGTGGTGGTCTACAAGATCGACCGCCTGACGAGGAGCCTCGCCGACTTCTCCAAGATGGTCGAGGTGTTCGAGCGCCACGGCGTGTCCTTCGTCTCGGTCACGCAGCAGTTCAACACCACGACCTCGATGGGGCGGCTCACGCTCAACATCCTGCTGTCCTTCGCCCAGTTCGAGCGCGAGGTCACCAGCGAGCGCATCCGCGACAAGATCGCCGCGGCCAAGAAGAAGGGGCTGTGGATGGGCGGCGTGCCCACCATCGGCTACGACGTGGTCAACCGCCAGTTGGTGGTCAACCCCGCCGAGGCGGCGGTGGTGCGCCGCATCTTCGAGGAGATGTTGACCATTGGCTCACCCACGCAGATCGCAGCGCGCCTGACCGCCGAGGGCATCACGACCAAGGCGTGGACGACGCAGGACGGGCGGGTGCGGACCGGCACGCGCATCGACAAGAAGTACATCCACAAGGTGCTGCGCAACCGCATATACCTCGGGGAGTTGTCGAACCGGGGCCAGTGGTACCCCGGCGTGCACGAGCCGATCATCAAGCGCGAGCTGTGGGACCAGGTCCACGTCGTGCTGGCCCGCGACAGCCACGCGCGGTCGGTGGAGACCAAGATCCGCTCGCGCAACGACGCGCTGCTGCGGGGGCTGCTGTACGCGCCGACGGGCGAACGCATGTACCCCACGTACTCGCGCAAGAACGGCCGCAAGTACCAGTACTACGTCTCCAAGTCCGAGAGCCGCTTCGGCGCGCCGGGCAAGAGCTACGAGCGCCTGCCCGCCCGCGAGATCGAGGCGGCGGTCGTGGCCCAGATCCGCACCGTGCTGACCAGCCCCGAATCCATCGCCGCCGTCGTGCGCCACATCCAACGCCAGGGCGTGCCGATCGACGAGACCACGGTCGTGATGGCGATGGGGCGCCTCAACGACGTGTGGGATCAGCTCTTCCCGGTTGAGCAGCACCGCATCGCCAACCTGATGATCGAGCGCATCGATCTCGTCCACACCGACGAGATGCAGGGCATCCGGGTGAAGTGGCGCGAACTGGGCTGGGACGCCTTGATCGGCGAGTTCGCGCCCAGGAGCATCGGCGCCGAGCTGCTGGAGGTCGAGGCATGAAGGACGGGACGCTCGAGACCTTCGTGCCGCTGACCCTGCGGCGGCGCGGCGTGCGCCGGCTGGTTCAGCACCAGGCCGAGGACCGGGACGCGCACGACAGCACGCTCATCGAAGGGATGGCACGGGCCTTCCACTGGCAACGGCTGCTAGACAGCGGCGCGATGCCCAGCGGCTCGGCCATCGCGCGTGCCGAAGGGCTGCACCACTCGGTGGTCAACGAGCTGCTGCGCCTGACGCTGCTCGCGCCCGACATCGTCGAGATGCTGATGGCCGGGCGGCAGCCACGCCGGATGAGCCTGATCTGGTTCCAGCGCCACCCGCTGCCGGTGGACTGGGCGGCCCAGCGCGAGATCGTGCGGCGCTTCGAGGAGAAAGCGTGAGCACGAAGCACCGGGGACGCATCGAGGGAGCGCCGGTCACCCAGAAACTGCCGACGCCGGCGGGCGGCGTGAAACTGGAAACCTTCGTGCCCTGGCGGCTGGTGCAGCGCGGTATCCGCCGCGAGGTGATCGCACCGCCCGGTGTGCAGAAGGCGGTCGAGGTGGGGTCGGCGGGGGGCGAGCCGCTGCGCACCGAGGCGAAGGACACGGCGTTGTTGCGTGCGCTTGGGCTGGCGCACCACTGGCAGAGACTGCTCCACGAGGAGCGGGTGGCGTCGGTGACGGAGATCGCGCAGGCCGAGCATCTCGACGTCACCCAAGTGCGCCGACTGCTGCGCTTGACCTTGCTGGCGCCGGCGGTGATCGAGACCTTGCTGCGCGAGCCGCAGCATCGCCTCGACCCGGTGCTGCGCCAGCCATGGGCGACGTTGTGGCAGGATCAATGTAGTCAGCTTAAGCGGCTTCATCGTCGGGGCGCGCTCGAGGAATCTTCCAGGCGATGAGCACTTGCGGATCCGAACTCGCCGTACTTCACATGCGCAAGATCACCGGACCGTTTCGATGCAAGACGGTGGGTGCCCTTCATGACGCTCTTGCGAGCAGCGCGCGAAGCTCGGCTTGGATGGCGCGTCGTCGCAGCAGCAGGGTGGACCCCCGATGCACAGACCCGCGAGGTCTACCACGTCTGGCACGGTCCCGACTCGCCCGACGACCGCATCGAACTCCAGATTGGCCTCGCCCCATGACGCCCGAGTCCACGCTTGAAGTGCGGCGCTTTGCCGCCGAGGATTTCCCCACCTACCGCGCCTGGTACGCCGACGCGCGCTTGAACCGGCATCTGGGCCCGATGGACGAGGAGTGGCTGGCCCATGTGCTGGCCGACACCGAGGGCGAGCAATGGACGGTGCGGTATGGCGCGGCGCTGGTCGCCGTCATCGGCCTCACCCCTGACCCCGAGCACGGGGCTTGGGTCCTCACCGACTGGGCCGTCGATCCCGCCCTGCGCGGCCAGGGCTGGGGGCGGCGCGCCTGGGCGGCCTTGCTGGCGCAGCCCGCGCTGCGCGAGCGCCGATGCTTTCGTGCCTACGTGGCCGAGGACAACCCCGAAGCCCTGGCCTTCTTCGAGGCGCTGGGCTGGCGGCGCCTGGCCGCGCCCAGCCGCGAGGATCCGTTTTGGGCCTTGGCTTGGGTGCAATGAGGCCCGGTGCGGCAAGCGGCCGGCGTCAGCGTCTGCGGCGTGGGCTTGTCGCTGCATACTGCCCCGGCGTCGTGCCGAAGACCTCGCGGAACACCGCGATGAAGCTGCTGGGGTTGCGGTAGCCCGACTCGGCCGCGACGGCGACCACCGGCACACCCTCGGCCAGACGGCCGGCGGCGTGCAGCAGGCGCAGGCGCTGGCGCCAGTGCGTGAAGCTGTACCCGGTCTCGGCCACGAAACGGCGCGAGGCGGTGCGCGACGACAACCCCGCCCAGCGGGCCCAATCCGCCAGCGGCCGTGGGTCGCCGGGGTGGTCGCACAAGGCTTGGGCGATGCGCCGCAGGCGGCGGTCGCTGGGCATCGGCACGCTCCAGGGCAGCGGTGTCGAGGCGGCGATCTCGTCGAGCATCACGGCCGCCAAACGCTCCAGCCGCTGCGGGTCGGTCGTGCCGTCGGCCGCCAGATGGGCCGCATGCCCCACCGCCGCGCGCAACAGCGGGGTGAGCGCCAGCACGCAGGGCTCGGCCGGCAAGGCCGCGCAGGCTTCGGGGGCCAGGTACACGCTCCAGCCCGCAAACGGCCCGTGCGAGTGCGCCGCATGCAGCGTCTGCGGCGGCACCCACACCGCATGCGAGGCCGGCACGATCCAGCGGTGCCGCGCTGCCTGCACCGTCAGCAGCCCGGTCTCGGTGCCCAGCAGTTGGCCGCGCACGTGACGATGCTCGCGCGTGTGCCGCACCCGGCCGCTGCGCCGCAGCACCGCACACATCACCGGCCCCTGGCGGGCCTCGGCCCAACGGGGCGCGATCAAGGGGTCGTCCATGCTTGGCATCGTAGCGGTATCGCATGGCGTGCAGGCCGCATCGCAGCCCTGCGCATGTCGATACGCTGGACGCTCCTTCTGTTCGATCCCTGGACCCCCCATGACTTCGATCCACCACGCCTTGGACGACCTGCTCAACCGGCAGGACATACCGCTCGACACCTTCCTCGATTGGCATTTCAGCCCCGACTACCGCCAGCGCACCGATGGGCACTGGGACGACCGCAACGGCTTTGCCGCGCATGCGCGCAGGCTGCGCGAGCTGGTGGCGTCCGCCCGCATCGAGGTGCTCGACGAATGGCGCGATCTGCGACGCTACGCCAGCCATCACCGCGTGCACGTGCGCAAGCGCGACGGCGCCACCGTGGTGCAGGAGGTCTACCTCTTCGCCCGCTTGGATGCGAGCGGCCGCTTCGAGTGCGTCGACGAGGTGACGCTGATGCTCGAAGGCCAAGAGGCGGACCGGGGCTTGGGTCGCGTGCGGTGAGACCGGACCTCACAGGATGGCGTCGACGACGCCTCGTCTTGATGCCGCCTTGATACCGCTGGGCACGAATCGGGCGCCGGCTTGATGCCGCACGGGCCAGGATGTGCAGCGTGTACATCCCCTCGTGGAGGACTGCATGGACATCGTGTTTCTTGGCTGGGCGGCCGCCTTCGCGCTGATCACCCTGGGCGCGCTGGCGGGATGCCGCCGGCTGTCGCCCCCTGCCCCGCAAGGCAACCGAATCGAGTCGAACGGAGGTCACGGCGATGGAGCCTGAGGCACTGATCATGACCGCCGGGGTGCTCGTCATCGGGCTGCTGGCCTATCTCGTCTACGCCCTGCTGGCGGTGGAGGACTTCGAATGAACGCCAATCCCTGGGTGCAGCTCGCCCTCTTTCTGGCATTGCTGTTCGCACTGGCCTGGCCGCTGGCCCGCTGGTGCGACCTGGTCTTCAGCGGGCGGCTGGCCGAGCGCGCACGCTGGGTCAGCGGCGCCGAGCGGCTGGCGCTGCGGCTGATCGGCAGCGCCCTGGACGAGGACATGCCGTGGTGGCGCTACGCGCTCTCCATCATAGCCTTCAACGTGGTGGGTCTCGTAGCGCTGTATGCGCTGCAGCGGCTGCAGGGGTGGCTGCCGTTCAACCCGCAGGGGTTCGGTGCGGTGGCGCCGGATCTGGCGCTGAACACGGCAGTTTCCTTCGTTACTAACACCAACTGGCAAAGCTATGGCGGCGAGTCGACGATGAGCCACGGCACGCAGATGCTGGGGCTCACCGTACAGAACTTCCTGTCGGCGGCCACTGGCATCGCGGTGGCGCTGGCCGTGATCCGCGGCTTCGTGCGCAAAACCAGCTCCGGTGTGGGTCACGCCTGGCTAGATCTTACGCGCGCCACTCTGTGGGTGCTGCTGCCGCTGTCGGCGGTGTTCGCGCTGTTCCTCGTTAGCCAGGGCGTGCCGCAGACGCTTGCCGGCGCGCAGACGGCGCAGCTAGTCGATCCGATCACCTACACGGTGCAGGAGGCTGGTCGCGACCTGACACAAACTGCCACGACGCAGACGATCGCGCTCGGCCCGGTCGCTTCGCAAGAAGCGATCAAGCTGCTCGGCACCAACGGTGGCGGCTTCTTCAACGCCAATTCTGCGCATCCGTTCGAGAACCCGACGGCTCTGTCGAACCTGCTGGAAATGGTCTCGATCCTCCTCATCCCGCTGGCGCTGGTGTTCCTGTTCGGGCGCTGGGCGGGCGATGCACGCCAGGGCGCGGCGCTGGCCGGGGCGATGACCGTGCTGTTCGTCGCACTCTATGCCGTGGGGGTGATCGCGCAGCATCAGCCCAACCCGCAGCTTGCGGCGCTGGGCCTGAGCGGCCCGAGCCTTGAGGGGCTGGAGACGCGCTTCGGCGTGGTCGGCTCGATGCTGTTTGCTGCGGTCACGACCGCCGCCAGCTGCGGCGCGGTCAATGCCATGCATGACAGCCTGATGCCGCTGGCTGGCTCGGTGCCGATGTTCCTGATGCAGCTGGGCGAGGTCGTTTACGGCGGTGTCGGCTCGGGGCTGTACGGCATGCTGCTGTTCGCGGTGATCGCGGTGTTCATCGCCGGGCTGATGGTCGGCCGCACGCCGGAGTACCTGGGCAAGAAGATCGGCGCCTACGAGATGAAGATGGTCTCGCTGGCGGTGATCGTGGTGCCCGCGCTGGTGCTGGCGGGCACGGCGCTGGCGCTGCGCGTGGAGCCGGGCCTGGCAGGCCTGACGAACCCCGGCGCGCACGGCCTGTCGCAGGCGCTGTATGCGCTGACCTCGGCCGGCAACAACAACGGCTCGGCCTTTGCAGGCCTGTCGGCCAACGCGCCGTTCTGGAACGTGCTGCTGGCCGCGGCGATGTGGTTCGGGCGCTTCCTGGTGATCGTGCCGGCGCTGGCGCTGGCCGGCAGCCTCGCGGCCAAGCCGCGCGTGCCGCCCTCGGCCGGCACGCTGGCCACCAACAACGGGCTGTTCGTCGTGCTGCTGGTGGCCGCAGTGCTGCTGGTGGGAGCGCTGAACTATGTGCCGGCGCTGGCGCTCGGGCCGGTGGCCGAGCACCTGACGCTGATGTCGGGCCGCTGAAGCGCCCGGGAGGAACGACATGACGACGATGGTGACGAATCCGCGCGCGGCCGGCCCCTGGGATGCGGCGCTGCTGCGCGCCGCCTTGCGCGAATCGCTGTGGCGCCTGGCGCCGCAGGCGCAATGGCGCAACCCGGTGATGTTCGTGGTGTGGGTCGGCGCCGCGCTGGTGACGGCGATCGGCGTGGCCGCCGCCACGGGGCGCATGGCCGCGCCGGTGGGCTTCACGCTCGCGGTGGCAGCCTGGCTGTGGCTGACGGTGTGGTTCGCCAACCTGGCCGAGGCGCTGGCCGAGGGCCGGGGCAAGGCCCAGGCGGCGGCGCTGCGCTCGGCCAAGAAGCGCGTGTACGCCAAGGTGCTGCAAGAGCCGCACCACGGTGCGTCCTGGATCCCGGTGCCGAGCGACGAGCTGTCCGCCGGCCGCGTGGTGCTGGTGGAGGCCGGCGACGTGATCCCGGCCGACGGCGAGGTCATCGAGGGCGTGGCCTCGGTGGACGAGTCGGCCATCACCGGCGAGTCGGCCCCGGTGATCCGCGAGTCCGGTGGCGACCGCTCGGCGGTGACCGGGGGCACGCGCGTGCTGTCGGACTGGCTGGTGGTACGCATCACCGCGCAGCCGGGCCACACCTTCCTGGACCGCATGATCGCGATGGTCGAGTCCGCCAAGCGCCGCCGCACGCCCAACGAGATCGCGCTGACCATCCTGCTGGTGGCGCTGACCCTGGTGTTCCTGATCGTTTGCGCCACGCTCTGGCCGCTGTCGCAGTACAGCGTGCAGGCGGCGGGCCAGGGCCAGCCGGTGTCGGTGACGGTGCTGGTGGCGCTGCTGGTGTGCCTGATCCCGACGACGATCGGCGCGCTGCTGGCCGCCATCGGCATCGCCGGCATGAGCCGCATGCTGCGCGCCAACGTGATCGCCACCTCGGGCCGCGCGGTGGAAGCCGCCGGCGACGTGGACGTGCTGCTGCTGGACAAGACCGGCACGATCACGCTCGGCAACCGGCAGGCGGTGGCCTTCCACCCCGCGCCCGGGGTCACGGAGCCGGCCCTGGCCGATGCGGCGCAGCTCGCCTCGCTGGCCGACGAGACGCCCGAAGGGCGCTCCATCGTCGTGCTGGCCAAGGAACGCCACGGACTGCGTGGCCGCGAGACGGCAGGCCTGCACTTCATCGCGTTTTCCGCGCGCACCCGGATGAGCGGGGTGGACCTCGACGGCCGGCGCATCCGCAAGGGCGCGCTCGATGCGGTGCAGCGCTTCGTCGAGGAGGCGGGCGGCCGCCTGCCGGAGGCGGTGCGTGAGCGCGCCGAGGCCATCGCGCGCGAGGGCGGCACGCCATTGGTGGTGGCCGAGGACGCGCGCGCCTTGGGCGTGGTCGAGCTCAAGGACATCGTCAAGGGAGGCATCCGCGAGCGCTTCGCCGAGCTGCGCCGCATGGGCATCAAGACGGTGATGGTCACCGGCGACAACCGGCTCACGGCCGCTGCGATCGCCGCCGAGGCCGGGGTGGACGACTTCCTGGCCGAAGCCATGCCCGAGGACAAGCTCGCGCTGATCCGCCGCTACCAGGCCGAGGGCCACCTCGTGGCGATGACCGGCGACGGCACCAACGATGCGCCCGCGCTGGCGCAGGCGGACGTGGCGGTGGCGATGAACGCGGGCACGCAGGCGGCCAAGGAGGCCGGCAACATGGTCGATCTCGACTCGAACCCGACCAAGCTGCTGGAGGTGGTCGAGGTCGGCAAGCAGATGCTGATGACGCGCGGGGCGCTGACCACCTTCTCGATCGCCAACGACGTGGCCAAGTACTTCGCGATCATCCCGGCGGCCTTCGTGGGCACCTATCCGCAGCTCGCGGCGCTGGACGTGATGCGACTGACGAGCCCGCAGTCGGCGATCCTGTCGGCGGTGATCTTCAACGCGCTCATCATCGTGGCGCTGATCCCGCTGGCACTCAAGGGCGTGCGCTGGAGGGCGCAGTCGGCCGAGGCGTTGCTGCGCCGGCACCTGCTTCTCTACGGTCTGGGCGGCGTCATCGCGCCCTTCATCGGCATCAAGCTGATCGACCTGGCGCTGGCGGCGCTGGGCCTGGCCTGAGCCTTGGAACGGAGCTCGTCCATGAACACCTTGCGAACCCTTGTGCGTCCTGCCCTCGCGCTCTTCGCCGTACTGGCCGTGATCACCGGACTCGTCTATCCCCTGGCGCTCACCGCCGTGGCCCAGGGCCTGATGCCGGTGCAGGCCAACGGCAGCCTGATCGAGCGCAACGGGCAGGTCGTCGGCAGCCGGCTGATCGGTCAGGCCTTCGACGACCCCAAGTACTTCTGGGGCCGCCCCTCGGCGACCGCGCCCGTGCCTTACAACGCGGCCGCCTCCAGCGGCAGCAACCTCGCGCCGAGCCATCCGGCGCTGGTGGACGCAGTGCGCGCGCGCATCGAAGCGCTGCGCGCGGCCCAACCGGAGACGACGCAGCCGGTGCCGATGGAGCTGGTGACCGCCTCGGCCAGCGGGCTCGACCCTCACGTCTCGCCCGAGGCCGCGCGCTGGCAGATCCCGCGCGTGGCGCGCGCGCGGGGCATGACGCCTGCGGAACTCGACGCGCTCGTGCAGGCGCATACCGAGCGGCCATGGCTGGGCCTGATCGGCATGCCGCGCGTCAATGTGCTGGCGCTGAACCTTGCGCTCGACGCGCGTCCGCCACGGTGACGCCCGCGCGCTGATTCACAACCCACTGCGTCCTTCGCAGACCGCCCGCAGGGGCGGTCAGGGGATGTCTTTTCCTTCGCTCCGGTCGGCGCCCGCCGGCCGTCGGACCCACAGGAGTCTTTCGATGCATCACTTCGCTTGCACGCTGCGTCGCCTCGCCGGCCTGTCGGCCGCGGCGCTGGCCCTCGCGCCGGGTCTGGCCTGGAGCCAGTCCGGGGACGAGAACCGCGACGCGTCCGCCGTCACGGTGTCCGGCACCGCCACCCTGACCAGCGACTATCTGTTTCGCGGGCTGACCCAGACCGGTGGCAAGCCCGCGGTCCAGGCCGGCGTGGAACTCGGCGGCAAAGAGCCGGCTTCTATGCCGGGTCGTCGGGATCGAACGTTGGCTGGCTTCAGGACTACCAGGGCTATCGTGCCGGCAGCCTGGAGCTGGATCTCTACGGCGGCTGGCGGTTCAAGCCCGATGAGGCCACGACATTCGACGTCGGTCTCATTCACTACCGGTATCCGGGCAGCCGCCCGGCGGGCGTGGTGCGCGCCGACACGACCGAGCTGCTCGTGGGCGCCGCATGGCGGCAGTTGGCCGCCAAGCTCTACGTCAGTGCCGGTGACACCTTCGGCTTCGACGCGCCCGCCGGCAGCACGTACCTCGACCTCTCGGCGGCGGTGCCGATCGGCGACGGGCCGTGGACGATCGACCTGCACGCGGGCCGACAGCGTTTTCGCGGTGCGGCGGGCCCGTTTTCGTACACCGACTGGAAGCTCGGCGTCCGCTACGATGCCTCGACGATCGGCCCCGCCTGGAACGGCACGACCGTGAGCCTGCAGTACACCGACACCAACGCCGACCGCGCGCTGTGGACCGACCTCAATGGCGTCAACATGGGACGAGCGCGCCTGTCCGTCATCCTGACGCGTAGCTTCTAGGCCCTTGCGGCATGATGGAGGGCCCATGAGCCGACCTCCCGACCGCCCCGATCCCGACCGCCTGCTCGCCGAAGTGCAGGCCGATGAGGCGCGCCAGCGGCGCGGCCGGCTCAAGCTCTTCTTCGGCGCCTGTCCGGGCGTCGGCAAGACTTACGCGATGCTGCAGGCGTTGCACGAGCGCCAGCGCGAAGGCGTGGCGGTGTGCGTGGGCATCGTCGAGACCCATGGCCGCAAGGAGACCCAGGCGCTGCTCGAAGGATTGCCGGTACTGCCGCGCAAGCGCCTCGAGTACCGGGGCCGCGAGCTCACCGAGTTCGATCTCGATGCGGCGCTGGCCTCGTCGGCCGCGCTGATCGCGGTGGATGAGCTGGCGCACACCAACGCCCCCGGCAGCCGCCATGCCAAGCGCTGGCAGGACGTGGAGGAGCTGCTCGCGGCCGGCTTCGACGTCTACACCACCGTCAACGTGCAGCACCTGGAGAGCCTGCACGACGTGGTGGCCGCGATCACCGGCGTGCGCGTGCGCGAGACGGTGCCGGACCGCGTGTTCGATGCCGCCGACGACGTGACCCTGATCGACCTGCCGGCCGCCGACCTGATCCAGCGCCTGCGCAACGGCAAGGTCTATCTGCCCGATGTGGCGCAGTCGGCCGTCGAGCGCTTCTTCCGTCCCGGCAACCTGATCGCCCTGCGTGAACTGGCCCTACGGCGGGTGGCCGACCGCGTGGATGCCCAGATGCGCGCGCAGCGCACCCGGGAGGATCCCGGCCGCGTCTGGCCGGCGCGCGAACGGCTGCTGGTGGGACTGGGCGGCGCGCGCGATGCCCCGGTGGTCCGCGCGGCGGCGCGGCTCGCGTCCCGGCTGGAGGCCGAATGGATCGCCGTGTACGTGGACCGGCTCGACGATCGCGCCTCGCGCCAGGAGCGGGAAGCGGTGCTCGAGCTGCTCGGCGAGGCCCGTCGGCTGGGCGCCGACGTCCTGACCCTGGCCGGCGACGATGTGCCGGCCTCGCTCGTGCGCTGCGCGCGGGAGCGCAATGCCAACCGCATCGTGCTGGGCGCGGCCGCCGAGGCCTCGGGCTGGCGCCGCCTCTGGACCGCCCTGCGCGGCGACCTGGCGAGCGCGGTGCAGCGACGGGCGCCGGAGGTGGACGTGGTGCGCATCGGCGTGGCGGCGGGCCGTCCCGGCGCGGCGGTGCAGGCACGGCCGGCGCTCGGCGCGCCGGACCGGGAGCCTCGCACCCGTCACCCGCTGGCCTGGGCCGCGGCCGCCTGTGCCCTGGCCACCGTCGTCGCCTGGCCGCTCGCACGGGTGTTCGATCTGGCGAACATCGTGATGGTGTACCTGTTGGCGGTGGTGCTGGTGGCGCTGCGGGCTGGACGCACGGCCGGCGCCCTCGCGGCCTTGCTGGCGGTGCTGTGCTTCGACTTCTTCTTCGTCCAGCCGCAGTTGTCGTTCGCCGTCAGCGACACGCAGTACCTGCTGACCTTTGCCCTGATGCTCGCCGTCGCGCTGATCATCGGCCAGCTGACAGCACGGCTTCGCTTTGCCGTGCTGGCGATGCGCGAGCGCGAACGGCGCAGCGCACTGCTGACCCGCCTGGCCAATGCCTTGTCCGGTGCGCTGGAAAGCGAACGGATCGTCGAGATCGCCGAAGAGACCGTGGGCGCGCACTTCCAGGCCGCCATCACGGTCGTGCTGCCCGACGCCGGGCACCGCGTGCGCCCGGCGCGGCCGGAACGATCGGTGGACGTGAGCATCGCGCAGTGGGTGCTCGACCACGGGGAGAGCGCGGGCGCCGGCACCGGGACGCTCGCCGCGGCCCCGGCGCGCTATCTGCCGCTGAAGGCGCCGATGCGCGTGCGCGGCGTCCTCGTCGTCGCCCCGCGGGCGGAGCCGCCCTGGCGACGGCCCGAGGATCTGGAAACGCTGGAAGCCTGCGCCGGGCAGATCGCGGTGGCGCTGGAGCGCGTGCACTTCGTCGAGGTGGCGCGCGACACGCTGGTGCAGATGGAGGGAGAACGCCTGCGCAACACCCTGCTGCTGTCCCTCTCGCACGATTTGCGCACCCCGGTGGCCGGGATGCTCGGCACCGCCGAACTCGCCCTGCAGCGCGGCGCCGAGGGGCCCGCCCGCCCCCTGCTGCAGGCGCTGGTCGAGCAGGCCCGGGCCATGCAGTCGCTGCTCGACAACCTGCTGCAACTGGCCCGACTGCAGTCCGGCCAGGCGCGCCTGGACCGACAGTGGCATGCCCTGGAGGAGATCGTCGCCAGCGCGCTCGGTCACGTCCGCAGCGCCTGCGCCGGACATGGGCTCGAGGTCCGGCTGGCGGCCGGCCTGCCGCTGGTGGAGGTGGATGCCCTGCTGCTCGAGCGCGCCCTGGTCAATCTGCTGGACAATGCCTGCAAGCACACCCCCGCCGGCTGCCGCATCGCCGTGGACGCGCGGCTGGATCCCGGCGGCACCTTGGTGATCGAGGTGGCCGACGATGGCCCCGGCTGGCCCGGCGACGACCCCAGCCGCCTGTTCGCGCCGTTCCAGCGGGGTGCGGCGGAGTCGCCGATGACCGGCATGGGCCTGGGACTGGCGCTGGTGGAGCGCATCGCCGCCCTGCACGGCGGACGCGTGGAGGCGCGCAAGCGCGAGCCGCAGGGCAGCGTGTTCGCCTTGCACCTGCCGCAGCGGCCGGCGCCGCAGGAAGGAGTCGAGACGTGAGCACCGATGCCCCGGGCGGCCATGTGCTGCTGATCGAGGACGACGCGCCGATCCGCCGCTTCGTCCGGCTCGCACTGGAGTACGCCGGCTACAGCGTGAGCGAGGCCGAGAGCGTCAAGCGGGGCCAGATCGACGCCGCCACCCGCCGGCCCGACCTGCTGATCGTGGACCTCGGCCTGCCTGACGGCGACGGCAAAACGCTGATCACCCAGGTGCGCGGCTGGTCCCCGGTGCCGATCCTCGTGCTGTCGGCGCGCGACCAGGAGCGCGAGAAGGTCGCCGCGCTGGATGCCGGGGCCGATGACTACCTCACCAAGCCCTTCGGCATCGACGAACTGCTGGCGAGGCTGCGCGCGCTGCAACGCCGGCTGCAGCCGCAGGCGGCCGAGCCGGTCTGGCGCTTCGGCGACGTCGAGGTGGACGCGCGCACCCACGACGTGCGCCGGCGCGGCGAGACCGTGCACCTGACCCCGATCGAGTTCCGGCTGCTGGTGACGCTGCTGCGGGCGCAAGGCGCGGTGCTCACCTACCGCCAGCTGCTCACCCAGGTCTGGGGGCCGGGCCACGCCGAGCGCACCCATCACCTGCGCGTGCACATGGCCAATCTGCGCCGCAAGCTCGAGGACGATCCGGCGCAGCCGCGCCATCTGCTGACAGAACTGCAGGTGGGCTACCGGCTGGTGGTCTAGCAGCAGCGACGATGAGGCGCAGCAAGCGCGAACGACCCCCAGCATCGAGGACACGGATCGTCCTGATGTCCGCTGGATCGTCGTGGATCGAAGGGGGCCCGCATCGGCGCGGCTCGGGGATCGAGCCGAGCGGCCGCATTGAGTGCGCTGACGAGGGGACACTGATGCTCCATGGCGAGGAGGCGGACCGGGGCTTGGGTCGCGTGCGGTGAGAGCGTGCGCCGCGCAGCGCCAGGAGTGCATTTGCTTGGCACACCGAGCCGCGGTAGGCTCTTAACTTCGGAAGGGTGCCCGTTGAGCTACCGCGATGGGCCGGGGTGACCCGGCCCTTCGTTTTTTCTGCAGGCCATCACGCCGTCGTGGCCCGTTCGACTCCACGCCGCCTACCACTCACACACCCCAACCTGCGCGCGTAAGGGCTTGATCGGCCAAGCACTCGTCTCACGAGTCCTCGCGAGACCGGCAGAGAACACACCCGCTCAGAGAGGCGGAAATGACCGAAACGGGAGGCGCGGCTACCGCCAGCGCTCGCGAGGCCTTACTCGGAAGCCGCGCCAACACTGGCGTTGCGGGCAAGAAAAAAGGCCAACCGAGATCGGTTGGCCTTGGGGTATTGGTGG
>CAYWYS010000043.1:0-24020 GCA_964462675.1 uncultured Thioalkalivibrio sp.
AGACGTTGAAGCGGAAATGCACCACGTCGCCGTCCTGGACGACATATTCCTTGCCCTCGAGGCGCAGCTTGCCTGATTCCTTGGCCTTGGCCTCGCCGCCGCAGGCGATGAAGTCGCCATAGGCGATGACTTCGGCGCGGATGAAGCCGCGCTGGAAATCGGTGTGGATCTCGCCCGCCGCCTCCGGCGCCGTGGCGCCGACGCGGACGGTCCACGCGCGCACTTCCTTCGGCCCGACGGTGAAGTAGGTCTGCAGGCCCAGCAGCCGGTAACCGGCGCGGATGACCCGGTCGAGGCCCGGCTCCTCGAGCCCGAGCTCGGCGAGAAACTCGCCCTTGTCGGCGTCGTCCAGCTGGGCGATCTCCGCCTCCATGGCCGCGCACACCGCCACGACTTCCGCGCCCTCGGCCGCCGCGATCGCCCGGACGATCTCGAGCTGCGGGTTGTCACGAAAGCCACCCTCGGCGACGTTCGCGATATACAGGGTCGGCTTCGCGGTCAGCAGGTGCAGGTCGGCGATCAGCTTGCGCTGCTCGTCGCCGAGCGCCATCGAGCGGACCGGCAGGCCCAGGTCGAGATGGTCCGCCACCTGCGCCAGCAGGTCACGCCGCGCCAGGTCTTCCTTGCGGCCGGTCTTCGCGGCCTTGACAGCCCGGTCCAGGTTTCGCGTCAGCGTCTCGAAATCGGCCAGCGCCAGCTCGAGATTGATGACCTCGATGTCGCTGGCGGGATCGACGCGTCCCTCGACGTGCACCACGTCCGGATCCTCGAAGCAGCGCACGACCTGGCCGATCGCGTCAGTCTCGCGGATGTTGGCGAGAAACTGGTTGCCCAGCCCCTCGCCCTTGGAGGCGCCGCGGACGAGGCCGGCGATGTCGACGAACTCGATGGTCGTGGGCAGGACCTTCTGCGGCTTTGCGATCGCGGCGAGGGCCTGCAGGCGCGGGTCCGGCACGGGCACGACCCCGACGTTGGGGTCGATCGTGCAGAATGGATAATTCTCCGCCGCAATCTGCGCCCGGGTCAGCGCGTTGAACAGGGTCGACTTGCCGACGTTCGGCAGGCCGACGATCCCGATACGAATTCCCATGAAGTTACTCCGCGAGCCCGGGCTCGCTGTCCTTGCGATCGAGCCTCGGGGGCTTCCCGCGGCTGTGGAGCTTGTGCATCGCCGGCTGGTCCCCGCTGCCGAGCAGGATCGGGATCACCTCGGCCGCGTCGGCCACCGCCTGGTGGATCAGCACATCATCCTCCCGCGACGGCCGGTTCAGCACGTAGTCGATGACCTCGGCGCGATCACCGGGGTGACCGATGCCGAGCCGGAGGCGCCAGAAGTCGGGGCCGAGGTGCGCCATGACGCTGCGCAGGCCGTTGTGCCCGCCATGCCCGCCGCCCAGCTTGAGGCGCGCGTCACCCGGCGGCAGATCGAGCTCGTCGTGCGCAACGAGAATGCCGTCCACCGGAATCTTCAGGTAGGCCGCGGCGGCCTGCACCGAGCCGCCGCTGCGGTTCATGAAGGTCTGCGGCTTCAACAGCCGCAGCTCGACGCCCGCAATGTTCACGACGGCGAGTTCGGCGCCGAACTTGCGCTCCGCGCGGAAACTTCCGCCGTGCTGCGCGGCCAGCAGATCGGCAAGCCAGAAGCCGGCGTTGTGGCGCGTCTGCGCGTACTCCGGGCCCGGGTTGCCGAGGCCGACGATCATGCGGATCGGGGAATGTTCGCTCATCGTTCAGCCGTTCGCGCCAGGGCAGCGAAAGCGCGGGACCGTCCCCTGCCGGGAACGGCCCCGCGCCAATGCCACGGAGCCGCGCTCAGCTCTCCTTCTTCGGCTCGGCCTCGGCCACGACTTCGCCCTCGGCGACCTCCTCGATCTCGCGACGCGGCCGATGGATGACGACCACGGGCTGCTCGAGCATTTCCTCGCCGCCGACGATGGCCACGCCCTCGGGCAGCGCGACCTGCGCCAGTGGCAGGCTGCCGTCCATCTCGAGCTGCGTGACGTCGACCTCGATGTACTCCGGCAGGTGCTTCGGCAGGCAGCTGATTTCCAGCTCCGTCATGACGTGGGAAACGAGTCCGCCCTGCTTGACGCCAGGCGCGACGTCCTCGCCGATGAAGCGGAACGGCACGGTGACGCGAATCTCCTCGTCCTCGAGAATCCGCTGCAGGTCGATGTGCACGATCAGGTTGCGTGCCGGGTGGCGCTGCACGTCCTTGAGGATGCAGGGCTGCGACCGGTCGCCGATCGTCAGCGTCAGGATGCTGGTGAAGAACGCGTCGTTCTCCAGGTAGTGCAGCACCTTGGCGTGGTCCAACGCGATCGGGCGCGGGTCACGGTGACCGCCGTACAGGATGGCGGGCACCTTGCCGGTCCGACGCAGGCGGCGGCTCGCACCCTTGCCCTGGTCTGGCCGGTTGTCGCCAATCAGCTCGAAATTCTGGCTCATGTAAGTTCTCCGTTGATGTGATGTTCCGACACGGCAGGCCCGCGACCAGGCTTGCGCTCGTGCCGACCCGGCGCCTCCCCCGCGGGAGAGCCCCGTCCCCTCGGCCCGCTCAGTCCACGTAGAGCGAGCTGACGGATTCCTCGTCGCTGATGCGCCGCATCGTCTCGGCCAGCATTTCCGCCACGCTGAGCTGGCGGATCTTCGGGCTGGCGCGCGCGGCCTCTGACAACGGGATGGTGTCGGTGACCACCAGCTCGTCCAGCTGCGACTCGTTGATTCGTTGCACCGCCGGGCCGGACAGGACCGGGTGCGTGATGTAGGCGAACACCTTGTCCGCCCCTTCCTTCTTCAGCGCGGCCACGCCCTGGCACATCGTGCCGGCCGTGTCGATCATGTCGTCGACCAGCAGGCAGGTCTTGCCGCGCACGTCGCCGATGATGTGCATGACCTGGGCCTCGTTGGCCCGGGGACGGCGCTTGTCGATGATCGCCAGGTCGGCATCGTCGAGGCGCTTCGCCAGCGCCCGCGCGCGCACCACGCCGCCGACGTCGGGCGACACCACGATCATGTTCTGGTAACGCTGCTTCCAGGCGTCATGCAGCAGCACCGGCGAGGCGTACACGTTGTCGACCGGGATGTCGAAGAAGCCCTGGATCTGGTCCGCGTGCAGATCGACGGTGAGCACCCGGTCGACGCCGGAGTGCGTGATCATGTTGGCCACCATCTTGGCCGAGATCGCGACCCGCTGGGCCCGCGGCCGCCGGTCCTGGCGGGCATATCCGTAATACGGAATGACCGCCGTGATGCGTGCCGCCGAGGCGCGCCGCAGCGCGTCCACCATGACCAGCAGCTCGAGCAGGTTGTCGTTGACCGGCGGGCAGGTCGACTGGACGATGAACACGTCGCGGCCGCGGACATTCTCGAGAACCTCGACGAAAACCTCGCCGTCGCTGAACTTGCCGGCCTGCAGCTTGCCGAGCGGGAAGCCGAGATGCCGCGAGATGCTCTCGGCAAGTTCCCGGTTGGCATTCCCGGAGAACACCGCCATCTGGCCACCTTCGTGCATCACCTTCGCTCCCCGGGAGCCGTGCCCCCTCGCCCGCCGTTCGCCATCCCGACTGCCCCGAAATTGGCTGGGGTGGGAGGATTCGAACCTCCGCATGACGGGATCAAAACCCGTTGCCTTACCACTTGGCTACACCCCACCGGTCCATCGTCTTCCGCGCCGTGCCGCCTCAGGCGGCCGCCCGCGCCAGCAGCGGGCTCTCCGCCAGCCCGCGCGCCACGAAGCCGGTCCAGCGCGTCGGCAGCCTGGCGAGGACTTCGCGCGCCGCCACAGCCGAGCCGAAGTCCAGGAATACGCAGCCCCCGGTGCCCGTCAGGCGCGGCGAGCGCGCGCCGGAGTGCTCCGCGAGCCAGTCCAGCGCCTCGGCAACCGCCGGGTAGCGCCGCCGCACGACCGCTTCACAGTCATTGCGCCCGCCGGCCGAAAGAAAGCCGTTAATTGTCGTTTCCGGGGTATCTCGTGTCAATTCAGGCGCGGAGAACACCTCCGCCGTGGAGACCGCGCAATCCGGGCAGACCACCAGGTACCAGGCTGGCGGCAGCGTCACGGGCCTGAGGCGCTCGCCGACCCCCTCGGCCCAGGCCGAGCGGCCGTGCACGAACACAGGCACGTCGGCGCCGAGGCGCAGCCCCAGCGCGCCGAGGCGTTCAGCCGACCAGTCGAGCCGCCACAGGCGGTTCAGCGCAACCAGCGTCGTGGCGGCGTCCGAACTGCCGCCGCCGAGACCACCGCCGGCCGGGATGCGCTTGCGGACGCGCAGTTCGGCGCCCTGCCGGCAGCCCGACTCGGCCTGCAGCAGCCGGGCGGCCTTGACGACGAGGTCGTCGTCCGGCGCGAGGCCGGCCGGTCCTTCAGGGCGCAGGATGGCGCCGTCGTCAGTCGGCTCGATCAGCAGCTCATCGCAGTGATCGAGCAGCTGGAAGACCGTCTGCAGCGTGTGATAGCCGTCGGGGCGCCTGCCGGTGACGTGCAGGAACAGGTTCAGCTTGGCGGGCGCCGGCCAGGCGAGGCTCATCGCCGGGCGAATGACCGCGCGCCCGGGATCTCCCAGCGATCAGTCATGACCCTGATGCGCACATCGTCGCGCTCCATGTCGAGCCGGCGTGGCAGCAGCAGGCCCTCGGACTCGCCGTAGCCCTCGTAACGCACGAACCAGCCCGCCTGTTCCATGGTCTCGAGCAGGCCCTGCTCGTCCGCCACTTCCGCCGCCGGCAGGCCCGGATCGGAAACGCCGAGAATCCAGAAACGCATGCTGTGGACCGGCAGGCTCCAGCCGAAGCGTTCCGTCATCTCGAGTTCCGGGTCCTTCAGCAGGAACTCGTCCCCGGCGGTCGTCTTGACGCGCAGCTGGTCGAGGTCGCCGTGGATGCGGAAGCCGCCAAAGCCGAATGGCCCGCGGAAGCGGAAATCGAGAATGTCGTCATTCTGCTCCCAGCTCACGGTGCCGCTGTAGCCGCGCCGCCCGGTGTTCAGCGCGAGCCGACCCTCCATCCGGAATTCCTCGATTTCGCGCAGCATTTTCCGCCTTTCCAACCAATCGACTCCGGCTTCGACGGGACGCTCGGGCGGGCGGACACAACCCGCGGCCAAGGCGACCATGAGCGCGATTATAAGGAACCTGGCGCCCCGCACGGCAGTAGGGCCGCAATTTTCCTTCGTCTGCAGCATTTTTCAGGGGTCCAGCCGGCCCATGGTGTCCAGCAGGACCTGGCTGCCCGGAAACTCGACGATCGACTCGACCCAGACCTGGCGCGCTTCCTCGATCCGCCCGAGACTCCACAGCACTTCGCCGCGGTGCGCGGCGATCTCCGGATCGGGCTGCAATTCCCAGGAGCGCTCGATGTACGGCAAGCCCTCGTCGGCCCGCCCGAGCTTGAACAAGACCCAGCCCATGCTGTCGAGGATGGCCGCGCTGTCCGGGTCGAGCTCGAGCGCGCGCCGGATCAACGGGTACGCCTCGTCGTGGCGGTCAGTCAGGTCCGTCAGCGTGTAGCCCAGCGCATTGAGCGCGATCGGGTCGTTCGGCCGCAGGGCGACGACGGCCGAGAAATCAGCCAGCGCCTCCTCGACGCGCCCGAGCTCGACCTGCAGCAAGCCGCGCGCATAGCGCACGGACAGCTCGTCGGGGTTGCGCGCCAGCAGCTCGCCGTAGACCGCCAGCGCGTCCTCAGGCAAGCCGAGGCGCGTCAGCAACTCGGCGCGCGCGGCGCCCAGCTCGAGCGCCGCCTCCGGATTGCGGCGCGCGAACAGCTCGAGGTGATTGATCGCCAGCTCGGGCCGGCCCAAGCTGTACATCTGCAAGGCGAGGCGCACCTGCGCCGTGACCAGGTGCTCGCCGCCCGTGATGCGGGCATAGAGCCGCGCGGCCTCCTCGACCTCGCCCATCTGCTCGGCGATGCCGCCGAGATAGAAGAGCGCGTCGTTGGTGTGGCGGCCGGTCGCCAGCAGCGACAGGAAAGTCTCGCGCGCGGCCTCCTCCTGGCCCTCGTAGTACTCGAGAAAGCCCAGCGCGCGCAGCGCATCCGGGTCCATCGGGTACGCCTCGAGGATGGCCTCGAGCGCCGCGCGCGCCTCGTCATTGCGCTCCGCAGCCATCAGGATCACCGCCCGTTCCAGCTGCAGCTCGAGCGCGTTCGCCTCGGGGCGCGCTGCCAGCCAGGCCAATGCGTCGTCGGGCCGCCCGTCGGCAAGGACCGCACGGGCATACAGCGCGATGGCATCGGTCCAGCCCGGCTCGAGGGCGGTCGCGCGCTCCGCCTCGACGAGCGCCACGCCGACATTCCCGGCGCGCAGCGCCAGGTAGGCTTGCGCGTAGGCTCCGCTGGCGTCGTCCGGATAGTCATCGACCGCTGTGGACATGGCTGCCAAGGCCCCGTCCGCGTCCCGCAGGTCCGACACCAGCGCCAGCAAATCGAGAAATGGGCGTGCCGTTCCCTCGTCGGCGGCACGCAGGAACGCCAGCTCCCGGGCCGCCTGGTCGCTCTTGCCCTGCTGGAGGTACAGCCGCACCAGGAAGCGCCTCGGGTGCAGGTCGTCCGGCGCGAGCTCCGCCCAGCGGCTTGCCGCATCGAGTCCTTCCGCTGGCGTGCCGTGCGTGGCCGCGATGCGCGTTGCGCGCGCAGCGATTTCCGGGTCGTCGCTGGCCCGGGCGGCGCGCACGTATTCCGTGGCCGCCAAGGCCGGCAGGTCGCGCTGCAAGGCGATCTCGGCCATGAACAGGTGGTAGTCGGCTTCGCCCGGCTGCCCGAAGTCCGGCGCAAGCTGCTCCGGGTCCGACGCTGACGGCTCGGACGTCGCCGGGCCGGGCGCGGCGCAGCCAGCCAGTAACAGCAGCAAAACCGGCAACAGGATCTTCATGGCCTACGCACCCACCCTCGGTAAGCCACTATACCCCATGAAAACAAGGCCCCGTGAACGCGCGCTGCTTGTCACCGCGGGCCCCGGTGCCGGACAATTGCGGGACCAGGTCACCGCGCCGCCACGCCACGACTTCGATGCCCCTGAAAGTTCTCGGTGTCAACCATCGCTCGGCGCCGGTCGAGATCCGGGAGAAGCTCGCCTTCAACCCGGAGCGGCTGCCGGTTGCGCTGCAGGAGCTGGTGCGCCTGCCGCAGGTGGAAGAGATGCTGATCGTCTCGACCTGCAACCGCACCGAGTTCTACGGCAAGTGCGAGGACCGGGGACTGGCCCATGTGCGCGACTGGCTGAACGACTACCACCATCTCGGCGAGCGCGCGAATGGCTGCCTGTATCAGTTGGACAACCAGCTGGCCGTCAGCCACACCTTCACGGTGGCCTGCGGCCTCGATTCCGCGGTGCTCGGCGAGCCCCAGATTCTCGGCCAGATGAAAGAGGCCTATCGAATCGCCACGGAGGCCGGCAGCACCGGACCGATGCTGCACTCCCTGTTCCAGCAGGCTTTCTCGGTCGCGAAGCTGGTGCGTACCGACACCGAGATCGGCTCCAGCGCAGTCTCGGTCGCGTACGCCGCGGTGAACCTCGCGCGGCAGATTTTCTCGGACTTCGGGCAGCACTCTGCGCTGCTGGTCGGCGCGGGCGAAACCATCGAGCTCGTCGCGCAGCACCTGACCGGACGGGGCATCGGGCGGCTCGTCATCGCCAACCGCAGCATCGGCCGGGCGCGCACGCTCGCGCAGGAGCACAAGGGCTTCGCGATCGAACTCAACGAGATCCCGAACCATCTTGCCGATGCCGACATCCTGATCTGCTCAACCGCGAGTCCGGACGCACTGATCAGCAAGGACATGGTCCAGGCGGCGCTGAAAGCGCGGCGCCGCAAGCCGATGTTCATCGTCGACCTGGCCGTGCCGCGCGACGTGGAGCCGGCGGTCGCGGAACTCGAGGACGTCTACCTGTACACCGTTGACGACCTGCAGGGGGTCGTGGACGACAACCTGAAGGCCCGCGAAGAGGCTGCAGCCCAGGCGCGCCGCATCATCGATGTCGAGGTCATCCGCTTCTCGCAAACGCTGAAGACGCGGGACGCCGCACCGACGATCCGCTCGGTGCGCAGCCGCGCGGAGGACATCCGCATCGCCGTCAACGAGCAGGCCGCGCGGATGCTGGAGGCGGGGCGCAGCCCGGCGGAAGTCATGGATTTCCTGTCGCGCACGCTCACCAACAAGCTGATGCACCTGCCGAGCGTGAGCCTCCGCCGTGCCGGCGAGGAAGGCGACGAGGAATTGCTGACCGCGGCGCGCAGGCTGTTCGGCCTCGAAGCCGAGGACTGATTGAAAGACTCGATCGTCAACAAGCTGGCGAACCTCGTGGATCGCCACGAGGAAGTCTCCGCGCTGTTGTCGGACCCGGGCGTCATCGGCGACCAGGGACGGTTCCGCGACCTGTCGCGCGAATACGCGCGGCTCGAGCCGGTGGTGCGCGACTACCAGGCCTGGCGCGGGGCATGCGGAGAGCTGGCGGCGGCGCGCGAGATGGCCGGGGACAAGGATCCGGAGATGCGGGCGCTCGCCGCTGAGGAAGTCGAAACCGCCGAGGCGCGCGTGACGTCGCTCGAACTGGCGCTGAAGAAACACCTCGTGCCGCGCGATCCGCTCGACGAAGCGAACATCTTTCTCGAAATTCGCGCGGGCACCGGTGGCGACGAGGCGGCGATCTTCGCCGGCGACCTGTTCCGCATGTACAGTCGCTACGCGGAGCGCGTGGGCTGGAATATCGAGATCCTGTCCGCCAGCGAAGGCGAGCATGGCGGCTATCGCGAGCTCATCTCGCGCGTCGCGGGGCGCGGCGTGTATTCCCGCCTCAAGTTCGAATCCGGCGCCCACCGCGTGCAGCGCGTCCCTGAGACCGAGGCGCAAGGCCGCATCCACACCTCGGCCTGCACGGTCGCGGTGCTGCCCGAGCCTGGCGAGCTGGAGGAAATCGAGGTCAATCCGGCCGATCTGCGTGTCGACACCTATCGCGCGTCCGGGGCCGGCGGCCAGCATGTCAACAAGACCGACTCGGCCGTCCGGCTGACCCACCTGCCAACCGGCATCGTGGTCGAATGCCAGGACGAGCGCTCCCAGCACAAGAATCGCGCCCGCGCTATGAGCTTGTTGCAGGCGCGCCTCATGGACGCGGAACGCAGCCGGCGCGACGCCGCGCAGGCGCAGAACCGGCGCCTGCAGGTAGGCTCCGGCGATCGCTCGGAGCGCATCCGGACCTACAATTATCCGCAGGGCCGGCTGACCGATCATCGCATCAACCTGACGATCTACCGGCTCGAGGACGTGCTCGGCGGCGACCTCGACTTGGTCATCGGTCCGCTGACGGACGAGTACCAGGCCGACCAGCTCGCCGCGATCCTCGGCTAGGCAAGGAGGAATCCTCATGCGGACCATGGCCAGTGTGCTCGACGCCATCGGCAACACGCCGCTGATCCGGCTGCACGCCGCGTCCGAGGAGACCGGCTGCGAGATTTTCGGCAAGGCCGAGTTCATGAATCCCGGCGGCTCTGTCAAGGATCGCGCGGCGCTCGGCATCGTGCGCGACGCGGAGGCGCGCGGCCAGCTGAAGCCCGGCGGCGTCATCGTCGAGGGCACCGCCGGCAACACCGGCATCGGCCTTGCGCTCGTCGGCAACGCGCTCGGCTACCGGACCGTCATCGTCATGCCGGAGACGCAGAGCCGGGAGAAGGTGGAGACGCTGCAAGCCTACGGTGCGGAGGTGCGCCTCGTGCCCGCCGTGCCTTACAAGAATCCCGACAACTACGTGCACGTGTCGCAGCGGCTGGCCGAGGAGCTCGCCGCGCGGGATCCCTGCGGCGCCCTGTGGGCGAACCAGTTCGACAACACGGCGAACTATGCCTTTCACCTGACGACGACCGGCCCCGAGATCTGGGCACAGACGGAGGGCCGCATCGACGGCTTCATCTGCGCGGTCGGCACCGGCGGCACGCTGGCCGGCGTCGGGCGGGCGCTGAAGGCGCGCGACAACCATGTGCGCATCGGGCTCGCGGATCCTGCAGGCTCGGCGCTGTACAACCATTTCGCGCACGGCGAGCTGAAGGCCGAGGGCAACTCGATCACCGAGGGCATCGGCAACGGCCGCGTCACGAAAAACCTCGCCGAGGCTGTCGTGGATCACGCTTTCCAGCTGCCCGACAGCGAGTCGATCCCGCTGGTGTTCCGCTTGCTGCAGGAAGAAGGCCTGTTGCTGGGCGGCTCGAGTGGCGTGAATGTCGCGGGCGCCATACGGCTGGCGCGCGTGCTCGGCCCGGGGCACACAATCGTCACGATCCTGTGCGACTCGGGCCTGCGTTACCGGGCGCGGCTGTTTAACGCTGAGTTCCTGGAATCGAAGGGCTTGCCGGTGCCGGGATTTCTGCGGCGCTGACCGAGATTTGTTTGCGCCCGCAGAGGCGCGGAAAGTAGTTCTCTCTCCCGCAGAGACGCAGAGACGCGAAGAATAATTCGCTGCGTCTCCGCGCCTCTGCGGGAAAACGATTTGCTCTCTGTGTCTCCGCGTCTCTGCGGGACAGTCAAGAGTGCCCCGCCGCCCCCAGCGCCCAGTCGAGGTCCGCCACCAGGTCGTCGCACTCCTCGACCCCGACCGACAGGCGGATCAGGGCGTCGCTGATACCGAGCCGAGCACGCGTCTCCGGCGCCACCGAGGCGTGCGTCATGATCGCCGGGTGATTCACGAGGCTCTCCACGCCGCCGAGGCTCTCGGCGAGCGCGAACAACCGGCAGTTCTCCAGGAAGGTCCGCGCCGCGCCGAGACCGCCGGCGATCACGAAGCTGACGATGCCGCCGCCACCGGCCATCTGGCGGCGGGCCAGCGCGTGCTGCGGATGCGACTCGAGCCACGGGTAGATGACGCGCTCGATGCCGCGCCGGCTTTCCAGCCAGCGGGCGATCGCCAGCGCGTTGGCGCTGTGGCGTTCCATGCGCAGCGCCAGCGTCTTCACGCCGCGCAGCGCAAGGAAGCTGTCGAACGGCCCGGCGATCGCGCCGATCGAGTTCTGCAGGAAGGCGAGCCGCTCCGCCAGCGCCGCGTCGCGCACCGCGAGGACGCCGCCGACGATGTCCGAGTGGCCGTTCAGGTACTTGGTCGCGGAGTGCATGACGATGTCGGCGCCATGTTCCAGCGGCCGTTGCCCCCACGGGCTCGCGAAGGTGTTGTCCACGACCACCAGGGCGCCATGCTCTTTCGCCCGTGCCGCGACGACCGCAAGATCGACGAGCTTCAGCATCGGATTCGTCGGGGTCTCGATCCACACCAGCCTGGTGTCGTCCTGCAACGCGCGCTCGAGCGCCGCCGGATCGGACAGGTCCGCGTAGCTGACCCGCAGGCCTGCGCTGCGCGCCCGCACACGGTTGAACAGCCGCCCCGTGCCGCCGTACAGGTCGTCCATTGCGACGATGTGGCTGCCTGCGTCGAGCAGCTCGAGCAGCGTCGCGATCGCCGCCATGCCGGAGGCGAAGGCAAAGCCATGGCTGCCGCTCTCGAGGTCCGCGAGACAGCGCTCCCAGGCCATGCGGGTCGGATTCTGCGTGCGCGAGTACTCGTAGCCCTGGTGCACGCCGGGACTCGACTGCACATAGGTCGAAGTGGCGTAGATCGGCTGCATCACCGCGCCGGTGCTGGGGTCCGGCGATTGGCCGGCGTGAATGGCGCGGGTGCCGAAGCCGTCCCGCCGACTGTCATTGCTCATCGCGTTCCCTCTGGTGCAGGCGCCGCAGGTAATTCAGCACATCGGAGCGGGTGATCAGGCCGAGAAAGCGCGCGCCGCCGTCCTCGGTGACCGCAGCATAGGAATCGCCGTGCAGCAACGCCACCAGGTTGTCGAGCGAGGTGGCCTTGTCGACTTTCAGGAAACTGGTACGCATCGCGAGGCGCACCGGCTCGGCCATCAGCGCCGGCCGACCGAAAGTGAAGCGGATGATGTCGTCCTCGGTGATGACCCCGACCAGCCGGTCCCCGTCCATGACCGGCAGCTGCGAGAAACCGGCGTTGCGCAGGCGATTGTGCGCCGTCGTGATGACGTCGTTGGCGCCGACCGTGACGGTCGCGCGGTGCGCGTGCGGGCGGCCGATCAGGTCGCGCAGGTCACCCTGTTCCGTGCGCCGGATGAAGCCCTGGTCCTCCATCCAGAAGTCGTTGTAGAGCTTCGACAGATACTTGTTGCCGGTATCGCATGCGAACGCGACGACGCGCTTCGGCGCCCGCTGCTCGCGGCAGTAACGCAGCGCGGCCGCCAGCAGCGTGCCGGAAGACGAACCCGCCAGCACGCCCTCCTTCCGCAGCAGCTCGCGCGCCGCCGAGAAGGACTCCGCGTCGCTGACGGTGTAGGCGCTGCCGACCATCGACAGGTCGCAGATATCCGGGATGAAGTCCTCGCCGATGCCCTCGACCAGCCAGGGCCCGCCCGGGACGATCTCGCCGGTCCGAATGTAATTGGCCAGGATCGAGCCCTCCGGATCCGCGAGCACGAACTCCAGCTGCGGCGCGACGCGGCGGAAAAAGCTCGTCATCCCCGAGATCGTGCCGCTGGAACCTACGCCGACGACGATCGCGTCGACGTCGTGCTCCATCTGTTCCCAGATCTCCGGCGCCGTGGTCTGTTCGTGCGCCATCGGGTTGTCCGGGTTGCCGAACTGGTTGACGTAGTAACCGCCGCGCTCCGTGGCGATGCTCTGGGCAAGGTCCTGGTAGTACTCCGGGTGACCCTTGCCGACGTCGGATCGGGTCAGGACGATTTCGGCGCCCATCGCGCGCAGGTTGAAGATCTTCTCCTGGCTCATCTTGTCCGGCAGCACCAGCACCAGCTGGTAGCCCTTCTGCGCGGCCGCGAGCGCGAGCCCGATGCCGGTGTTGCCGGCAGTGGCCTCGACCAGCAGGTCGCCGGGCCGGATGTCGCCACGCTTCTCGGCCTCGTCGATCATCGAGATGCCGATGCGATCCTTGATCGAGCCGCCGGGGTTCATCAGCTCGAGCTTCAGGAACAGCCGGCACGGCCCGGTGTCCATGCGGCTCACCTCGAGCAGCGGTGTATTGCCGACCATCTCGAGCACGTTGCGATAGATCTTCATCGCCCCTCCGCGGCCGTGATCCGGAGCGCAGGTATCGCGCGGCCGGCAAGCTGCGCGTATTCTACACTTCCCGATCAGGGCACCGGTCAAGGCATGGCTGACGAAGACTACGACCTGTCCATCAGGCAGTATCTCGAGGACGGCACCGCGATCCTGCAGCCGATGAGCGACAGCCCGCGGCTCGACGCGGAGCTGTTGCTCGGCCTGGTGCTGCGCAAGCCGCGCAGCTACCTGCATGCCTGGCCCGAACAACGCCTGAGCGTGCCGGAGGCGGACCGCTACGAAGTCCTGCTGCGCAGGCGATTCTCCGGCGAGCCGATCTCGTACATGACCGGCATCCGCGAATTCTGGTCGATGCCGCTGCGCGTCACGCCGCATGTGCTCATTCCGCGCCCGGAAACGGAACTGCTGGTGGAGAAGGCGCTGCTGCGGCTGCCGGAAGACGAGGATGTGCGCGTGCTCGATCTCGGTTCGGGTTCCGGCGCCGTGTCGCTGGCCATCGCGAAGGAGCGGCCGCGGGCAGCCGTCATCGGCGTGGACATTTCCGCCGACGCGATCGAGGTGGCGCGCCTGAACGCCAAGCTGCAGAAAATCGAGAACGTCGAATTCCGGGAGAGCGATTGGTTCGACGCAGTGCGCGGCGAGAAATACGACATCGTCGTCGGCAATCCGCCGTATGTCGCCGAGGATGACCCGCACCTGGATCGCGGCGACGTCATCTTTGAGCCGCGCCTTGCGCTGGATGCCGGACCGGGCGGCATGGACTGCTTCCGCGCGATCATCGACCGGGCCCACAACTACATCGTGCGCCAGGGGTGGCTGCTGCTCGAGCACGGCCCGACCCAGCACATGCCGCTGCGCCGCTTGCTCGAGGCGCAGCATTACCACGACATTACGATTCACAAGGACGCGGCCGGGCACGACCGGGTGACCGAGTGCCGCTTCGTGGAGTAGGACGTTGAGCACCGACCGTTACGCGCGCCACCTGGCCCTCGCCGGCTTCGGCGCCGCGGAGCAGGCCAGGCTGCGCGATGCGACGGCATTGGTCATCGGTGCCGGCGGGCTGGGCTCGCCCGCCCTCCTTTACCTGGCCGCCGCCGGGATCGGCCGGCTGGCAGTCAGTGATTTCGACACCGTGGACATCACCAACCTGCAGCGCCAGGTGCTGTTTGCCAGCGACGATGTCGGGCAAGCCAAGGCCGAGGTCGCCGCCGCGCGGCTGACTGCGCTGAACCCCGACACCGAGGTCGTGCCGATCAATGCCCGGCTGGCCGGCGAGGCGCTCGCCGACGCCGTCGCGGCAGCCGATGTGGTGCTGGACTGCTGCGACAACTTCGCTACCCGCTTCGCAGTCAACGCCGCCTGTGTCGGCGCGCGCAAACCGCTGGTCTCCGGCGCCGTGATCCGCTTCGAGGGCCAGTTCGCGGTGTTCCGCGCCGATCGCGCCGGCGCGCCCTGCTATCGCTGCCTGTGGGAAGAGGAAGCCGAGGGCATGGAGAACTGCCGCGGCAACGGCGTGCTCGGGCCGGTCGCCGGCGTGATCGGCAGCATGATGGCGGTCGAGGCGCTGAAGATCGCCAGCGGTTGCGCGCCGTCAGCCGACGGCCGGCTGATGCTTTACGACGCGCGCGAGGGCAGCTGGCGCAGCCTGCGGCTGGAGCGCGATCCCGCCTGCCCCGTCTGCGCGCGCTGAACCCGCGGAGGCGCGAGGCGACGCGAGGCGGCGCTAGGCGGCTCCGGCGACGCTCCAGGCGTGCAGCAGCTCCTCGATGCGCGCGAACACCTCGCCGATGACCTTTGGCTCGGGCAGCGTCGTGATACGGAAGTGGTCGGTATAGGGCGTGTTGAAGCTGACCCCCGGCGCCACCAGCACGTGCTTGTGCTCCAGCAATTCGTAGGCGAAGCGCTGGTCGTCGAAGTCCGGCAGGCGCGCGGTATTGACGCGCGGGAAGGCGTACATGGCGCCGGCCGGCGGCGTCAGCTCGATGAATTCGCTGCCGGCGGCCGCGTCGATGACCGCCTGGCGGGATTCGAACAGGCGGCCGCCTGGCCTCACCAGGTCCTGGATGCTCTGGTAGCCGCCGATCGCGGTCTGCACCGCCCATTGCCCGGGCACGTTGGCGCACAGTCGCAGCGCTGACAGCAGCTCGACCGACTCGATGTAGCGGTCGGCGGTGGCCCGATTGCCGGAGAACGACACCCAGCCGACCCGGTAACCGCAGGCCCGGTAGACCTTGGACAGGCCGGCGAAGGTGCCGCACAGCGTGTCGTGCACCAGTGTCGCCATCGGCACCTGCTCGGCGCCGTCGTAGGTCATCGCGTCGTAGATCTCGTCGCTGAACACGACGAGCCGATGCCGCTCAGCGAGTCGGGCGAGCGCCTCGAGCAGGCTGCGCGGGTAGACCGCGCCGGTCGGATTGTTGGGGTTGATGACGACCAGCGCGCGGGTGCTCGGCGTCACGAGGCGCTCCACTTCTGCCGGGTCGGGCAGGAAGCCGTTCTCCGGCCGACAGGGATAGTGGACGGCGCGGGCGCCGTTGAGCACCGTGGCGGCCGTCCACAAGGGGTAATCGGGACTCGGGATCAGCACCTCGTCGCCGTCGTTGACCAGCGCGCGCAGCGTCAAATCGATCAGCTCGCTGACGCCGTTGCCGATGAACACGTCGTCCGCGGTGACGCCGAGCACGCCACGGCTCTGCTGCTGCATGACGACCGCCTCGCGCGCCGGAAAGATGCCCTTCTGGTGGCAGTAGGGCTCGCTCGCCTGCAGGTTCTCGATCATCGCGAGGCGCATCGTTTCCGGCGTGCGGAAGCCGTACAGGCCCGGGTTGCCGATGTTCAGCGCGATGATCTCGTAGCCCATGCGCTCGAGTTCGAGCGCGCGCCGCGCGAGGCGGCCGCGGATCTCGTACTTGACGCCGGTCAACGCGCGGCTGGGTTCAACGATTTCGGGAGTCATGGGGCGGTCCGTCCGCTCTGGATGCTGCGCTGCATTATGGCACAGCAATTCGGGGTCAGAGACGCAATTGTTCGGCGGAACAATTGCGTCTCTGACCCCGAATTGCTAGGCGGCGGAGCGCGTGTAGCCGAGGTTCGGGCCGAGCCAGCGCTCGGCCTCCGCGACAGTCCAGCCCTTGCGCCGCGCATAGTCCGCGACCTGGTCCTGGCCGATGCTGCCGACCTGGAAATAGCGCGACCCCGGGTGCGAGAAATACCAGCCGCTGACGGCTGCCGCCGGGTACATCGCGTAGTGCTCGGTCAGGCGGATGCCGGTGCGCGCCTCGACGTCGAGCAGGCGCCACAGTTCGGCCTTCTCGGTGTGGTCCGGACAGGCGGGGTAACCGGGCGCCGGGCGGATGCCGCGGTAATCCTCGGCGATCAGCGCCTCGTTGCCGAGATGCTCCTCCGGCGCGTAGCCCCAGATCTCGCGCCGCACCCGTTCGTGCAGCCGTTCCGCGAAGGCCTCCGCCAGCCGGTCGGCCAGCGCTTTCAGCAGGATCGCCCGGTAATCGTCGTGCGCTGCCTCGAAGCCGGCAACCCGCTCGTCGATGCCATGGCCGGTCGTGACCGCGAACGCCCCGACCCAGTCCGCCAGGCCCGCCTGCTCCGGCGCGACGAAGTCGGCGAGGCAGAGGTTCGGCTGACCGGCGGCCTTGCGCTTCTGCTCGCGCAGCTGGCACAGCGTCCCAAGCGTTGCGCCACGGTCATCGCCCGTGTAGATGCGAATGTCGTCGCCGACGCCTGCGGCGGGAAACAGGCCGACGACGCCGCGCGCCTCGAGCCAGCGCTCGGCGATGATGTCTTCGAGCATGCGCCGCGCGTCGTCGTACAGCGCGCGCGCCGCCTCGCCCTTGTGCGGGTCGTCGAGAATCGCCGGGAAGCGTCCCGAGAACTCCCAGGCATTGAAGAACGGCATCCAGTCGATGTAGCGGGCCAGGTCCTCGAGCGGGTGGTCGTCGAACACCAGGATGCCGGGCTGCGCCGGGGCCGGCGGCCGGTAGTCGCTCCAGCCGCCGTCGAAGCGATTTTCGCGGGCCTCGGCGAGGCTGAGCTGCGGTCCCTTGCTGCGCGGCCGCTGGTGCTGCACGCGGCGCTTGGCATGCTCGTCCTCGATGTGCGCGACGAAGGCCGGACGATGATCGGCGCTGACCAGGTTCTGCACGACGCCGACGGCACGCGAGGCGTCCTTGACGTACACCACCGGCCCCTCGTAAGCCGGGTCGATCTTGACCGAGGTATGCGCCGGCGAAGTCGTCGCACCGCCGATCAGCAGCGGCTGAGTGAAGCCGAGGCGCTGCATTTCCGAGGCGACATGGATCATTTCGTCGAGCGACGGCGTGATCAGCCCGGACAGCCCGATGATGTCCGCGTGCTCGCGGCGCGCCGCCTCGAGGATGCGGTCGCAGGGCGCCATGACGCCGAGGTCCACGACCTCGAAGCCATTGCACTGGAGCACGACGCCGACGATGTTCTTGCCGATGTCGTGCACGTCGCCCTTGACGGTCGCCATGATGATGCGCGCGCGCGGCTGGCGATCGCCGTCCTTCTCCATCTCGAGATACGGCACGAGATGCGCGACCGCCTTCTTCATGACGCGCGCCGACTTGACGACCTGGGGCAGGAACATCTTGCCCTCGCCGAACAGGTCGCCGACGACGTTCATGCCGGCCATCAGCGGGCCCTCGATGACGTCCAGCGGGCGGCCCAGCTCGAGCCGTGCCGCTTCCGTGTCAGCCACTATGTGCTCGTCGAGGCCCTTGATGAGCGCATGCTCGAGCCGCTTCAGCACCGGCCACTCCCGCCAGCCGAGCTCGTCGGTCTCGCGCTTTGCGCCGGGCCCGCCGCGGAACTCCGCGGCCAGCGTCAGCAGGCGCTCGGTCGCATCCGGCCGTCGCGCGAGGATGACGTCCTCGACCGCCTCGCGCAGCCGCGCCGGGATGTCCTCGTAGATTGCGAGCTGGCCGGCGTTGACGATGCCCATGCTCATGCCGGCGCGGATCGCGTGGTACAGGAACACGGAGTGCATCGCCTCCCGCACCCGGTCGTTGCCGCGAAACGCGAACGAGACGTTCGACACGCCGCCGCTGACCAGCGCGCCGAGCTCCTCGCGAATCGCGCGCGTCGCCTCGATGAAATCGAGTGCATAGCGGTCGTGTGCCTCGATGCCGGTCGCCACGGCGAAGATATTCGGGTCGAAGATGATGTCCTCGGACTGCAGGCCCCCGACTTCGGTCAGCAGGCGCCAGGAACGGCGGCAAATTTCCAGGCGACGCGCCAGCGTGTCGGCCTGGCCATCCTCGTCAAATGCCATCACGATCACCGCGGCGCCGTGCCGGCGGATCTCGCGGGCCTGGCGGAGGAACGCCTCCTCACCTTCCTTGAGGCTGATGGAATTGACCACTGACTTGCCTTGCAGGCATTTCAGCCCGGTCTCGATCACCGACCACTTGGAGGAGTCGATCATGACCGGCACGCGCGCGATATCCGGCTCCGTGGCGAGCAGGTCGAGGAAGGTCTGCATGGCCGCCTCGGAGTCCAGCATGCCCTCGTCCATGTTCACGTCGACGATCTGCGCGCCGCTGTCGACCTGCTGTCGCGCCACGTCCAGCGCGGCGGCGAAGTCGCCTGCCTCGATCAGCTTGCGGAACCTGGCCGAGCCGGTGACATTGGTGCGCTCGCCGACGTTGACGAACAGCGAGTCGGCATCGATGTTCAGCGGCTCGAGGCCGCTCAGCCGGCAAGCGCGGGGGCGCGCCGGGACCACGCGCGCCGGCTTGCCGTGGATCGCCTCGGCGAGCGCCGCGATGTGCTCCGGGCGCGTGCCGCAGCAGCCGCCGACCAGGTTGACGAAGCCGCTGTCCGCGAACTCGCCGATCAGCGCCGCCATCGTCGCGGCGTCCTGGTCATAGCCGCCGAAGGCATTCGGCAGACCCGCGTTCGGATGCACGCTGACGAAGGTATCCGCCAGCCGCGACAATTCCTCGACGTGCGGCCGCAGCTGCTCGGCGCCGAGCGCGCAGTTGAAGCCCACCGCCAGCGGGCGGGCATGGCGCACCGAGTTCCAGAAAGCCTCGACGGTCTGGCCGGAAAGCGTGCGTCCGGACGCGTCGGTGATCGTTCCCGACACCATCACGGGCAGCCGGAAGCCCTGCTCCTCGAACAGCGCCTCGAGCGCGTATAGCGCGGCGCGCGCGTTCAGCGTGTCGAACACCGTTTCGACCATCAGGATGTCGGCGCCGCCGTCGGCCAGCGCGAGCGCCGCCTCGCGGTACGCGACGACCAGTTCGTCGAAGCGCACGTTGCGCTTGCCGGGGTCGCTGACGTCCGGCGAGATCGAGGCAGTGCGATTCGTGGGGCCGAGCACGCCAGCGACGAAGCGCGGCCGGCCGTCGGCGGCCGCCGCCGCATCCGCACAATCGCGCGCGATGCGCGCCGCTGCGAAGTTGATCTCCGCGACGTGCGCCTGCAGGCCGTAATCCGATTGCGCGATCGAGGTCGCGCTGAAGGTGTTGGTCTCGATGATGTCGGCGCCCGCCTCGAGATAGGCGCGGTGCACGCTGGCGACGACCTCGGGCCGGGTCAGGCAGAGGATGTCGTAATTGCCCTTGAGGTTCTCGTGCCCTGGAAATCGCTCGCCGCAGAAGTCCGCCTCGACGAGCTTTTTTTCCTGCATCAGCGTGCCCGTTGCGCCATCCAGCAGCAGGATGCGCCGCGACAGCAGCTCGGCGAGCTGCTTGCTGCGGTCCGGCTGGCGCCGCGCCTCGCGTTGCTCAGACATAGGCCACCCGCGGCGCCGGGCTGTGCGCCAGGCAGTGGCAGATTGCATAAACGAGTTCCGCGCGGTTCAGCGTGTAGAAATGGAAGTCCGAGACGCCGTGCCGGCGCAGCGTCTCGACCATGTCGATCGCCACGCTCGCGGCGATCATCGCGCGCGTGTCAGCGTCGTCCTCGAGTCCCGCGAAGCGCTCCTGCAGCCAGGCCGGGATGCTGGCGCCGCACGCGGCCGCGAACTTGGTGATCTGCGGGAAGCGCGTGATCGGCAGGATGCCCGGCACGATCGGCACCCTGATCCCGGCCGCGGCGGCCGCGTCACGGAAGCGCAGGAATGCATCCGGGTCGAAAAAGAACTGGGTGATGGCGCGTGATGCGCCAGCGTCCACCTTGCGCTTCAGGTTGGCGAGGTCGGCCGCGGCGCTGAACGCCTCGGGATGCACTTCCGGGTAGGCCGCCACGGAGATTTCGAAATCGCCGACGGTCTTCAGCCCGGCCACGAGATCGGCGGCATAGGCAAAGCCGTCGGGGTGCGGGACGTAGCTGTGGCTGCCTTTCGGCGGATCGCCGCGCAGCGCGACGATGTGACGAATGCCGGCGTCCCAGTAGCGGCGCGCGACCTCGAGCACCTCGTCGCGGCTCGCGCCGACGCAGGTCAGGTGCGGCGCGCTGACCAGCCCGGTGTCGGCGTGAATGCGCGTGACGATCTCGTGGGTCCGCTCGCGGGTCGAGCCGTCCGCCCCGTAGGTCACGGACACGAACGCGGGCCTGAGCGGCGCGAGGCGCTCGACGGTCTGCCACAGGCGCGCTTCCATCGCGGCGTCGCGCGGTGGAAAGAACTCGAAGGAAAAACGGATCGGCTGGGGGCTCAAGGAGGCATCCTCTGGGTCAGGCGGCCGCGGCGCGATGCGCGTCGGGGCGGCGAACAACGGAAACGATCAACGGCCACGGCCGCGCCGCGAGGCTCTCAGCCGCCTCGGGCAGCAGGCCCGCATCAGCACACCAGCCGGCCAGTCGCGCGCTGGTCAACGGCGCTTGGCCGGACGCCGCGTTGCCCTCGGGCCCCGCACCGGTCAGGAATTCGACCAGCAACAGGCGTCCCCCGGGGCGCAGCACCCGCCCGGCCTCGCGCAGGACCTCGACTGGCTGGTCCGCCTGGTACAGCACCTGGTCGATCGTGACGGTATCGAAGCTGCCGTCGGCGAATCGCAGCTGGTACATGTTGCCTTGGCGCACCGACAGGTGCTCGAGGCCCGCGGCATGCAGGTTGCTGCGCGCCAGCACCAGCATCTCGCGCGAGATGTCGATGCCTACGGCCGTGCGGGCCGAGATTCCGAGCAGCCGCAGCATGCGGCCCGTGCCGGTGCCGATGTCGAGCAGGTCGCCGAGCGCCTCGCCGGCCATCAGGTCGATGATGCGCGCATCGACGCCGGCCGGGGTGGGGACTGCGGCGCCCAACGCCTGGCCACGGACCTGCTCTGCGCGCCGGGCCAGTACGCGCTCCAGGCGCTCGCGGTCCAACCGCAAGGCCGGGGCATCAGCCGGCAGCAGGCGCAACAGCCCGCGCGCCAGTTCCGCGCCGGGCCCGCCGAGCGGCACGCGGTAATACACCCAGTTCTGCTCGCGGAACCGGTCCAGCAGCCCGGCGGCGCACAGCACTTTCAGGTGCCGGGAAACGCGCGGCTGGCTCTGGCCGACCACCTCGGTGATCTCGGTCACGGTAAGCTCCCCCCGGGCGCACAGCGCCAGGAGCCGCAAGCGGCTGGGCTCGGCGACCGCCTTGAAGGCGTCGAGCACTCGATTCATCGGGCGCCTCGGAACTCAGATAAGACAGGCAGAATATAAACATATTGTTATATAGGTGCAAACATGCTGGCTGATCTGAGCTCGGAAGACTGGGTCCGGCGACTCGCTGCACTGTGGGCCGACGGCATCCCGCTGGCGGGCGCGATGGCGGTCGAAATCCGCCGTCTCGACGCGGATTTCATCACCCTCGCCGCGCCGCTCGCGCCCAACCGCAACCAGATGGGCACCGCGTTCGGCGGCAGCCTGCAGTCGCTGGCAACCCTGGCCGGCTGGGGAGCGACGCTGATCACGGCCGGCCACGCAGCGCGACAGGTCGTCATCCGGGCGGCGGAGATGAGATTTCACAAGCCGGTATCCGGGGAACTGCTGGCCGAGGCGGCGGTTCCCGCGCCAGCCGCAGCCGCGGCCTTCCGCAGCACGCTGGCGGGGCGCGGCTATGCACGCCTGAGCGTGCCAGTGGCCGTTCTCGGGCCGAGCCACGGAATCGCGGCGAGCTTCGTCGGCGAGTTCGTCGCGTTTGTCGCCGAGCGCTGAGCCGGCACAGGCGAAGGCCTCGAAAACCAGACCCAGTTCGCGGCGACAACCGCCCCGGCCCGCTAGCCTCCGAGCCATGCGCCTGCTCAATGCACTCGGGCGTCGGTTTGCCCGCTTCCTCTCCAGGCCCCGTGACGGCGGCCGGGTGGCGACGAGCAGCCGCGAAAAACTGGCCGCAACGCTGCGCCGGGGCGACGTGCTGCTCATCGAGGGCACCAGCCTGTTCTCTTCGGCCATCAAGTTCCTGACCCAGTCGACCTGGTCGCATTCCGCGCTGTATGTCGGCGACACGCTCGGTGCGACGACCGAGGACGGCGAGCCGCTGCTGCTGATCGAGGCCGACATCAACGAAGGCGTACGCGGCGTGCCGCTATCGGCATTCTGGAACCAGCACACCCGCGTGTGTCGCCCGGTGGGCCTCGCGCCGCGGGAGATCGATGAGCTGGTCGGCTTCGTCGTTGATCGCCTGGGCCACCAGTACGACCTGAAGAACATCTTCGACCTGGCCCGCTATTTCATGCCGATGCCGCCGGTGCCGCGCCGCTGGCGGAGACAGCTGCTGGCGCTCGGCAGCGGCGACCCCACGCGCGCGATCTGCTCTTCGCTGATCGCGCAGGCTTTCGAATCAATCGAGTATCCGATCCTGCCGGAGATCTACCTCGAGGACCCGCGCTCGGAGGTGACCGACGTCAAGGAGTGGCTGCACATCCGCCACCACAGCCTCTATACGCCGCGAGACTTCGACGTGTCGCCGTATTTCGAAGTCGTCAAGCCGGTGCTGGCGCGGGGCTTCGATCACCGCGCGCTCGATTGGGCCGACACGGTGCGCCTCCGCGCGCTCGACCTCGACGGCCCGCACGTCCCGGTCTAGCTAGTGGACGCTGCCTGAAGGGGGCGGCTGGATGTCGCCGTCGCGCGCGAGCAATTGCTCGACATCGACGGCATCGAGCTCATAGGCCTTGTTGCAGAATTCGCAGCGGACCTCGATCCGGCCCTCGGCTTCGAGCAACTCGCCGAGCTCGTCCCGGCCCAGCAGGCGCAGGGCCGATTCGACCCGCTGGCGGCTGCAGCTGCAGCGGAATTCCACCGGACGACAGTCCGACAGCCGCAGGTCCTCCTCGTGAAACAGGCGGCGCAGCAATTCCTTGGCCTCGAGCGCGAGAAGTTCCTCCGGCGCCAGCGTGTCGGCCAGCACCTTGGCCCGGTTCCAGCCGTCGGGGTCGGCCTCCGTCGTCCCCTGGGCGGCCGGCATCTGCTGCAACAGCATGCCGGCCGCGCCGCCGTCGTCGGCAGCCAGCCACAGCCGGGTCGGCAGCTGCTCGGATTGCGAGAAATACGCCTCCAGGCAATCCGCCAGCGTCACCGTGTCGGCGAGCACGATTCCCTGGTAGCGTTCCTGGTGCTTGCGGCGCTCGATCGTGATCGCGAGCCGGCCGGCGCCGGTCAGCTCGGCCAGCGAGCCGCTCGGATTCTCGCCGCGCCATTTCGCAAGGCCGCGCACCGCGAGATCGCTGCCGCATTGTGCGACCAGCAGGTGCAGGTCGCCCTCGCCCTGGATCTGCAGGGTCAGCAGGCCGTCGAACTTCAGCGTCGAGGCCAGCAGCACGGACGCCGCCATCGCCTCGCCAAGCAGCGCGCGCACCGCAGGCGGATAGTTCTCGCGCTCCAGCACCGCGCGCCAGCTCGCGTCCAGCCGCACGATCTCGCCGCGCACGGGAAAGCTCTCGAACATGAAGCGCCGCAGCGCGTCGCCGCTCATCAGCCCGCCAGCAATTTCTTCAGCAGCTCGTTGACCAGCGCCGGGTTGGCCTTGCCGCCGGTGGCTTTCATGACCTGGCCGA
>CAYWYS010000044.1:0-23960 GCA_964462675.1 uncultured Thioalkalivibrio sp.
CGGCCGGCCGCTGGCGCTGATAGCGCTCGAGCACGGCGGCCGCGCCCTCTCGATACCGCGCAGGCACCAACAGGCGCACGTCGCATACCTTGGGCACGCCGCTGTAGCCGCCGACCAGGTCCGCGCCGGTCACGGCCGCGGGTATGCCCTCGCTTTCGAGCAGTCCCTTGAGCAGGTTGGCCTCGATCGGATCGGTGCCGCGGTGGATGCAGACGAGATCGCGCCCTGAGAACAGCGCCGCGTCAGGCGACTTCGGCAACTCAGCGCCCCAGGCCCTTGAGGAGCGGCTCGAGATATTCGAGGCGCGCGATCGGGTCGAACAACTCCAGGCAGTGCTGCTTGTGCTCGAGCTCGATCGGCAGCAGCTCCGCCAGCCGGCAGCCGACCCAGCCGGCGTCCGCGAAGCCGGGCGTCACGTGGCGATAGTGCGGTCCGAGATCCTCGAACACGCCCTCGAGCAGGCGCGCCATGTCATGGAAGCGCTCCGGCAGCGCCACGGCCGGCTCGGTCTCGAGCAGGTCCACGACCCCGAGAGTCAGGCCGTCGTCCTGGCGTCGCGCCGAGCGCAGCAGGAAGCGCGCGCCGCCAAGCACGACGATGCCGAGGGTGCCGTCGTTGAGCTGATCCCAGTCGACGATGGAGGCGACCGTGCCGAGCTCATGCGTGCTCGCGGCACCGGTTTCCGCGCCGTCCTTGATCAGCAGCACGCCGAAGCCGATGCCGGACTTCAGGCAGCTGCTGATCATGTCCACATAGCGCGGCTCGAAAATCCGCAGCGGCAGCGGGCCGCCGGGGAACAGCACGGTCTGCAATGGAAACAGCGGGATTTCCAGCGGGCGGCTCATGCGCCCGGCGCCCCGCCCCAGGCCGGGACCAGCTGCTGCGGGATGCCGAGGTGATCCAGCACGCGGGCCACGATGAAATCGACGAGCGCGCCGACGTCGGCCGGCCGGTGGTAGAAGCCCGGGTTGGCTGGCATGATCACTGCGCCGGCGCGCGCCAGGGTCAGCATGTTCTCGAGGTGGATCGGCGAGAACGGCGTCTCGCGGACGACCAGCAGCAATGGCCGGCGCTCCTTCAGCACCACGTCCCCGGCGCGCTCGATCAGGCTGCGGCTGGCGCCCGTCGCGAGCGCCGAGACCGTTGCCGTCGTGCACGGGCAAACGACCATCGCATCCGGCGCCGCGGAGCCGCTGGCCACCGGCGCGGTCCACTCCTCCCGCCCGTAGACGGCCAGGCGCTCCTCGGGCACGCCGTGGCGCGCGCAGAAGAAGCGGCGGATTTCCGCCGGCCGCGACGGCAATGCCAGGTCGGTCTCCATGCCGATGACCACCTGCGCGGGCTTGGAGATCATCAGCGTGACGCGGCAGCCGGCGTCGAGCAGGGACTCGAGCAGCCGCAGTCCGTACTGCGCGCCGGAGGCTCCCGTCATCGCCAGCGCCACATGCAGGTTCATCGCGTCGCGCTCCTCTCCCGTTCCTCGAGACCTTCGAGCAGCCGCCGGTGCAGGCCGCCGAAGCTGCCGTTCGACATCACCACCACGCGATCCCCCGACTGCAGCTCCGCCAGCAGTATAGCCGCCAGTTCATCGAGCCCCGCCCGCACGCAGGCGCGCTCCCCGAGTCCGGCGAGCGCGCCGGCGGCGTCCCAGCCGAGATCCGCGGGAGCATGGACGTAGACCCGGTCGGCGGCCGCCAGCGCAGCCGCCAGCGTGCCGGCATGCACGCCCATGCGCATCGTGTTGGAACGCGGTTCGAGCACGGCCACGAGGCGGCCGGGGCCGCCGGCCAGCGCCTCCAGCGTGCGCGCAATCGCCGTCGGATGATGCGCAAAGTCATCGAACAGTTCGACGCCGGCGGCGGTTCCGAGCCACTCCTGGCGCCGCTTCACGCCACGGAACCCGGCCAGCGCCCGCGCGGACACCGCCAGCGGCACGCCCGCGTGGCGCGCGGCCAGCATTGCGGCGAGCGCGTTCTCGGCGTTGTGCGCGCCCGGCATCGACCAGTGGACCGTCGCGACGGGTTGACCCGCGCTGTCGCGGACTTCAAAGCCGCCCGGGATCAACCGTGCCGCATACTCCGCGCTGCCGGGCGCGGTGGCCGGACCGCCGAAGCGCTCGACCGGTGTCCAGCAGCCCGCCGCCAGCACGGCCTCGAGCGCGGCGTCGCCGGCCTTGGACAGGATCAGCCCGGCGCCGGGCACGGTCCTGACGAGATGGTGGAACTGGCGCTGGATCGCGGCCAGGTCGTCGAAAATGTCGGCATGGTCGAACTCGAGGTTGCCGAGGATCAGCGTGCGCGGCCGGTAATGGACGAACTTGGAGCGCTTGTCGAAGAACGCGGTGTCGTATTCGTCGGCCTCGACGACGAAGAACGGCGCGTCCCCGAGCCGTGCGGACACGCCGAAATCGGCCGGAATGCCGCCGACGAGGAACCCCGGGCGCAGCCCCGCGGACTCGAGCAGGAACGCAAGGATGCTGGTGGTCGTCGTCTTGCCATGCGTGCCGGCGACGGCCAGCACCCAGCGGTCGCGCAGCACCTCGCGCGCCAGCCATTCAGGCCCGGAACAATAGGGCAGGCCGGAATCCAGCAGCCGCTCGACCACCGGCAGCCCGCGCCGCATGACATTACCGACCACGACGCAATCCGGCGCAGGCTCGAGCCGGTCGTTGTCGTAGCCCTCGATGATCTCGACGCCCAGCGCCTCCAGCTGTGTGCTCATCGGCGGATACAGCGCCCGGTCCGAGCCGGTGACACGGTGCCCGAGGGCGCGCGCCAGTGCCGCGATGCCCGCCATGAAGGTGCCGCCGATGCCGAGGATGTGGACGTGCATCAGTCGACCGGGAACAGCCAGCGGGACACGGCGACGCTGGCCGCGAAGTAGAGCACCGCGGTCAGCACGCCTGCCGCATAGGTCCAGTCGAGCGCATGCCGCACGATGTGTCCGGTGACCAGCAGCGAGGCCAGCAGCAGCATGAACAGGATCATGGTGCTCAACAGCGCGATCTGTTCCATGCCCTCGGTCGGCGCCCCGTCGGTGAACATGCGCGAGGCCGCCCAGATGAACGGCAGCGCCACCGCGCTCAACAGCGCGCCGGTGCCCAGCAGTGCGGTGAGCGTCTGGGTCGTGCGGCCGGCCCGCCCGGTCACGGCCAGCAGCCCGCTGAACACCAGCACGAGCAGCGCCAGGTCCGCGGCAAGCTGCCCGACCACGGCGCCCGCGCCGCCTGCCGAAGGCCACAGCGCCACGGCGCCGATCGCCAGGTAGGCGCCCAGCGTCAGCCCCAGGACACCGCCCGCCGCGGGAACATCCTGCGGGCCCTTGCGGTGCAAAGCGATGTCGAGGAACAAGCGGATCAGGCCCTGCATATCTTCACCTTCAGCAGCCGGCATCATACCCGCGGGCGTGCCGCGCCGCGCAACCGGCCGCCCTCCGGCGGGGCGGTTCTGGGATAATGCCGCCATGAGCGATTATGTTTTCCTCGACCGGACCGACGAGGCCGCGGCACTGGCCCGCGAGTGGGCCGGAATCGGGCAGCTCGCGGTGGACACCGAGTTCGTCCGCGAGAGCACCTACAGCGCGCAGCTCTGCCTGATGCAGGTATCGGACGGCCAGCGCGTCGCCTGCCTCGACATGCTGGCGCTGGGCGGGCCCGGACCGTTTGGCGAACTGCTGCTCGACCCGGCCGTGCGCAAGGTATTCCACTCCGCGCGGCAGGACCTGGAGGTGCTCAACGAGCATCTCGGCACCGTGCCCGGGCCGGTCTGGGACACCCAGGTCGCCGCCGCGATGCTCGGTTACCCGGACCAGGTGGGTTACACGCAGCTCACGGGCACGGAGCTCGGCGTGACGCTGCCGAAGGACCATGCGCGCACCGACTGGAGCCGCCGTCCCTTGTCCGACGAGCAGCTCTGCTATGCCGCGGCCGACGTGCAGTGGTTGCTGCCGCTGGCGGCGCGCCTCGAGCAGGAACTGGACCGGCTCGGGCGGTGCGACTGGGCCGCGGACGAGAGCGCGGCGCTGTGCGACCCCGGTCTGTACGCATTCGACGCCACGGGGGCCTGGCGGCGCGTCAAGGGTGCCGGTCAGCTCGGCGGGCCGGCGCTGGCCCGGGTCGCTGCGCTGGCCGCCTGGCGGGAGGAAGAGGCGCGCCGCTGCAACCGGCCCCGCCGCTGGATCCTCAAGGACGAGGTCGTGCTGGCGCTGGCGGAGCACGATCCGGACAGTGCGCCCAGTTCCGGCCGCCTGGGCGCCCTGCCGCCGACCATCCAACGCCGCCATGGCGAGACGCTGCTCGACTTGTTGCGCGAGGCAGGACAGGCCGAGCCGCCGGTCAAGCCGCTGCCGGCGCGGCTCGAGCCGGCGCAGGACCGGCTGGCGCGCCGGGTCATGGCCCGGCTGCGCGATCTCGCCGAACAGCACCGCGTGTCGGCGCCGCTGCTGGCGACCCGCAAGGATATCGAGGCGCTGGTGCTCGGCCGGCGCGACCTGCCCTTGTTGCAGGGCTGGCGGCGGGACTTGGCCGGCGCGGAGCTGCTGGCAATGGTCGAGGCGGCCTAAAGCCCGAGGGTCTGCACCAGCCGCGCGTAGACCTCGTCGAACTCGCCCTCGGCGTGCACGACCTTGAGCTTGCCGAGCTTGCGGTAATACTCGACCAGCGGCTCGGTCTCGGCACGGTAGACCTCGAGGCGCCGCCCGATGGTTTCCTCGCGGTCATCGGCGCGCTGGATCAGCTCGCAGGCGTGGTCGCCGCAGCGGCCATCCGCGGGCGGCGGCATGAAATAGATGTTGTACACGCGCCCGCACGTGCTGCAGCTGCGGCGCCCTGTAAGGCGCTTCATCAGCACCGAGAAGTCGACGTCCATCAGCACTGCGGCATCGAGCGGCTTGCCGAGCTCGGCCAGCACGCCCTCGAGCGCCTCGGCCTGGGCGAGGTTGCGCGGGAAGCCGTCGAGGATGAAGCCCCCGGCCGCGTCGGGCTGCGCGACGCGGTCCTTGAGGATGCCGAGCACGATATCGTCGGAGACCAGCTGGCCGGCGTCCATCGCCGCCTTGGCCCGGAGGCCGTTCTCGGTGCCGCGCGCCACCGCATCCCTCAACAGGTCGCCGGTCGACACCTGCGGGTGACCGAACTGGGCCACCAGATTCTTCGCCTGTGTGCCCTTGCCAGAGCCCGGGGCGCCGAGCATAACGATGCGCATGCGATCTCTCCCAATGCAGTCACGCGGCCCTTTGAGCCGGGCGCTCAAGCTTGCCGCCGCGTGCCGCTTTGGTCAAACCTTCCTGCACGGGCAATGACCGAAACAGGCGCAATCCGCTATCCTGTGGCCGCAATCCAACAGCGGAGGCGGGATGAGCAAGCAGCGGAACCTGTTTTATGCCCAGTCCGGCGGCGTCACGGCCGTCATCAACGCAACGGCCTGCGGCGTCATCGAGACCGCCCGCGCCAAGCCGAATCGTGTCGGAAAGATCTTTGCCGGGCGCATGGGTATCGTCGGCGCATTGCGCGAGGAGCTGATCGACACCGGCAAGGAGTCGGCCAAGGCGATCGCGGCGCTGCGCCACACGCCGGGCGGCGCCTTCGGCTCGGTGCGCTACAAGCTGAAGAGCATCGAGCAGAGCGCGGCCGAGTACGAGCGCCTGATCGAGGTGTTCCGCGCGCATGACATCGGCTACTTCATCTACAACGGCGGCGGCGACTCGATGGACACGGCCAACAAGGTCGCCCAGGTTGCAGAGCAGATGGATTACGAAATCACCTGCGTCGGCGTGCCGAAGACCGTCGACAACGACCTGCCGATCACCGACAACTGCCCGGGCTTCGGCTCGGTCGCCAAGTACGTCGCCGTGTCCACGCTGGAAGCCGGCATCGACGTCGGCTCGATGCCGCAGACCAAGGTGTTCATCCTCGAGGTCATGGGCCGCCACGCGGGCTGGATCGCGGCGGCCGGCGGGCTGGCCGGCAAGGACCGCAGCGAGCCGCCGCACATCATCCTGTTCCCGGAGGTGCCGTTCGACGAGCAGCGCTTCATCGAGCAGGTGCGCGATTGCGTGACACGTTACGACAGCTGCGTGGTCGTCGCCTCGGAAGGCATTCGCCGGCCGGACGGCAGTTTCGTCGCTGAATCCGGCACCAAGGATGCCTTCGGCCACGCGCAGCTCGGCGGCGTCGCGCCGCACCTGGCGGAGATCGTCCGCGGCACACTCGGCTACAAGTTCCACTGGGCCGTATCGGACTACCTGCAGCGCTCCGCGCGCCACATCGCCTCCAGGGTCGATGTCGAGCAAGCCTATGCGCTGGGACGGGCCGCGACCCGGATGGCGCTCGCCGGGGTGCACGGCAAGCTGCCGGTCATCGTCAGGACCTCCGACGAGCCCTATCGCTGGGAAATCGGCCAGGCGGACCTCGCGGCGGTGGCCAACGTCGAGAAGAAGCTGCCGGCCGAGTACATCACCGCCGACGGCTTCCATATCACCGAGGCCTGCCGCCGCTACCTTGCACCGCTGATCAAGGGCGAGGACTACCCGCCCTACAAGAACGGCCTGCCCGTCTACGTCAAGCTGAAGAACCGCCTCGCCAAGCAGAAACTGCCGCCCTGGGGGTAGGCGCGGAGACGCAGAGGCGCAGAGCCCATTCTCTGCGTCTCCGCGCCTCTGCGGTTAAATCAAAGGCACCAGCAGCAGCGCCACGATGTTGATGATCTTGATCAGCGGATTGATGGCGGGGCCGGCGGTGTCCTTGTAGGGATCGCCGACGGTGTCGCCGGTGACCGAGGCCTTGTGCGCCTCGGACCCCTTGCCGCCATGGTGGCCGTCCTCGATGTACTTCTTGGCGTTGTCCCAGGCGCCGCCGCCGGTGGTCATCGATACGGCGACGAAGATGCCGGTCACGATGGTGCCGATCAGCAGGCCGCCGAGCGCCTCCGGGCCAAGCACGAACGCGACGATGATCGGCGCGGCGACCGGCAGCAGCGATGGCAGGATCATTTCCTTGATCGCCGCCTTGGTCAGCAGGTCCACGGCGCGCGAGTAATCCGGCCTGGCCGTGCCCTCCATGATGCCCGGGATCTCCCGGAACTGGCGGCGCACCTCGTTGACGACCGACGCCGCGGCGCGGCCGACGGCCTCCATCGCCATGGCTGCAAACAGGAACGGGATCAGGCCGCCGAGAAACAGACCGATGATGGTCATCGGGCTGTCGAGCAGGAAGGACGTCGCCTTGCCCGCGGCCTCGAGGCCGTGAGTGTAGTCGGCGAACAGCACCAGCGCCGCGAGGCCCGCGGAGCCGATCGCATAGCCCTTGGTGACGGCCTTGGTCGTGTTGCCGACCGCGTCCAGCGGATCGGTGACCGCGCGCACTTCGCTCGGCAGGTCCGCCATCTCGGCAATGCCGCCGGCATTGTCGGTGATCGGGCCGTAGGCATCGAGCGCAACGATCATGCCCGCCATCGACAACATGGCAGTGGCCGCGATCGCGATGCCGTACAGGCCGCCGAGTTCGTGCGCGGTCCAGATCGAGGCGCATACGGCCAGCACCGGCAGCGCCGTGGACTTCATCGACACCGCCAGCCCGGCGATGATGTTGGTCGCGTGACCGGTTTCCGAGGCCGCCGCCACGGCGCGCACCGGGCCATACTCGGTCGCCGTGTAGTACTCGGTGATCACGACCATCGCGGCCGTCAGCGCCAGGCCCACGACGCCGCAGAGCCACAGGTTCATGACGCCGATCGGCGAGTCGCCCATGATCCCGGCGGTGACCGGATAGAAGGCGATCGCCGCCAGCACGCCCGACACGATGACGCCCTTGTAGAGCGCATTCATGATCTTGCCGCCGGGCGACGCCTTGACGAAGATCGTGCCGATGACCGATGCGACGATCGACGCGCCGCCGAGCACCAGCGGGTAGAGAACGCCGTTCGGACCGACCTCGGCTGCCATCACGATGGCCAGCAGCATGGTCGCGATGATGGTGACCGCGTAGGTCTCGAACAGGTCCGCGGCCATGCCGGCGCAGTCGCCGACATTGTCGCCGACGTTGTCCGCGATGACAGCCGGGTTGCGCGGGTCGTCCTCCGGAATGCCGGCCTCGACCTTGCCGACCAGGTCGGCGCCGACGTCCGCGCCCTTCGTGAAGATGCCGCCGCCCAGTCGGGCGAAGATCGAGATCAGCGACGAGCCGAAGGCGAGACCGATGAGCGCGTGCACCGCGTGCTCGCCATGCCCCATCGCGAGCAGCACCCAGTAGTAGCCCGCGGTGCCCAGCAGGCCGAGACCCACGACCAGCATGCCGGTGATGGCGCCGCCGCGGAAAGCCACGCCGAGCGCGGCCGAGAGCCCGCTCCGGGCCGCCTCGGCAGTGCGCACGTTGGCGCGCACCGAGACGAACATGCCGATGTAGCCGGCGGCCGCGGAGAGCAGCGCGCCGAGCGCGAAGCCGATCGCCGTCAGCCAGTCGAGCGCGAAGCCGACCACCAGGAACAGCACCACGCCGACGAGGCCGATCGTCGAGTACTGCCGGTTCAGGTAGGCCTGCGCGCCTTCCTGGATGGCGCCCGCGATCTCCTGCATCCGCGCGTTGCCGGCCGGCTGGGCCAGCACCCAGCGCACCGACCAGGCGCCGTAGAGCACCGCGACGACGGCGCAGGCGAGAGCGATGATCAAACCGTTTTCAACTAGCATCACAGCTTCACTCCAAAGTCCCCAAATCTTCCGCGGCGACCGCAAGGCATGACGACGCCGGCCCTGCGCCCACGGCAGGCGGCAACTCGGCTATCGGGCTCGTGTATCCCCAGCGATCGTTTTTCGGTCTGCTGCGCCGGTTTCGCGGGGGGTCAACTACCCCGCCGGCCCGGCCGCAGCCCGGCATTATAGCGGGACAGCAGCGCCCGCGCAGCGCCCGCGGCGCTCAGGCCGCGACCGGACCCAGCGCCTGCGGCCGTCCGACCGCGAAGCCCTGCACGAAATCGACTTTCAGCGCCCGCACCATCTCGAAAGCCTGCTCGGTCTCGACGTGCTCGGCGACCACCTTGATCCCGAGGCTGCGGGCCATGTCGATCATTGCGCCGACCATGGCGCTGTCGACGTCGTCGGAACCAAGCCCGCGGATGAAGGAGCCGTCGATCTTCAGGTAGTCCATCGACAGTCGCTTCAGGTTGGTGAAGGAGCCGAGGCCACTGCCGAAATCGTCGAGCGCAAACTGGCAGCCGAGTCCATGCAGCACGGCGATGAAGCGCGCGGCGTGGCTCAGGTTGGCCGCGACCGCCGACTCGGACAGCTCGAAGCAGACCTGGGCCGGCTGCACGCCGCTGCGGTCGAGGCACTCGACGACGAATTCCAGGAACTGCGGGTCGGCCAGCGTCTGGCTCGAGATGTTGATGGCCGCGCTGCGGCCCTTCGGCAGGCGCAGCGCGCCGGCGCCGATGGCGGCGAATGCCGCCTGCAACACCCAGCGGTCCACGCTCGGCATCAGGTGGTAGCGCTCGGCCGCCTGCATGAAGTCGATCGGCTGGCTCTCGCTGCCATCCGCGTCGCGCAAGCGCAGCAGCACCTCGAACGCGGGGCCGGAATCCGGCTTGCCGGCGATCGCGACGATCGGCTGGACGTGCAGCTCGAAGCGGTTCTCCTTGAGGGCCGCCTGCAGGCGCTGCAGCCAGACGATTTCACCGCGCTGCCGCGCCACGGCCTCGTCACGGGCCGAGTAGATGTGAATCCGCCCCCGCCCCTGCTGCTTGGCAACGTAGCAGGCCGAATCGGCCGCGCTGAGCGTGTCCTCGATCGAGCCGCTCTCGCGCCCGAGCTCGACCAGCCCGATGCTGACGCCGACGCTGAAGATCTGGTCCCGCCAGACAAAACGGTAGTCGCGGATCGCGGCGCAGACGTCGTCCGCAATCTGCCGCGCCTTGTCCAGCGGGCAGCCGATCAGCAGCATGCCAAACTCGTCGCCGCCGACGCGCGCGACGACATCGGAGTCACGGATCTTGTCCTTCAGGATGCCGGCGATCTCGCGCAGCATGCTGTCCCCCGCCATGTGGCCGCTGGTGTCGTTGACCGCCTTGAAGCGATCGAGATCCAGGTAACACAGCACGTGCGAGCTGCTGCCAGCCCTGCCGGTCTTCAGCGCATCGTCGAGGCGGCGCTCGAACTCGCGCCGGTTGACCAGGCCGGTAAGGGGATCGTGACTCGCCTGGTAGGACATCTGGCGCGTCAGGCCGCGGAGCTCGGAAACGTCGTGCAGGACAACCACGCAGCCGGCCGCCTCCTTCCCCGCGCCGCGGATCGGCGAGGCGCGCAGCTCGACGGAAAATTCCTCGCCGGTCGCGCGCGACACCAGCAAGGCACGTCGCCCGAGGTCGACGCGGCGTCCTTCCTCCAGGCAACGCGCCACGGGATCGCCCAGCGGACGACGGTCGGCCTCGTCCACGAGGGCGGCCACCTCGCTGAGCTGGCGACCTTGCAGGCGGTCGCGCTGGCAGCCGAGCAGGACCTCGGCGGCGGAATTGACGTACTCGATGTGGCCGCGGGTGTCGGTCGTGACGACGCCCTCGCTGATGGATTCGAGCGTGGCCTCGGCGAGCCGGGTGCCCTGCTGCCGCGCCGATTTCAGCATCTCGTCGCGCGTTGCGCGCACCACGGTGCCCACGACGCTGCTGCCCGCCGGCAGCGCGAAGCCGGCGAGCTCGCACTCGATCACCAGCTCAGCGCCGTCCCGCATGGCCAACCGAACCGCCGACTGGCGACCCGCGCGCCGCGCCTTGAGCCACGCCTCGAGCGCATCGCGCTGGTCGGGCTGGACGAGATCGGCCAGGCGCCGGCCGGCGAGCGGCTCGCCTGCGGCGAGCAGCGCCTCGGCAGCGGAGTTCGCATAATGGATCTCGTCATCGTGCACCAGCACGGCGTCGGAGACGCGCTCGGCGAGCCGCTGGAACAATGGCTGCTCAGACCACGCGGCATGCGCTTGATCGGCGCCGGGCTTGCCCGGTGCGGTTGCCGGGCGGGTGCCGCCGGGCCGCGGGAACCGCTCTTCCGCCTGCGACATCAGCAGCGCGCCGCCGTGCTCCCGGGTCACGGCGCGCCGGCGCCAGGCGAAGACGCCCAGCAAGCCGAGGATGCCGGCCGCCAGCGCGATCGTGAAGGTCTCAATCAACGGCATGCCTCGCGTGTCCTTGGTCCAACTCAACCCGGCCGGTAAACGCGCCCGGCCTGCTGGCGGAATTCGAGCGACTTTTCCTCCATGCCGCTGCGAATTGCTTCACCCGCATCCGCAAGGCCGCGCGCCGCGGCGTACTCGCGCACTTCCTGCGTGATCTTCATCGAACAGAACTTCGGTCCGCACATCGAGCAGAAATGCGCCAGCTTGTGCGCGTCCTTGGGCAGCGTCTGGTCGTGATATTCGCGCGCACGCTCCGGGTCGAGCCCGAGATTGAACTGGTCGTCCCAGCGGAACTCGAAGCGCGCCTTCGACAGGGCATTGTCGCGCAATTGCGCGCCCGGGTGGCCCTTGGCGAGGTCGGCGGCATGCGCAGCAATCCGGTAGGCGATCATGCCCTCGCGCACGTCGTTGCGATCGGGCAGCCCCAGGTGCTCCTTCGGCGTGACGTAGCACAGCATCGCTGTGCCAAACCAGCCGATCTGCGCCGCGCCGATCGCCGAAGTGATGTGGTCATAGCCCGGCGCAATGTCGGTGGTCAGCGGCCCGAGCGTGTAGAACGGCGCCTCCATGCAATCAGCCAGTTCCTTGTCCATGTTCTCGCGAATCAGCTGCATCGGCACGTGACCGGGGCCTTCGATCATGACCTGGACGTCGCGCGCCCAGGCCTTGCGCGTCAGCTCGCCGAGCGTCTCGAGCTCGGCGAATTGTGCCGCGTCATTGGCGTCGGCGATGCTGCCCGGCCGGAGGCCGTCGCCGAGCGAGAACGCCACGTCGTACGCCGCCATGATCTCGCAGATCTCCTCGAAGCGGGTATAGAGAAAGTTTTCCTCGTGGTGCGCCAGGCACCACTTCGCCATGATCGAGCCGCCGCGGGAGACAATCCCGGTAACACGCCGCGCGGTCAGCGGGATAAACGGCAAGCGCACGCCCGCATGGATCGTGAAATAGTCCACGCCCTGCTCGGCCTGCTCGACCAGCGTGTCGCGGAACAGCGCCCAGCTGAGGTCCTCGGCGCGCCCGTCCACCTTTTCCAGCGCCTGGTAGATCGGCACCGTGCCGATCGGCACCGGGGAATTGCGGATGATCCACTCGCGGGTCTCGTGGATGTGCTTGCCGGTGGACAGGTCCATGACCGTGTCCGCGCCCCAGCGGATGGCCCACACCAGCTTCTCGACTTCCTCGGCAATCGAGGAGCTGAGGGCCGAATTGCCGATGTTGGCGTTGACCTTGACGCGGAAGTTGCGGCCGATGACCATCGGCTCGAGCTCCGGGTGATTCAGGTTGCTGGGGATGATCGCCCGCCCTGCCGCGACCTCCGCACGCACGAAGTCCGGCGTCACGATCCCGGGAAGGCGGGCACCGAATGGCTCGCCCGGGTGCCTGGCCAGCAGTCCGGCTGCGGCATAGGCCTCGCGGCGCGCCTCGAGCTGCGCATTCTCACGCAGCGCCACGTACTCCATCTCCGGGGTCACGACGCCGCGGCGTGCGTAATGCATCTGCGTCACGTTGCGTCCGGCGAGCGCGCGCCGCGGGACGCGTGCCGCAGGGAATGTCAGCGCGCGGCTGTCAGCGTCGCCGGCACGGGTACGCGCAAAGCTCGAGCTCTGCGCACCAAGTTTCTCGGCATCGGCGCGTTCCTCGATCCACCCCTCACGAACAGGCGGCAGGCCCGCCAGCAGGTCCACCCGGTACGCGGCGTCCGTGTACGGCCCCGAGGTGTCGTAAACGACGATCGCCGGGTTATGCGTCGGCCCGGCGACGCCGGGCGTCGATGCCTGGCGGATCTCGCGCATCGCGACCCGCAGGTCCGGCCGGCTGCCGGGGACATGAATCTTCGCCGCGCCGGGAAACGGCCGCGTCACGGCATCGCCGAGGCGGGCGGGATCCTTCAACTCGTCTCGCGGATTGGCGCTCATGCGTCTCCCTGGGGTGTCAGAGGCGTCGTCCCGGTAGCTACAACGCGGGGCCTGGAAAAATTGCGATCCGCGACCTCGCTCTGCCCCAAAGCACAACAGCTTAGCGCATGGCCGGTGACGTCCAATCGGGCATTCACCATAATGCAGGGGGCGTTGCTTGTCACACCTGTCGCGAGCTACTAACCTGAGCAACCGGCCGCATCGGCCCCGCCTGTTTCCGCCACCCCGCCTATGGACCTCGACGCCGCCCGACAGCAAATGATTAGCCAGCAGTTGCGCGCCTGGGATGTGCTCGATGGCCGGGTCATCGGCGTCATGGCGGCGCTGCCGCGCGAACGCTTCGTCGCCGCGGGCTGGCAGGGCCTCGCCTACGCCGACGCCGAGCTTCCCATGGGCCTGGGCAAAACCCTCGCGCCGCCGAAGATCCAGGGACGCGCGCTGCAGGCGTTGCTGCCGCAGCCGGGCGAGTCCGTGCTCGAAATCGGCAGCGGCACCGGCTACATGACCGCCTGCCTGGCCCGCCTCGCCGGACAGGTGACCGGCGTCGAGCTGCACCCGGCGCTCGCCGCGACGGCACGCAGCAATCTTGCCGCGCTCGGCATCGACAACGCGGAACTGCTCGAAGGCGATGGCCTGGCGATGAAATTCCCGGCAGCCTTCGATGTCGTATGCCTGAACGGATCGGTGCCGGACGGAACGGATCGCTTCGCGCAGATGTTGACCGTTGGCGGACGGCTGTTCGCGGTCACGGGCCGGCCGCCGGTGATGCAGGCGCGCAAGGTCACGCGCATCGGGGCGGCGGAGTGGACCAGCGAAGGCTTATTCGAGACCTGCCTGCCGCCGCTGGAACATACCCGGCACACCCTGGAGTTCGTATTCTGATGCTGAAGGAAATGACGCCCACCGAATTCGCAGCGCGCGCCCAGGCGGCCGATGCCCCGCTGCTGCTCGATGTTCGCGAAGACTGGGAGCTCGAGATCGCCCGGGTCGACGGCGCGCTGCATATTCCGATGGGTGACGTGCCCGCACGCCGGTCGGAAATCGATCCGGATCGCGAGATCGTCGTGATGTGCCGCAGCGGCGGACGCAGCGCCCAGGTGGCGAGGTTTCTTGAACAACACGGGCATGCGCGTGTCTGGAACCTCTCAGGCGGTATCATCGCCTGGTCGGAGCAAGTGGACCCCACCATTTCGCCCTACTGATGCCGGTCGGCCGCGGGGCTTGCCCGGGCGCATGAGATATGGTGATATAGTCAACTATAACACCGTACTCAAACACTAGGAATTTCGGTTTCGAGGATTGCTGAATGAATCTGCACCGCCACGCACTGCTGATTGCCGCCCTGGCCCTGCTGGCCGCTACCCCGGCCTCGGCCGTGGGCCTGCTCGATGCCTATCGGGATGCGCTCCGCAGCGACCCAACGCTCAGGGAAGCGGCCGCGAACCGGCTCGCCACGCTCGAGGCGCGCCCGCAGGCCCGCGCTGCGCTGCTGCCGCAGATCGAGGGCACCGGCGGCTACGAGCAGTTCGACAACTCGGGCAACGCAAATTTCTCGCAGCTCGACCCGACGACCGGCGAGATCCTGACGCTCACGACCAACTTCAACGAAGATATAGAGCCGCGGCGCCAATGGCAGCTGCGCGTGACGCAGACGCTGTTCCGCTGGGACCAGTGGGTGGCGCTGCGCCAGGCGGACAAGCAGCTGGCACAGGCCGAAGCCCAGTTCCGCGCCGCGGAACAGGACCTGATGACGCGCGTTGCGCTGCGTTACTTCAATATCCTTGGCGCGCGCGCGACGCTCGAGGCAGCCGAAGCTGCGCGCGAGGCCATCGGCCGCCAGCTGGAGCAGGCCGAGAAGCGCTTCGAGGTCGGGCTGTCCGCGATCACCGATGTGCAGGAAGCGCAGGCCAGCTACGACTCGGCCACGGCAGGCGTCATCCAGGCGAAGCGCGAGCTTGCGGTCGCCCGCGAGTTCCTGCGCGAGATCACCGGCGTGTACTATGCCGAGCTGGCTGACGCGGGCTCCGAGACACCGCTGGTGACGCCGGTGCCGAACGACGTCGACGAATGGGTCCAGACGGCCATGCGGCAGAACCTCAGCCTCGAGGCCGCGCGGATTTCGACCGAGATCAGCCGCGACACGATCGAGCTGCGCCGCAGCGGCCATTACCCGACGGTCGACTTGTACGCAGCACGCGGCGCCACCCGCAACCGCGGCGAACGGCGCGACCAGCGGGACGTGCCGCCCGGCGAACCGGACCCGGGCCCGCAGCCATACCGTCCCAACGACAGCGACTTCTACTCGGACAGCTACGGCGTCCAGGTCCGGCTGCCAATCTACACCGGCGGCGCGGTCAGTTCGCGGGTTCGACAGGCGACCTACCAGCACCAGGCGAACCAGCAGCAGCTTGAGCGCGTCGCGCGCGAGACCGAGCGGGTGACCCGCGATTCCTTCCTGTCGGTCAACGCCGAAATCAGCCGCGTGCAGGCGCTCGCACAGGCGGTCGAGTCGAACCGGACGGCGCTGCGCGCCACCGAGTCGGGCTTCGAGGTCGGCACGCGCACCACGGTCGACGTGTTGCAATCCCGCCAGCAGCTGTTCGAGGCGGAGCGCGACTACGCCAATAGTCGCTACACCTACCTCGTCAACGCGCTGCGCCTCAAGCTGGCCGCCGGTATCCTGCGGGAAGCGGATCTCGAGGAAGTGGACGGCTGGTTGATCCCGGTCGAAAGCCTGCCGGCCACGGACCAGACGCCGTACTAGCGCCGTCAACGGGGGCGTCAGCGCGCCGGCGGCAACAGCGGGTTGATCAGCGCGAGCAACCTGTCGAGCGCGCCGCCGTTCTCGGCGACCATGTGCCGGGCCCTTGCGCCGCGTGCACGCCGCAATTCCGGATCGCGCAGCAAGGCGGTCACGGCGGCGGCGAGCCCGGTCGCATCGGCGACCAGCTCGAGGCCTCCCGCATCGGCAAGTAACGAGGCTATGTCCTCGGCGTTGAAGTTGTTCGGTCCCGTGATCACCGGCACCCCGAGCACGGCCGGCTCGAGCAGGTTGTGGCCGCCGATCGGCACCAGGCTGCCGCCGACAAAGGCCACGTCCGCCGCCGCGTAGAACATCGGCAGCTCGCCAAGGCTGTCGACCAGGAACACCGTGTCGCGCGGGCCGGGCCACCCGCCGCGCGAGCGGCGACGAAACATCAGCTGCTCGCGCGCCAGCAGCTCCGCGACGCCGTCAAACCGTTGCGGGTGGCGCGGCACGAGCAGCAGCAGCGCATCGGGCACGGCCGCCAGCACGGCCGCGTGCGCCGCCAGCGCCGCCTCTTCCTCGCCCGCGTGGGTGCTTGCGGCAATCCAGACCGGGCGCGCGCCGAAGTGCGCCGCGCGAAACGCGCGACCCGCCTCCGTCATGCCCGGCGGGAACACCACGTCGGCCTTGAGGTTGCCTGTCACCAGCGTGCGCGCCGGATTCGCGCCGAGCGAGCGGAAGCGCTCGGCATCCTGTTCGCTTTGTGCGGCAATCACGATGCCGTGCGACAGCGCCTGCCTGAACAAGCCGATGAAGCGCCGATAGCGCGGCACCGAGCGCGGCGAAATGCGCGCGTTGGCCAGCACCAGCGGCACGCCGCGCCGGCCGCACTCGGCGTACATGTTCGGCCACAACTCGGTTTCCATGACGATCGCCAGCGCGGGCTGCATGCGCCGGAAGAAGCGGCGCACCGAGCCGATCGTGTCGTAGGGCGCGTAGCTGTGGAGCACCTCGTCGCCGAACAACTCGCGCACGCGCTGCGCGCCGGTCGGCGTCACGGTGGTCACGACGAGCGGGTACTGCGGGTGGGCTTTGCGCAGCGCGGCGATCAGCGACGACGCGGCCACGACCTCGCCGACCGAGACGGCGTGAATCCAGATGCCGGGCCGATCGAGCTTGCTGCGGCCAAAGCCGAAACGCTCCTCGAAGCGCTCCCAGTAGGCGCGGTGGCCGAGTCCCTTCCAGAACAGCAGCAGCGCAACGACCGGCACCGCGAGGTAGGAGACGACGATGTAGAGACGGTGCACTGGCAGTCAGCCCGCAGGGTGGCCGAGATGTTAGCACAGCGGCGCGGGTACCCGGCCGCGTCCCGCTATAATCTCCACCGCATCCGCAGACGCGGCACTCAGCTCATGGCGACCGTGAACAACGCAAGAGTTCCCCTGTACCGTTTCCTTGCGCCCCGCTACTGGCCGGTCTGGCTGGCGCTCGCCGCCATGCGCCTGCTCGCCGCGCTGCCCTTCGGCGCACAGCGTGTCGCCGGGAGCATGCTTGGCCGACTGGCCTGCACCCTGGCGCGCAAGCGCCGCCGGATCGCGGCGCTGAACCTCGAGCTGGCGTTCCCCGAGCTCGGCCCGGCCGAGCGCCGCGCGCTGTTGCTGCGGCACTTCGAGTCGCTCGGCATATCCGTCATCGAGACCGCGCTCTGCTGGTGGGCCAGTGACGAGCGCATCGACCGGCTCGTCGAGGTCCATGGCCTCGAGCACATCGAGGCGGCGCTCGCCGCCGGGCACGGCGCGATCATGCTGACGGGGCATTTCACGACCCTGGATCTCGGCGGCCGATTCCTGACGCGCAAGGCGCCGGTCAGCGCGATGTACCGGCCGCACCGCAACCCGCTGTTCGAGGAGATCATGCGACGCGGACGCGAGCGTTCCGCAAAGCACGCTTTCGCCAAGCGCGACGTGCGTGCAATGATTCGCGGCCTCCGGACCAACCACCTCATCTGGTATGCGCCCGACCAGGCGCATCTGCGCGGCAAGTACAGCGCCGTCGTGCCCTTCTTCAGCGTGCCGGCGCCGACCAACACGGCGACCGCGATATTCGCGCGCCTCGGCAATGCGCCAGTGATCCCGTTCTTCCCGGTCCGCCTGCCCGGCCGGGCGGGTTACCGGCTCGACATCCTGCCGCCGCTGGCAGGCTTCCCGGGGGACGACCCGATCGCGGACGCGGCACGCATCAACCGGCTGCTGGAGGAACGCATCCGGCTATGCCCGGAGCAATACCTTTGGGTGCACCGCCGCTTCAAGGCAGCCGGCGAGCAAGGCGCCGACCACTACGGCAGCCTGGCGCGCAAGCGCAGGCGCCGCCGCGCCCGGTAAGCTGATTCGAGCTCGGCCCAGCCGGCCGGGCTGAACGCCGGCGCGCCCGGCTCAGCGGCGATCTTGCGCAGGGAGCGCGCCAGGCGCTCGAGATTGCGGTCCTGCCACGGGCCCGGCGCGCGGAACCGGCCCCGGTCGAAGTCCAGCAGCCAGGCCGCGCCGCCGTCGTCGAGCAGCACGTTGTGCGCATTGAGGTCGGCATGCCATGCGCCGGCGGCGTGGAACTCCGCCAGCACGGCGCCGATGCCGCCCCAGTTCACCGCCGCGCCGGCCGCGAGCCGCGCCGACAGCGGCACCGCGCCGGGAATCCGCTGCGTCGCCAGGTCCGCCACGTAGCACGGGCCGTGCCGCACCCAGCCCGCCGCCACGGGCCGCGGCACGGGCAGGCCGGCGGCATGCAGCCGGGCGAGCATGCGCCATTCGCGGAACGAGCGCGTGCGCGCCTCGCCGAGCCAGAGGTACCGGTCCGCGACGAGCCGGCCGACGACCCCGCCGCGTCGGTAGTGGCGCAGCGCCCAGTGATGATCCGCGGCAGCGACGAACAGCACGCGCCCGCGGCCCCGGCCCGCCTCGCCGGTCACGCGGTCCGGCCAGCGGCCGGGCGTGAACAGCTCGGGAGACGGCGCATCGACCAGTTGCGCGTCGTGGAGCACGGCCCAGCCTGGCCCGCGGACGATCGCCGCGCGCGGGGTCCCGGTCGCTTCAGGCCTCAGTGCCAGCGGGGTCCACCAGCGTGTAATCCGCGCCGCAATAGGGGCACCGGGCGCGCCCGGTGGCCTCGATCGGCAGGTAGACGCGCGGATGCGAGTTCCAGAGTTTCATCGCCGGCGTCGGACAGCACAACGGCAGGTCTGCGCGGCGCACTTCGTAGTGCCGCTCGGCATTCGCCTCGATGCGCTCAGACTCCGACATGATTTCCGCCCCTCCGGGTCGTTGACATTATAGGCGCCGTTCAGTCTTCCATGATGCGCCGCCACAGGGCGCTGACGCGATCACGCAGCGCGGCGACCTCGGCGATCGGCACGAGCCCCGGCGCATTCGAGAGCGCGAGCCGGTGCAGGCGCTGGCGGAAGTCGAGGTAGGCCTCATGCAGCAGTCGGCTGTCCTCGACCGACAACAGGCCCGCGTCCCGCAGGTCCTCGATCTGCCGCATGTTGTCCGGCCAGCGCAGCAACCCGGGCCGGCTGGCGGCGTTCTGCAGCACCAGGTACTGCACCAGGAACTCGATGTCGGCGATGCCGCCGCCGTCCTGCTTCAGGTCGAACATGGCGGCCGTCCCCACCGACAGCTCGCTGCGCATCCGCGCGCGCATCTCGGCGACCTCGCGCCGCAACTCGGCGCGCCGCACCGCATCGACGAGGCTGCGCACGCGCAGCTGCTCGAAGGCCTGACGGACGCCCGGGTCGCCGGCCACGGCGCGCGCCCGCAGCAGGGCCTGGTGCTCCCAGGTCCATGCATGCTCATTCTGGTATGCCTCGAAAGCGCCGAGGCTGATGACCAGCAGCCCGCCCTTGCCGCTCGGCCGCAGGCGGGTGTCGACCTCGTAGAGCCTGCCCGCGCCCGTTGGCGTGGTCAGCAGGTGAACGATGCGCCGGGTCATGCGCGCGAACAGCATGCCCGCCTCGATGACTGCCGGGCCCTCGGTGCGCTGGATCTCGCCGCTGGCGTCATGCACGAATACGAGATCGAGGTCCGAGCCGTAGCCGAGCTCCAGCCCGCCGAGCTTGCCGTAGCCGATGATCGCCATGCCGCAGCCGCGCAGCGCATCCTCGCGGTCGCCGCACAGCGGCCGGCCGTGGCGTTGCTCGGCATCGTCGCGCGCAATCCGCAGGCAGGCCTCGAGCAGCACCTCGGCGATCCATGTCAGCTGGTCGCTGACCTTCATCACCGGCAGGCGCCCCGTCAGGTCGGCGACCGCAACGCGGAACACCGCCGCGCGCTGGAAGTTGCGCAGCGCGTCCATCACGCGCTCCAGGTCCTCGGGCTCGACGCCCGCGAGCCGTTCGTCGAGCTCGGCGGCCAGCTGATCACGGCCCGGCGGCGTCGCCATGACACGTGGATCGATCAGGTCGTCGAGCAGCAGCGGGTGCGTCGCCACCTGGCCCGCGAGGAACTCGCTGCCGCCGCAGAGCGTGACGAAGCGGGCGCGCGCCGCCGGATTCTCGTTCAACAGTGCGAAGTAGGCACTGCGGCCGCCGATCGCGCTGATGACGCGTAACAGCCGCTCGAGCGCCTCCTCTGGCGCCGCCAGCTCGCCGGCCCCGCGGGCGACCGCCGGCACCAGCGTCGCCAGGCGCTGGCGGGCAGTCTCGTCGAGGCGGCGGTACCAGCCCGCCTCGGCCAGGCTGCGCATTGCCGCGAGGGCGCGCCCGGGCGCGTCGAAGCCGGCTGCGGCGAAGCCGCTGCGTGCGGCTTCTTCATCCGCGTCGCCGCGCCAGGCTGCCGCAATGCCGTCCTCCGGCTCCGCCGCCTGGCCATCCGAAGTCTGGCGACGAAACCAGCCGTCGACGCGCTGCTGGTGTACGGCCAGGGCGCCGGAGAATTGCTCCCAGTCAGCGCAGCCCATCGCAAAGGCGAGCCGCAGCCGGCCCTCGTCGTCAACTGGCAGCTCGTGCGTCTGGCGGTCCTGCCACGCCTGCAGGCGGTTCTCGGCCATGCGCAGGAAGCGCCACGCCGCGCGCAATTCGTGGATCGCGTCCGCCGGCAACTGCCCGGTCTCCTCGAGCCGGGCCAGCGCAGCCGGCAACCCCGGCTGGCGCAGGCGCGGGTCGGCGCCGCCGCGCAGCAACTGCATGCACTGGACGATGAACTCGATCTCGCGAATGCCGCCGTGCCCGAGCTTGATGTTGTCGCGGAGCTCGCGGCGCGCGACCTCGGCCGAGATGCGGCTCTTCATGTCGCGCAGGGCGTCGAACAACCCGAAATCGAGGTAGCGCCGGAACACGAAGGGGCGCAGGACGTCGCGGTACAGGCCCATGCCGGCGCGGTGGCCCGTGACGGCGCGCGCTTTCACGTAAGCATAGCGCTCCCAGGCCCGGCCGTGCTGCTGCAGGTAGTTGGCGAACGCCGTCAGGCTCATCGCGAGCGGACCGCTCTCGCCGAAGGGGCGCAGGCGCATGTCGACGCGGAACACGAAGCCGTCCGGCGTCGGCTCGTCGAGCAGGCGGATCAGCTGGCGGCCCTGGCGGATGAAGAACTCTTCGTTGCTCAGTGATCGCGGCCCCGTGGTTTCGCCGCTCTCCGGAAACAGGAACACCAGGTCGATGTCAGACGAAAAATTCAGCTCGCCGCCGCCCAGCTTGCCCATCGCCACGACCAGCAGGCGCTGCGACCTGCCGTCGCGCGAACACGGCTCGCCGTGGCGCGCCGCGAGCGCGCGGTGCGCCCAGTCGTCGGCCGCGCGAATGCATGCCTCCGCCAGCTCGCTGAGGTGGCCCAGCGTCTCCTCGAGGATCGCCCAGCCGGCGAGGTCACGCCACGCAATCCGCAGCATCTCACGGCGCCGGAACAGTCGCAGCGCGCGCATCGCGGCCGCCTCATCAGCCGCGTCCACGAGCAATTCGGCGCCGACCACGTGCAGCTCCCCGGGCGTCCAGCGCCGCAAGGCCGCTGCAGCGAATGCCGGCAGTCCCGCTGCGTCGCTGCCCGCCTCGCGCAGGCAGTGCTCCGCGACGAATTCGCTGGCCGCCCAGACAGCCGCCGCGGAGCGCGCCAGCTCCGGCTCTGCGCACACCGCGGCGGCGGCGCTCGGCCGGGCCGCGCGCCAGCGCCGCCAGCGCGCCGGCAGATCGCGTCGCAGCAGCTCCGGCAATGCATCCAGGCCGGCGGAGATCGGGTCGTCCACTGGGGGTTCAGTCATGCGCTGTGAAGAATATCAGTGCCCGCGGAGTTGCGCCCGCAGAGACGCGGAGACGCAAAGACGCGGAGAATCGGGATAGGGGCTGATCATCGCTGATCGGACCCCTCCCACACCACCCGGCATGCGGGTCCGCACCGGGCGGTTCGAGAAGTTGAGGTCACGAGAGCCGGGGAACGCCGAGACGATCGAAGTAGGCGATCGGCAGGACACGGTTCAGGCCCATACTGCTGTTATGCCACCAGCGGCGGGTGTTGCCCGCAATGCGGGCCGCCAGATCGCTGGAAGCGCCCAGCGCACGCAACTCGCGAAACGCGGTGGTCCCGCGTCGCCACTGCTTGAGCCGCACGGCGCGCAGCCGGTGGCGCAGCCATGCGTCCAGTTCGCGCATCACCCCGGGCGTTTGCGCCAGACGGAAGTAGGCCTTCCAGCCAGGCACATAGGCCCTGAGATCCTGTGCGATCTGTTCGAGGCTGCGTCCGGCGTTGCGCCGGGTCAGATACCGGAGGCGTTGGCGCAGCTTGTGCTGCGCCTCGCGGGACACCGCCCGTCGGACTTCGCCATGGGGCGCCGCCCAGAAGCAGTAGCCCAGGAACTTGCGTCCCCACACCGGCATGACCGCCGTCTTGGACTCGTTGATCTTGAGCGCCAGCTTCGCGTAACAGCGGCGCAGGCCCTGCAGTACCCGCTGCCCTGCCTTCAGGCTCCGCACGTAGACATTGCAGTCGTCAGCGTAGCGCACGAAGCGGTGTCCGCGTCGCTCCAGCTCCCGATCCACTTCGTCCAGCAGCACGTTGGCCAGCAGCGGGCTCAAGGGTCCGCCCTGCGGCGTCCCCTCGAACCGCTCACTGTGCACCCCGTGCACCAGCATGCCCGCCTGCAGGTAACGGCGGATCAGCCGCAGCACCCGCTTGTCCGCGATCCGCTTGGCCAACCGGTCCATCAGGATGTCGTGGTTGACGCGATCGAAGAACTTCTCCAGGTCCACATCCACCACGACCCGATACCCGGCCTGCACGTACTGCTGCGCCTCAAGGACCGCACCATGGGCACTGCGCCCCGGCCGGAAGCCGTGGCTGTGCTCACTGAACGTGGGATCAATGAGTGGCTGCAGCACCTGCAGCAGCGCCTGCTGGATCAACCGATCCACGACCGTCGGTATCCCCAGTTCGCGTATCCCGCCGCCCGCCTTGGGGATACCCACGCGGCGCACCGGCGCGGGCCGGTAACTGCCGTCGAGCAACCCCCTGCGGATCTCGGGCCACGCTCCCTTGAGATACTCGGCCGTGTCCTGCACCGTGCGTCCGTCGACGCCGGCGCTTCCCTTGTTGGCCTTCACGCGCTTCCATGCGCGCATCAGGTTCTCTCTGCCCAGCGCCTGCTCCAGCAGATCGCCAGGCCCCCAGCCCGTTTGAACATCCCGCGCCAGCGTCGCTTCATCGCGCACGGCACCGGCTCCGGCTTCACCTTCGCCAGCCTCTGCGCGCCCCGGTCGCCCGGGCTTCTGATGCCTTGCCACACCAAGCGGCATGTCTCGTAGCTGTCCTTCTCGTTCGGCCCTTCAGCAGCTCACACTGCCTACTACGGCCTCTGCTGACTTCTCGCTCCGGCTCACCACCGTCGCCCTTTCAGGCACAAGGCGAGATCTCCCCAGGTAAGGACGCGATCCTTCACCGCACAACCGCCGGATTTACGCCGCCTGACCCTTGACCACAAGAGCTTCGCAGTCTCATGCCTGCTCGCCCTGATCGGCACCGCCTCGTATCCGGTTCTTGTCCATCGGCTCGCGGCTTCGCTCCACGCTTCCTCCCCACGCTCGGTCACCCTCGCGCAGTTGCGCTTCGCTTCGTTCGCTGTGGCCAGCTCACGGGAGGACTTCCACCTCCAAGATCGCGCCCATGCTGGGCGCACA
>CAYWYS010000045.1:0-15089 GCA_964462675.1 uncultured Thioalkalivibrio sp.
CTGGCCTCCCTGCTGGCGCTGGTATTGGCTGGCGGCACCTTGCTGCCGGCCGGCAACGCCCACGCGCAGCGCGCCCAGCAGCAACAGCAGGAAACCCGCGAGACGCGGCAGGTGCAGGCGCTCCGCGAACGCGTGTTCCAGGCGCTGGCGAAGGCGCAGGAACAAATGGATGCGAACAATTTCGCCGCCGCCCGCCGGGAGCTCGACCAGGTACGAAGCCTCTCGGACCTGAATTCCTATGAGCGCGGCCAGCTTTTGTATTTCACCGGCATGATCGAATACCAGCAAGACAATATCGAGGCAGCCGTGCGCGCCTTCGAACAGGTCGTGGCGCTGGAGGACCTGCCGGCGGGCTTCAAGGCGGACACCATGTGGGCGCTCGTGCAGCTCGCGATGGCCGCCGAGCAGTACCGGAAAGTCATCGAGTACGGCAACCAGTGGCTGCGCACGGCGGAAAACCCGACCGGCGATCCTTTCTACCTGCTGGGGGTAGCCCACTACCAGCTCGGCGAGCACCGCAAGACCATCGAGATGATGACCAAGGCCATCGAGATTTCCGAGCGCGAAGGCAAGAGCCCGCGCGAGGACTGGTACGGCCTGCTTCGCGCCGCGTATCACGAACTCGAGGACAATCGCCGGCTGCGCGAGGTGCTGGAGTTCATGGTGGTCCGCTGGCCGAAAAAGGAATACTGGATTCACCTGTCCAGCGTGTATGGGGAGCTCAACGAGGACCGCCGGCAGATTGCCGTGCTCGAGACGATCTACGAAGCAGGCTGGATGAATCGCGAGAACGAGGTGCTGCAGCTCGCCCAGCTTTACATCCTCAACGGCGGCGCCTACAAGGGCGCGAAGCTCATCGAGAAGGGTATGGCCGACGGCCTGGTGCCGCGCAACGAACGCAATTACCGGCTGCTCGCGCAAGCCTGGATGCAGGCCCAGGACGACCGCCGCTCGATCGCGCCGCTGCGCGAGGCGGCGCAGCGCGCCAAAGATGGCCAGCTGTTCGTGCAGCTCGCGCAGTCACACCTGAACATCTACGAATACGAGCAATGCGTCGAGACCGCCCGCACCGGCCTGAGTCGCGGCGGCCTCAGCCGGCCCGACACAGCCAACCTCGTGCTCGGCACCTGCCTGCTCGAGCTGCAGCGCTTCGACCAGGCCCGCGAGGCGTTCCGCGCCGCGCGCGCCGACAACCGCAGCCGTAACTCCGCGGACCGCTGGATCCAGTTCATCGACACCGAGGTCGCCCGCAAGCGCGACATCCAGCAGCAGCTCGCCAGGCTCCAGAACCCGGACTGATTTCCCGCCCCCGCTTCCCTTGCGCCGGGCCGGCCGAGTGACATCGGCCAGCCCGTTTCGCATCTACCGCCCCTGACAATCGACGCGTGTTGCGTGCACGCCACGCCCGGCGCACGATCCGCCACGCGGCATTGTCCTGCGAATCTTTAGTTGCGTTGATCAGGAACGGTTTACCTGCGGCGCGATTGTTGCTATACAACCAACGTTGCCGCAATGGCACATCATCACTGCCACTTTGATTCTACCGCTGCAATCACTGTGGAAAATTGGGGTTCAGGGGTCGCGAAACGCGTGCACTTCTTCATGGGGAGGCGATATGTCCACATCCAGTAATCTCAGGCTGCGCACTGCAGTCCGCGTCGCGCTCGGCATGAGCGCCGGCGTGTTGGCCACGATGGCGATTGCGCCGGCCACGATGGCGCAGACGCCGCAGTTCGAAGAACGGGCGGTGATCGACGAGATCACGGTCACGGGTTCACGCATCCGGCGCGCCGACCTCGAGAGCGCCAGCCCGGTCACCGTCATCCAGCGCGAGGAAATGGTCCTCACGGGGCTGACCGACGTCGGCAGCTTCATCCAGCGCATGCCGTCGATGTCCGGCTCCCCGATCGGCACAACGACCAACAACGGCGGCAACGGCTCGGTGCAGATCGACCTGCGCGGCCTCGGCCCGGACCGCACGCTGACCCTGATCAACGGCCAACGGACCGTTGACGGCGGCGACTTCCAGACTATCCCGCAGACGATGATCGAACGCGTCGAGATCCTGAAGGACGGCGCGTCCGCCGTGTACGGCGCCGACGCCGTCGCCGGCGTGGTCAACATCATTACGCGCAAGAACTTCGAAGGACTGGAGTTTTTCGGTCAGACCGCCGACTACTTCGACATGGATGACGGCCGGCAGAACTCGTTCGGCATGGTCGCCGGCACGAACTTCAGCACGGGCGGCGGCGGCGCCGGCAACTTCGTGTTCGGCGGCGAGTACGTCAAGCAAAACGAAGCCTACCAGAGCGACGCCCCGTGGGACTTCTTCCAGAATTCCTATTACATCTATCCGGAGGGCTGCGAGAAGCACCCGACCCGGCCGTACGACGGCACGCCGCAGGGTGGCTGCTACGTGCTCGGCTCGAGCAGCGTCCCGGGTACACGGGCGGTGTTTCCGACGCACGGCACCCTGTCCAATCCGGATGGCACGGGCCTCGTGTCCGGCTTTACGCCCTACAACTATGCCCCGGTGAACTACATCCAGACGCCTTATGAGCGCGTCAACCTGTTCGCCGAGGCCAATATGGACCTCAGCCCGTCGGTCCGCTTCAATGCGGCCTTGCGCGCCAATTTCCGGGAATCGGCGCAGGAACTGGCACCGTTGCCCTATTTCTCCGAGTTCGACCCCGGCTTCCCCGTGGTCATCGGCGGCAACCCGGTGAACAGCATCTCGCCTGACAACTACTACCTGGTCCAGGCGCTTACCGCGGCCGGCCTGGCGGTCGAGGCCCCCACGAGCCTGCGCCGCCGCTTCGAGGAGACCACGCGCCGCTTCGAGCAGGACGTGACCCAGTTCCAGGGAATCTTCGGCTTCGAAGGCAACTTCCGCGACATGAACTGGGACTTCACCTACAACAAGGGCTACCGCAGCCGGACCGACGTCGACAAGGGCCAGTTCTTCGGCCCGAACCTCAGGAACGCAATGGGGCCGTCGGCGCTGGATGCGGGCGGCGTGCCGCGCTGCTACCAGGACATCAACGATCCCACCTCGATCATCGACGGCTGTGTGCCGATGAACTTCTTCGGCGGTCCGCTCTCGGTGACCCAGGAGATGCTTGACTATGTCAGCGTCGACCTGGTCGACAAGTTCCAGTCGGAACTCGATGTCGTCAGCGCCAGCATCACCGGCTCGGCCTTCGAGCTGCCGGCTGGCCCGCTGGGATGGGCGTTCGGCGCCGGCTACATGGCCGAGCAGTTTGAATACACGCCGGATTCCGCCAAGGCACTCGACGAGGTGACCGGCAACACCGGCGCCGGCACGGACGGCTCGCTGTATTCGACCAACCTCTTTGCCGAGATTCTCGCCCCGCTGTATGACAACGGCAACCAGGCGCTCGACCTCAAGGGCGGGTTCCGCTGGGACGACTACAATGCCTTCGGCAGCGAGACGACCTGGCAATTCGGCGTCGAGTTCCAGGCCATCCAGTCGCTGAAGCTGCGGGCCACCGCCGGCACCGTGTTCCGCGCGCCGACGATCGGCGACCTCTATGCCGGGCAGGTGGACAGCTTCCCGACCTTCGTCGATCCTTGCGGCGTGGTGCCGTTGCCGGCAGGCTGCGCGCAGGCGTCGCCGCCGGGCGAGAACCAGGCGCGGTCCAGGATCGGCGGCAACCCGTTCCTCGACCCGGAGACGGGTGACACGTTCACGGTCGGGGCCGTGTGGACACCGGACGTGGGCAACGGGAACCTGTCGCTGACGCTCGACTACTGGAAGATCCAGATCGACGACGCGATCAGCTCGCTCGGTGTGCAGTTCATCCTGGATGACTGCTACATCAACGGCAACGCGTCCTCGTGCGCGCTGATCACCCGGCGGCCGGGCGATTACGGTATCGACCAGATCCTCGACGGACCGCTGAACGTCGCCGAGCAGGGTGCCGAAGGCATCGACTTCGAGATCCGCTACGCCTGGGACACCTCATACGGTTCCTTCAATGCCTCGCTGCTGTGGGCGCATATGCTCGAGCGCACCAAGCGGCCGTTCCCGGGCGCGCCTGAGGAAGACCTCTCGGGACGCTACACCGATCCGACCGCGCAGGACGGCGGCGCGTATCCTGAGGACAAGATCAGCTACATGCTGCAGTGGGCGCGCGGCGACCTGTCGGTGGCCTACCTGGGCGAGTACATCAGCAGCCTGGATGCCGACACCTTCTGCAACTGCGGCCCCGGGTCGAACCCCTTCTACATCCAGAAGATCGACTCCGTGCTGTACCACGACCTGGTGGCCAGCTACGAGTTCACGCAGACCAACACGCGCGTCACTGCGAGTATCACCAACATCACGGACGAAGAGCCGCCGTTCATCGAGGTGGGCTTCAACGCGACGACGGATCCGGCGACCTACCGCATGTTCGGCCGGGGATACTGGCTGCGACTCGAGCAGAAGTTCTAGAAAAAAGTCGATTACATCGCACTGTTCAGGGGGGCCGCGCAAGCGGCCCCCTTTTTTTGCTAGATTGGCCTGATGACGGCCCAGGGACTGACGATGAACGAGGAAATCGCGCGACTCAGCGCGGTCGCGCGCCAGGCCGTGCAAGCCAAGGACTGGCCCACCGTCGGCGCGGGCGCCGCGGAAATCCTGGCCAGGTCGCCGGATCATCCGGAAGGACACTTCCTCGATGGCATGCACCACAAGGCATCGAACCGCCCCCTGAAAGCCATCACGGCCTTCGAACGCGCCCTCGCGCTCGACCCGGGCCGTTACGACGCTGCCGTCGAGCTCGCAGGCCAGTACTCGATCGCCCGGCGCAACGGCGAGGCGGCGAAACTGCTCGCCCGCTACGAAGACAAGCTCGGCAACAGTCCCCGTTACCTTGACATGGCCGGCACGGTCTACACGGAGATCGGCATGCCGGAGCGGGCCCTGCCGCTGTACCGCAAGGCCAATGAGCTGCAGCCGGGGATCGACCTGTTCCAGGCCAATCTCGCGGCCTGCGGCGTGTACCTCGGCAAGATCGACGAGGCGCGGGAGATCTACCAGCGGCTGCTGCAGCGCTATCCGGCGCACCAGCGCAATCACTACCACCTGTCCCGCCTCGCGCGAGCGACGGACACGGCCCACGTCGAGCAGATGCAAGCCCTGCTGCGGCAGCTCAACCTGCCGCCAGACAAGAATGTCTTCATGTACTACGCCATCGGCAAGGAGCTGGAGGACCTCGAGCGCTGGGACGAGGCTTTCGCGTATTACCAGCGGGCCGGCGATGCCGTGACACGCATCGCGCGCTACGACCTGGCCGAGGACCTGGCGCTGATCGACAAGATCATCGAAGTCTGCGACGCCGACTGGCTGGCGGCGGCGCCTCGCGGCCTGCCGGCGGGCCCCGGCGAGCGGACGCCGGTGTTCGTGATCGGCCTGCCGCGCACCGGCACGACGCTGACCGAGCGCATCCTCTGCAGCCATTCGAAGGTCGAGAGCCTCGGCGAGACGCAGTTCATGCAGATGGTGGTGCGGCGCGAGAGCGGCGTGCAGAGCGTCGAGCCGATGAGTGCGGCCATGATCGAGGGCGCCGCGCGCCGGGACGTCCGGCGCATTGCCGCGGGCTACCTCGAGGCCGTGCGCTACCGGCTCGGGGACCGGCCGATGTTCATCGACAAGCTGCCCTACAACTTCCTGTTCCTCGGCTTCATCGCCAAGGCCTGGCCGGACGCGCGCATCGTGCACCTGGCCCGCAACCCGATGGACACCTGCTTCGCGATGTACAAGCAGGTGTTCACCTGGGCCTACAAGTTCTCCTACTCGCTGGAGAACCTCGGGCACTACTACGTCGCCTACCAGCGCCTGCTGCGCCATTGGCAGGCGCTGCTCGGCGAGCGGCTCGTCGAGGTCGAGTACGAGGCGCTGGTCGCGGAGCCGGAAGCCCAGACCCGCCTGCTGCTCACGCGCCTCGGCCTGGAGTTCGAGGAGGCCTGCCTGCACTTCGACCGCAACGAGACGGCCAGCACGACGGCCAGCTCAGTGCAGGTGCGCGAAAAGATTCACGACCGCTCGGTGCTGCGCTGGACCCGCTTCAGGACGCAGCTGCAGCCGCTGCAGCGGATTCTCGAGCAGGCGGGCATCGCGGTCGAGTGAGGTCCGCGTGCAGCGGCGCAGCCAGGAGGACAGGCGGTGACACAGGATGCCGCGGCGCTGAGCGGCCGCGCGCGACATGCGGCGCAGGCGGGCGACTGGCGCACCGTGCAGGCTTGCGCGGCGGCGCTGGCGCAAGGCAACGCCGCTGATCCGGAGGCGCATTTCCTTGCCGGGCTCGCCGAGCGCGGCCTCGGCCGCCCGGCCGCCGCGGCCGGCGCCTTCGAGCGGGCGCTGGGACTCGACGCCGCGCGTTACGACGCGGCCATCGAGCTCGCCGAGCTGTACCGGCAACTCGGCCGGCATGCAGATGCGCTGCGCCTGCTCGAGAACTACGAGGCGCGCCTCGGCAACAGTCCGCGCTACCTCGACGCCGCTGGCACGACGTACTCGAGGCTGGGCTTGCACGAGCGCGCCGGCCCGCTGTTCGAGCTCGCCAACCGCCTGCAGCCCGGGGTCGAGCAGCTCGAGTCGAACCTCGCCGCCTGCCGCGTCATTCTCGGCCGGATCGACGAGGCGATCGCGATCTACGAACGGCTGCTCGAGCGCTACCCGCGGCACCAGCGCCATCACTACCAGCTCGCCACCCTGCGCCGCGCGCGGGACGCGCGCCATGTCGAGCAGATGGAAGCGGTGCTGCGCGCGACCGGCCTGCCGCCGGCGCGGAACATTTTTCTTTACTACGCGCTCGGCAAGGAACTCGAGGACCTGGAGCGCTGGGACGAGGCATTCGAGTACTACCGGCGGGCCGGCGATGCCGCGGCCAGCGTGGGACGCTACGAGGTGCGCACCGACCTGGCGCTGATCGACAAGATCATCGAGACCTGCAATGCCGCGTGGCTGACGGCCGCGGCGCGCGAGGCGCCCGACTACCCGGGGACGGGCAAGCCGGTGTTCATCGTCGGCCTGCCGCGCACCGGCACGACCCTCGTCGAACGGATTCTCTCCAGCCATTCCCGGGTGGAAAGCGCCGGCGAAACTTTCTTCCTGCCGCTCGCGCTGCAGTGGATCAGCGGGCTGGACCCCCGGGGGCCGATGACGGCCGCGGTAATCGCCGCGGCAGCCCGACAGCCCCCCGATGCCGCCGGCCGCGCTTATCTCGAGACAATCGCCTACCGGCTGGCCGGCAAGCCGATGTTCATCGACAAGTTCCCGGAGAACTTCCTGTACCTCGGTTTCATCGCCCGCGCCTTCCCGAATGCGCAGATCGTCCATGTGCGGCGCAACACGATGGACACCTGCTTTGCCTTGTACAAGCAGTCATTCTTCCGCTACGCATACACGCTGGACGATCTCGGCGAATACGTCATCGCCCACGAGCGCCTCGCCCGACACTGGCAGGCCACCCTCGGCGACCGGATCATCGAAGTCCACTACGAGGACCTCGTGGCCGACCCCGAGGGACAGATCCGGGCGCTGCTGGCGGGGCTCGGGCTGCCGTTCGAGCCGGCCTGCCTCGAGTTCGAGCGCAACGCGACGGCGGCCGCGACCGCCAGCGCGGCCCAGGTCAGGGAAAAAATCCATGCCCGATCAGTGGGTAAATGGCGCCATTTCGGCCGGCAGCTGGCCCCGCTGGCGGAAAAACTCGCCGCCGCGGGGATCGCCGTCACCTGAGCGCGGCGGCTCGCCCTGCCCGACCTTGTTGCATAAACACGACACGCAGTGTGTGTCTTATCTGCAACAAGTCCCCCGCGGGACTTCCAAAGGCCGCTGTAACCATCAAATTAAGCTGGATATCTCTGCGTTCCACCGCCGCAACAACAATCGCGGGCACGTGTTGCATTTTCGTCATTTGTCTCTCTATACTCCGGCCCACGCTTCGCTCGAAGCCGGGTGCCGCCACGCATCCGGGTTTTCGATTGGGGGAATTGCGAGATCCACACTGCTCCCGAGGAGGAGACATGGCCAATAGAAAAATTGCGCACGCCGTACGCGTCGCATTGATGACTGCAGGCGCAGCCGGCGCCGGTCTTTACGTACCGTCCGTCGCTGCGCAAGAAGCGCTCGAGGAAATCGTCGTCACCGGTTCGCGCATCGCCCGCCGCGATGCCGTTGCCGAAAGCCCGATCTTCACTGTCGACCAAGACTCGATGCGGGTCAGCGGTTTCACGACCGTCGAGCAGTACCTGAACACGCTGCCGCAGATCGTCCCGGGCCTCAGCTCGCAGTCGAACAACCCGAGCTCCCAGGGCCGGGCCTTCATCGACCTGCGCGGCCTCGGCTCCAACCGTAACCTCGTGCTGATCGACGGTCGTCGCGGCATGGGTTCCACGGCCGGCGGCGTGGTCGACGTCAACACGATCCCGACGGCGCTGATCGAGCGCGTCGAGGTCATCACCGGCGGCGCCGCGGCCACCTACGGCCCGGACGCGATCGCGGGTGTCGTCAACTTCATCATGAAGAAGAGCTTCGACGGCGTAGCCCTCGACGCCCAGTACCGCATCACTGAGGAAGGTGATGGCGAGGAATGGGGCGCGGATGCGACCTTCGGCGGCGATTTCGCCGGCGGCCGCGGCAGCGCCGTGTTCAACGCCAGCTACTTCAAGCGCCAGGCGATCTACAAGGGCGCGCGCAAGTTCTCCGCGCAGGCCAGCTCCGAGAGCGCGACCCACCCGGGCGGCTTCTGGGCGCCGGGCACCAACGCGCCGAGCCAGGCTGCGGTGGACGCGATCTTCGGGGCCGATACCTGTGCCAACGACGGCATATTTGGTTTCAACCCCGACGGCACGCCGTTCTGTCACGGCCTTGCGAACAACCCGAACCGCAACATCGCCGGCTTCACCGGTCCGCAGGACTGGATCGCGACCTTCGTTGCCCCGGACCGCTTCTCCTACAACTTCGAGCCGGAAAACATCCTGATGTTGCCGCTCGAGCGCTGGAGCCTGTACAACCGCTTCGAGCTGGACGTCAACGACAACTTCAAGCCCTACGTCCAGGGTCAGTACACGAACTACAACTCGCTGCAGGAGCTGGCGGCCACGCCGGCGGCGGGCGGCACCGGCTTCACCGTGCCGGTCACCAACCCGTTCCTGACGCCGCAGATCCAGAGCCTGCTGGCCTCGCGTCCGAATCCGGACGAGCCGTTCTCGCTCGGCAAGCGCTTCAACACGCTCGGCGGCCGTACCGGCTACAACACGCATGACGTGTGGCAGCTGACCATGGGCGCCACCGGCGACATCGTCGCCGGCTGGCAGTACGACACCTATGCGTCGTGGGGCCGTTCGGTGCAGAACGAGATCCAGGGCGGCAACGTGCGCCGCGACCGTACCCAGGCCTTGCTGAACGACCCGCTCGGCGGCGATTCAGCGAACTGCCCGGGCGGCCTGAACCTGTTGGGCACCGCGCCGATCAGCGCGGCCTGCGCGGCCTACATCAGCCTCGAGGCGAAGAACCTGACGACCGTCGAGCAGGGCATCTGGGAAGGCGTCGTGACCGGCGACCTGTTCGAGCTGCCCGCGGGCACCGTGCAGTCCGCCTTCGGCGCCAGCTACCGTCACCTGGACTACGACTTCCGGCCTGACGGCGGCCTGCAGCCGGGTCTCGTGGCGGGCTTCAACCAGCAGCTGCCGACCTCCGGCCGCCTGTGGTTCACCGACCTGTTCACCGAGGTCGTGGTGCCGATCGTGACCGACGCAGCGTGGGCGCAGAACCTGTCCCTGACGGGCGGTTTCCGCTACACGGACAACAACCGCTTCGGCAGCGAGAACACCTACAAGATCACCGGCGACTGGACCGTCAACGACCAGTTCCGGGCGCGTGCCGGCTTCCAGCACGCGGTGCGCTCGCCGACGATCACGGAACTGTTCGCGCCCCAGCTGAACAACTTCCCGACGTTCACCAACCAGGACCCGTGCAACGCCTCCGGTCCTAACGCCAACAACCCGGAGTGGGGCCGCCTGGGCCCGAACGGGGCGCAGGTTGCGGCGCTGTGCGCGCAGCAGTCGGCAGTGGCGGGCAGCCCGACCTACTTCCAGCCCTTCGGCCAGGCCACCGGCATCGTCGGCGGCAACCCGGACCTGGGCCCGGAGAAGGCCGACAGCTGGACTGCGGGTTTCGTCGTGACGCCGGCCTTCCAGAGCCCCTGGCTGGAGCGCCTGTCGTTCTCCATCGACTACTGGAGCATCGACCTGGATGACGTGATCGCGTCCGTCGCGGCCAACACGATCGTGCAGCGCTGCTACAACCGCGATGGCGCGAACCCGACCTTCGATCCCAACAACCAGTGGTGTCAGCTGTTCACTCGTGAGCCGTCCAACGGCGGTGTCATCGACCTCAAGCAGCTGTCGCAGAACCAGGCCTTCATCAAGACCTCCGGTGTCGACTTCGTGGTCGACTGGGGCGTCGGTGTCGGCCCGGGCGACCTGGCCTTCAACATCGTGACCACCTGGACCGACAAGTTCGAGACCCAGACGACGAACGTCGATCCGACCTACGACTTCGCCGGCACGATCAGCTCGACGACCGGCGGTTCGGTCCCGGAGTGGAAGACCAACATCACGACCACGTACACGATGAGCGACTGGCAGTTCCAGCTGGTCAACCGCTACATCGACGCGATGGATCATGCCAACACGGTGACCGGCGGCTCGCCAATCACCAACACTGGCACCGATTCGACGTGGTACACGGACGTGTCGGTCCGCTACGACCTGACGGAGACCTTCGCGATCCGCGCGGGTATCCAGAACCTGTCCAACCAGCAGCCGCGGTTGTACACGCCGAACGTGCAGGCCAACACCGATCCGTCGCTGTATGACATCCTCGGTCGTCGGTTCTTCGTCGGCGTCAACTGGCGCATGTAAGTCGACCCAGGCACCTGCCTGAAACGACATTGGGGGGCGGAGAGCAATCTCCGCCCCCTTTTTGTTGGGGCCTCTGCTGCCGTGGTCGCTGGCGAGTCGTTCCGTTAAACTCTTGCGCTGTCCCGGTCGCCACAGTCCCACGCCGATGCGCAGCCTGACCTTGATCACCCTTCTCCTTGCCGCCTTGCCGGCAGCCGCAATCGACGCGGGCGATGCGATCGACGCGTGCCGCGCGGCGCACGGCGGTGATCCCGCCGCGCACATCGCCTGCCTGGAGGCGGCCTTGCGCGGACCGGTCGCTGCGCCGGCGAGCCAGGCCCCGGTGGCCGAGGTGCCGACCGGCCTCGGCGCCGAGCAGGTGGTCGCATCGCAGCGCCAGGCCGACCCGTCGGCGGAGGCAGCGTCCGTGCGGATCGTCGCCGCGACCTACAACGCGCTCGAACTCGGCACCTTCCGGCTCGACAACGGCCAGGTCTGGCGCGAGACGATGAAATCGCCGCCGCACCGCCGCCTGGCGCCGGACACCGAGTACACGGCCACGATCGAGCGGGGCCGGGCCGGCGGCTACCGTATGCGTGTCGACGGCATCAAGTGGATGAAGAGGGTCGAGCGGCTGGAGTAGCGGCGCGACATCGAACTCATGACTCCGGCGCTCAGTCGATGAACGGCAGGCACCCCACCGGCGGTGGGGGCGCGACGCTGGCCCCGGCCGATGCCGCCCGCCTCGCGCAAGCCTTCGGCCTGCTGCAGCAGGGGCGGCACGCGGAAGCGGCCGCGATTGCCAGCGCGGTGGCGGCGCGCGCGCCCGGTGCCGGCGAGCCGCTGCACATGATCGCGCTGTGCCGCAAGGCGAGCGACGACCTCGCCGGGGCCGCCGTGGCGTTCGAGACCGCCCGGACGCGCGCGCCGAACGACGTCAACCTGCTCGGCAACTATGCAAACCTGCTGTGCCAGCTGGGCCGCGCCCCGGAGGCCGTCAGGCTGTACCGGCGCGCCCTGGAGCTCGCGCCCGCCCATGGTGCGGGCTGGATGAACCTCGGTCTCGCGTTGCGCGACGCCGGCGATCCCGGCGGCGCCTGCACAGCGCTGGAACGCGCGGTGCAGCTCAGTCCCTCGTCCTCGGCGGCCTGGCAGGCGCTCGGCTCGGCGAAGCGCGCGACGGGCGATCTCGAGGGCGCAGAGACCGCCCTGCGCCGGGCCGTGGCGCTGGCGCCCGGCAACGGTGCCGCGTGGACCAACCTCGGCGTCGTGCGGCGCCTGCTCGGCGATCCTGCCGAGTCGCTGGAGTGCTACGCCACAGCGCGCCGGGCCGGCTTCAGGGGGCCGGAAATCGACGACGCCGAGGCCAGCGCCTGGCTCGATCTCGGCGAGCCGGCGCGTGCGCTCGAGGGCGCGCGGCGCCTGGCGGCTGCGGCGCCCGCCTATGTCCCCGGCCACGTGATGCTGGCCAATATCCTGTGGGAACATGGCGATGCGCTGGCCGCGGGCGAAGACCCCGTGGCGGCCTTCCGCGCGGCGGTCGCCGCGCAACCCGCGAACCGCCTGCTGCGTCTCGAGTTCATTCGCTTCCTGCTCGAGGCGGACGCCGCGGACGAGGCGCTCGCGCAGATCCGGGCGCTGCGGGCGCTCGAGGACCAGCCGATGTACGTCGCGATGGAGGCCAATGCGCTCGGGATGCTGGGGCAGCGCGACGCCGCCGGCGCGCTGTTCCGGCAAGCCTACCCGGCGCTGCGCAAGGATGCGGCCTTCCTGAACCTTTATGTGCGGCACCTGCTACGCAGCGGCGAGCCAGAGCTGGCGGCGGCGCGCGCGCTCGAGGCGCTCGACAGCGAGCCCGCCAACCAGCTGGCGCTGGCGCTGCTCGGCCTCGCCTGGCGCCTGACCGGCGACCCGCGCGAGGAATGGCTGTGCGGCTATGATCGGCTGGTCGCCGAAGTGCCGGTCGAACCGCCGTCGGGCTTCGCCGACGAGGCTGCCTTCCTCGCCGCGCTGGAGACGACGCTGACGGGCCTGCACACGGCGCGCCGCGAACCGGTCAACCAGAGCCTGCGCGGCGGCTCGCAGACCTCCGGCGTGTTGTTCGGGCGCCGCGAGCCGGTGATCCGCGCGCTGCGCGATGCCATCGCTGCGGCCGTCGCGCGCCATGCGGCCGGCCTGCCGGACGATCCGACGCATCCATTCCTGCGCCGCAGGGCGAGCGGCATCCGTTTTGCCGGCTCGTGGTCGGTGCGGCTGTGGTCGTCGGGCCGACATGTGAACCATTTCCACCAGGAGGGCTGGATCAGCTCGGCCTTCTACGTGTCGCTGCCGCCGTCCGTCGTCGCGGCGCCCGCGGGCGATACGGCGGGCTGCATCCAGTTCGGCGAGCCGCCGGCCGAGCTCGGCCTCGAGCTCGGGCCTCGCCGCGTCATCCGGCCGCGCGTCGGCCGGCTGGTGCTGTTTCCTTCCTATATCTGGCATGGCACCGTGCCGTTCGAGGACAATGCGCCGCGCATCACCGTCGCCTTCGACGCGGTGCCGGCGGGCGCAGGCGGCGATCCAGGAGAAGCCCGATGAACAGACCCGTGAACCGCATGCTGTGCCTGGGCGCCGCGTTGCTGCTCGGCGCCTGTGCCGCGCCACCGCTCAAGCCCGTCCCCGGCGCGGCGTTGTCCGAGGACGGGCTGCAGCGGATGTCCGGCACCGAGTTCGACGAAGTCTGGGCGCGCCCCGGGCTCCGGCTTGGCGCGGATCGCGGCGTCAGGCTGGACAGCACCACCGTGTCTTTCCGCGAGGTCGATGAACGGATCAGGCTCGAGGCCACGCGCGTGCGCGCGGCGCCCGACGCTTTCCCGATCCCTGCAGATCAGCGGGCCAGCATCGAGGCCAGTTTCCGCGACCGGCTCACCGAGGCGCTCGCCGAGTCGCCGCAGTTCCGGCGCAGCGCCATGCCCGGCGCGGGCACGCTGTCGTTGCGCGCCGAGCTGGTGGATTTCATCTCCAAGATGCCGGCCGAGGGCACACTCGGCCTGAACCAGGCCTTCGTGACCTCGGCCGGCGAGGCGACGCTGATCATCGAGCTCTGGGACCCGGAGCGCGACGAGCTGCTGGCGCGCGCGATCGACCATCGCCGGGCCGGACCGCCCGGACCGGAGCTGGTGCGCGGCAACCGGGTCACGAGCTGGGTCGAGATCGATCGCCAGATGCGGCGCTGGGGCCGCGACGTCCGCAAGCTCATCGACCAGCTCCATGCGCTGGACGGCGCATAGCCTGCGTCCGGGCCGGAGCGCATCCGCGTGAGTCTCGATCACTGGGAAGCCTACTACCGGTCCGGCGCGGTCGCGACCTGTCCCACGACGCCCGCGGGCGGCTACGACCTCGAGCTGCGCGACGCGTGGGTGGCGTTCTTCACGGCGCTGCCGACCGATGCGCGCGTGCTGGATATCGGCACCGGCAATGGCGCCGTCGCACTGATCGCCGCGGAGACCGCCGCCGCGCTGGGTCGCAACTACCGGGTCCACGGCATCGACCTCGCGCGGATCGACCCGCTGCGGCACGTGCCGGACGGCGCGCGTCGCCTGGCCGGCATCGAATTCCATGCCGGCGTCGCGACCGAGAAACTGCCCTTCGAGGCCGCGAGTTTCGATGCCGTCAGCGGCCAGTATGCGCTGGAGTACTCGCAGGTCGACGCCGCGCTGGCGGAGATCCATCGTGTGCTCAGGCCGTCCGCGCGCGCCTGTTTCATCATCCACCACGTCGACTCGCTGCTGGTTCGCAATGCCGGGCATTCACTCCGCCAGGCGAGCCTCGTGCTGAACGACACCAGGATCTACCGGCTGCTGCGACGCTTCATCGAGGCGGAACGGGCAGCCCGGCCGGCCGCCGGCCGCTACCGCCAGGAACTGAACGCCGCCGCCTGGCGGCTGCAGCAGGCGGCCGACCAGCTGGCGTCGGCGCTGGTGCTCAGCGTGACGCTGGACGCGATCCAGAAGCTGCTGTCGGCGCGGGCGCGCCTGAGCCGGCCCGCGCTGGAGCGCGCGATCGACCGGGCCGAGGGTGACTTGCGCGCATCGTCGCGGCGACTGCGCGACCTCGTCGCCTGCGCGCAGGACGATGCGGGCATGGCGGCGAGAACCTGGTCGGTTGGCGCCTGAGCTTGCGGCGCGCTTGACCCCGCC
>CAYWYS010000045.1:15189-23293 GCA_964462675.1 uncultured Thioalkalivibrio sp.
GGCGGCGAGAACCTGGTCGGTTGGCGCCTGAGCTTGCGGCGCGCTTGACCCCGCCGGGCCTATCCGGTCTTATTTCCCCACCCTACTTGCCGCTTGCCAAGCCTGGAGCTGTCCATGATGCATCGACTCGTCACCGTGTCCGCCGCCGCGCTGGCGCTGCTGTGGGCCACGGCCGCCAGCGCCAATTGCATCTATCCCCAGGTGCCGACGACCGTCCCTGACGGCGCAACCGCCTCCTACGAGGACATGGTCGCCGCGCACCAGGCCATCAAGGCCTTCGATGCCGACATCCGCACCTACAATACCTGCCTGGAACTGGACGTGAAGCGCCGGCTCGAGGACGGCAACCTCGACGAGGCGGCCAAGAAGACCCTGATCAACCAGCTGGCCGAGCGCAATGACGCGGCCGTCGACCACGCCGAGTTCGTCGTTTCGCAGTTCAACGAGCAGTTGCGCATCTACCGCGAGCGCACGCAGAAGCAGTGAGTTGCCGGGCCGCCCCCGGCAGGCGCATCAACGGCTCAGGAGCGCAGACCATGACCGGCGGACGCATTCGGACCTTCGTCGGCAGCGCGCTGTTCACGGCCTGGCTTGCAGTATCGCTGTCCGCGTTCGCGGATGGCCCGCGGGACAGCATCGAGTTCCCGGTCGCGCTGATCGAGGCGCGCCTGCAGGGGCCGCTGAACGTCGTTGCAGCGGAACAGGCCCGCCCGCGGATCGACGGTGACCGCTCGACGCGCGTCCAGCTGGCTGGGGCCGAGGGCGAACCGGTGATGACGGCGAAGTGGAAGCCGGTCGCGCCGCCGGGGCAGGGTTTCAACAACGAGCCGCGCTACGAGCTCGCCAGTTACCGGCTGCAGAAGCTGTTCCTCGACGAGTGCGAATACGTCGTGCCCCCGATCGTGCTGCGCGCCCTGTCGCTGGACGAATACCGGGAACACCGCCCGGACGGGCAGGCCACGCTGCGTGGGACTTCATCGGCGCTGTTCCTGCTGTCCTACTGGCTCGCCGACGTGACCAACGCCAACCCGTGGGACGCCGAGCGCTTCGCCACCGATCCGCGGTACGCCCGGCACTGGGGCAATCTCAACATTCTGACGCACCTGGTCGAGCACAAGGACTCCAACATCGGGAACCTGCTGATCTCGCGGCATCCCGAGGATCCCAGGGTGTTCGCGGTCGACAACGATGTCGCGTTCCGCAGCAAGGACAGCGATGTCGGCGATACCTGGAAGCATCTGCAAGTGGAGCGCCTGCCCGCCGCGACCCTCGCGCGCCTCGGCCGGCTGACGCGCGCCGACCTCGACGAGGCGCTTGGCGTGGTCGCCGAATTCCGGATCGTCGACGGCGTGCTGGTCGCCGCAGCGCGCAGCGAAAACCTGGACCCGCGCCGCGGCGTCCGCAGCAGTGGCGAGCGCGTGCAGTTCGGCCTGACGAGCCAGGAGATCGGGGATGTCATGCGCCGCATCGAGCGCCTGGTGACGCAGGCCGCGCGCGGGCGCATCGCGGCCATCGAGGACTCGCCGGCATCGCTCGGTCTCGCTTGCCGGACAGCCGCGGCGACGGCCGGCAGAGACGCCGCACGACGAGACTTTGGAACTACTCGACGAGGTGGACTATATTAGTCACAGGTTGGCGCAACGCGCGCCTGTGCAGCATGTAAAGGACATCCCATGGACAGACAGCTCACCGAAATCGAAAAGGCTTTCCACGACGCGCGGCAGGAATTGATCAGTGCCGCACAGCGAACCTACGAGGGACTGCGGCGCGAGCTCGACAAGCTCACTGCGCGCGCCAACAAGACGGGCGAGCGGGTCAATGAACTTGCCAAGCGGCTGCAGGAGCAGGCGCAGCGCGCCGTCAACGAGGGCTCCAAGGCCGCCTCGACCCAGGCGAAGCGCGTCGAGCGCATGCTCGCCGATGCGCGCAAGGAACTCGATGCCGTAAGCAAGGATCAGCAGTGGCTCAAGCACGAGGCGGCCCGTGCCTATGACTACCTGCGGCGTGTGAGCGGCATCGACAAGGCCGTGGCCGCGGTCGAAAAGGAATGGGCCAAGCGCACCGGCACGAAAAAGAAGCCCGTCAGCAAGAAGAAGCGCAAGGTTGCCACCCGGAAGAAGCCTGCAGCGAAGAAGAAAGCCGCCGGCAGCAAGAAGAAGGTTGCCGCCCGGAAGAAGCCTGCAGCGAAGAAGAAGGCCGCCGGCAGCAAGAAGAAAGCTGCGGCCTGATCCCGGCCTCCGGCTCAAGCCCGGGCGGTCGCCTTGCGGCGACCGCCCGTTTTCGTTGCGATCCTGCTCAGTCGACCGGGTGGCCGGCCGCGGCCAGGGCCTCGCGCAGCGGCCCGAGGTACTTGTCGAAGTGACGCGCGCGGCCCACCGAGGCCTGGTGCAGCGGGCGGCGCAGTTGTTCGTGGTTCCAAGAGCGCACGATCCGCCGGTTCTCGTGAAATGCGAGGCACTCCGGGTTCCATGGCAGCTCGAGGAACTCCAGCAGCCGCCGCGTCTCGGCCTCCGGCTCGCGGATCAGCGCCTCGTAGTGGATTTCGTGGATCGGCAGCCGCGAGGTGGCCTGCCAGTGCGCCATCAGCCGGCGATACTGGCCATAGAAATGGCCGATGTGGCCCAGGTCGCAGGCGAACGGCTCGCCGGCCTCGCCAAACGCGTGTGCAAAGCACGCCAGGCCGTTGTCGATCGGGTCGCGCCGGCAATCGATGATCCGGGCCTTCGGAAACATGACCTCGATCAGGCCGATGTGCAGGAAGTTCAACCACATGGAGTCCACGATCCGTCGCGCCCGCTCGGCTTCCGAAAACAGCCGGGCCAAGTAGGCCGCGGACAGCTCCCGCAGGTCGCCCCGCCGCATCAACGGTGTGCACTCGGGGTACGGCAGGTCCACGTTGTTGTAGCGCCCGATGCGCCCGGCGGCGAGCCCGATGTGCGGCAGGGCGCCTACGCCGGCTCCGCGCGGGTGCGAGGCAATGATGTGCTCGAGCAGTGAGGCGCCGGCGCGCGGCATGCCGACGATGAACACCGGCGCGTCGGACTTCGTGCCGTATGGCAGCTCATCCAGCACTTCGCGTGTTTGCGCGCTGATGAGCCGCGCGACGAAATTTTCCATCCGCGCCGGGTCATACCGGCCGCTGCGCAGCCGGTTGGCGTGCCGATGCTGGGCGAACGCGCGATCGTATTCGCCGCGCGCCTCGAGCAACTCGCCAAGCAGGTGATGCGCCTGCGCCAGCGCCTCGGGCGGGAACGGCCGCTTCACGAGATCCGCCAGGTGCAGCAGCGCCTCGTCGCGCCGCCCGAACCCCAGCAGCGCGCGGGTGTAGGCCATGTGCAGGCAGATGGGCGCATCGCCGCGGTCGATCAGCGGTCCGACCATCTCGAGCGCCTCGGCCGCGCGCCAGGAAATCGTCAGGATTTCCGCGAGTCCGGCCGCGGCGGCCGGGTGTTCCGGCTGGATTTCGAGCGCCGTCTCGAAGCCTGCCATCGCGGTGTCGAGCTCGCCGGTGATGACGAGCACCGAGGCCAGCCGGGCAAACACCTCCGGGTCATTGTCACCCGTCGCAATCAGTCGACGGTAAGCGGTGATCGCCTCGTCGAGCCGTCCGAGATCGTGCAGCGCAACCGCGAGCGTGTACTGCGCAGGACGGTCCGACAGCTCGCGCTGGATGCCGGTCTGCAGGTGCGGGACGGCCTGCTCGGGAAGATTCTGCTGGTACAGGATTGCCCCGAGCAACAGGTTCGCGATGCCGTGCTCGGCATCGAAACGGAGCGCGCGGCGGAAAAGCTGTTCGGCCTCGACGCCCCGTTTGGTCCGCAACAGGATGCTGCCGAGGTTCGCCAGCGCGTCGGCATACTCCGCATCCTGCTCGACGGCGCTGCGGAAGGCCGCCTCCGCGCCCGCGAGATCGCCGCGATGATCCAGCACCCGGCCGAGCAGGTTCATGCTGCGGGGGTTACGCGGCTCGATGCGGCGGGCGCGCTCGATCCAGGCCATGCCTTCATCGAAGCGTCGCTCCTTGAGCCTGAGCTCGGCAAGAATCTGGCAGGCCTGGAGGCTGTCGGGGTTGTCCTCGAGCACCTCCTGGCAGAGCTGCTCGACCTCCTTGTACTGCCCGTCCTTGAGCGCGCGCTCTGCCTTCTGCAGGTCGATGACGGACCGCCGGCCGGTGTTGCCCTTCGGCTTGCTCTGCAGCAGGCTCATCGGCGAGCCGATGGCGCCGGAACGCCGCGCACCGGGGCCAAGCCCGATCCGCTTCCACCGGTCGATACCGCTGCGTGGCCGACCGCCCTGCTGTGATTCTCCCTGTCGGATCAAGCACCTCCGCGCGGGCCGCGCAGGGGAAATTCCCCTGCGGATATGTGACAGATGGTAGCAGGCCGCCATTCGGCGGAGACGACCGGCATCACAGTTCCGGCGCCCCGGAATTCGCCCGGCCGGTGCCTGCCGGCGGCCGGCGCGCCCGGTATCATGTCAGGCCGCCTCGCCATCGCCCGCGGTACTTGCCGATGCCTGACTCGCCCGCTTCATCCCCGGCCCTGCAAACGCTTGCCAGCGTGTTCGGCTTTCCTGCGTTCCGGCCGCAGCAGGGCGAGATCGTCGCGGGACTGATCGCTGGCGAGGACGCCTTCGTGCTGATGCCGACCGGCGGCGGCAAGTCGCTGTGCTACCAGGTTCCCGCGCTGCATCGCAGCGGCACGGCGATCGTCGTCTCGCCGCTGATCTCGTTGATGAAGGATCAGGTCGACGCACTGGTCGCGAACGGCGTCGCCGCGGCCTTCTATAACTCCTCGCTGGCGGCGGCCGACGCGCGGCGCACGCTCGCGCGGCTGCACGCCGGCGAGCTCGACCTGCTGTACGTCGCGCCGGAAACGCTGATGAGCGATGCGTTCCTCGCGCGGCTCGACGGCATCGAGATCGCGCTGTTCGCCATCGACGAGGCGCACTGCGTGTCGCAGTGGGGTCATGACTTCCGGCCGGAATACGTGCAGCTCGGCGCGTTGCGGCAGCGCTTTCCAGGGGTGCCGCTGGTGGCGCTGACGGCGACCGCCGATCCGCAGACCCGCGAGGACATCGTGCGCGTGCTCGATCTCGGGCACGCGACGCGCTACGTGGCGAGCTTCGATCGCCCGAACATCCGCTACACCGTGCGCGAAAAGCACCAGCCGTTCGAGCAGCTGGCGCGCTTCCTCGCGACGCACGCGGGCCAGGCCGGCATCATATATGCGCTGTCCCGCAAGCGCGTCGACGAGCTGGCGGAGAAGCTCGCCGCGCGGGGGCTGCGCGTCGGCGCTTACCACGCCGGGCTCGCGGCGGCGGAGCGTGTGCGGGTGCAGGACGCGTTCCTGCGCGACGAGCTCGACATCGTCGTCGCAACGGTCGCGTTCGGCATGGGCATCGACAAGCCCAATGTGCGCTTCGTCGTTCACTACGACATGCCGAAGAACATCGAGGGCTACTACCAGGAAACGGGCCGCGCCGGGCGCGACGGGCTGCCCGCCGAGGCGCTGCTGCTGTTCGGCGCGCAAGACGTCGTGACCGCGCGGGCGCTGGTCGAGCGCGGCAGCAGCGAGGAACGCCAGCGCATCGAGCTGCACAAGCTCAACGCGATGGTCGCGCTGGCCGAGAGCCTGACCTGCCGTCGCCGGGTGCTGCTCGGCTATTTCGGCGAGCGCCTGGCGGCCGACTGCGGCAACTGCGACGTCTGCCTGGAGCCGCCGGAGCGCTTCGACGCCACCGAGGACGCGCGCAAGGCGCTGTCCTGCGTCTACCGCCTGCACCAGGGCTACGGGATCAAGTACGTCATCGACGTGCTGCGCGGCGCCAGCAACGACCGCATCGCCGCCGCCGGCCACGACCGCCTGTCGACCTGGGGCATCGGCGCGCACCACAGCATGCAGGAATGGGCCTCGCTGATCCGCCAGCTGATCCATCACGGCTATCTCGAGCAGGACATCGCCCATTACTCAGTGCTGCGCCTGACGCCCGCCGCGCGGCCCTTGTTGCGCGGCGAAGAGACCCTCGAGCTGGCGCGACCGCGGATCAAGACGCCGTCGAAGCGCAAGGCGCCCAGGGCGGCGGCCGCGGGCGGGCGCTACGACGAGACGCTGTTCGATGCGCTGCGGGCCTTGCGCAAGTCGCTGGCCGACGCGCAGGGCGTGCCGCCGTACATCATCTTCGGCGACGCGACGCTGGTGGAAATGGCGCGCGTGCTGCCGACCAGCCCCGGCGCGCTGCTCGAGGTCTCCGGCGTCGGCCAGAAGAAGCTCGAGCGCTACGGCGAGCAGTTCCTCGAGGTCATACGGGGACACCGGTAGGGACCGAGGGGGACACTGCTAAAACGTCGGTTTTAGCAGTGTCCCCCTCGGCCCATTGCCCTTTGGCAGGGCGTTCTCCAGAATGACAACCGTATTGCAGTTTTGTGACAGGCCGGCCGACACCCGGCCTGTTTCGCCTTCGCCGACGGCCTTCCAACCGCCTGATTTCATGGCAAAACCAGCCCTAGACAAGGACCTCAAGCGGCTCAGCAGGCTGGAGGACGCGACGCGGGGCGTGGCGCGCGGCCTGGTGCCGCTGGGCCTCGCACTGCTGTTCCTGGTGCTGGTCGGCATCACGACCGCCACGCTGATCGGCATCAAGGGCAGCCTCGTCATCATCGTCGGCGCCAGTGTCATCGGCGGCTACATGGCGCTGAACATCGGCGCCAACGACGTGGCCAACAACATGTCGCCGGCCGTCGGCTCGCGGGCCTTGCGCATCGGCGTGGCCGTCGCGATCGCAGCCGTGTTCGAGGCGGCCGGCGCAATTCTTGCCGGCGGCGACGTCGTCGCAACGGTCTCGTCGGGGATCATCCGCCCCGACCTGATGCCGGACACCGCTGCTTTCACGACCGCGATGCTGTCGGCGCTGTTCGCGGCCGCGCTGTGGATCAACCTTGCGACCTGGGTCGGCGCGCCGGTATCGACCACGCACTCGGTCGTCGGCGGGGTGCTCGGCGGCGGCATCGCGATGGCCGGCGTCGGTGCGGCGGACTGGCAGGTGGTCACGCGGATCGTCGCCAGCTGGGTGATCTCGCCGGTGCTCGGCGGCGTCATTGCCGCGAGCTTCCTGCTGTACATCAAGCTGACGATCCTTTACGTGCCGGACCAGCTGGAGCAGGCGCGCCGCCGCGTGCCGCTGCTGGTGGCGATCATGGCGGGCGCGTTCACGACCTACCTGATGCTGAAGGGCTTCTCGCGCGTCTGGAAGGCGCCGGTGTGGCTGGCGCTCACGGTGGGCGTGACGGTACTCGTGATCACCCTGGCGTGGCTGAAGCCGACTGTCAGGAAGATGGTCCAGGGGCTGCCGTCGAACAAGTCGACTGTCGGCAGCCTGTTCACCATTCCGGTCATCTGCGGGGCGGCGCTGCTGTCCTTCGCGCACGGCGCCAACGACGTCGCGAACGCCATCGGGCCGCTCGCCGCGATCTACGCCTCGGTCACCGAGGGCGGCATCGTCAGCGTCGCGCGCATCCCGCCGTGGATCCTGCTGATCGGCGCGTTCGGCATCGCCACCGGCCTGCTGCTCTATGGCCCCAAGCTGATCCGCACGGTGGGTTCGAAGATCACCAAGTTGAACCGCATCCGGGCATTCTGCGTGACGCTGTCCGCCGCGATCACGGTCATCATCGCCTCGGCGCTCGGCCTGCCCGTCAGCTCGACGCACATCGCGATCGGCGCGCTGTTTGGCGTCGGTTTCCTGCGCGAGTTCATGACGAATCGGACCGGGCGCGGCGGACTCGAAGCGATGCCGCTGGCCGCGCCGGAGACCGGGGCGGCGACCGAAGGGACGGGTGAGCCTTTACTGGCCACCCAGCCGGAAAAAGCGGTGCAGGCACCGGAAAAAGCCCGCCGGCGCTACCTGGTGCGGCGCTCGCACCTGGTGACCATCATCGCGGCCTGGCTGATCACGGTGCCGGTCAGCGCGGGTGTCGCCGCGCTGATCGCGGTGGCGCTGGCGAAGATCGGGCTGCCGGGGCTGGCTGACTAACCGTCTCGGCGGGCAGGAGTGGTGGCCAGGGGCAGAATCGAACTGCCGACACCGTGATTTTCAGTCACGTGCT
>CAYWYS010000046.1:0-23080 GCA_964462675.1 uncultured Thioalkalivibrio sp.
TGAACTCCTCGTCCATGATCGGCGCCGGGCCCTTCTCGCGCGCCAGCTCGAGGCCGCTTTCCCAGCCGGCCAGCGCCAGCTCACGCGACACGTCCTGGGTGAAGGCAACGGACGCCTTGCTGCCGTACTTCATGCCGAGCATCGTGATCGTGGAGCCGAGGCCGAGGAAACCCATGCCGTGGCGCCGCTTGCGGTAGATCTCGTCGCGCTGCGGCCCGAGCGGCAGGCCGTTGATCTCGACGACGTTGTCGAGCAGGCGGGTGAACACCTTGACGACCTCGCGGAACTTCTCCCAGTCGAACTTCGCCTGCGGCGTGAACGCGTCGACGATGAAGCGCGTCAGGTTGACCGAGCCCAGCAGGCACGAGCCGTAGGGCGGCAGCGGCTGTTCGCCGCAGTTGTGGGCGTGCATGCCGTTGCCGTCGAAGGTGTTGATGCCCGGGACCTGCACGTCGAACACGTCCTCGACGCCATCGGCGACGACGGCCTCCACGGTGGCGGTGAACCGCTCGCGGTTGAGCCGGCGGCGGTAACCGGACAGCAAGGCCTTCAGGCGGCGCGCCTTGGCGGCGTCGGAGAAGCCGACGCGCTCGGCATACAGCGAGAGGTTGTCGCCGCTGATCACGAGCTCGTGCTGGGCGAGGGTCGGATAAGCACGCCGGCCGCCCTGGCCATCCGGCAGCAGCGACGTGCCCGCGGGGCGGCGGTCACGGTACAGGCGCGAGGCGATGCCGATGCGCAGCAGCATGCGCTGGGCGGCTTCGAGCCGGGGCAGATCCGATTGGGCCAGGCGAATGCTGACGCCCTTGTCCTGGCTGCCCTGCACCGAGCCGTCGGCGTCGAACAGGCCGCGCAGGAAGCCGCGGTGGAAGTCGCTGGAAGTCTTTTCCATCGCCGGGGTCACGGCCTTGCCGCCGGGACGCATGCCCAGCTCGAATGCGAGCTCGCGCAGGGCGGCCAGCTTCAGGCGGTACTCGCCGCGACCGGCGACCTCGACCCAGCCGGCAAAGTCGCCTCGATGCGGCAAGCTGCGGGCGCAGCGCAATGCTTCGTCCATCAACGCGGTCGGGGCAACGGCGGCGGCGTTGACGGCCGCGGCCTGCGGCCACACGGAAAGCACGGCGGCATCCTGCTTGAGGGTGCCATCGCCAACCAGCAGCCCGAGCAGGTACCCTTCCTCGCGAGTGTACGCGCCCTGCCACTCGCCGCCGTCGCGATGGTTGTTCAGCAGCACCCGGTCGCCGGCGGCCAGCTGGCCTGCCTCGCACCATTCTGTCTCGACCGACCAGCGGGTCTGGCGCGTGACACGGCGTACGCGATGGTTGGCGGTCAGCCGCAGGGCGTGGCCCTCGACAGTCTGCAGGCGGACGACGTCGCTGCTTGAAGTCCTGAAGAAACCTTCCGCGCCGGTGGCATGATCCACGCCGTCGACGCGCGCCTTGAACGCGCGACCGAGCAGGTCGGCGACCTGGCGCGGGCCGTCAGCGGTCTGCACCCAGGTGTCGGCGGTGACACAGGGGTTGGTGGCGCGAATGTTCTCGCACCACCAGTTGTTGTTCATCTCGTTGACGCGGTCGATCAGCACGAAGCCGGGCTCCGCGAAATCGTAGGTGGACGACATGATGACGTCCCACACGCGGCGCGCCGGCACCGTCTTGTAGACCTTGCAGGCGACCAGGCCGTCGTCGTTGCGAACGTAATCGCCATTGCTGGGCCACTCGCGCCAGACGATCTTCTCCGGATCCTCGAGCTGCAGGTTCTCGTCCTTCAGTTCCTTCATGCTGATCGGGAACGCGAGCCGCCACGGCTGGTCGTTGCTGACGGCCTTCATGAACTCGTCGGTCACCAGCAGCGACAGGTTGAACTGGCGCAACCGGCCGTCCTCGCGCTTCGCGCGGATGAACTCGAGCGCATCGGGATGGCCGATGTCGAAGGTGCCCATCTGGGCGCCGCGCCGGCCGCCGGCCGAGGACACCGTGAAGCACATCTTGTCGTAGATATCCATGAACGACAGCGGACCCGAGGTGTAGGCGCCGGCACCGGACACGTAGGCGCCGCGCGGGCGCAGGGTCGAGAATTCGTAGCCGATGCCGCAACCGGCCTTCAGCGTCAGGCCGGCCTCGTGGACCTTCTGCAGGATGTCGTCCATCGAGTCGCGGATCGTGCCGGAGACGGTGCAGTTGATCGTCGAGGTGGCCGGCTTGTGCGCCAGCGCCCCCGCGTTCGAGACGATGCGGCCGGCGGGGATCGCGCCGTGGCGCAGCGCCCAGGCGAAGCGCTCGTACCAGTGCTCGCGGCGGTCCGCGGGCTCGACGTCGGCCAGCGCCCGGGCGATCCGCTTGTAGGTGTCGTCCATCGCCTGGTCGAGCACCGTCCCGTCCTTGGCGACGAGCCGGTACTTCTTCTCCCAGATGTCCACGGATGCGGCCTGGAAGGGGATGTCATCGACCGACTCCACCGGATTCACCTGTTCCTGCAACGCTGTGTTCATTATGCCTCGTCCCCCCCGGGATCCCCTCGTCCTGATCGTTGTTCGTCCGTCGTTGAACCGCCCGTCACCTGGTTTCCGGGCTGTTGCGCGCCGCGACCGCGGCACCCTGGCAAGCCAACACAAGATGTTGTGTTACGGGGTGGTTAAGGTAAGGGTCGGAAGGGGTGCTGTCAAGCATCATTCGACGGACGGTAGGTCTCATATTTAATTTATTAAATCATATATTTACAAATCTTTTATAGAATTTTTCTATGACTTGCGCACGGTCCATTCGAAAAAACCTGTTCTGCAATGCAACACAACATCTTGTGGTCAGATCCCTATTGACATAAGCCGAAAATCGGCTCAGGCGGGGTATTGAAAAATGCTGTTGCGCCCATATTCAGGCTGCATGCACCCAGCAACCACACGATCAATTCCAGGAGGAATACCATGAGCATGATTCGTTACCAGCCCTGGAGCCTGATGCGCTCCCTGCACGACGATCTCGACCGCCTGTTCGAGCAGCGCCTCGGCATGGACGAGACGGCCGGCAGCGTCGCGAACTGGACGCCGCCCGTCGATATCCGGGAAGAGGAAGGCCGCTTCGTGCTGCATGCCGACATCCCCGGCGTCAAGCCCGAGGACATCGAGGTCACGATGGAGAACGGCGTGCTGACGATCAGCGGCAGCCGCGCCGCGACGGCGCAGGCGGAACAGGAAGGCTATCGTCGCGTCGAGCGCGTGGCCGGCCGCTTCTTCCGCCGCTTCACGCTGCCCGACACCGCGAACGCCGAGGGCATCACGGCGAAGAGCACGCACGGCGTGCTGGAAGTTATCATTCCGAAGCACGACCGCGTGATGCCGCGCCGGATCAGCGTCGACGTCAACTGATCGCAGCGCAGCGGGCGCGCCCGCTGCGACCTTCGCGGTCGCTGCGGCATCCAAGGGACGGCGGCGGGCGGCGAGGAGCCGCCCGCCTGTTTCCGGCTATATTTAACTGGGTCGCCCGGGGAACCACGGGGCGGCCGCGCCATCAAACCGCAAGTCTCAACGCAGGATAGAGTGACCCCAATGATTGCACGCCCGATCGCCGCCCTTGCGGCCGTAGCCGCCCTCTCGATCGCACTGCCGCTGCAGGCGCAGCTGCCCGCGGCCGTAGACGGCACCCCGGTACCCTCGCTCGCGCCGATGGTCAAGAAGACGGCGCCGGCGGTCGTCAACATCGCGACGCGCGGCAGCATCGAGGTCAGCGGCTCGAATCCCTTCCTCGACGATCCCTTCTTTCGCCGCTTCTTCGACATGCCGAACCAGCCCCCGCAGCGTCGCCACACGCAGAGCGCCGGCTCCGGCGTCATCGTCAACGCCGCCGAGGGCCTGGTGCTGACGAATGCGCACGTCGTCGAGGGCGCCGAGGAAATCGACGTCACGCTGCAGGACGACCGCAACTTCAAGGCCGAGATCATCGGCACCGACCGCGCCTCGGATATCGCGCTGCTGCGCATTCCGGCCGAGAACCTCGCCGAGCTGCAGATGGCCGATTCCGCGCGCATCGAGGTCGGTGACTTCGTGGTCGCGATCGGCAACCCGTTCGGCCTCGGCCACACCGTGACCTCGGGCATCGTCAGCGCGCTCGGCCGCTCCGGCATCAACCCGAACGGCTACGAGGACTTCATCCAGACCGACGCCTCGATCAACCCGGGCAACTCCGGCGGCGCGCTGGTCAACCTGCGCGGCGAACTGGTCGGCGTGAACTCGGCGATCCTGTCGCGCAGCGGCGGCAACATCGGCATCGGCTTCGCAATCCCCTCGAACATGGCGCGCTCGGTCATGGACCAGCTGCTCGAGTTCGGCGAGGTGCGCCGCGGCCTGCTCGGCGTCAACATCTACACGATCACGCCGGACATCGCCGAAGCCTACGGCGTCAAGGAGACCCAGGGCGCGCTCGTTTCCGAGGTCATGGCTGACTCCGCCGCCGAGAAGGCCGGCGTCAAGGCCGGCGACATCATCCGCAGCGTGGATGGCAAGACGATCAACAATGCCAACGAGCTGCGTAACGCGATCGGCCTGAAGCGCAGCGGCGAGACGGTGCAGCTCGAGATCATTCGCGACGGCCGCAGGCGCAACATCAAGGCAATGCTCGGCGAGCAGGCCACGGCCGTGCAGGTCGCCGCGCAGGACATTCACCAGGGATTGCTGGGCGCGGAGCTCGAGACCCTCGACGCCTCGTCGCCGCGCTACGAGGGCGAGGCCGGCGTGCTGGTCGCGAACGTGGCGCCCGGCAGCCCGGCCGCGCAGCGCGGCCTGCGGCCGGGCGACGTCATCATCGGCGTGAACCGTCGCAAGGTGACCAACCTGAAGGAGTTCCAGGAGGGCGCCCAGGGCCAGTCGCTGCTGCTGAACATCCGCCGCGGCAACGCCAACCTGATCCTGCCGATTCGCTGAGCCGCAGAGACGCGGAGACGCAGAGAGGCGAGGCGCCGCGGTCGACCGGGGTCAGCCGCGGCCGCCGAGCAGCATGTCGGCGGCGACCGCCACCAGCAGCAGCGCGAACAGCAGGCGCAGCTGCCGGACCGGCAGGCGGTGCGCGAGGCGCGCGCCGAACGGCGCGGTCAGCATGCTGGCCAGCGCCACGGCGCCGATCGCCGGCCAGTAGAGGTAGCCGGTCGACCAGGGCGGCATCGGCGTGCCCTGGCCGGCCAGCGCGTAGCCGACCGCGCCGGACAGCGCGACCGGCAGCGTGCACGCGGCCGCGGTGCCGACCGCGATGCGCAGCGGCACGGAATGCCAGGCCAGGTAGGGCACGGTCATGATGCCGCCGCCGATGCCGCCGAGCGCGGACAGCGAGCCGATCACGGCGCCCGCGCCGAGATAGCCGGGCAGCTTCGGCAGCGGGCCGTCGCCCTGCGGCTCGACCTTCGGCGCGATGCCGATCTGCAAGGCCATCAGGATCGCGAACACGCCGAACACGATCTCCAGCGCGCGGGTCGCGAGCAGGTCGGCGAGCCACGCGCCGAGCAGGCCGCCGATGATGATGCCGGGCGCGAGGCCGCGCACCGCCGGCCACAGCACTGCGCCGTAGCCGTGGTGCGCACGCACCGAGGAAATCGCCGTGAACACGATGACGGCCAGCGAGCTGCCGATCGCGACATGCATGCGCGCGCCGGGATCCATCGCGACGATGCCGGCGGCGAACACCGCGTTCAGCGCGGGCACGATGACCAGGCCACCGCCGATGCCGAACAGCCCGGCCAGCACGCCGGAGATCGCGCCGATCGCGGGGAACAGCAACAGCATCGCGAGCGGCGTCGGCATCAGTCATCCAGTTGTGCGCGGCGTAACGGCGAGCATAATGGTTGCTTCGCGGGTCCGCGAGGCCCATCACCCGAGCCGGAGAACCTGGTCCATGTTCATGGCGCGCTGCCTGCCGTTGACGATCATTGCCCTGCTGGTCACCGCCCCGCCGCCCGCCGGCGCGGCGATCGAGAGCCAGCGCAAGGCCTTCATTGAGGCGCTGCCGCGGGCCGAGGCAGGCAACTGGGCCGGCGTCGAGCCGCATCTCGGCGCGCTTGGAGACTATCCGCTGCTGCCGGACCTGCGGGCCGCCTGGCTGCGTAGCCGCAACGGCACGGGCCGCGACGACGAACTCGCCGAGTTCCTCGAGCAGTACCCGGAGCTCGGCTTCAGCGCCGGCCTGCGGCGCCACTGGGCCGGCTCGCTGGCGCGGCGTGGCGAGTGGGCGCGCTACCTCGCGCTGTACGAGGCCCACTACGCCAGCGGCAGAGACACCGTGCTCCATTGCCATGCGCTGACCGCCAGGATCCGGCTCGGCCGCATCGACGGCCTCGAAGCCGACGCGATCCAGCGCTGGCTCGCACCGGTCAGCCAGCCCGACGAGTGCGACCCCGCCTTCGAGTGGCTCGCGCAGCGCGGCGCGCTGACGGCCGAGCATCGCCGGCAGCGCATGGAACTCGCGCTCCACGCGGGCCAGTTCGGCCTGGCGCGCTGGCTGGCGCGACCGCTCGGCGAAGCGGCCGTCGCAGAGGTCGGCCGCTGGGAGCGCATGCATGCCGAGCCGGCGGCGCGCATCGGCGCACCGGCGAGCTGGCAGGACACCAGTGGCGACCGGGCGCTGCTGCTGCACGGCTTTCACCGCGTGGCATCCACCGACCCCGGCTTTGCCGCCGAGCGCTGGCCGAAGTTCCGCGACCGGTTTGCGTTCAGCGCCGCAGAGCGCGCCGGCATCGACCGGCGCATCGCGATGGTCCATGCGTGGCGGCTGATGCCGGGCGCGCGGGCACAGCTGGCCGGGCTGCCGGCAGCCAGCCATGACGCGGACTCACGCGCCTGGCAGCTGCGGCTTGCGATCCGCGCGCAGGACTGGCCGGCGATCGACCAGGCGCTCGCCGCGCTCGAGCCGGAGGTGGCCGCCGAGCCGGTGTGGCGCTACTGGCAGGCGCGCACGCTCGAGCACGGCGGGCGCCGCGCCGACGCCGCGCCGATCTTCGCGGAACTGGCAGCCGAGCGCGGCTACTACAGCTTCATGTCGGCGGACCGGATCAAGGCCGACTACAACTGGCGCCATGCGCAAACGGTGCCGAACGAGGACGTCATCGCGATCCTCGAGGGCCGGCCCGACATCCTGCGGGCGCGCGAGCTGTTCTTCACCGGCCTGGAAGCGAACGGACGGGTCGAGTGGCAGCAGGTCATGGCCAGGCTGTCCGCGGCCGAGCGCGCCCAGGCCAGCATCATGGCGATGCGCTGGGGCTGGTATTCGCGCGCCATCACGGCGGCCTCGGGCGGCGGCGTCGAGGACGACCTCGACCTGCGCTTCCCGCTGCCGTGGCGCCCGGTCTTCGAGGACCGCAGCCAGCGGGCCGGCATCAGCAAGGCGTGGGCCTACGGCGTGGCGCGCAGCGAGAGCCTGTTCATGCCGGACGTCAGTTCCGGCGCCGGCGCCGTCGGGCTGATGCAGCTGATGCCCGCGACCGGCCGTGAGACCGCGCGGCGGGCGGGCATCCCGTTCGACGGCCAGCGCACGCTGCTCAACCCGGACACGAATGTCGCGCTCGGCACGACCTACCTCGCCGAGATGCTGCAGCGTTTCGGCAACCACCGCGTGCTCGCGACCGCCGCGTACAACGCCGGCCCCGGGCGCGTCGATCGCTGGCTGCCCGAGGACGGCGTCCTGCCTGCCGAGGCGTGGGTGGAGTCGGTGCCGTTCAACGAGACGCGCGGCTATATCCAGCGCGTGCTCGCCAGCGAGGCAGTGTTCGAATGGCGCCTGTCCGGCGAGACCGTGCGGATCTCCGACGCGATGCAGCCGGTGCCGTCGCGGGCGCGGCGCTGACGCTGCGAATGCGGTAGCGGGGCCGGGACGTCATAGGCCCGCTAAGCGAGATAAAGATTTCCCGAGCGCAGCGGGCCTATGGCGGCGCGGCCCCGCGGTCGCCGGCGCGGTCGCTGGCACTGGCGAGGAGTAGCCGCATCTCGGCGTCGCGCTCGGCCTGCGACAGGGCGGCCAGGCGCTCGGCCGCGGCGTAGAAAGCCTCGAGGTCGCCGCCGGCGCGATTCAGCAGCACGTGGAACGCCGGCACCAGCGAGCGGTAGGTGGCGGACGGCACCAGGCGGGCGTTGTTCAGCGGCGTCTCGAACCAGCGGTCGTAGCCGCCCCAGCCGTTCCACGTTTCCCTGAGCGCCCGGTATTCCCGCTCGAGCTGCGCGAACGCGTCCTGCTTGGCCGCGCGCATCCCGGTCTCGCCCGCGCCGGATGAATAGACTTCCTGCAGGCGGCCGCGCGTGCGCGCGACCAGCAGCTCGAAGGCGCGCATCCGCGCCTCGGTCGCCTGCCAGGCGGCCAGCTCCGCGTCGCGCCCCATGCTGCCGAGCCAGCGGCGCACGCCCTCCTCCTCGACCGCGGTCGCGAAAGCCTCGTTGAACGCGGAGTCGCCCTTGACGTACAGCCGCTGGTGCGCGAGCTCGTGGAACAGCAGGCCCGCGAGGCGCGCGTCCTCGGCATACAGCATCGTCGACAGCACCGGGTCCTCGAAGCGGCCGAGCGTCGAGTAGGCGGCCGCGCCGCCCACCCAGGTGTCATAGCCCTGCGCGGCGTACTTCGCCGCGTTGCGCTCGGCGGCCTGCTGCGAGAAATAGCCGCGGTAGACGACGCAGCCGGCGACCGGGAAACACCAGGTCTTCGGCTCCAGCGAGAACTCCGGCGCCGCGAACACGTTGTAGACGACGGCGGCGCGATCGAGCTGCACATAGCGGGTGTAGCTGCCGTTGTCCGGCAGGCCGAGCTCGGCGATCGCAAAAGCCCGCGCCGCCAGCGCCACGCGCAGCCGCTCGCGCACGGCCTCAGGCGTCGCCGGGTCGGCGATGACCTGCTCGATCGGCACGCGCTTGGACATCAGGCTGACGTGGCCGGAAACCGCCTGCGAGTAATAGCCCGCGGTGCCACAGCCACCGAGCGGCAGGCAGGCGAACAGCAGCAGTGGCAGCAGGCGTCGGCGCACGGGCGCAACGATAACAGCCCGCGGCGGTGCGCGGCAGGGACGGTACAATGCGCCGATGGACATCTACCTGGTCGGCGGCGCGGTGCGCGACGAGTTGCTCGGCCTGCCGGTCGGCGAGCGCGACTGGGTCGTGGTCGGGGCGACCCAGCCGGCACTGGAGCAGGCCGGCTATCGCGCCGTCGGCCGCGACTTCCCGGTATTCCTGCACCCGGACACCAACGACGAGTACGCGCTCGCCCGCACCGAGCGCAAGACGGCGCCCGGCTATCGCGGCTTTGTCGTCAACGCCTCGCCCGAGGTCACGCTCGAGGAGGACCTGCAGCGGCGCGACCTGACCGTCAACGCGATCGCGCGCGCCGCCGACGGCCGGCTGGTGGATCCCTGGGGCGGCGTGCGCGACCTCGAGGCGCGCGTGCTGCGCCACGTCTCGCCGGCCTTCGCCGAGGACCCGGTGCGCATCCTGCGCACCGCGCGGCTGGCGGCGCGCTTCCACGAGCTCGGCTTCACGGTTGCGCCGGAAACGATGGCGCTGATGCGTACCATGGTCGCCGCCGGCGAGGCCGACGCGCTGGTGCCGGAGCGCGTCTGGCAGGAGACGCTGACGGCGCTGCAGACCGCGCGCCCCGACGTGTTCCTCGAGGTGCTGCGCGACTGCGGTGCGCTGGCCGCGGTGTTCCCGGAGATCGACGCGCTGTTCGGCGTGCCGCAGCCGATGCGCTGGCATCCCGAGATCGACACCGGCGTGCACATGCTGCTGTGCATGCGCGCAGCGGCGCGCCTCGGGCTGGACGCCGAAGCGCGCTTCGCCGTGCTGCTGCACGATCTCGGCAAGGGCACGACGCCCAAGGAATACTGGCCCGCGCACCACGGCCACGAGGAGCGCAGCGTGACGCTGGCGCGCAGGCTGTGCGAGCGGCTGCGCGTGCCGACCGCGTTCCGGGAGCTCGCCGAGATCGTCGCCCGCTACCACGGCCTGTGTCATCGCGCCGCGGAACTGCGCCCTGCGACGCTGCTGAAGCTGCTCGAGGGCGCCGACGCGCTGCGCCGGCCGGCGCGCTTCGAGAAATTCCTGCTCGCCTGCGAGGCCGACCTGAAGGGCCGCACCGGCCTCGAGGACGCGCCCTATCCGCAGGCCGCGCTGCTGCGGCGCGCGCTGGCGGCCGCCGCAGCCGTGGATCCGCAGCCGCTGGTCGCGGCAGGGCTCGGCGGCGAGCAGCTGCGCAACCAGCTGCGCGCGCTCAGGACGGAGGCGATCGCGGCGGCCTGTCCGCGCGACGCGCGCCCCGCGCCTCACGCATAGATCCACCACAGCACGGCGGCGAGGAACAGCCGGTAGAGCGCGAACGGCGCCATGCCGATGCGGCCCAGCAGCGCGACGAAGCCGCGAATCGTCAGGTAGGCCACCACCCCCGCGGCCAGCGCGCCGATCGCCAGCACGCTCCAGTCGGCCGGCTCGGGCTCGCGGTAGAGCTTCAGGAGCTCATAGCAGGTCGCGGCCAGGATGATCGGGATCGACAGCAGGAACGAGAACCGCGCCGCGGCCTGGCGGTGCAGGCCGAGGAACAGCGCCGCGGTGATCGTGATGCCGGAACGCGAGGTGCCGGGGATCAGCGCCACCGCCTGCGCGAGACCGATGATCAGCGCGTCGCGCCAACCGATATCCGCCTCGTCGCGATCCCGGCCGCCGCGGAGATCGGCGACCCATAACAAGAAGCCGAAGCCCGCCGTGGTCGCGGCGATCACCAGCGGCGAGCGCAGCGCGTCGGCGATGAAGCCGCCGAACAAGCCGCCGACGATGACCGCCGGCAAGGTGCCGATCAGCACCCACCAGGCCAGGTCCGACTCGCGCGTCCGCGCCCCGCCGCGCAAAGTGCCGAGTGCGTCGCGCGTCATCGGCCACAGCTCGCGGCGAAAATAGAACACCACCGCGCCCAGCGTGCCGAGATGCACGGCCACGTCGAACGGCAGTCCCTGGTCGGGCCAGCCGAGCAACACCGGCACGAGGATCAGGTGGCCGGAACTGGAGATCGGCAGGAACTCGGTCAGCCCCTGGACAATGGCAAGCACCAACGTGTGCATCAGGTCCATCGGCAGCCTCCTGCTAGAGTCGGTCGGCCAGGTCGAGCAATCGGAACCCGCCCAGCGGCGTGTCGAGCGCCCGGCTCAGGCCGATGACGCGAAACTTCTCGCCCATTTCGCCCGGCAGCAGCAGGCGCTTGGCCTGCTGCGCGAGCAGTATGCTCGAGACACTGTTGCCGGCCGACTGCAGCAGCTCGTCAAGCCCGTTGCCGGACAGGAACGCCGCCTGCGTCGTGAAACCCTCGAGCGTGAGCCCGGCGGCCGTGCCGGCCTCGGCGATCGCGGTGAAATCCACCCAGGCGCTGATGTCCTGCAGCCCGGGCCACAGGAACGGATCGCCGTGGGCGCGGTGCCGGTAGTGGCAGATCAGCGTGCCGTCGGTGCGTTCCGCGGCATACAGCTCACGGCGCGGCAGACCGTAGTCGACGATCAGCAGCAGGCCGGCCGCGAGGCTGTCGGCGAGGCTCCGCACCCACGGCTGGAGCATCGGCGCGAACTCGGACATGTAGCCCTCGGGGAATTCGCGACCGAGCTCGATTTCGAGCGCGTGCACGACGCCGGCGAAAGCCGGCTCCGGCGGCAGCAGCGTCCACTCGAGGCCCGCGCCGTCGCGCCGCACGCCGAGGCGGCGCGGCTCGCCGTCATGGATCGTGAAACGCTCGACCGGCAAGGCGTCGGCCACCTCGTTGGCGATGATGACGCCGCGAAAATCCCGCGGCAGCGTGTCACGCCAGCGTACCCGGTCGCCGAGCCGGGCGCGTTGCCGCTCGCGCAGCTCCGGGCTCGGCTCGAGCATCGTCCAGGCCAGGCCGGCGCCCGCCTCGGCCAGCGCCGCCTCGGCCAGTGCGCCGGTGCCGCCGCCGAGCTCGAGCACTTCGCCGCCACCGATCGCCGCCAAGGCCTCGCGCGCCTGCCGCGCGATGCAGCGCCCGAACAGCGCGGAGATCTCGGGCGCCGTGACGAAGTCGCCGGCCGGTCCGAGCTTGGTCGCGCCGCCGCTGTAATAGCCGACTCCCGGCGCGTACAGCGCCAGCTCCATGTAGTGGCTGAAGCTGATCGCGCCGCCGGCGCGAACGATCTCGTCATGGACCCGCGCCATGAGCCCGGCGCTGCGCGCCTCGGCCTCGGGTGCCGGTGCAGGGATCGACGTCGGGTGAGAGGACAGTGGCGGCAAAGTCCGGGACAATGGCGTCGCGCGGACGGCGACGGAGCAGCGGAGAATCCTACATGAGCCATGACATTGGCGGCCACACCCTGGCCGGGCGCACCGCGCTGGTCACCGGCGGCGCGCGCCGCCTCGGCGCCGCGATCGCGCAGGCCTACCACGATGCCGGCGCGAACATCGTGATCCACTACCGCGGCTCGCGCGCCGATGCCGAGGCGCTGGTTGCCGCGCTCGAGGCGCGGCGCGCGCATTCGGCCGCGCTGGTGCAGGGCGACCTGCTCGACACTCCCGGCCTCGCGGCGCTGGTGGCGCGCGCGGCCGCCGCCTTCGACGGCCTCGACATCCTCGTCAACAATGCCTCGAGCTTCTACCCGACCCCGGTCGGCGAGATCACCGAGCGGCACTGGGACGAGCTCATCGGCAGCAACCTGAAGGCGCCGCTGTTCCTGGCGCAGGCCGCGGTGCCGTGGCTGAAGCGGCGCGGCGGCCTGATCCTGAACATGGTCGACATCCATGCGCGCCGCCCGCTCGCCGCGCACCCCGTCTACTGCGCGGCCAAGGCGGGACTGGAAATGCTGACCTACTCGCTGGCGCGCGAGCTCGGCCCGGAGATCCGCGTCAACGGCATCGCGCCGGGCGCGATCCTGTGGCCGGAGTCAGGCGTCTCTGATACAGACAAGGCCGCGACGGTCGCCGGCATCCCGCTCGGCCGCACCGGCGGGCCCGAGGACATCGCCGCCTGCGCGCTGTATCTCGCGCGCGAGGGCAGCTACATCAACGGCCAGGTCATCGCGGTCGACGGCGGGCGGCAGCTCGGCTTCTGACGGGCCGGTTGCCGCGGGGCCGGGCTGTCATCAGGGGCGGGCCGTCCGCGGGACCGGGGTGTCACAGGCTCCCTTCGCTCAAAATAACTTCGCTCAGGAAGCCTGTGACACCCCGATCCCGCTACAGCTTCGGCTGCGTTGACGCCTGACGGTGCCGCGCCGCTGGCGATTGCCTACCCGGAACCTCTGCGCCTCTGCGCCTCTGCGCCTCTGCGCCTCTGCGTCCAATGGCGCAGTGGCCGGGACATGACAGGGTTCACCGCGCGAGATAAGACTTCCCGAGCGCGGGGGACCCTGTCATGGCGCGGCCACGGTCCAGCGCGCGTCAGTGGGCGTCGTTGAGCTGCCAGCGCGGCTGCTCGAGGATCGGCTTGCGCAGCAGCTGCGTCGGCGGCGTCTCGGGCGCGGGCGGGCAGAAGCCGAAACGGAGCCAATGCACGGCAGCGTCGAAGGACGACTCGCCGAGGCTGCCGAATGGCAGCTCGAGGGTATCGCCCGCGGGACAATCGGCCGGGATGCCGTCGAAGAAGTCGCCCTCGCCGAGCGCATTGAAGGACTGGAAGGACACCGGCCGCAACACCTGCTCGCAGAACGTGAAGCCGAGCTGGCCGACCGGCTTGCCGAAAGTCTCGCGCCCGACCGTCGCGGTCGCCAGGTAGGGCGCCAGGCCGTTGACCATCAGCTCCGATGCCGAGGCCGTCGACGGCGTCGTGATGAACACCAGCTTGTCGAGCTGCAACGCACCGGCGGGCGGCTCGGAGGCGAAGAAAAAAGTCTGGTCGCGATTGCTGTTCTTGTCGTTGTAGCGGTAGCTCATGAACGGCAGCCCGGCCGCAGTGCGGCTGGCGAGCAGGTTCGCGAAGTGTTCCACGACGCTGACCAGGCCGCCGCCGTTGTAGCGCAGGTCGACGATCAACTGGGTGACGCCGGCGGCGCTGAACTGGCTGAAGGCCGCATTCAGCGCGGGGATGCCGGGATCGACGAAATTGCGGAACACGAGATAACCGGTCGTCTGGCCATCGACGTCGAAGATTCGCGTCGCGGTCACCGGCGGGATCGTGACGACTGCCTTGGCGAGCGTGCGGGTGAATTCCTGTCCGTCCGGGTTGCTGAATGTCAGCGCAACCTCAAAGCCGACCTCGGCGGGGCCGAGCGCGCCGCTGAAGCCGCCGGGCGAGGCCAGCACGGTTTCGATCGGCACGCCGTCGACCGTCAGGATCCGGCTGCCGCGCAACAGGCCGGCGCCGGCAGCGGGGCCGCCCTCGAAGACGTCGCTGACCTGCTGCACACCTTCGATCGCCGCGGAACGGAAGCCGAGGCCGACGAACTGGCTGGAGCCGAACAGCGCTTCTTCCTCGGCGCGCGTCGTCAGGTAGCTGAAGCGATCCAGCGGCTTGAAGGTCAGCGCATCGAGCAGGGCTTGCGGCGACGCGTAGCTCGCCGGGTCGACGGCCGGCAGCTCCTGGTACCACAGGTACCACTGCTGCATGGTGTTGTAGACGGCCTGGTTCTGCGCCGGGATCGAGCAGTTTGCGGCGCTGTCATTCGAGCCGCCGGAACCGCCGCAGGCAGACAGGGCGAGGCCGAGCAGCAGCGCCGGCAGGCGGCGCATCGTGCCGAGGATTTTCATGACGCGGACTCCGTGAAGAAATCGCTGTCCACCCGGACCAGCGGATGTTGCGCGCCGTCGAACTGCCGCCACAGCTCGGCGAAGCTCTGGCCGAGCACGGGGTGCAGGCGCTCGCCGGCCAGGTCCGCCAGCGGCTTCAATACGAACGGGTACAGCGTGATCTCGTCGCGCGGCAGCTGCAGCCCGCCGGCATTCACGACCAGGTTGCCGTACAGCAGCAGGTCGAGATCGAGCGTGCGCGGCGCGAACTTGGCCTCGCCGCGGGTCCGCCCGTTGGCCGCCTCGATCGCCGCGAGCGCCGCCGCGACCTCCTCGACCGCGTCGTCGGCGTCGAAGGCGATCACCATGTTGAGGAAATCTTCACCGTCGAAGCCGACCGGGCTGTTGCGGTAGACCGGCGACAGGCGCAGCACGCCGAAGCGTTCCGCCAGCGCCCGCAGGCCGGCCGCGAGGTGTCGGCGCGGCGCCATGTTGCTGCCGGCGCCAATGAATACTTCAGGCATGAAAGTCCGCCGAGGTGCGCTCGATGCAGACGCCGACGTCGCGCGCGCCGCGGATCGCGCCGGGCTTGTTGAGCGTGACCTTGACGCGGCTGACGTCGAACTCGGTCACGACGATCCCGGCGATGCGCTCGGCCAGCGTCTCGACGAGCTGGAAGCTGGAACCCTCGACGAACTCGATCAGGCGCTTGGCCACGGCCTTGTAGTTCAAGGTGTCCTCGATGCTGTCCGAGGCCGCCGCGCGGCGGATGTCCGCGGCGATCTCGAGGTTGACGCTGACCGTCTGGCGGATGCGCCGCTCCCACTCGTAGATGCCGATGACCGTTTCCACGCGCAGGTCGTTCAGGAATATCGTGTCCACCGTGGTCCTCAGTTGGCCGGCGCCGGGCCGGTCGTTGCAGCGTCGTCGCCGGGCGGCGGGCGCAGCGATTCAAGATCCCACCGGGCGCGGGCCTCGATGGATGAAGCGGCGGCCTCGCCGGCCGCCAGCCGGCGCATGCCCGCGTAGGCGATCATCGCGCCATTATCGGTGCAGAACTCGAGCCGCGGGTAGTACACCGCCGCGCCCGCCTCCCGCGCCGCGGCCGCCAGCCGGGCACGCAGCACCCGGTTCGCGCCGACGCCGCCGGCGACTACCAGCCGCGTGATGCCGGTCTGGCGGACGGCGCGCAGGCTCTTGGCGACCAGCGTATCGACGATCGCCTCCTGGAATTCCCATGCGACGTCCGCTTTGGCCTGTTCGTCGAGCTCGAGGCCGCGGATTCCGGTGATCACCGCGGTCTTCAGGCCGCTGAAGCTGAAATCGAGGCCGGGCCGGTCCAGCATCGGCCGCGGCAGGCGCAGCCGGCCCGGCCCGCCCTGCTCCGCGAGCTTTGCCAGCGCCGGGCCGCCCGGGTAGCCGAGGCCCAGCACCTTGGCGGTCTTGTCGAAGGCCTCGCCGGCGGCGTCGTCGAGCGTCTCGCCGAGCACCCGGTAGCGTCCCAGCCCGGCGACCTCGACCAGCATGCTGTGGCCGCCGGAAACCAGCAGCGCAATGAACGGGAACTCCGGCGCCGGCTCCTCGAGCATCGGCGCCAGCAGGTGTCCCTCCATGTGGTGCACGCCGATCGCCGGCACGCCCCAGGCCCAGGCGAGGCTGCGACCGACGCAGGCGCCGACCAAGAGCGCGCCGATCAGCCCCGGACCCGCCGTGTAGGCCACCCCGCCGAGTGCCTCGGGGGCGGTATCTGCATCCGCAAGCACTTGTTTGACAAGGGGAAGGAGCTTGCGGACATGGTCGCGCGAGGCCAGCTCGGGCACCACCCCGCCGAACTCGGCGTGCAGCCGGACCTGGCTGTACACGGCGTGCGCAAGCAGGCCCCGGCGCGCATCGAACACGGCCACGCCCGTCTCGTCGCAGGAAGTTTCGATGCCGAGAACCCGCAAGTTTTTTCCCCTTGCCCCTACTGGCTTTCAGGCCGTCACGCCGCTAGAATGGTCGGTCTTTACCCGGCCAGGACCAGCGGCCGGGCCAAGCCAAAACGTGAGGACGGTGAGCATTAATGCCTGGTGTACGCGTACGCGAAAACGAATATTTTGACGCCGCCCTGCGGCGCTTCAAGCGGGCCTGCGAGAAGGCCGGCGTCCTGACCGAGCTTCGTCGCCGTGAGTTTTACGAGAAGCCGACCCAGGAGCGCAAGCGCAAGAAGGCGGCGGCCGTGAAGCGTCACGCCAAGCGGATGCAGCGCGAGCAGTCTCGCCGCAAGCGCCTGTTCTGAGCTTTGCGCCCGTTCCGGGCGAGCCGGCACCGGTGTCCGTCAAGTCCCTTCTCCAGCAAGACATGAAGCAGGCCATGCGCTCCGGCGACAAGGCCCGCCTCAGTGTCATCCGCATGGCGCTGGCCGCGATCCAGCAGCGCGAGGTCGACGAGCGCATCGAGCTCGACGAGGCCGCCGCGCTCGGCGTCATCGAGAAAATGATCAAGCAGCGCCGCGAGTCGATCGAGCTGTATCGCGCCGGCGCGCGCGAGGACCTGGTCGCGAAGGAATCGGCCGAGGTCGAGGTGCTCGCCGACTACTTGCCCGAGCCGCTCGGCGAGGCCGAGCTGGCCCGGCTGATCGACGCCACGATCGCGGAAGCCGGCGCCACCTCGATGAAGGACATGGGCCGCGTCATGGCGCTGCTGCGCGGCCACGTGCAGGGGCGCGCCGACATGGCGGTGCTCAGCGCGCAGATCAAGGCCCGGCTCGGCAGCTGAGCGCCGCCCGCGTGCAGCGCCGCGCCAAGCGCCGCGACGACTGGATTTCCTGTACAAATCAGCTATTAATAGCAGGTGCCCGCCAGCACCCCGCCAGCCCCGGCCCGCCCGCCCGCATAACGGATCCCGCCACCTGATGGGACTGATCCCGGCCAGTTTCATTGATGAACTGATGAGCCGCACGGACATCGTGGAGGTCATCAATTCGCGCGTGCCGCTGAAGAAGGCGGGCCGCGAGTTCAAGGCCTGCTGCCCGTTCCACGGCGAGAAGACCGCGTCGTTCACGGTCAGCCCGAGCAAGCAGTTCTATCACTGCTTCGGCTGCGGCGTGCACGGCACGGCGCTCGGTTTCCTGATGGACTACGAGCACCTGAGCTTCCCCGACGCCGTCGAGGAGCTGGCCTCGCTGGCCGGGCTCGAGGTGCCGCGCGAGCAGTCCGCTGCGCAGGATCGCCGCCCGGACCTCTACGAGGTGCTCGATGCGGCCGCCGGCTTCTACAAGGCGGAACTCAAGCGCAGCCCGGCGGCCATCGCGTACCTGAAGGCGCGCGGCGTCAGCGGTACGACGGCCGCCACCTTCGGCATCGGCTACGCGCCGGAACAGTGGGACGCGCTGCTGAAGAAATTCGGCGCGGACGAGGCGGCGGTGCAGCGCCTGGCCGCGGCGGGGCTGGTCATCGAGCGCGACAGCGGCGGCTTCTACGACCGCTTCCGCGGCCGCATCATGTTCCCGATCCGCGATGCGCGCGGCCGGGTCATCGCGTTCGGCGGGCGCGTGCTCGGCAACGAGGAGCCGAAGTACCTGAACTCGCCGGAGACGGCGCTGTTCCACAAGGGCCGCGAGCTCTACGGACTGTACGAGGCGCGCCAAGCGCTCAGGCACATCGAGCGGCTGCTGGTCGTCGAGGGCTACATGGACGTGGTCGGCCTGCACGAGGCCGGCGTGCCCTGGGCGGTCGCGACGCTCGGCACCGCGACGACGCCGGAGCATCTCGAGCGCTTGTTCCGCGTGACCGAGGAGGTCGTGTTCTGCTTCGACGGCGACCGGGCCGGCCGCCAGGCTGCCTGGCGGGCGCTCGAGAATGCGTTGCCGAGCCTGCGCGAGGGGCGGCAGATCCGCTTTCTGTTCCTGCCGGAGGGCGAGGATCCCGACTCGCTGGTGCGCGCCGAGGGCGCCGCGTTTTTCACGGCCCGGCTCGGCGACGCGCTGCCGCTGTCCGAATACCTGCACGACGAGCTCGCCGCCAAAGTGGACATGAAGAGCCTCGACGGCCGCGCGCGGCTCGCCGAGCTCGCCAAGCCGCTGATCGCGCGCGTGCCGGACGGCGTGTTCCGCGCGCTGCTGACGCGGCGGATCGCCGCGGCCGTCGGCATGGACGAGGCCGGCTACGGTCGCTTCATCGAGGCCGCGGCGCCGGCCGGACCGGCGGTCGCGCCGCCGCCGCGCCCCCGCGCGAGGGCGCCCGGGCGCAGCAGCGTGGTGCGCCGGGCGATCGCGCTGGCCGTGCATTTCCCGGCGCGCGCGGCCGAGGTCCGCGTCCCGCCGGGACTCGAGTCGCTGGACCGGCCCGGCATCGAGCTGTTGCTGGCGCTGCTTGAAGACCTGGCCCGCAGCCCCAATCTGACGACTGGCGGGCTGCTGGAACGCTGGCGGGAGCACGAGGCCGCACCCCACCTGCACAAGCTCGCCACGGCCGAGATGCTGGCGACCGACGAGGTGGCCCGCGCGGAACTCCAGGACTGCCTGGACCGTCTCGAGGAGGAGCGCGTGCGACTGCGCCACGAGGAACTGTTCGAGATCTCCCGGGGCCAGCCGCTGAGCCCCGAGCAACGGGCCGAGCTGAAATCGCTGGATGCGCGCCTCGGGCGCCGCCCTGCGACCGGAGGGTGAGCTCGGGCATCGAAATATTGCGCTGCAGTGCTATACTGTGCGATTCGTTTTTTACCCGGCACGAGGGCTCCTGAGTGACCGACAGACGTAATGCCCTTCCTGATGAGAAGCAGTCCCAGATCAAGCTGCTGATCGCGCGTGGCAAAGAGCAGGGTTACCTGACCTACGCGGAGGTCAACGACCATCTGCCGGACGATATCGTCGATCCCGAGCAGATCGAAGATATTGTCAATACAATCAATGACATGGGCATCACGGTCTACGAGAAGGCGCCGGATGCCGAGGAGCTGTTGCTGACGGACGCCGCAGTCGCGGCCGACGACGACGACACCGAGGAAGCCGCCGCCGCGCTCGCCAGCGTCGACAGCGAGTTCGGCCGGACGACCGACCCTGTACGCATGTACATGCGCGAAATGGGCACCGTCGAGTTGCTGACCCGCGAGGGCGAGATCCGCATCGCCAAGCGCATCGAGGAAGGCCTCGAGCAGGTCCGCCACGCGCTGTCCGAGTTCCCGGGCACGATCGAGTTCCTGCTGAAGCAGTTCACCGCCTACGAGGCCAACGAGGTGCGCCTCGCGGACCTGGTCGTCGGCTTCATCGACCCGGACCAGAGCGACGAGGTCGCCCAGCCGGGCAACCGCGCCGACGACAAGGCGAAAGCCAAGGCCGCGCGCGCGGAGTCGGACGACGAGGATGAGGAGGAGGAGGACGACGATTCCGCCGCCGAGCCGGACACCGGCCCGGATCCGGCCGAAGTCTCGCGCCGCATCAAGAAAATCGCCCGCCAGTACAAGCAGGTCAGGGCGCTGCTCGCGAAGGAAGGCCCGAGCCATGCGAAGACCCGCAAGGCCCGCAGCCAGCTGACCGCGGAATTCATGCAGCTGAAGCTGTCGCCGAAGATGTTCGAGGAGCTCGGCAACAACCTGCGCGGCGCCGTCACGCATATCCGCAACCAGGAACGCCAGATCATGGCGCTGGCCGTGCGGCATGCCGGCATGCCGAAGAAGGATTTCCTGGCGAGCTTTCCGCAGAACGAGACGAGTTCCGAGTGGATCGAGAAGCAGATCCGCGCCAAGCGCAAGCACTCCTCGCAGCTCGGCAAGCTGCGCCCGGAGATCGAGCGCGCGCAGAAGAAGCTGATCGGCCTCGAGCGCGAGACCGGGCTGAGCGTCGCCGACATCAAGGAAATCAGCCGCCAGATGTCGATCGGCGAAGCCAAGGCGCGGCGCGCGAAGAAGGAGATGGTCGAGGCCAACCTGCGCCTCGTGATCTCGATCGCGAAGAAGTACACCAACCGCGGCCTGCAGTTCCTGGACCTGATCCAGGAAGGCAACATCGGCCTGATGAAGGCCGTCGACAAGTTCGAGTACCGGCGCGGCTACAAGTTCTCGACCTATGCCACCTGGTGGATCCGGCAGGCCATCACCCGCTCGATCGCCGACCAGGCGCGCACCATCCGTATCCCGGTGCACATGATCGAGACGATCAACAAGCTGAACCGGATCTCGCGGCAGATGCTGCAGGAAATGGGCCGCGAGCCGACGCCGGACGAGCTGGCGATCCGCATGGAAATGCCGGAAGACAAGGTCCGCAAGGTGCTGAAGATCGCCAAGGAACCGATCTCGATGGAGACGCCGATCGGCGACGACGAGGATTCGCACCTCGGCGATTTCATCGAGGATGCGTCGGTGCTGTCGCCGGTCGAGTCGGCCACCTCCGAGGGCCTCAAGGAGACGACCCACGCGGTGCTCGCCGGCCTGACGCCGCGCGAGGCGAAGGTGCTCAGGATGCGCTTCGGCATCGACATGAACACCGACCACACCCTCGAGGAAGTCGGCAAGCAGTTCGACGTCACGCGCGAGCGGATCCGCCAGATCGAGGCCAAGGCGCTCAGGAAGCTGCGTCACCCGACGCGCTCGGAGCAGCTCCGCAGCTTCATCGTCGAAGATTGATTCGGGGTCAGATCCCTAACTCAATGGCGCCTCATGGGGCATAGAGCGGAGGCAACTCGGCTATGCCCGGACCGGATCCGCCGAGAAACGGATTGACCACCCGCACGCCGCCGTAGTGGCGGCCGTGCTGAAAGTCTTCGGAAACGATCTCGTTCAGGCCGTTCACCTCGGCATACGCCCACAGGTGCGCGTCGACCCACGACAGGCCATAGATTGCCGTGCCGCGCATGGCGGTCAGCAGGATTTCCCGGTTCGGATAGAGCACGGGAAACTGGGCGAGCAACGACTCGGTCTCCAGCAGGGCCTCGCTCCGTTCCAGCAGCGGGGTATCGCGGAGATCTTTCTGCGGCCGGGTGACTGCTGCCACGAATTCCACGATCGACTGGTGGGCGACGAACAGCTGCTCGTCGCGAATGCCATCGCGCAATAAGCGCATGGCCACGTCCTGCTTGAACGGGTCGCGCGGATCGACCCGGTAGACGAGGACGTTGGTGTCAACCAGGCTTGCCACGACTGTACAGCTCGTCCCGGGTCCAACCCCGGTCGGCGGGCGGTGTCCCGGGCAGCTGCATAGCCGCCTGCCGGCGCTGCTGGCGCGTCGTGGCCTCGTCGAACAGGCGCAGCCTTTCCGCGACGCTCAGCCGCGCGGCACGAGGATGCGCCTTGGTGGCCACCCGAAGCCCGTCGCCGGCGGGAAGGAACTCGATTTCGTCCCCCGGTTGAATGGCGAACTGATCCGCAATGCGCCTGGGGATCGTGACCTGCAGCTTGGAAGTGACCTTTGACATGATCCTTACTCTAGTAAGGATAATTTCCTTGTCAAGGCTGCAGCACGTCCCCTAGCCGCACCCGCTGCCGAAACCGCTGCATCTCGTCCTCCAGCCCCGTCATCTCGTAGCGGAGCAGCGCGATCGGCAAGCCGCCGGCCGCCATGAACTGGTCGTGGAAGTCGCGCAGCACGAACTCCTCGCCGAGCTGGCGGCGCCGGTCGGCCAGCAGCTTGACCATCTGGAAGCCGCCGATCGTGTAGCCAAGGCCGTAGCCCGGCGGGCGACGCAGGTAGATCTCGGCATCGACGCGGGCGACGTCCTCGTCGAGCCACGGCACCGTCGCCATCCAGAACTCGACGGCCTCGCGCATCGTGATCTCGTTGCGCTGCAGCCGGACGTCGCCGAGCGTGCGCGCCGCGCGGAACACCGCGAAGTTGTAGATCAGCTCGCGGGTGCGCGGCCGGCTGTCGTAGAAGCCGAGCTGCAGCGGCACCTCCTCGAGGTACAGCGCCCAGCCCTCGGCCCGGCCCCCGTCGCGGAAGTGCCGGCGGATCGGATGATCCATGCGATCTACCACGCGCGCGTCGAAGCGATGCCCGGGAATCACCGCGTGCCAGTGGTCCGGCGAGGGATCGCGGTACTGGATCTGCTCCCAGTAATTCGGCCCGCCGGGGCGTTCGATCCACGGCACGTTGAAGCCCATCTCGCGGAAGTCCTCCGGGATGTGCGGCGGCACCGTGATGAACGCCTCGGCCTTAAGAAACGCGCGCACCTCGCCATCGACCGCGGCGATACGCTGCTCGTACTCATCGCGCGAGGCCGGCAGCTCGAGCTCGGGCAGCGCGCGGTTGCGATGCCGCTCCAGTGCAAGAAACGCCCAGCTGCGCTCCAGCTCGCGCTGCGCCAGCGCCAGCACCTCGTCGGAGCTGTGGGGCATGTACTTGACGTGCACGAGGTACCAGTCGAGCAGCGCCTCGCCGACGCCGGCGGCCGCGGTCATCGTCGGCCGCTGCTCGACCAGCCAGCCGTGCAGCTCAAGCGCCGCGTC
>CAYWYS010000047.1:0-21281 GCA_964462675.1 uncultured Thioalkalivibrio sp.
TCACATGTAACGCCAGCAACGCTCCACCAACTTGACAACGAAAGTCATATCAACGTCAGCGTTCAGCCGCGCGAGTCTTCGAGCGTCCGCTGGAACGCTTAGTTAGATCGTCCTGATACTGGTCCGCATAGGCATCGAGCAGGCGACGGATCATCCTCTGATAAGAGGTATGGTTGCGCTCAGCAGCTAATTTGAAAAAATCGACGCTGCGACGGCTTAGCGAGATTGTGATCTTCACGCCTTCTTCGCCGACAGCAAGTTCATCAGGGGACGGCAGGAAATCCCTAACCACCTCAGCCTGAATCGGCTCATTGGTGTATTTGATTCTCTTGCTCATAGATTCGCTTGCCCTTGCGCCAGTACCCAGCGCCGATGATACGAATCACGTACTTCCGGTAGGTGAACCGCACGGTAAGAACCCCTCCGCCCACGGATCCGAAACAATAAAAGCGTTCCTCCGACTCGCTGTGCTCGACGTCTCGAGCGATAACTCGCTTCGGATCCAGAAACGCCTCCTGGGCGAGACTGAAGCTGACACCATGCTTCTGCTGGTTCTCCGCATCCTTATCGAAGTCCCATTCGAAGCTCGCCGCCATTTCGAAAGACTAGCACTAATATGGCATGATCGCCATATACATATATGGATCTACTAGCAATCTTGATCAGCCCCGCCGAGGGCCGCAGGCCCGAGAGAACCCCTGCGATGCCGATACGCCGGCTAGAGGTCGTAGTTGGATTTCATGTGCTTAGTTGGCTCCCTCGCGCTTGAACACGCGTTGCTTCAAGACTGTTCGCCGGCTCCGATGCGGGCGGCGAGACCGCGGCCCGGCTCTACAGCCTGATCGGCACCTGTCGCCTCAACGGGATCGATCCGCACCTGTACCTGCGTCACGTACTCGAGCGCATCGCGACGCACCCGATCAACTGCATCGAGACCCTGCTGCCGTGGCACGTCGCACCCCACCTGGAAGTCCCCCGGCAGCGCGCGGCGTGATGCGCCAAACCGGTGCCTGGGTCCACCTCGAGGCCCTCCTCGACGGCGGCGGTCAGATCATGCTCGGCACGGTGAAGCCAATCGTCGGTGCTGCGGTCGCTCACGACGGCAGGCAGACCCTCGCCATGCTCAAGCGCCGACCCGATGAAACCGTCGAACAGCTCCTGCAGCGCCTCGACCAGGCCCTGTCCAAGGCGATCGACACCGGTATGCGGGTCGACGAAATCAACAAACCAAAGGCCGAAGTTCGCTACGAAATGAAGTAGCCGGGTACCGTCAATGCGGCCTTGGCATGACGCTTACAACTCTCCGGCGAGCGGCCCAAAGCCTTGGACAGACGCAGCGCCATCTCCGAGCTGATGCCAGTGCTGTCATTGAGCACGCGGCTCAACGTGGAGGGCGACACGCCCAGCCTTACCGCAAGCTGCCTCCCCGTGATGTGGAAAGGTTCCAGATAAACCTCCCGAATGAACTCGCCCGGGTGAGGAGGATTGTGCATGCCCATTTGCGAGTAGTAGGGTGGGTTAGGCGAAGCCGTAACCCGCCGGATCGTGGCCGCGGTCGTTTTCCGAATCAATACCATCGACCACCAATAAATACTACGCGCTGACAAACAGGCTTATGACAGGCTCGGGGAAAGCAGCAAGTCTGTATGTCAATCCTCGTCCTGAGGTTTGTTTGCCGCAGATTTGTCTAGACAAGCCTACTCAAAAAATCCGAAACCAGAACGCCAACCAAAGAACCAGCACAACGAGCGGCAGGCTTAATAACGCCGGCAGTGTCCATCCCCAGGATCGGCGCGCCGCAAGTGGTGTGGCTATTACCGCCAATAAACCCAACGCCACACATACACCACTAACCATAGCCTCGTTAATCGCGGCCGCGCCATACTTCGTGACAAACGCCTCCGAATCGCGCACATAAGATACGAATCGCGGCAAAAAGGGCGTGGTCGCTACAACTGCCGTGAGTGCCGCAGTAACAGCCGCTCCCAAACGCTTGCCAAGGAAACCCAGCAGCACCATCAATCCCCATAGAGTTACCAACCCTACTGCCACTATTTTAAAATGCATGGCTGTTCTCAATATCAGTGACGCAAACGGCGCGCTCGGTGGTTTCGTCAGTACTAGTCATTGGGCTAACTAGTGATCTGTAACGTATAAAAGGGTAGTATCATCATGTCTACGGAGGGCATGATGATGAAGTTGACCAAGAGCGAACGTATGGAACTTCAGCGCCATGCGAGCAGCAGAAACGGGCGGGCGGATTCGGCACGCCATGCCCGCCTGATTCTGTTGCTGGCGGGAGTATAAGCCGTATAAAGCACCTTTTCGACGGCCGGATCCCGCTTCTCGCCGATGCCTGCACCTGCGTGCAGCGTTCGCTTTCGCGCACTGATCGTCTCTGAATGGTGTCACGGCGTCCGCATTCGCCGCTGCGACAGGCTCGTCAGCACACTTTCCACGCCCACCCCTGCCACCCGCCCAGCCGGTATCGTGGCCGCACCGTCGTCGGCGCAGTCTGGGGAGGGTTGTCGCGGGGTCATCCCGGTCAATCGAACAAGCCGCGCTGCGGCGGCGCCCGGCAGGGTGGAGGCCATCCGGGTGATTCGGTGGTCTTCGTATCCAGGTGGGCGAGGATCTTCTCGATGACCTCCGGATCCTCGATGCACGCGATGATCCGCACCGCCCCGCCGCAGGCCGCGCAGGTCTGGATGTGCGGCTCAAAGATGACGTGCGTCGTGCCGTCCCGGTAGGGCGTCTTCAGCTGGTAACGGACGTTGCCGTTCGGCGTGAGCGACAGGCGCTGCTCCGAGATGGCCGGGCGGCTGATGTAGCGACACAGCCGCTCGAGCTTCTGGCGTCGGTCCGCTTGTGCCGCGACCCCGGCGTGCAGGGAGAACCCGGCCACCTTGCCGACCCCGCCCTCGAACGGCTCATCACACGCCGAGAGCGTCTGCAGGGTGAACACCTTGCGGCCTTGATGCGCGCCGACGGCGATGCGGTAGGTGATCGACGAACCCAGCAGCTGTGCCAGCGGATCAGCTTCGAGCCTGTCGCGACGCTCGACATACACCCCGTCGAGAAACAGCATGTGGAAGTGGACGTTGAGGTTAAGCGCGCCGCCGAAGCGCTGCACCAGGGTGACCGCGCCGGTCTGGGCCGTCCGACGGGAGAGCCTGGCCTTCTTGGTCAGGTGCGTGGCGATGCAGCGGTAGACGATGCCCAGCACCCGGCCCATCACCTCGGGCCGGCGCGCGAACAGGAAGCGCAACGGGTACGGAAAGCTCAGCACCCACTGGCGTATCGGCCGCTCGGGAAAGACCTCGTCCACCAGCAGCGCCGCGCTCTCGGCCATGCGCCGGGCAGCGCAGCTGGGGCAAAACCCCCGCCGTTTGCAACTGAACGCGACCAGTTGCTCGGCATGGCAACTGTCGCAGCGTACCCGCAGACAAATCGGCAGGATTGCCGATTTGCACAGCCAGAGGCTGCCCCAAAGGGGCGCGGTACATGGATGTACCGCGTGTAAGCCGTGCTCGAGGCGACCGCACTTGAGGTAGTCCTCGAACTCCCGTTCGACATACGACGGCAGGACCGTACCCTGCGCCGCAAGATGCGCGGTGAATGCCGGGTAGTATTCCCGGACGAGTTGATAAAGGAGCGTGCGCTCCGGGCGATGGCGCGTGTAGTGCGGCGCGCCCGCGCTGGCGTCCCTGCCAGCCGGCTCGGGGCTCAGGACGAGAACCTGCCCTGGAACTCGATTCGCTGGACGCCGCTGTCCGACGCCGCGAGCACGAGGTCGGCCTTACGCCTCGCGAAGATGCCGACCGTCACGACGCCGGCGATGCGATTGATCTGGTCTTCCATCGCGACCGGGTCGACGAGCTCGAGATGCCGCACATCGAGGATGACGTTGCCGTTGTCGGTCACGAAGCCTTCGCGGTATTCGGGCAGCCCGCCCAACTTCACCAGCTGCCGCGCGACGTAGGAGCGGCCCATCGGGATCACCTCGACCGGCAAGGGAAACTCGCCGAGCACGCGCACCAGCTTGCTGTCGTCCACGATACAGACGAAGCGCTGTGACGCGGCGGCGACGATCTTCTCGCGCGTCAGCGCGCCGCCGCCGCCCTTGATCATGTGGCCGGCGCCATCGACCTCGTCCGCGCCGTCGACGTACAGGTCGAGGTTGCCGCTCGAGTTGAGATCGCTGACCGCGAAGCCGTGTTGCCGCAGGCGCGCGGTTGTCGCCTCGGAACTCGAGACCAGGCAGGCCGGCTCGACACCGCGCGCCGCGAGCGCGTCGATGAAGCAGTTCACCGTCGAGCCGGTGCCCACGCCGAGCCGGCAGCCCTCCGGAACTTCCGCCGCGGCCGCCGCCCCGACGGCTGCCTTCTTGCTGTCCTGGTCCATGCGATGCCTCCGACTCGTTTTCCGATCCCCGGATAGAGCGAGGGCCGAGCCGCTCATCGCGGACCCGGCCCTCAAAACTCGCTGCGGTCACCGGCTCACGCCGCAACCGCAATGCGAAAACGCCTACTTCTTCTTGGAAGCCGCCTTCTTTCTCGCAGCCGGCTTCTTCTTTGCAGCGGGCTTCTTCTTGGCAGCCGGCTTCTTCTTTGCAGCGGGCTTCTTCTTCGCCGCAGCTTTCTTCTTCGCAGCCGGCTTCTTCTTGGCAACCGGCTTCTTCTTCGCAACGGCCTTCTTCCTGGCAGCCGGCTTCTTCTTGCTGGCGACCTTCTTCTTTGATGCAACAGCCATCGTTATCTCCGTGTTGTGGGTTCGCGAGGCTGTATATACAACAACAAGTTAATTCCGGCAAACATCTCAACACACATTTTTTCAACCTGGCTTGTGGCCGGCATCAGTAAGCGACGCAAGGCGGCGTCGTGTAACTCACGAATACTTTTTCAAAGATGCGTTTCGCAGCCTAATTTGCTTTCGAAAGTGAGTTCACGAATTTCCATTGCGCCGCTGACACCGGCATGACCGACAGTCGGTTGCCACGTGCGAGCAACTGGAAGCCGGCGAGCTTCTTGTCAGCGTAATGTTTCAGTTCGCGCAGGCTTACGACCCTGGCAAACTTTGTGACGAACTTCACATCGACCATGAACCAGCGTGGTGATGCGGGATCACTCTTGGGGTCGAAGTGATCGTCATGCGGGTCGAAGGCAGTGTGATCGGGGTAAGCCTCACGCACGATTTCGACGATGCCGACGATGCCCGGCTCATCGCAATTCGAGTGATAGAAGAACGCGAGATCGCCGCGCTTCATCTCGTCGCGCATCATGTTGCGGGCCTGGTAGTTGCGCACGCCATCCCAGCACGAGGTCTTGCGAGGCGATCGCGCGAGGGCATCGATCGAAAATGTCTCGGGCTCGGACTTCATCAGCCAGTACTTCACTGTGTTGCTCCTGCGGGCCGGGGCGGGAAGGCGCGGCGCGTCGCGTGGCGCATTGCTTCGCCACGTTCGGTGATCACCATGTCGAGGGGCACGTCCCAGGGCTGCGCCGGGACGTTCGGCGCCTGCTGGAATGCGAAGGCGGCGCCGACCAGCAGCGGTCGGCGGCCGCGCCCCGCGAGCGCCCGGTCGTAATAGCCGCCGCCCATGCCGAGGCGATGGCCGCGGCCGTCGAAGGCCACCACTGGCATGACGATGACCTGCAGTCGCGCCGCCGGGACGGATCGCCCCCGCATGCTGACGGGCTCGGGGATGCCATAGCGGTTCCTGCGCAGCTTCGCTTTCGGCCACCACGGCGCGAAACGCATCGTGCCGGCGCGCCCCACCTTGGGCAGGTAAAGCGTCTTGCCTCGCGACCAGGCGTACGTCGCCACCCCGCGCACGTCCGCCTCGCCGTCGGCCGGCCAGTAGAGCGCCACGTGACGGGCGCGGCGGAATGCAGGCAGCGCGCCGAGCTGCCGCACGATCGCGCGGCAATGGCGCCGCCGGTGGAACATCGGCAGCGCGCGCCGCCGCGTCCGCATCTCGCGGCGCAACGCGCTTCGCATGGCGACTGGATCTTGCGCGGAAATGGAGAGGCGCCTCCCGCCTGTGCCGTTACAAGCCATTGCTCTCGAACCAGAGCAATAAGTGGGGTCGGCAGTCGGACCTAAGGCTTTCCGCCATAAGCGGGCTTGCGCACCGGCGCCGACAGGTCCCGACCCCTGGGTGGTTAATTAGGGTCGAGAGGAACCCGGCCCATATCGAACACCGCAGGAGGCGCCAAGACTGTAAGACTTGTCGCGAGCAGCTAGAGTTCCAGCTGCTTGCCATCCTCGAGAGCCGACTCCACGCGCTCGCGCAGAGTCTTGAGCCGCATGCCGACGTGGGTCTCCAGGGACTGGTCACGATTGCGGCCCTTGAGCAGGTCATTCGCAAGATTCAACGCGGCCATGACCGCGATGCGGTCCGTGCCGACGACGTTGCCCGAGTCGCGGATCTGCTTCATGCGCGCGTTCAGGTACTCGGCAGAGCGCACCAGGTCGTTCTTTTCCTCGCTCGGACAGGCGAACTGGTACTCCTTTTCGAGGATTCGCACGTTGACCCGGGCGGACTCTGTGCTCATGCGCCATGCTCCATTGCCTTGAGACGGCCGATCATGGCCTCGACCCGTGTGCGGACCTGCTCGTTCTTCTGCATCAGCGAGGCGCGCTCGAGCATCAGGCTGTCCTGGCGCTGGCGCAGCGAGCGATTTTCTTCCTTGAGCTGACGACAGACCGCGACCAGCTCCTCGAGCCGCCGCTCGAGCCGCTTGAGCTCGACGTCCACCGCATTGGCCGCGCTATCGTTCATGGCCGCAACTATAGTGAGGGCCCAAACAGCGGTCAATCCGCCGCCAGCAAAGCCTGTGAGGCGGGGAATCCGGGTGATAGCATCGCGCCATTGCCGGCAGTCCGGCGCAGCGTTGACCAGGACGGCAGGCCGATGACGATCCCCGACTACGGCGAGCTGCAGGCGGCCCTGGGCGGCGCGGCCAACGAGAGCGTTGCGGCCGAGGCCCATGGCACCCTGTGCGGCTTGTTGTGCGCCGGCGCGGCAGACCTGCCGGAGACCTGGATCCATAACACCCTCGCCGCTGTCGAGGAGTACAGCTTCGGCAGTCAGGCCGACGCGCGCAGCCTGCTGGAGCAGGCGCACGACGCCACGGTCGAGGCGCTGGCGAGCGGCGCCATGGAATTCCGGCTGCTGTTGCCCGACGACGACGCGTCGGTGGCGGACCGCGCCGCTGCGCTTGCCGGATGGTGCAACGGCTTTCTCTACGGCCTGGCGGTGCGCGGACTGCGCCCGATGGCGGAGCTGCCGGACGAGCTGCGCGAGATCCTGTCGGATTTCTCCGAGATCGGCCGCGCCGGCGTGGCCGAGGAGGAAGCCGAGGAGGAGGGCGAGAGCGCGTTGCTCGAACTCATTGAATATGTGCGCGTGGCCGTGCAGATCGTCCATGACGAATGCATGGCGCCGCCCGAAGGCGATCCGCGGCGCCTGCACTGAGGCCGTCACGGCCCGACAGCCGGTTATCATTTCCCCTAGCAGAGGCAGCAGAACCCGACCATGAACAGCAAGGACTTCGTCCGGCGTCGCCGGCAACTGATGCGCATGATCGGCAAGGGCGGCATCGCCATCTTGCCGGCCGCGCCGACGCGCGTGCGTAACCGCGACGTCGAGTACGCCTACCGCCAGGACAGCGACTTCTATTACCTGACCGGCTTCCCGGAGCCGGAAGCCGTGGCCGTGCTGATGCCCGGGCGGCCGCATGGCGAATACGTGCTGTTCTGCCGCGATCGCGACCCGGAGCGCGAGACCTGGGACGGGCGGCGCGCCGGGCCGGAAGGCGCCGTGCGCGATCATGGCGCCGACGACGCCTTCCCGGTGGCGGACATCGACGACATCCTGCCGGGAATGCTGGAGCACAGCGAGCGTGTTTACTACACGATGGGCCTGAACGCGGAATTCGACCAGCGGCTGCTCGGCTGGGTCAACCAGCTGCGCGCCGCGGCGAAGACCGGCGTGAACACGCCGACCGAGTTCGTCGCGCTCGATCACCTGTTGCACGACATGCGCCTGTTCAAGAGCCGCAGCGAGATCGCGGCGATGCGCAAGGCGGCGCAGATCGCGGCGGCGGCGCACGTGCGCGCGATGCGCGCCTGCCGGCCGGGCATGATGGAGTACGAGGTCGAAGCTGAATTCCTGCACGAGTTCCGGCGCCACGACGCGACGACCTCCTACCACCCGATCGTCGGCGGCGGCGCCAACGGCTGCATCCTGCATTATGTCGAGAACCGCGACCGGCTCAAGGAAGGCGAGCTGCTGCTGATCGACGCCGGTTGCGAGTATGACTACTACGCGTCGGACATCACGCGCACCTTTCCGGTCGCCGGGCGGTTCAGTGCCGAGCAGCGCGCGCTCTACGAGGTCGTGCTCGAGGCCCAGCTGGCGGCGATCGGCAAGGTGCGCCCCGGCAACCACTGGGACGACCCGCACGACGCGGCAGTGCGCGTGCTGACCCGCGGGCTGGTGCGGCTCGGCCTGCTCAAGGGCCGGGTGCCGACGCTGATCAAGAACGGCGATTACCGCCGCTTCTACATGCACCGCACCGGCCACTGGCTGGGCATGGACGTGCACGACGTCGGCGACTACAAGGTGGGCGACGAGTGGCGCATCCTCGAGCCCGGCATGGTCTTGACGGTCGAGCCCGGCCTGTACATCCCGCCGGGGACCCGGGGCGTCGCCAAGAAGTGGTGGGGCATCGGGATCCGGATCGAGGACGACGTGCTGGTCACGGCCGAGGGCGCCGAGGTGCTGTCCGCTGACGCGCCCAAGGATCCCGATGAGATCGAGCGGCTGATGCAGGCCGCCTGAGGAACATGAGCGGCAACGAGCAGGCGTGCTTCGACATCGTCATCGCCGGCGGAGGCATGGTCGGCGGCTCGCTCGCGCTCGCGCTCGGCGGCCTGCCGCTCAAGGTGCTGGTCGTCGAGGCGACGCCGCCGGCGGCGGTGGCGCAGCCGAGCTATGACGATCGCGCCACGGCGGTGTCCGAAAGCAGCCGACGGATTCTCGAGGGCATCGGCTGCTGGGCTGCGCTGGCCGGCAATGCCGCGCCGATTCGCGAGATCCACGTGTCGGAGCGTGGCGCGTTCGGCGCAGCGCGCCTGCGGGCGGCGGAGCACGGCCTGTCGAGCTTCGGCCAGGTCATCGAGAACCGCGCGCTCGGCGCCGCGCTGTGGGCGCGGATCGAAGCGGCCCCGGCGCTCACGGCCTGGTCGCCCGCGAAGGTCGTCGGACTCGCGCAGCAGGCCGACCATGTACGCGTCAGCATCGAGCGTGGCGGCGCCGCGCCGGTCACGGTCCGTGCGCGCCTGCTGGTCGCCGCCGACGGCGCTCGCTCGCCGGCGCGCGACATGGCGGGTATTGAGCACACGGTCCGCGACTACGGCCAGACGGCGCTGATCGCCAACGTCACGCCGGCGGTCGACCACCGCGGCACCGCCTTCGAGCGTTTTACGCCCAGCGGGCCGCTGGCCGTGCTGCCGCTGACACGGGGTCGCGTGACGATCGTCTGGACGCTGTCGCCGGAACAGGCCGCGGCCACGCTGGCGCTCGACGACACGGCTTTTCTCGCCGCGCTGCAGGCGGCGTTCGGCTTTCGGCTGGGGACCTTGCGCACGGTCGGCCGCCGCGCCGCATACCCGTTGCAGCTGGTGCAGTCGCAGGCCTGGCACGCCGGCCGGGTGGTGCTTGCCGGCAACGCGGCGCACGGCATCCATCCGGTGGCGGGACAGGGCTTCAATCTCGGCCTGCGCGATGCCGCCGCGCTCGCCGAGCTGATCGCGCGAGGCGGCGATCCGGGCTCGGCCGCCTTGCTGGACGAGTACGCGGAGTGGCGCGAAGCCGACCGGGCGCGCACGGTCCGTTACACCGACGGCCTCGTGCAGCTGTTCACCAGCGAGTTCGCGCCGCTCAAGGCGGGACGGCGCCTGAGCCTCGTCGGCCTGGACCTGGTACCGGCGGCGCGCGCCGCGCTGGTGCGCCGTGGCATGGGACTGGCCGGGCGCTTGCCGCGACTCGCGCTCGGCCGGCCGCTGTCCTGATGAGGGGCGAAGTGGACATCGCGATCGTCGGAGCCGGCATGGTGGGCGCGGCGACCGCGGCGCTGCTGGCGCGCCAGGCACCCGCCGCATTGATCGCCGTGCTCGATGCCGAGGCGCCGCCGAGCTGGCAGGCCGGCGATGACATCGGGCTGCGCGTCTCCGCGCTCTCCGAGGCGAGCCGCAGGGTACTGGCCGCCTGTGATGCGTGGGACGAGATCGCCGCCGGCCGGATCAGCCCCTATGCCTTCATGCGCGTCTGGGACAGCGCAGTCCCCGCCGGCGGTCCGGGCACCGTGCGCTTCAGTGCGGCCGATGTGGCGGCACCGCTGCTCGGGCACATCGTCGAGAACGAGCTGGTACGGCTGGCGCTGCGCAACGCGCTGCTGCGGCTCGAAAACGTCAGCCTCATGGATGGCGCGCGCCTCGCGGCGCTGTCGCTGGAGGGCGAGCGCGCGGTGCTCTCCATCGAGGATGGCCGCCGCCTGCAGGCCCGTCTCGTGGTCGGCGCCGACGGCGCTGCCTCGCGGTCTCGGGCGCTCGCGGGTCTCGAGGTCAGCGGCCACGATTACGAGCAGCGGGCGGTCGTGTGCCATCTGCGCTGCCAGCTGTCGCATGGCGATACGGCCTGGCAGCGCTTCCTGCCGGAGGGCCCGATCGCGCTGTTGCCGCTCGCGGACGGGCGCGTGTCGATCGTCTGGTCGACGACGCCGGACCATGCCGCGGCCCTGCTCGAGGCCGATGACGAAAGCTTCCGCGCGGCAGTCGGTGAAGCCTCGGATGGCTGTCTCGGGGAAGTCCTCGAGGCCGGCCCGCGGGCAGCGTTCCCGCTGCGCATGCGCCATGCCCCGGTGTACACGCGCGCGCGCTATGCGCTGGTCGGCGATGCGGCGCATACTGTCCACCCGCTGGCCGGGCAGGGCGTCAACCTGGGCTTCCTCGACGCCGCGGCACTGGCGGAGACGATCGTCGCGGGACTGGCCGCGGGCCGCGATCCGGGCGACCCCGCGCTGCTGCGGCGCTACGAGCGCTGGCGCAAGCCGGAAAACCTGCTGGCGATGCGCGCCTTCGACGGCATCAACCGGCTGTTCAGCAATGAGCACCCGGCACTCGGCGCCTTGCGCCGGACCGGCTTTACGGTCGTCGACCGGCTGGCGCCGCTGAAGAGCCTGTTCATCCGGCGCGCGATGGGGCTCGAGGGAGACTTGCCGGGCGTGGCGCGTCCCGCGGCCCGCGCGTGACAATGAATCAACCCGGAGGATCATGACGATGCCGAAGCAACAGATGGAAGAGCTCCTCGCGCAGCTGCGCAAGGAAGTCGCCGGCGCCCGGGAGCTGACCGACAGCCAGCGCGCCCGCATGGAGGCCTTGCAGGCGCAGATCGCGGAGCGCCTGGCCGCGGACGAAGTCCCGGCCGACAACAGCCCGCGGGAACTCGTCAGGGGCTACATCGACGAGTTCCATCGTTCGCACCCGACGCTGACCATGGTGCTCGGGCGCATCCTCGATTCGCTGAACAAGATGGGTATCTAGGGAGGTGCCAGTGCAGCCGTTCAACCAGCCGCCCCCGCAGCTCGGCAACCAGTATGATGACGACCGCGTATTGCGCTCGCTGCTCGCGCGGCGCTTCGGCGGCCGCGTGCCGCCGGCGGTCGAGCAGCAGATGCGCGAGCTCGGTGAGCTCGCCGGCGGCGAGCTTTACCGGATGCAGCTCGCCGATCGCCCCAATGAGCCGCGCCTCGTGCAGTGGGATGCCTGGGGCAACCGCGTCGACGAGATCGAGCTGTCGCCGCTGTGGCGACGGGCCGAGCGCCTGGCGGCGGAGTTCGGCCTGGTCGCGACCGGCTACGAGCCGGAGCACGGCCCGCTGGCGCGCACCGTGCAGTTTGCCCTCGTGCACCTGTTCCATCCCTCGACCGACGTCTACAGCTGTCCGCTGGCGATGACCGACGGCGCCGCGCGCACGCTGCTGGACTCCGGCAACCGCGCGCTGGCCGAGCGCGCCGTGCCGCACCTGACGAGCCGCGACCCGGGCCAGTTCTGGACCAGCGGCCAGTGGATGACCGAATCCACCGGCGGCTCGGATGTCGGCGCCTCCGAGACCATCGCGCGCCAGGTCGATGGCGAGTGGCGGCTGTGGGGCCGCAAGTGGTTCACCTCGGCCGCGAGCTCGCAGGTGGCGCTGACGCTCGCGCGCCCGGACGGCAATGGCCCGGGCGGCCGCGGCCTGGCGCTGTTCTATGTCGAGACCCGCGATGACGCCGGGCGGCTCGATCGCATCGAGGTGCTGCGCCTCAAGGACAAGCTCGGCACGCGCAAGGTCCCGACCGCGGAACTGATCCTCGACGGCACGCCGGCGATCCCGGTCGCGGGCACCGGCAACGGCATCCGCCAGATCGTGCCGATGCTGACGATGACACGCACCTGGAACAGCGTCTGCGCGGCCTCGTTCATGCGTCGCGGCGTGGCGCTGGCGCGCGACTATGCACGGCGCAGGCACGCATTCGGCCGGCCGCTGGCGCGCCAGCCGCTGCATGTGCAGACGCTGGCGGCCTTGCAGGCCGAGTACGAGGCCGCCTTCCACCTGTGCTTCGAGCTGATTCACCTGCTCGGCCGGGCCGAGCATGGCGAGGCCGATGACGATGCGCGCGCGCTGCTGCGCCTGATGACTGCGCTGACGAAGCTGACGACCGGCAAGCAGGCAGTGGCCGTGTCTACCGAGGCGATCGAGTGCTTCGGCGGCGCGGGCTATGTCGAGGACACTGGCCTGCCGGTCATCGTGCGCGACAGCCAGGTGCTGCCGATCTGGGAGGGCACGACGAACGTGCTGTCGCTCGAGCTGCTGAAAGCCTGCGGGGACGGCGCGCCGCTCGCGGTGCTGCGTCGCCGGATCGCGGCCTGCGCCAGCGCATGCCGCGACGATCGCCTGGCGGCGGCCGTCAGCATCGCTGGCACGGCCGCCGATCGCGCGCTGGCCTGGTACCGCGCCGCGGCCGATTCAGGGCGCGATGCGCTCGAGGCCAACGGCCGCGGCTTCGCGCTGACGCTCGGCCGGGCGACCGCACTTGCGCTGATGTGCGAGCATGCGCAGTGGTCGCTCGACCACGAACAGGACGGCCATGCGCGCGCCGCGGCAGTCGCGTTCGCCTGCTCGCGGATCGCCCAGCTCGACGGCATCGAGCCGGACGACGCCGCGCTGCTCGCCTAGCCGGCGCGCTACTTCAGCAGGGCGTCGACTTTCGCGGCGCAGATGAAGTCGTTCTCGGACAGGCCGTTGATCGCGTGCGTCGAGAACCGCACCAGGCAGTGTCCCCAGCCCACCTCGAGATCGGGATGATGGTTCTCGTTGTTCGCGATCCAGGCGAGCGCGTTGACGAAGCCCATCGTCCGGTTGAAGCCCTTGAAACGGAAGTCGCGTCGGATCTCCGTCGCGTCGTCGTTCAGGGACCAGTCGGCGTGCAGCCGGCGGAGCAGCTTGCCCGCCTCCTCGGCAGTCAGGGGCAGCATGCCGCCCTCGCAGGGCACACAGCTCTTCGCGGCCAGTTCGCTCACGGCACTCTCCTCAATCGTGAATTCGGGGTCAGATACAAGATAGCGGGCCATCGGCGCGCCGGGGCCAGCACCGTCAGGCGCCGACGGCCTCCTTCGGCGGGAACGCAGGCGGATGCATGCCGAGCTTGCGCGCCTGCTCGATCAGCGCAAGCAGGTCCATCTGCGCGACCTCGAACAGCGTGTCGAAACTCTCGATGACGAAGTAGATCGGCTGGTAGATGTCGATCCGGTACGGCGTGCGCAGCACGTCCACCGGGTCGAACGGCTTGCGCTCCGGCTGTTCGCTCTCCAGCGCGTAGATGGTCTCGCCGATCGACGAGACGACCCCGGCCCCATAAGTCCGCAGACCTTCCTGGGGCCGATGGATCAGCCCGAACTCGACCGTGAACCAGTACAGCCGCGCCAGCATCGGGCGGTCTTCCTTGCGCGCCGCGGCGCCGGCCTTGCCGTAGGCATGCGTGAACGCCGCGAAGCGCGGGTCGGTCAGCAGCGGCGTGTGGCCGAAGATCTCGTGGAAGATGTCCGGCTCCTGCAGGTACTCCATTTCCTCGCGCGTGCGGATGAAGCTCGCGGCCGGAAAGCGCTTGCTGGCCAGCAGGTTGAAGAAATCGGTGAAATTGATCAGCGCCGGCACCGGCGCGACTTCCCAGCCGGTGCAGTCGCGCAGTACCCGGCTGACGTCCTCGCATTGCGGCACGCGGTCATTCGGCAGCTGCAGCCGGTCCAGCGCGTCGATGTATTCCGCGCAGGCGCGCCCCGGCAACACCTCTCGCTGACGCGTGATCAACTCGTGCCAGATCTGGTGTTCTTCGTCCGTGTAGTGGATGAAGCCGTGCTCGTCAGGGACCTTGGCCACGTATTTCGTGCCCTTGCCCATGGGGTGCTCCGCCTGGTGACTATGGGCGGCATTTTACCGGCGCGGCCCGGCGGGACGCATGACGCGCCGCGGCATTCCGCAGAGACGCGGGGATGCAGTGAGAGAAATGTTTTCCCGCAGAGACGCGGGGATGCAGTGAGAGAAATGTTTTCCCGCAGAGACGCAGAGACGCAGAGATCAAGAAAGGATTTCCTGCGTCTCTGCGTCTCTGCGTCTCCGCGTCTCTGCGGGAAAAAACCCCCTATCTCCTTCGCGGATACCGCCGCTCGACGTACGCATCCACCAGCGCATGGAACTCCTCGGCGATGCGCTCGCCCTTCAGCGTGACAGTCTTCTCGCCGTCGACGTAAACCGGGGCGACGGGCCGCTCGCCGGTGCCCGGCAGGCTGATACCGATGTTGGCGTGCTTGCTTTCGCCGGGACCGTTGACGACGCAGCCCATGACGGCCACGGTCATTTCCTCGACACCCTCGTGGCGTTTCTTCCACTCCGGCATGCGGTGGCGGATGTGGCCCTGGATCTGCTGGGCGAGCTCCTGGAAGAAGGTGCTGGTCGTGCGGCCGCAGCCGGGGCACGCGATCACCATCGGTGTGAACGAGCGCAGTCCCATCGTCTGCAGCATCTCCTGCGCGACGATGACTTCCTGGCTGCGGTCGCCGCCCGGCTCGGGCGTCAGCGAGACCCGGATCGTGTCGCCGATGCCTTCCTGCAACAGCACGGCCATGCCGGCCGTCGAGGCGACGATGCCCTTGCTGCCCATGCCGGCCTCGGTCAGCCCCAGGTGCAGCGGGTAATCGCAGCGCGCCGCGATGTCGCGGTAGACGGCGATCAGGTCCTGCACGCCGCTGACCTTGCATGACAGGATGATGCGATCGCGCGGCAGCCCCAGCTCGACGGCGCGGGCCGCGCTGTCGAGCGCGGAGCGGATCATCGCCTCCTGCGTGACGGCGTGCGCAGCGCGCGGCTCGGGCAACTTCGAATTCTCGTCCATCAGGCGCGTCAGCAGGTCCGAGTCGAGGCTCCCCCAGTTGACGCCGATGCGCACCGGCCGCTCGTTGCGGCAGGCGACCTCGATCATCGCGGCGAACTGGGGATCGCGCTTGCTGCCGCGCCCGACGTTGCCCGGGTTGATGCGGTATTTCGACAGCGCCGCGCCGCACTCCGGCACTTCGGCGAGCAGCTTGTGGCCGTTGAAGTGAAAGTCGCCGACCAGCGGCACGTTGACCCCGAGCGCGTAGAGCCGCTCGCGAATGGCCGGCACGGCGGCGGCGGCCTCGACGGTGTTGACCGTGACGCGCACCAGCTCCGAGCCGGCGCGCGCGAGCTCCGCGACCTGGCGCACGGTGCCCTCAATGTCGGCGGTGTCGGTGTTGGTCATCGACTGCACGACGATCGGCGCGTCGCCGCCGATGCGCACGTGATCGACCGCAACTGCGAGCGATGCGCGCCGCTTGGCAAGACTCATGGCGTCATCCTCCGCGCTGGCCGGCGAGCCACTCATCCACCAGCCGCTCGAGGCTGTCGAGCGGGATCGCGCCGTTCGAGAGCACCAGGTCATGGAACGCCCGGATATCGAAGTCCGCGCCTAGAGCAGCCTCGGAACGGGCGCGCAACTCCTTGAATTTAAGCTCACCGATCTTGTAGGCCAGCGCCTGTCCGGGCCAGGCGATGTAGCGATCGATCTCGTTGATGATGTCGGCCTCGGTCTTGGCGGCGTTGGCGCGGAAATAATCGATCGCCTGTGCGCGGCTCCAGCCGAACTCGTGGATGCCAGTGTCGACGACCAGCCGCACGGCCCGCCACATCTCGTAGGTCAGCTGGCCGAACTTCGAATAGGGATCGGTGTACATGCCGAGCTCCGGGCCAAGGCTCTCGGCGTACAGCGCCCAGCCCTCGACATAGGCCGTGACTCCGCCGAAGCGGCGGAACGCCGGCAGGCCCTCGAGTTCCATCGCCAGCGCGATCTGGAAGTGATGGCCCGGCACCGCCTCGTGAATCGTCAGCGCCTCGATCTCGTATTTGGGCCGCACCTCGGGACGATAGAGATTCACATAGTAATAGCCGGCGCGGCTGCCGTCGGCCGCCGGCCGCGAGTAGTAGGCCGTGGTCGTGTCGGGCGCAACCGCGTCGGGGATCGGCCGCACGCCATACGGCATCCGCGGCATCCTGCCGAACAGCTTGACGAGCTCGGGGTCGACCCGCTTGCTGGTCGCCAGATAGGCCTCGAACAGCGCCTCCGGGGTGTCGTAATAGAACTGCGGATCGGTGCGCAGGTGCTCGAAGAAGGCGGCGAGGTCGCCCTCGAAGCCGACCTGCTCGCGGATGGTTTCCATCTCGGCGCGGATGCGCGCGACCTCGGCCAGGCCGATGTCGTGAATCTGCCGCGGGCTCAGCTCGGTGGTCGTGAAATGCCGCGCGCGCGCCGCGTAATAAGCGCGCCCGTCGGGCTGGTCCCAGATGCCGACCGAGTCACGCGCGGCCGGCAGGTAGTGCTCGCGGAAGAACTTGTCGAGCCGCGCAATGGCCGGTTGCACGATCTCGTTGACGGCCGCGAGCCCCTCGCGGCCCAGCCGCTCGCGCGTCGCGGCCGGCAGGCTGTCCGGCAGCTCGAGGAAGGGCCTGGCCCACGGGCTTTGCGCCGCCTCGAGCGCGGCCTGTGACGCCAGCTGTGCCGCGATTCGCTCGCTGATGATGCGCGGATGGACGATGCCGGCCTCGATGCCGGCGGCCAGCAGCGCCAGCTGCTGGTCCACGAGCTTATCGACGGCGCGCACGCGCGCCAGCCAGTCCTCGTAGTCCTGCACGCTCTCGAGCCGCAGTCGCTCGACGGTGTCGTAGGCGTTGTGCGGGCCGCCGCGCTGGTTGAACGGCACGAAATGGCGCCGGTAGCGGTAGCTCTCGATACGCTCTTCGAGCACGCGGCGATACATCTCGTGGTCGAGGCGCCGCGCGGTCGGCAGCGCCGCGGCGTCGATCGCGTCAAGGCGCGCCAGCGCGGCCAGGTCAGCGGCATGCCGGGCCCCGATCGCGTCGATCGACAGGTCCGGCCAGCGGTCGTTCCATCTGCGATCGCCAAGCGACGAGGCCCAGGTCGGGTTGTCCTCCAAGCTGCGCTGCCACTCGGCGTCGAGGAAGCGCTCCAGCTCGGCCTCGGCGGTCGTGGCGGCGGCCGGCGCGGCGGCCGACAGGAGCAGGGCGGTGATCAGCGCGCGCGCAAGCGTCATCATGCACTCCGGTGGATCGGGCGGCGGGGAGGGCAATGATCCCTGCCGCGCCCCGGACTCGCAAGGGAGGCCATCCCTCGGGTATCATCGCCAGTCCAACGCATAGGTCCCCGGTGGAGAGACCCCGGCCGACAGGCCCGGGGCGCCGAAGGCGCAAGTACCGCCCGGAAACGCTCAGGCAAAAGGACGCCGGGGATGAGTTGGCTCTGGAGAGCGGCCGCACGCAGGGCCCACCGAAGGTGACCGGTTCGGCTGGCGCTGCGCGCCGCGGGACTGAATCTCTCAGGTTCCCGGACAGAGAGGCGGCAGGCGGCGCCTGCCGTTGTCCTGTTTGGCCTTTGGGGGATTAGCGATGGGCGAGAAAACACCTCTTCACGGCGAGCATGAGCGCCTCGGCGCCCGGATCGTGGATTTCGGCGGCTGGGACATGCCGTTGCACTACGGCTCGCAGGTCGAGGAGCACCATGCGGTGCGCAGCGACGCGGGGCTGTTCGACGTATCCCATATGACTGTCGTCGATCTCGACGGGTCGGCGGTGCGCGCCTGGCTGCAAGGCCTGCTCGCGAATGACGTGGCCCGCCTGCAGGCCCCCGGCAAGGCGCTCTACAGCTGCATGCTCAACGAGGACGGCGGCGTCATCGACGACCTGATCGTCTATTTCCTCGCCGAGGACCGCTTTCGCATGGTCGTCAATGCGGCGACCCGCGCCAAGGATCTCGCCTGGCTGGAGCGCCAGGCCGCCGGCCGCGGCATCAGCGTTCAAGAGCGTCCCGAGCTGGCGATGATCGCCGTGCAGGGCCCGCAGGCGCGCGACAAGGCCGCCGCGCTGTTGCCGGCCGACGTCCGCGCCGCGGCGCTGGCGCTGGCACCGTTCACGGCCGCGCCACTTGGCGACCTGTTCGTCGCGCGCACCGGCTACACCGGCGAGGACGGCTGGGAGATCATCCTGCCCGGCGCACAGGCCGTGCAGTTCTGGCGTGCGCTGGTCGCCGCCGGCATCCGGCCTTGCGGGCTCGGCGCGCGCGACACGCTGCGCCTGGAAGCCGGCATGAACCTGTACGGCCAGGACATGGACGAGACCACCAGCCCGCTAGAATCCGGGCTGGGCTGGACGGTCGCCTGGGAGCCCGCAGAGCGCGAGTTCATCGGCCGCGCCGTGCTCGAGGCGCAGCGTGCCGCCGGGCCGCAACGCAAGATGGTCGGACTGCTGCTCGAGGACCGCGGCGTGTTGCGCGCGCACCAGCGGGTCGTGACCGCTGCCGGCGACGGCGAAGTCACGAGTGGCGGCTTCTCGCCGACGCTCGGGCGCTCGATCGCATTCGCGCGCGTCCCGGCAGGCGCCGGCGAGCGGCTCCAGGTCGAGGTACGTGGCCGCCTGCTCGAGGCGCGCGTCGTCCGTCCGCCGTTCGTCCGCAACGGCAAGCCCCGCATCCAGCTCGACTGAAGCATTCAACAGACACCCGGCATCCGAGAGGCCAGCGATGAGCAATATCCCCGCCGATCTGAAGTACACCCGTTCGCACGAATGGCTGCGCAGCGAGGCTGACGGCAGCGTTACGGTCGGCATCACCGACCATGCCCAGGGCGCGCTCGGCGACCTGGTGTTCGTCGAGACGCCGGACGCCGGCCGCAGCGTCAGCCCCGGCGAGGCCTGCGCGGTGGTCGAGTCGGTCAAGGCTGCCTCGGACGTCTACAGTCCGATCGCGGGCGAGATCATCGAGGGGAATGCCGCGCTGGGCGCCCAGCCGGAGCTGCTGAACACGGACCCGTACGGCGCGGGCTGGATCATGAAGATCAAGCCGGCGGCCGGGGCCGAAACCTCCGCGCTGCTCGACGCGAAAGCATACGCAGCCACCCTCGAGGATTGATCCGGCGATGCCTTTCATACCGCACACGGCTGACGACATCCGCACCATGCTCGATGCGATCGGTGTGGCCGGCATCGAGCAGTTGTTCGACGAGATTCCGCCCGGCCTCAAGGTCGAGGCGCTGGCCGGCGTGCCAGCGGCGCTTGGCGAAATGGAGATCCAGCGGCTGATGCGCGAGCGCGCGGCACGCGACGCGGGCCACCTGAACTTCATCGGCGCCGGCGCCTACGAGCACCACATTCCCGCGGCGGTCTGGGAGATCACGACCCGCGGCGAGTTCTACAGCGCCTACACGCCGTACCAGGCGGAGGCCAGCCAGGGCACGCTGCAGCTGATCTACGAGTACCAGTCCATGATGGCCGCGCTGACCGGCATGGACGTCTCCAACGCCTCGCTGTACGACGGCGCGTCGGCGATGGCCGAGGCCGCGCTGATGGCGGTGCGCGCCAACCGCGGCTCCAAGGCCGGCCGCATCCTCGTGCCCGCGACCGTCAACCCGGTTTATCGGCGCGTCGCCGGCAGCATCGCGGGCGGCCAGGGGCTGGAATTCGAGACCGTGCCCTACTGCGCCGAGACCGGCACCACGCTCCCCGAGGCCCTGCGCCGCTGGGACAGCGAGGACGTCACGGCACTGGTCATCCAGCAGCCGAACTTTTTCGGCAGCTACGAGGACGTCGCACGCCTGACCGACTGGGCGCACGCGAAGGGCGCGCTGGTGATCGCGGTCGTGAACCCGATCAGCCTGGCGCTGCTGACGCCGCCGGGGGAATGGGGCACGGCCGGCGCCGACATCGCGTGCGGCGAGGGCCAGCCGCTCGGCGTGCCGCTGTCTTCCGGCGGGCCGTACTTCGGCTTTTTCGGCTGCCGCAGCGCGCTGGTGCGGCAGATGCCCGGGCGCATCGTCGGGCGCACCGTGGATCTCGACGGCCGCGAGGGCTTCGCGCTGACGCTGCAGGCGCGCGAGCAGCACATCCGGCGCTCGAAGGCGACCTCGAACATCTGCACCAACCAGGGCCTGCTGGTCACGGCGGCGACAATCTACATGAGCCTGCTCGGCGCCGAGGGGCTGCAGCGCGTCGCTGCCGCCTGCGTGCGCAACACCGCCGAGCTCGTCGGGCAGCTGGAGTCCATCGAGGGCGTAAGGCGCGTGTTCACCGGGCCGTTCTTCCACGAGTCGGTGCTGCAGCTCGGCCGGCCGGTCGGTCCTGTCCTCGAGACGCTGGCGGAGCGCGGCATCCTCGGCGGCTACGATCTCTCCGGCGACTATCCGGAACTCGGCCACGCGCTGCTCGTCTGCGCCACCGAGACCCGGACGGCGGCCGATATCGAGACCTATTTCCAGGCGCTTAACGAAGTTCTGCGCCAGGCGCGAGTGGCCTGAGGCGCTCGCATGCACGAGTCACACCCGGAGTAACCCCATGGCAACGATCACCCTGCAAGGCAACGAGATTCACACCGCCGGCGAATTCCCGCGCGTGGGGAGCAAGGCGCCTGACTTCACGCTGACGGACCGCGACCTGAACGACGTCTCGCTGTCGCGCTGGATGGGCAAGAAGAAACTGCTGTCGATCTTCCCGAGCATCGACACGCCGGTCTGCGCGCTCTCGACCCGCAAGTTCAACGACTATGCGCGCACCCACGACGACACCGTGATGCTGATGGTCTCGGCCGACCTGCCGTTCG
>CAYWYS010000048.1:0-21249 GCA_964462675.1 uncultured Thioalkalivibrio sp.
CGCGTGCCCCGACGTTCTCAAGTCCACGGGCGACCCCTAGCCCTCGCGCGGCCCCGAGTCCGCGGGCGGCCCCTAGCTCGCGGGCGACCCCTAGCTCGCGGGCGACCCCTGGCTCGCGGGCGGCCCCTAGCTCGCGGGCGGCCCCTAGCTCGCGGGCGACCCCTGGCTCGCGGGCGACCGCGCCGGCTCCCGCGGCCGCACCCTCGTCCCCGGCGCCGCAGCAGCGCGCCGCCGGGCGCGGCACAGGCGCCAGCGCCACGCCGGCCGGTAGCGGCCGCGGTCCGGCCAGTGCCTCGGCGGGCAGCCGGCCCTCCGGCAATGAGCGCGCTTCCGGCGGCAACCGCGGCGGACCGGGCGGCGAGCGGCGCAGCGCCCGCTAGGGCTGCAGGAACTCCGCCAGCCAGTCCTTCTTTTCGGTGTACCAGCGCAGCGAGTTGTTCGGCTTCAGGATCCAGTGATTCTCGTCCGGGTAGTACACGAAGCGGCTGCGGACGCCCCGGTTCTGCAGGATGTTGAACAGCTCGATGCCGTGATTCAGCGGCACGCGATAGTCGAGCTGGCCGTGGATGACCAGCGTCGGCGTATCGAAGTTCGCCGCGCCATTGTGGGGCGAGGACAGCTCGTAGTGTGAGGGATTGACCCAGTACTCGCCGAACCGGCGCTGCGACGCGCCGTAGTCCGACGCGTACTGCGTCAGCCAGTTGAACACGGCCGCATGCGCGACGAGCGTCTTGAAGGGATGCTCCCGGCCCAGCAGGATCGACGCCAGGTAGCCGCCATAGCTGCCGCCACCGGCGCCCATGCGCTCCGCATCGATCCAGGGCTGGGCAGCGAACCACTCGGCTGCCTTGATCGTGTCGATATACGGCAGCTCGGACTGGTGGGGATTGATGGAATCCGTGAAGTCCTGGCCGAAGCCGCTCGAGCCGTGAAAGTTGTGCCAGCCCGTTACGTAGCCCCAGCCGGCAAACACATGCGCGTTCCAGCGGAAATGGAAGCCGTCCGGAATGCCGTTGTGCGGGCCGCCATGCAGCAGCAGGTACAGCGGATATTTTTGCGCCGGATCGAAGCCCGGCGGATAGACGACCCACATCTGGATTGGCGCGCCGTTCGCGCCCTCGTAGGTGACGCTCTCGTAGCGGCCGAAGTCGACGCCGGCGAGGATCGCGTCGTTGAACCGGGACAGCTTCGTGACGGCGCCCTGGCGCGGGTCGATGCTGACAAGCGTCGGCGGCTCGCTGAAGCTCTGTCGCAGCGCCAGCAGCACACGTCCATTGGCCGACAGCACGGGGGCGGAGAAGCTGTGCTCGCGGGTGATGGCGCGCGACGTGCCGCTGCGCATGTCGATCGCGTACAGCCGATGATTCCCTGCGTCATCGACGACGGTGTACACGCTGCGGCTGTCCGGCGCCCAGGTCACGCCGCTGACCGAGCGGTCGAAGCCCTCCGTGACGATGCGCTGGGAGCCGCTGCTGCGATCGTGCAGCACCAATTGCGACTGGTCGCCATAGAAGCCCCGGATGCTTTGCTTCGAAAAGGCCAGCAGGCGTCCGTCGGGGCTGTAGGCCGGCGCAAAATCTGGCGCCTCATTGTCGGGCGTGATGTTGCGGGCCTGGCCGCCGGCCGCCGGGAGCAGGTAGATGTCGGGATTCGAACGAGTCCCGGTCGCGTCGGAGTCGGCCACGACGGCGATCTCGGCGCCGTCGGGCGAAATATCGTAGCTACCCGTGCCGGCCTCGCTGATCATCAGGTGGATACCGGAACCTGGCGTGATCGGCCGCGGCTCGCCGCCGTCGATCGAGATCCGGTACAGGTGCGGCCGGCGCGCATCGTGCCAGCGGTCCCAGTAACTGAGCGGCGCCTTGTCCCAGGCCTTGGCCGATACCTTCGAGTCCTTCTCGGCCTTCAGGCGCGCAGCCATCGTTTCCCAGTCCTCGGCGTCCTCGAATACCCGGCTGATGAACGCGAGCTCGCGCGAATCGGGAAACCATTTCGGCGCGCCGGCGCCCGTCGGCACGCTGGTCAGCCTGCCGGCTTCGCCCCCGCCGACCGGGATCACGTAGATTTGGCCCTGCTCGTCGTCGCCGCGCTTGGAGACGAACGCGATGTACTTGCCGTCCGGGCTCCACGCGGGACTCGAATCGGCGCCCGGATGCGTCGTCAGCTGCCGGGCCGCGCTGCCGTCTGCGGGCACCAGCCACAGGTTCGTGATCGCCTTGTCCTCGGGCACTTCGTAGCGAGTCACGGCGACGACAGCCTGCTTGCCGTCCGGCGAAATTGTCGGGCTGGAGAGCCGCTGCAACTGCCACATCGTGTCTGCATCGAGGGGCTTGCGTTCGCTCGCAGATACCGTCGAGCAGAGCGCAAAGATCAGCATCAGCGCGCAGAGAATCGGGTGCCGCATCATTATTGTTCCTCCAGGCAGGTCCAGAAGCCAAGCGTGGATGATAACGCGACAAACGCCGCTGGGAGATTTCAATACGGTCTATTGCTAATCCGAAGCTGCCTATACATACAGGCAGAATGTGCTTTTGGCTGCCCGGCAAGGGCCAGCGGGGGAACCGGCATGACCAGCAAGCGACGCTCGTGGGCCGAGCCGTTCAAGATCAAGATGGTCGAGCTGCTGAAGACGACCACGCCGGAAGAGCGGCGCAAGGCGATCGTCGAAGCGGGCTACAACACTTTCCTGCTGCGCTCCGACGACGTCTACATCGACCTGCTGACGGACTCGGGCGTCTCGGCGATGAGCGATCGCCAGTGGGCCGGCATGATGCTCGGCGACGAGGCCTATGCCGGCAGCGCCAATTACTACCACCTGCGCGATACCGTCGAGCAGGTCTACGGCTACCGTCACATGGTGCCGACGCACCAGGGCCGCGGCGCCGAGCACCTGATCAGCCGCCTGCTGATCAAGGCTGGCGACTACGTGCCGGGCAACATGTATTTCACGACCACCCGCGTGCACCAGGAGCTCGCCGGCGGCACCTTCGTCGACGTCATCGTGGACGAAGCGCACGACGCCTCGGATTCCTCGCCCTTCAAGGGCAACATGGACCTTGCCAAGCTCGATGCGCTGGTGGCGCGCGTGGGCGCCGAGCGAATCCCCTACCTCAGCCTCGCCACGGCCGTGAACATGGCGGGCGGCCAGCCGGTCTCGATGGCCAACCTCAAGGCCGTGCGCGCGTGGTCAGAAGCGCACCGCATCCCGATCGTGCACGACATGACGCGGGTCGCCGAGAACGCCTATTTCATCCAGCAACGCGAGGCCGGCTACCAGGACCAAAGCATCGCTGCGATCGTGCACGAGATCTGCTCCCTGACGGACATCGCGACGATGTCAGCGAAGAAGGACGCGCTGGTCAACATCGGCGGGTTCCTCGCGATGAACGACGCTGACCTGTACCGGCGCGCCTGCGACCTCGTGGTCGTCTACGAGGGCCTGCACACATACGGAGGCCTTGCCGGGCGCGACATGGAAGCGATGTCGATCGGCATTCGCGAGAGCGTGGACGATCACCACATACGCGCGCGCGTCGGCCAGGTCGAGTACCTCGGCAGGCTGCTCGATGACGCCGGCGTGCCGATCGTGCAGCCGGTCGGCGGCCACGCGGTATTCCTGGATGCGCGCCGCATCCTGCCGCACATTCCGCAGCACCAGTTCCCCGCGCAGGCGCTCGCGGCCGCGATCTATGTCGATTCCGGCGTCCGCTCCATGGAGCGCGGCGCGGTATCGGCGGGACGCGACAAGGAAACCGGCCAGGACTACATGCCGAGTCTCGAGCTGGTCCGCCTGACGATCCCCCGCCGCGTCTACACGCAGGCGCACATGGACGTGGTCGCCGAGAGCGTCATCGAGGTCGCGGCGCAGGCGGACACCATCCGCGGGCTCAGATTCAGCTACGAGCCCGAGCAGCTGCGCTTCTTCCTGGGGCGGTTCGAGCCGGTCGACTGAGGAGCCGGCCCGGGCCCGTCACTGGCGACGCAGTCCGAGCAACATCGCGCTGAGCGCCTCGGTCTCGATCAGGAAGCCGTCGTGGCCGGCCGAGGTGTGCAGCACCTCGTAGCGCGCGCCGGGCAGCAATGCCGCAAGCTCCTGCTGTTCGCGCGGCGGATACAGCACGTCCGAGTCCACGGAGACGATCAGCGCCGGCATCTTCATGGCACCGAGCACCTCGGCATACTCGCCCCGCCCGCGCGCCAGGTCGTGGCTGTCCATCGCCTGCGTGAGCCGGACATAGGTGTTGGCGTCGAAGCGGCGGTAGAGTTTCTCGCCCTGGTAATTGAGGTAGGAACTCACGGCGAACTGGCCGTCCCAGTCCTGCGTCTTGCGCCCGAAGCGTTGTTCGAAGTTCTCCCAGCTGCGGTAACTGCACATCGCAATCATGCGCGCCACCGACAGGCCGTAGCGCGGCGGCCGGTCGAGCGGATAGCGACCGTCGCGCCAGTCCGGGTCCAGGTAGATCGCGCGGCGCTGGCTCTCGCTGATTGCTATGCACCAGGCCGAGTGGCGCCCGGAGACCCCGATCGGCGCCATCGCCCTGACCCGCTCCGGGTAACTGGCCGCCCACTCCAGCACCTGCATGCCGCCGAGCGAAGGCCCGAGCACCAGCTGCAGTTCGCCAACGCCGAGATCATCGAGCAGCAGCGCCTGCAGCCGCACCATGTCGCGAATGGTCGCAACCGGAAAGCGGCTGCCCCAGGGCTCGCCATCTTCGGGATGCGGCTGGATCGCGCCGCTGGTCCCGTAGCAGCCGGTCAGCACATTGCTGCAGATGATGAAATCGCGCGCCGGGTCCAACGCCCGGTCCGGCCCGAACAGCCCGCCCCACCAGACGTCGGCATCGGCCGAACCTGTCAGCGCGTGGCAGACGAGCACGGCGTTGCCGCCATCGGGCGCAAGCTCACCCCAGGTGCGATAGGCGACCTGCACGCCCGGCAGCACGATGCCGCTCTCGAGCGCGAACGGCGCATCGAGTCGCCACAGGCGCGTCTCCTTCGAGACCGGCGCCGCGGACACCAGCGGGAGCTTGCTCATCCGCCCTGGCTCGCCACCTTGGCGAAGGCCTGGCTGAAGTCTTCCTTGATGTCGTCGATGTGCTCGATGCCGACCGCGACACGCACCAGGTCCGGCCTGACGCCGGCCGCGAGCTGATCCGCCGCGGAGAGCTGCTGGTGAGTCGTGCTCGCCGGGTGGATGAGCAGCGTCTTTGCGTCGCCGACATTTGCAAGGTGGCTGGCGAGTTCCACCGAGTTGATGAAGCGTTTGCCCGCCTCGAGCCCGCCCTGGATGCCGAAAGTCAGCACGGCGCCGAAGCCATGGCGCAAGTACTTCTTTGCGCGCTCGTGATACGGGTGGTCCTCGAGACCAAGAAAGTTCACCCGCTCGACCAGCGGCTGGGCCTTGAGCCAGCGCGCCAGCTCGAGTGCATTGTCGCAGTGCCGTTGCACGCGCAAGGACAGCGTCTCGAGCCCCTGCAGGAACAGGAAGGAATTGAAGGGCGCGAGCGCCGGACCCCAGTCGCGCAATCCCTCGACTCGGGCGCGAATGATGAACGCGATATTGCCGAATGGCCCGTCCGGGCTGAACACCTCGGCGAAGTTCATGCCGTGGTAGCCGGGGGACGGGCTGTGAAAGGTCTTGAAGCGCTCGCCGAACCAGTCGAACTTGCCCGCGTCGACGATGACGCCGCCGATCGAGGTGCCATGCCCTCCGATCCACTTCGTGGCCGACTGCACGACGATGTCGGCGCCGTGCTCGATCGGCCGCAGCAGGTAGCCGGCGCAGCCAAAGGTGTTGTCGACGACCAGCGGCAGGCCGTGCGCCTTCGCGATCGCCGAGAGGCGCTCGAAATCCGGCACGTCGAAGCCCGGGTTGCCGATGCTTTCGACGTACAGCGCGCGGGTACGGTCGTCGATGGCGCGCTCCCAGCCGGCGAAATCGTCGGTGCCGACGAAGCGCACATCGATGCCGAGGCGCGGGAACTGCACCTTGAACTGGTTCCAGGTGCCGCCGTAAAGACTGGTGGCCGACACGATGTTGTCGCCGGCTTCGGCGAGTGTCGTGATCGCCAGGAACTGCGCCGCCTGGCCGCTGGCCGTGGCAAGCGCCGCCACGCCGCCCTCGAGCGCCGCGACGCGCTGCTCGAACACGTCGGTCGTCGGGTTCATGATGCGCGTGTAGATGTTGCCGAACTCCTGCAGGGCGAACAGCCGCGCGCCGTGGTCAGCGTCGGTGAACGTGTAGGAGGTCGTCTGGTGGATCGGCACGGCGCGCGAGTGCGTGCCTGCGGCCGGCGCCTGCCCGGCATGGACCTGCAGGGTTTCGAATCTGTGCTTGCTCATAGGTGCTCCAAGAGTTGTCCGCGCCTGCCAGCGGTCTCAGTCATCATCGACCAGGTGCTGGGGACATGGCAGATCGACCAGCGTCCCGGGCACTGCGCCGGAGCGGCGATTCATCGAAAAATCCCGCATCGCCGCAGCGCCGGACAGATTGTAGACCTCGGCGAACTGGTGCTGCACGAGAATTCGCAGCGCCAGGTGGGCGCGTGGCCCACCGCGACAGGTCACGACCGTCGGGCGCGCCGGATCGAGCTCGATCAACCGGTCGCGCAGCTCGTTGAGCCGGATATTTATCGCATGCGGAGCATGCGACAACGGCAGCGCCTCGATCTCCGCGGGCTCGCGGACATCGACGACCTGGAAACCCGACAGATCCGCATCTGGCTGGATCAGACGAGACAGGCCGTCGAGGTCATTCTGCGCGGCAAATGCCGCCATGTGCAGCGGGTCCTTGGCAGACCCGAAGGGCGGCGCATAGGCGAGATCCAGGTCCGCGAGGTCATCGACCGTGCCGCGGAAATGCATCAACGTGGCGACGACATCGAGGCGCTTGTCGACCCCGGCGGCCCCGACGGCCTGCGCACCGAGCACGAGGCCGGTGGCGTTCTCGTAGACGAGCTTGACCGCCAGCGGCGCGGCGCCCGGGTAATAGCTGGCGTGGTGGTGGGAGACGATGTGCACCGCACGGGCATCGAACCCGGCCTGCCGCGCAGCCCGCAGCGACAGCCCGGCGATCCCCGCCGCGTAGCTGAATACGCGCAACACCGATGTGCCCCAGGCCGCCGGCGCCGCCCTCGCAGCGCCCGTGGCGGCATGCTGACCGGCCAGCCGGCCGGTCCTGTTGGCGATGCCCGCCAGCGGCACGCGCATCCGCGCCCCCGTCGGGCCGAAGCTGTATTCCGCGGCATCGCCGACCGCATAGATGTCGGGGTCGGATGTCCGCATGAAGGCGTCGGTGACGATGCCGCCCCCTGTCCCGATCGCCAGGCCCGCATCGGCGGCAAGCGTGACAACCGGCCGGACGCCGACGCTGAGCAATACCAGGTCGGCCGGCAGGCGCGTCCCGTCCGCAAGAGTCACGCCCGTCGCCTTGCCCTGTGCCTGCTCGATTGCAGTAATGCCGCGCCCGAGTTCGAGGCGGATACAGTTTCGTTCGATCTCGCGGTGCAGGGGCTCGGCAATCTCGCGGTCGAAGAACGGCATGACCTGTTCCTGCAACTCGACGACCGCGACTTTCAGTCCCCTGTGGACGAACTGTTCAGCCACCTCGAGACCAATATAGCCCGCGCCGACGACGACTGCCTCGCGGGCGTCCGCCATGGCCGCCATGATCCGGTCCATGTCGTCGATATTCCTCAGCGTGAATACGCCGCTGGCGTTCGCGCCCGGAATCGGCGGCACGACCGGCGCGGCGCCCGGTGACAGGATCAGCTTGTCGTAGCTTTCCGTGTAGGTCTCGCCGGTCGCGAGCTTCCTGGCCGTGACCGACTTGCCCGCCCGGTCGATCGCGATGACTTCCTGGCGGATGCGCGCATCGATGCGGAAGCGATCGTGAAACAATTCCGGCGTCGCGATCAGCAGCTGGCTGCGATCCGTGATCTCCCCGCCGATGGAATACGGCAGGCCGCAGTTTGCGAACGAGACATGCTCGTCCTTCTCGAACATCACGATCGTGGCGCGCTCGTTCAGGCGACGGGCCCTGGCAGCGGCGGAGGCACTGCCGGCCACGCCACCGACGATCACGATCTTTGGAGCGGACGCGGCCGGCGAATCGGTCTTCCGGGTCATGCTGGCCACACCACTTCAGTCTCCTTCCCTCGAAGGCAAATGCTATCGGGAACTCCGGCGATCATCGTCGCGGGCGCAGGGCGAGCGACCGCGCAGCCATGCCCGCCGAGCGCCCGCAGCCGGCCTACAGCGCGTAGCGCAGGATCGCGGCCATTGGCTTGCCGTCCGGGATATCAGCCGCTCGCACGCTCCAGACTTCGCCACCCGACAACAGTACGCGCCGGGCGATCTCGTCGACGACGCCATAGGTGTCCGCGCACGCGCCATCGGCAAAATGGACCGTGCCGTCGCCCTCGTCGACCGTGCCATTGACGACCTTGTCCATGTCCACCAGCAGGCTCTGGACCGCCCCGAAGGTCGCGGCGCGCGCCGCGCGCGCGATATCCGTGGTCGCGCGGTCCTCGTTGATGCGCCTGCGGTACAGCGCGTTCCAGTCGGCCACGCGCTTGCTGTAGATCTCGTCGAGAACCCGCCGCGCGGCCGCGGCCAGCTCCGCGGCAGACAGTCGCTCCGGATTGCCTTCGATGCTCTGCGCGGCGAGGTGCGGGTAGGTGTTGACGGAACGATACAACGCGCCGAGATTCTCAACCGAGGCCAGGATCAGCGGCGCCGCGCCGCCGCCCAGCAACCCGCGCAGGGCGCCGTCGATCTGGCGCGCGTATTGCCGCAGCCGCACCTTCTTGCCTTCGGAGCCGACGATTCGCCCGCTGTAGGACCGGCTCGCGATGCTCGCCTTGCCGACCGCCGAGGCTGCGTCTGTCGGCATGCCCTCGACCTTGACCTCGGTCGCCGGCAGGTCTGCGGACACCTCGATCAGCCGCACGCCGCCATCGGCCAGCGCGAGCACATAACCGGCGTTGCAGAAAGTCACCGAGCGCAACAACGGCTTCAGGTGGAAGCGGTCCGAAACCTTGACCATCGGCTCGAGGGCGTTCGGCAACCGATAAGTCCGCAAGTTGTCCGGCGTCGCATACACGACCAGCCCATGAGCCTGGAAGCGCCAGAACGCGTCGTCATCGACCAGGTCGTCCAGCTCCTCGGCGAGGGCACTGACCCGCCGCTTGTCCGCCGAGGCCGCCTCCAGCTGTGCGACTGCCTCCTTGGCCAGGTTCTTCAGGAGAATCCGGTCGCCATCCGACTCCACACTGACGGGCGTCGTGGGCAGGAAGATGGACACGCCGATATCGTTGGGTTGCGTGGCAAGGTCAGCAAGGTCATCGGCGGTCGGCAGGTCGACGTAAAGCATACCGGGGCTCCAGTGGCATCGATGCGGGCGGGGCACTGCGGGTGCGCAGCGCGCGGCAAGGGTGAATGCAAGCCCCGACCGCTGTCAACACGGAAAGCAGTGCAACTCACGGCAGATGGAAGATCGTCCGGCTGCCAGCGGCGCCGGCCAGCACTTCGAGCCGCGCGCCGATGCGCTCGCGCAGCTCCGGCACGTGCGAGATGACCCCGACCATGCGGCCCGACTGCTGCAGGTCGACCAGGGTGTTGATTGCAAGGTCCAGCGCTTCGGGGTCGAGGCTGCCGAAGCCCTCGTCGATGAAGATCGTGTCCAGGCGAATGCCGCCCGCATAGTTCTGCACGACCTGCGACAGGCCGAGCGCCAGCGCCAGCGCCGCCTGGAAACTCTCGCCACCGGACAGCGTCGCCACCGGGCGACTGCTGGCCGTATAAGAATCCTCTACTTCCAGCTCGAGGCCGCCGGCGATGCGACGGTCGGTGGCCTCGGCGGCACGGCGCAGCAGGTAACGGCCGCGGCTCATCGCGCCGAGCCGCTGGCTCGCGGCGGCGAGCACGTCATCGAGCCGGCTGGCGAGCACGAAACGCTGCAGCGACACGCGATGCGCATTCTTGCCCGTGGCCGCGTCGGCCAGTGTGCCGAGCACGGCATAGCGTGCTTCGGCCGCGCGATACGCGACGTCGAGCTGCCGGAGCCCCGCCAGCGTGCCAGCGAGGTCGCTGATCCGTTGTGCCAGCTGTCCGGCTTCCCGGCTGGCCTCGCCATGGGCGACGGCGGCCGCATCGGCAGTGCTCCGGCTCGCCGCAAGGTCCGGCTTGTCCAGCCCCGCCACGCCTGCCCTGGCCTGTTCGGCCCGCGCCGACTCGGCCACCAGCTCGCGGTCGAACGTCGCGATTGCCGCGCCGAGCGCCGCCTGCTCGGCCTCGGGAAGTTGGGCCTCCCGGTACGCCTGTTCGTCCCGGAAGCCGGCCCGCTCGAGGCGCCGCGACCACTCAGCCTCCGTGGCCAGCAGTTGTGCGGCGGTCGCCTCGCGCTGGCGCAGCCCGCCTTCCAGTTGCGAGGCAAGTCCCGCGAAGCGCTCGCGGGCTTCACGATGCGCCTGGTCCGCCTGCTCGAAGGCGGACTGCAATCCCTGCAACTCCGCCTGCGTGCGCGCCGCGGCCTGCTGCACCTCGGCCAGCCCGGCCAGCGAGGCAGTTGCGACGCCTGCCAGCTGCTTCTGGTGCGCGCCGATCAGGCTCTCCAGCGCGGACATTTCCCGCCCGGTCGCCTGCTGCCTCGTGGCTGCCTTTTCCCGGCCCGCTTCAGCCTCCTGCGCCACCGCTTCTGCGGCGAGGATTTCTTCCCGTGCCGGAATCTCGCTGTCGCCCGCGGCCGGGCGGGGATGCTCCGTCGACCCGCAGACCGGGCACGGCGCGCCCGGGCGAAGTTCCCGTGCCAGCCATGCCGCGCTGCCTGCCTCGCGCCGGGTGCGCAGCGCCGCCGCGCGCGCGTGCGCCCCCGCCACCGCTTGCTGGGCGGCGGCAAGGTCGGCGTCCGCCCGCTGTTGCGCGACCGCCAGCGACTGCCGGTGCCGCAGCGCGGCCGCCAGTTCCTGGACCTGCGGCAAGGCCCGCTGCTGCTCCCCGAGCGTCTCGCGCAGACGCTCACGCTCCGGCGTCCGCGCGCGCTCCGCCGCGGACTTCGCAGCTGTAACACGCAGCGCCTCGGCGGCGGCGTCGTGCTGGCGCTGCAAGGACTCGGCGGCCGAGCGCGCGGCGGCGGCGGCGGCGCGATGCTCCTCCAGCCGGGCCAGGAGATCGGCGAGGCCCGCGGCACGCTGCGCGGACTCGAGCCGCGCGCGATCCGCATCGATGGCAGCGCGGCGCCCCGCGAGCTGCCCGAGCGTCGCCTCGATCTGCGCCAGCCGCTGGAAGGCCGCGTGATCCGCGGTGGCGCGCTCGAGGGCCTGTGCCGCGAGCGAACTCTGTTGCTGCAAGTCTGCGGCGCGCGCGTCAAGCTCGGACTTTCTTGCCTGGAGGCCCAGCGACAGCTGGCGAACTTCCTCTTCGTCGGCGCAGCCCTCGCGCCTGAGCAGCGTCGCGCACTCTGCCCGCCGGGCGTCCGCCTCGGCCTTGAGCTCGCGACTCCGCTGGCCCAGGCTCTCCTCGATACGCCCGTAGAAGGCGGTGTCGAACAGCTGCCGCAGGATCGCCTCGCGCTCCGCGGACTTCGCCAGCAGCAGGTCGCGAAAGCGGCCTTGCGGCAGCACGATGACCTGGCGGAACTGCTCGCTGCGCAAGCCCAGGATACCGGCAACCTCCTCGGTGGCCTGGCTGGAGCGGGTCGCCAGCACTCGCCCCTCAGCCTCGTCGTCGTGGAGGCCGGTCCGGTCCCAGAGGGTCGCCGCGGCCGGCGACCTCGTCGTGCCCTCGCCGCGGCGCCTCGCGCGCTCCTGCTCGGGCTGGCGCGTGATGCGGTAACTGTGCTCGCCGACGCTGAAGTCCAGCGTCACGGAGCTCAGCTGCTCGGGCCCGGCGTGCTGACTGCGGAAACCCTTGCCGTCGCGCTCCTCGCCGCTCATGTCGCCGTACAAGGCGAAGCAGATCGCGTCCAGCAGGCTGGTTTTGCCGGCACCGGTTGCGCCGTGCACGAGGAACAGCCGTTGCTCGCCGAGTTGCCGGAAGTCGACAGTCTCGGTCCCCGCGTACGGGCCGAATGCGCTCAGCGCCAGCTTCAGCGGCCTCAACTTTGCGCCTCACGATCGTGGCGCATGACCTCATCCAGCACCTCGTCGAATGCCGCCGCCTGCGACTTGGACAAGGGCGCACCGGTGACCTGCTCGAAAAAGGCCGCAAACAATTCGCGATCCCCGCCGGCAGGCTGGCGCACCTGCAAGGCATGCCCCGCCCCCTGCAGCAGCGCCGGCCGCTCGATGTGGAGCACGTTCGGATAGATCTCCCGGAGCCGGCCCATCGGGTCGAGCAATGCCCCCTGGTCGCTCAGGCGCACCAGCAGGAAGTCCTCCGACCGCTCGCCCGGCGCGGGTCCCTCCAGCAGGGCTGCCAGCGTTCCCTCGACGAGCCGCAGGTCGCGACGCGGCGCGAGCGGCCGCCGCTCCACACTGACGGCGCCGTGCGCATCGAGCTCGACGAGGTTGGCCGACTTGAGGTGCGGAATCTCGGAGAACGAGTACTTCAACAGCGAACCCGCGTAGTGGATACGCTCGCCGATCGCCTGCGGACGATGCAGGTGACCGAGCGCCGTGTAGCTGAAGCCGGCGAAACATTCAGGCGAGACCGCCGCGGTACCACCGACGCTCAGCGGCCGCTCCGACTCGCTCTCGGCGCCGCCCGCGACGAAGCAGTGCGCCACGCACACGCTGCGCTCGTCCGCCGGGATGCCCCGAAGGCCCGCCTGCGTCTGCCAGGTCATGGCCTGTTGGTGTCCCTGCAGCGACGGCTCCCCGCTCGCCTCGCGGACCTGCGCGGGCTCGGCGTAAGGCAGGCCGATGAAGTGCACGGGGCCATGGCCGTCCTCGAGCGTCACTGCGCCCGGCGTGGCCTGGCACTGTCCGAACACGTGCAAGCCGGCCCGGGCAAGCAGTCCGGCGGCAAATCCGAGGCGCCGGCCGCTGTCGTGATTGCCGGCGATCATGACGACCGGTATGTGCAGGCCGAGCACCAGCTCGGCAAGGCACTCGTCGAGCAGCGCGACGGCTTCCGGACTCGGCACGGCGCGATCGAACACGTCGCCGGCAATCACCACGGCCTGCGCCTCGCTGTCAGCGGCAGCCGCCACGAGCTGCGCCAGCGCATGGCGCTGATCCTCAATCAGCGAAAAATTGTGGAACTGGCGACCGAGGTGCCAGTCGGCCGTATGCAGGAATCGCATCGCGCGTCCGCCTTTGCGCAGGGCCTCAGAACTTGAAGCGGATGCCGCCCTCGAAGCCCTCGGCATCGCTGCCGACGAAGAAGCTCGCGCTGACCGCAACGACCTCGTTGATATGCCACAGTCCGCCGAGCGTCAGCACCGTATCGTCGTCGCCGACATCGATGTAGGTGACGTCGGCGCCGAGTTCGAACTGCGAGCTCACCAGGTGCCGCAGGCCGAGCGACAGCGAATAGCCGCTCTCGTCGTCCGATCCAAGAAACGACAGGCCGCCCTGGCCCTCGACTTCCCGCCGTTCGAAAGCCGCCGCGAAGTTCAGGTCTGTCTGCCGGCTCAGGCCGTGTCGATAGCCGAGGCCGAGCGTGTACCCGGTGAGACCGATGCGTCCACGGTTGGGACCCAGCGACACGCTGTCGGTTTCGCCGTCCTGGTAGCCGGCAAAGACGTAGACCTGCTCGGCAATCAGGAATGAGCCGTTGATCGTGACGCTCTTGAGATCCTGGCTGACGTCGTCGAAGTCGACCACCTGGTAGCCGGCCTCGATGTAGTTGTAGTTCAGGTCGGTCGCGCGCGCGGCGCCGGCCAGCGCAAATGTCGCCGCGACGCCGACCAGCAGGCAGGACTTAATAGCCATGGTGATGTCGCCTTCTCTGTCCTTGCCCACGCGAGTTTAAGCCGCGGAGCACGGGCATGACCAGAACGATCGCCCGCAGTGCCGCGGCGGAAGCACTTCGGCTATCATCGCCGGCTTGTCGCGCACCGCTAATCGCGCCGCGCGCCTCGAACGCACAAGGCGGTTTTCCGATGGCCCACCACGACCAATCCATGCAGCAGCGCGCGGAGTCGGGCGATCCCGATGCGCAGATGAACCTCGCCATCATGCTCGACAACAGCGGCCTGCACGAGCAGGCGCTCGACTGGCTGCGCCGGGCCGCCGACAATGGCTATGCGCCGGCCCAGCACGTGCTCGGCGCGCGCCTGCTGGTCGGCCGGGCGGCGCCATTCGACCCCGCGAAGGGCGCTGCGCTCGTGGAGGCTGCCGCCAACCAGGGCATGCCCCAGGCGCTCGCGCTGATGTCGGTCGTCGCGACGCTGTCCGGCGAATGGGCGCCGGCCGTCAAGCTGATGAAGGAAGCGGCCAACCACGGCGATGAGCGCGCCAGCCAGCAGATTGCGATACTGGGTGACCCGGCGCAGTTCGACGCCAGCGCCTGGGATGCGCCGCTGGAGGCGCAATGGAAGTTCCAGTCACCGCCCGTCGGCGTAGTCGAGAACTTCATCCCGCGCGCGTTCTGCGACTGGATCATCAAGCGCGCGCGGCCCAGGCTGGAGGCCGCGAAAGTCAAGGACCCGTTGCAGGGCGGCGCGCGCGAGGTCGATTACCGCAGCAACTCCGGGGCCGGCTTCAGCCTGATCGATTCCGACCTGATCCTGCAGATGGTCAGCGGGCGCGTCGCTGACGCAATCCGGGTGCCGTTGCTGCACCAGGAGCCCGCCAACGTGCTGCATTACAAGCCGGGCGAGGAGTATCGACCCCACTTCGATTTCATCACGCCGTCGGAAAAACACGCGATGGAGCTGCAGGCTGCCGGCCAGCGTATCGTCACGGTGCTCATCTATCTCAATGACGATTTCGAGGGCGGCGAGACTGACTTCCCGGAGCTCGGCTGGCGCTTCAAGGGCAAGGCCGGGGACGCGTTGATGTTCTGGAACACGAGCCCCGACGGCACGCCCGACACGCGGACCCTGCATGCCGGGCTGCCGCCGACCCGCGGCGAGAAATGGCTGTACTCGAAGTGGATCCGGGCGAATCCTTATCCGCTGATCTGAGTGCCCGGCAGCCCGGCAGCGTGTCTCAGGCCTGCTCGCCGCGCAGTGCGCGCACCCGCTCCTCGAGCAGCGCCGGCGTGGCAAGTTCCGGCGGAATGGCAGGTCCGGCGACGAGGCCGATGCGCGAGCGGATCCGTCGCGGCAGCCGCGCGCGGCGCAGCAAGGCGTGGCTGCGCGAGAAAATGCTCCCCCAGAGTCCCCGCAAGGCCACCGGCACGACAGGTACCGGCGTCGTCTCGAGGATCCGCTCCAGGCCGCGCCGGAAAGCATGGATTTCGCCATCCGGCGTCAACCGTCCCTCGGGGAAAATGCCGACGACATCCCCGTTCCTGAGCGCCGCCTCCACTTCGTTGAATGCCGTCTCCATCAGCGCCGGGTCTTCTTTGGCCCCCGCGATCGGTATCGTCCTGGCCGTGCGGAATATGAAGTTCAGGACCGGAAACCGGTAGATCTTGTAGTACATGACGAAGCGCACCGGCCGGCGGATGTTGCCGCCCAGCACCAGCGCATCGACGTAGCTGACGTGATTGCAGACGATGAGCGCAGGACCCGACTCCGGCACGTTCTCGAGGCCGCTCCGCTGGATCCGGTACAAGGTGTTCACGAGCATCCAGGCGAGGAAGCGCATCAGGAACTCGGGCACCAGCATGTAAATGAACGCCGCCACCGCGGCATTCATCACGGCGACGGTCAACAGCAGTTGCGGAATCGTGAGCCCGGCGTCGAGGAACGCGATCGCCAGCAGCGCCGCAACGACCATGAACAGCGCGTTGAGGATGTTGTTGCCGGCAATGACCCGGGCGCGATGGCTGGGCTCGGTGCGCGCCTGGATCAAGGCGTACAGGGGCACGATGAAGAGGCCACCGAACACGCCGATCAGCAGCAGGTCGAGCAGCACGCGATGGCTGGCTGCTGAGGCTATGAACTGGCCGGCCGACAGCCCGCTCGCGACCGGGAGGCCCGCCTGGGCGAAAAACAGGTCGATGCCGAACAGCGTCAGGCCGATCGAGCCGAGCGGCACCAGGCCGATCTCGACCTTGTGGCCCGACAGCCGCTCGCATAGCAGCGAGCCCAGTCCTATGCCGAGCGAGAACATCGTCAGCAGCAGCGTGACGACGGTCTCGTCACCGCCGAGGTGGAGCTTCGTGAAGTTCGGCAGCTGCGACAGAAACAAGGCGCCGTACAGCCAGAACCAGGAGATGCCCAGCACCGCAAGCAGCACCGTGCGGTTCGTTCGCAGGAAACCGAAGTTGCGCCAGGTCTCGGTCAGCGGGTTCCAGTTGATGCGCAGGCCCGGCGCCGTCGGCGCAGCCACCGGGATCGCGCGCGAGGCCAGGTAGCCGAGCACTGCGACGGCGACGACGACCGCACTGACCCAGCGCTCTCCGGCACTGAGGGACATCAGCCAGCCGCCGAGCATCGTGCCCAGCAGGATCGCCAGGAAAGTCGCGCCCTGCACGAGCGCGTTGCCGCCGACCAGGTCCTCTTCGCGCAGGTGCTGCGGCAGGATCGAATACTTGACCGGCCCGAACAGCGTCGATTGCGTGCCCATCAGGAAGATGACGGCAAACAGCAGGCCGAGGCTCTTTGCCAGCAGGCCGATGAACGCGAGCCCCATGATCGCGATCTCGAGGAGCTTGATGATGCGGATCAGGCCGGCTTTTTCGTACTTCTCAGCGATCTGCCCCGCAGTCGCGGAAAACAGGAAAAACGGCAGGATGAACAGCCCGGCGGCAAGGTTGACGTAACGGTTGACGTCCCCGTCGGACAGGCCGGCGATTCCGAAGGCGACGAGAATCACGAGCGCGTTCTTGAAGATATTGTCGTTGAATGCGCCCAGCGCCTGGGTCACGAAGAACGGCCCGAAGCGCCGCTTGCCGAGCAGGTGAAACTGGCCCTGTTTGCGGTCGCTCATGCCGTCGGCGGATTCGCACTGCAGCCACTGCGCCGGCGGATCATGCCGGAATCCGGTGCTGTTGCTCGTGGTGCAGCAGCCAGCGCTTGCGCCACAGCCCGCCGCCGTAGCCGGTCAGCTTGCCGTCCGCGCCGATGACCCGGTGGCAGGGCACGACGATCGCCAGCGGGTTATCGCCATTCGCCCGCGCGACCGCACGGACCGCGCTTGGCATGCCGAGCAGGCGCGCCTGTTCCCCGTAGCTGCGCGTTTCGCCGTAGGGAATCGATTTCAGCACCTGCCATACCCGTTGCTGGAACTCGGTGCCGGCCGGCTGCAGCGGCGAGCGGAATTCGCGCAGCGTGCCGTCGAAATAGGCCGCAAGCTCGGTTTCCAGCTGCCGGCCGGCCTCGGTAGACCCCGGCACGAAGACGCATTTCAGCCGCCTGGCCAGTCGTTGCAGCTGGGTGCCGAGCATGCGGCGGTCGGTGAATTCCAGCAGCGCGACGCCGCTCTCGGTGCCGCCCATCAGCATCGGCCCGAGCGGCGTCAGCACGCGCGCGAGTCGCACGACGACTGCATCCCGGCTGGCGGACGCCGAACGCCCCGTGATGCGCCGCAGGGCCTCCTGGAAGCCGCTGATCGAATCGAAGCCATGATCGAAGGCCGCATGCGTAACGGCGCTGCCCTCGGCGAGCGCGCCGAGCGCATTGGCGAGGCGCCGCGCGCGCTGGTAAGCATGAAATGTCATGCCGTGATGATGCTTGAACCAGCGCCGGACCGTGGCAGGCTCGACGCCACGCGCGTGCAAGTCGCCATCGCGAAGCCGCAGCGACGGGTCCGCCTCGATCTCTTCGATCAGGCGCCGGATCGGTTCGGGCGTCTCGCCAGGGGGCTGCAAGGGTCGGCAGCGCTTGCACGGGCGGAAACCATGCGCCAGCGCTTCGCGCGCGCTCGGGTAGAAATCCACGTTGCGGCGCATCGGCTTGCGGGCCGGGCAGACCGGGCGGCAGAAAATGCCCGTCGAGCGGACGCCAACGAAAAAGATTCCGTCGTAACTGGCGTCACGCGCCACGAGGGCCTGGTACATCTCGTCAGGATTGGGAAGCGGTTGTGCGTTCATGGCGCTAACTTAGCCACATTCCCCGAATCCGGCCACCGGAAAATGAACATGGATGTGCGCGCCAGGCCGGTCAGGCGTCATGGTTCCCGGCTCTTGCCCGCCAGGGTATGGGCGTGCCGCTCCCAGTCCTGCCCGTCGAACGGCACGACGCGCAGGCTGCGGGGCTGCTCCCGCAGCGCGCGGACGTTGACGTCGATGCCGTCCGGATTCGACCGCGGAACGTAGAAGGGCTTGATGCCGCAGATCTTGCAGAAAGTGTGCTGCGCGACGCCAGTGTTGAAGCGATAGCTCGTGATCGCCTCGTGGCCGGACAGCAGCCGGAATCGGGATCGCGGCACGATCAGGTGCAGGAAGCCGGTCAGGCGGCAGATCGAGCAGTTGCAGTCCTCCACCTCGAGGTCCTCGGGCGCGTCGACCTCGAATTCGATCGCGCCGCAGTGGCAGCTGCCGTGGTAGATCATCAGCCAATCCCCCGTCCGATCGCCGCCGCCCGCCCCTGCACGTCGTCGGCGCCCCGCGCATGGCGCCGGCATCCTCGCGGATGCCAGAATCGCGGTGGCCATCCTGAACCTGCAACCGGGGGAACGCAATGCCAAAAATCCGCGACCAGCACGGCAGCTTTCCTATTCTGCCTCACGCGGCCGTCTACGTGATTCACGAGAATGACGAGTGGGTCGAGCCGCTGCGCCAGGCCTTCGATGAACAACAGCTTCCTTACGCGGAGTGGTTCGTGGACGGCGGCCTCATCGAGCTGGCCGGCGCGCCCCCCGAGGGCGTGTTCTTCAACCGCATGAGCGCCTCGTCGCACACGCGCGCGCACCGCTATGCGGTCGAACTCACCGGGCCGCTGCTGGCATGGCTGCAGCACCACGGGCGGCGCGTCGTCAATGGGCGCCGCTCGCTGCAGCTCGAGGTGTCGAAGTTCGAACAGTACCTCGCGTTGCGCACCGCCGGCATACGCACGCCGGCGACGATCGCTGCAAGCGGCACCGAGGAGATCATCACTGCCGCGCAACGGCTCAGGCGCACGCCGTTCATCCTCAAGCCAAATCGCGGCGGCAAGGGACTAGGGGTACGGCTGTTCCACAGCCTTGCGGAGCTCGAACGGCACCTGGCAAGCGATCCGGACCGGTCGCTCGACGGTATCGAGCTCGTGCAGGAATACATCCGGCCGGCGAATGGCGAGATTACCCGGATGGAGTTCATCGGCGGCGTGTTCTATTACCAGGTCCACGTCGACACCTCCGAGGGCTTCGAGCTTTGCCCGGCCGATGGCTGCATCGTCGGCGAGCAGTTCTGCCCCGCCCCGGGACAAGAGGAGAAAAAGAAGTTCCGGATCTCTGCCATGGCGCCCGACGCCGCGCTGGTCGCCGGCCTGACCGCATTCCTCAGGAACAATCAGGCCGAGATTGCCGCGGCCGAGTTTGTCGAGAACGAACGCGGCGAACGCTTCGTCTACGACATCAACATGAACACCAACTACAACCAGCAAGCCGAGCGCGACGCCGGCAACCTGCGCCGCGGCATGCATCGCGTCGCGGAATTTCTCGGCAGCGAATTGCGGCGCGGCGCCACTTCAGGTGCCGCGCCGACAGGTGCCGGGTCGTAGTTTCGTAGTTGTTCCGACAAACAAGCACAAATTAAAGGCGATAATAATACATTAATTATCAGTAAGTTACTAGTTATTATTAATGTTATTAATAATTTATTGCGCGCCGGCGCGCCAGCGCCTGGGGGGGGTTATGCCGCCGCCTATCCCCCCGCCTCAATTCGACCGGCATGCGCCGCCGATGCCAAACATGCCGACTTCTTGAGACGGATCAGACTCGCTCAGGCCTCCGGAGACGCCGGCCCAGCAATCCCAGCGGCGTCAACGGATTCAGCTGCGCCCGCCAAAGGGCGAGCTCGGTTGCGCCGGCATAGTTCAGCAGCGGCACCAGCTCGGCAAGTCGCGCCTGCAGCCGGGACCAGTCCGACCATAGCTTCGGATCCGACTGCATTGCCTGGTCCCCGGCCAGCGCATCCAGCCACGGGTAGGTGTCCCGCATAAGCCCGGGTACGTGCGGGTCCTGCAACAGCTCATCCAGCCGGTAGCGATGATGTCGCAGGCCCTCAGTGAGGAAGCTGCCGGCAAACCGGGCGGCCGCAGCTTCCCGGGCCGGCGTCCATGGCAGGTCAAGAAATTGCGCGATGCGCGCCAACTGCGGCAAGGGCTCCGCCGCCAGCCGGTCAAAGTCCACCACCAGCAGCGGCGTGTCGCGCAGGCGATCGAAATGCGGCAGCACTTCGGTGAGCCACTCGTAATAGTTTATTTCCACCCCGCCACCGTATTGCCGCAGCTCCGTCGAGCGCGTGCGGTCGCGCGAGGCCGCCGCGGCGAGTGGATTCCGAATTGCATAGACGTAGCGCTGCTCGCCGCGGAGGCGCGCCAGCACTCGCTGCCAGAAAGGCAGGAAACGCAGGATACGGCCATTCTTGAACCCCCACAGGTCCACCCTGCCAAAGCGGCGCTGCAGCAGCTCGGCCGCTTCGCCCTCGAGGCGCTTCACGTCGGGGCAGTCCCAGCGCTCGGCCGCGACGAGGCACATCCGCGCCCGGCACCCCAGCGCGTCACGCAGGCGCCTGGAGAGCTCGAGAACATCGCGATCCTCGAAAAAGCCGCGCGGGTTCTTGACATGCGGCGAGCGCAGGCGATCGCCGAGGTCGACGCCGAGGACCTGGACTGCGTGCGCGATCACGCTGCTGCCGCTGCGCGCGGACATCATTACCGGTACGACCATGCCCGCAGACTGCCGGCCAGCTTCGGTTGCGCTGGATTTATCCAAGGTTGTTCTCTGCTGGCTCACGGGGCGATCACTCGATCGCCTGCGCCGAGTGTAGTCGTTTCCCGACTGCTTGGTGCCGGGACGTAGTTTCGCAGTTATCTCGACGAAGCGGAGCGCTGCCGCTCCGCTAGGCAATGGCTGCAGTTAAATTAATTTAATCATTTAGTTACGACGCTTTACTAAAGCGAATTCTGTTTCTCGCCGTACTGCAGCCATTGGTCGCCGCGGCACGCAACCAGTCAGCCCATGTTCTCGTAATCGGCGATCTGGTCCGGGGTAGTCGCGTGAGCACCGCTTGGGGACCCAGGATTGGGCGGGGGGCGTGGCGGAGAGGGCG
>CAYWYS010000049.1:0-20525 GCA_964462675.1 uncultured Thioalkalivibrio sp.
GAATGATGCAGTGGAGCGGGTGATGGGAATCGAACCCACGTTCGTAGCTTGGGAAGCTACTGTTCTACCATTGAACTACACCCGCGCGCGCCGATGATTCTATTGGCGTTGGCCCTCGCGCCACAAGCATCCGTGACGACTCATGCAGGACTTTCTTGCGCTGCGCTTTGACCACCGCCGCTCCCTCCGCTATTTTCGGGCGGCTGTGCGGGGGTCGTTGTCTTCAGAAAAAATCAAAGGATGCTCCAGATGAACCGGGATGATTCGAATCGCGCCGGGTGGCGCTGGCGGCGCAGCTGTCTTGCTGCGGTGCACATGGTCGCGGCGGCGTTGCTCGTCGGCTGCGGCAGCAGTTCCAACAACAATGACGCCGAGGTCGAGCCGCCGCCGCCCGACCGCGTTGCCGCGGGCCCCGGCGGGCCGGTCGCGTCCATCCGCCGCACCACCAACGGCGTCCCGCACATCCGCGCGGAGAACCTCGAGTCCGCGGCCTTCGGCATGGGCTACGTGCAGGCGCAGGATCTCGTCTGCCACCTGGCCGACGCCTTCGTCAAGGCGCGTAGCGAGCGTGCCAAGTATTTCGGCCCCGGCCCGGGCAACATCCACATCATCAACGACTTCAGCTACCTCGCGCAGCGCATCCAGAGCGGCGCGGCCGCGGAGTATGCCGCGATGTCGCCGGCCAGCCGCGCGATGGTGCGCGGCTTCACGGCGGGCTACAACAAGTTCGTGCGCGACACCGACCCGGGCGAACTGCCGCCGGAGTGCCGCAACGGGCCGTGGGTGTTCGAGATCGACCCGACCGACCTCGTGGCCTATTACCGCATCATCGCCCAGTACGCGAGCGGCGACGCATTCGCGACCGGGGCCGTGTTCGCGGCCGTGCCGCCGGGCGTCGATCCGACGCCGGTGCCGGTCGCGGCCGTCGCCGACCCGGCCGTGTTCGAGCTGCTCGACGAGGTGACGCTGCACGCGAAGCGCAACGCGGCCGCGCGCGAGGACTACACCGACACGGGCCTCGCCAGCAATGCCTGGGGCATCGGCAGTGACATGAGCGAGACCGGCCGCGGCGCGCTGCTGGCGAACCCGCACTTCCCGTACACCGGGACGCGGCGCTTCTACGAAAGCCAAGTCACGGTGCCGGACTACATCAACATCCGCGGCGCCGGCCTGCACGGCACGCCGGTGCCGCTGATCGGCTTCAACAACAACCTCGCCTGGTCGCACACCGTCAGCACCAGCCGGCGCTTCACGCTGTACCAGCTGATCCTGAAGCCGGGCGACCCGCTGACCTACATCAAGGCGGGGCAGGAAAAGCCGATCACCGCGGAGACCTTCCAGATCGAGGTCAACGTCGGCGCGCCCGCGCCGATCCGCGTGGCGCGCACCTTCTACTTCTCGGAGTACGGCCCGATGCTGGCGGCCGACCTCGTGACCAGCGGCGGCCTGCCGGCCTGGGGCGCCGCGGGCACGGCCTATACTTATCGTGACGCGAACGCGAACACCAACAACCTGCTCGACACCTGGCTCGGCATGGGCCGGGCGCGCAATCACGAGGAATTCGAGCAGGTGTTCCGCAACTGCGGCAGCACGCTGTGGGTCAACTCGACCTACGCGGACGACCAGGGCAACGCCTACTACATCGACAGCTCCTCGGTGCCGAATCTCTCGCCGATCGCGCTGAGCGTCATCGCCGCGAAGCGCGCGGCCAGCCCGGCCTTCAACTCGCTGTTCAACGCAGGCCTGACGCTGCTCGACGGCGACAACATCCGTGACGACTGGGTGGAGGGCCAGTGCAACGGCCTGACACCGTTATCGCAGAAACCAAGGCTGCTGCGCAGCGACTTCGTGCAGAATTCCAATGACAGCCACTGGGCGACCAACATCGACCAGCCGCTGGAAGGCTACTCGCCGCTGTACGGGCCGGAGCGTGCGGCGCTGAACCCGCGCACGCGCATCGGCCTGACGATGCTGCAGAACGCGACCGACCCGGGCTTCGCGGCCACGCCGCCGGCGGGCCAGGACGGCATGTTCGGCGCGGCCGAGCTTGCGCAGGTGATCCACAACAACCGCAGCTGGTATGCCGAGGAGTTCCGCGACGAGCTGGTGACGCGCTGTACGGCCATCGGCGCCGGCGAGGTCAACTTGACGGCCGGCGGCAGCCGCAGCGTGGCCGGCGCCTGCGCCGTGCTAGCGGCCTGGGACGGCGTCTACGAGCTCGACAGCGTCGGCGCACACGTGTTCCGCGTGTTCATCGTCGACTACCGCAACAAGTTCGGCAGCCACCTGACGGCGCCGTTCGACCCGGCCGACCCGGTCGGGACGCCGGGCATCCCCGCGCCGGCGAACCCGGCGGATCTCGCCAACGACCCGATGCTGGTGTCGCTGGCGGACGGCCTGCAGCGCCTCGATCTCGGCGGCATCGCCTACGATGCCCGCCTCGGCGACGTGCAGTACTTCCAGCCCTCCGGCGGCGCGCCGCCGGGCGGCGTGCCGATGGACCTCGGCCCGTCGTTCCCGTGGCACGGCGGCGACGGCGGCCTGGACGGCGCCTTCAACGCCGTCCGCGTGGAGAACTCGCCGGTGGCGGTGGACACCCGGCTGCCCAGGGTCAACCCGCCGCAGATCGCGGCGACCGCCGGCCTGTCGGCAACGCCGGGCCAGGGCTGGCGCATCGCGTACGGCACCAGCTGGCACTTCGGGCTGGAGTTCACCGACGACGGTCCGCGCGGCTACGGCCTGGTCAGCTATTCGCAGTCGACGGATCCGGACTCGCCGTTCTTCAACGACCAGAACAGCCGCTATTCCGACAAGGACTTCCGGCCGCTGTGGTTCACCGAGACGGACATCGCCGCCAACGTGCTGCCGGGCGGCGAGTTCACGATCAGCGCCAACTGAGTCAAACGGGTGCGGGGCCCGGCATCGGTCACGATGCCGGGCCAGCAGGCCTCAGGGCGCTTCTTCGTCCTCGAGGTGGCAGGTCGTGCAGTTGCGCCGCGCCGCGAAGGCCGTCTCGCCGTTGTGGCAGACGAAGCAGTACTGGTTGCGGTTGTGGTCGGCGCGCGTGATCTGCGCGCTGCGGCTGACGTCGAAAATCTGCAGGTGGCAGTCGCCGCAGTACATGCCGGTCCCGGAATGCACATTGCCGGTGAAGATGACCGTCGGCTCGCCGCTGCCCTCGAATTCGAGCGTGAAGCCCGGCGGCACGGCCTGGGCGTAGCCGACGAAACCCGCGGCCAGCGCGAGCGCGGCGATGACTGGCAAGCGCTTCATGCCGCACCCCCTTCAGCCCTGAGGCGCGCTGCTCTTGCGCGCACGGTGGCGATGGCGACCGCGGGCATCGCGACGATGGCGATGGCCAGCACGCCGAGCATCCAGTTCGGAAAGTGGAAGGAGGCATAGACCTCCCAGCCGAGCGCGCGCAACACGCTGGTCAGAAACGACGGCGCGCCGTGCAGGTGGCCGCCGATCGTGCCGGTGATTGCCAAGAGCCCGCCGCCGAGCGCGCCGAGACCGAGCATGATCATGCGATTGGTCAGGCCCTCCCAGGCCTTCTCGCCAACCCACCAGCGCAACACCAGCACCGCGGCCCAGTAGAACATCGACCAGGTCGCGGCCATCATGTGGTTGCGCCCGAGCGGCGTGGTCTGCAGCGTCTCGGCCGGCCAGACGAGCAGCCCGAACACGTAGGTGATCACGCCGGTGACGATGCCGAACACGAGGAACGGCACCAGCACGCGGTCGAAGGACTTGGCGAGCGGGCTGTCGGACAGCGCGCGCACGACGATGATCATCGAGGCGGTGATCCATACGGCCACCGGGAAGTGCGCCATCATTGCGTGATACGGTCCCATGGCTTCAAACCTCCCGGTGTCCGAGCAGCAGGCTCGTCGAAAACACGAAACTGATGACCAGCAGCACGCCGGCGATCATGCTCAGCCACCACTGCCTGGTGAGCTCCTTTTCGAACTCGACCTCGACGCCGTACTGCGCCAGCTGCTCCTCCTTGTGGCGGTACTTCACCGGCACCCCTTTCGCGATGTACTGGGCCCCGGCGTGAATCTTGCTGGTCAGCCGCGGCCAGTTGACCTGGCCCGGGTAGAACAGCGTGACGTCATGGACGGCGACCTGGTCCCAGTCGGGCGCATCGCCGGTGAAGCGCGTTGCCACGACGTCGCCGTGGCGACCGAGCCCGACCTGCACCGGCATCGAGACGTAGTGCCAGCGGCTCGCCTTCGCGTCGCGATGCACCGACAGCGCGATCGTATAGATCCCCTGGTCCTGCAGGATCTTGTCCTCGAGCGGGTCGCCAGTGTCCAGCTTGCGCGCCAGCGTCACGTCCCAGAAGCCGTCGGCCCAGCGGCCCTCGCCCTGCACCCGGATCGTCGCCCGCGAACCGCCCGGCTCGCGCAGCACCTGGCCCGGGATCACGTCGCCTTCGCGCCATTCGCGCGCCGGGTCGAAGGGGATGGCCGCATCCTCGGCCAGGTAGTAGTGACCCTGCATGTCGACGCGCTCGGCCGTCACGTCTTCCCAGCGCAGCGACTCGATGCCGGTCTTGGCCGGGTCGAACATGAAGCGCGGCTGCCCGTCGGCGCCGTTCCAGTTGCTGAAGAACGGGCCGTCGCCGCTGTCGTACAGGCGGTACCAGGCGATGTGCTGGTCGTCGGACCAGCCCAGCGGGTTCGACAGGTGTGCGCGCCAGTGCCACAGGTCGAGGAAATAGCCTGCCTCCCGCTGTGCCGCCAGCGTCTCCTGGTCGACGATCGAGTACCAGTCGTTCGGGTCCGAGCGCGTGGCCGGCAGGTACTTGCGCCGATGGGCGTCGTCGCGGCCGGCATTCGGCCCGGCATCCGCGAAGTCGCGCATGTTGGCGCCGACCGTGATGTAGCCGCCGTAGCGCTGGAACTCGGGCACGCTGCCGTCATCGACCATCATCGTCAGGCGGTCCTCGTAGACGCCGTCGGGCTCCGGTCCGACCGGGGAGTGCAGCTTGCGCTGCCATTGCCCGTCGCTGAAACGCAGCAGGTCGGTGTAGATGTGCGGCCGCTTGGCGGGCCAGCGGTAGCGGAAGAAGATCTGCTCTGCGTCATACGCGACCTGCAGCTGCAGCGGCATCGTCAGCTCGCGCGGAATCCAGATATTCCGCTCCGGATCGTCGCGCACGATCCCGGTGTTGTGGGTCAACAGCGCGAGAAACAATGACACGATGAAGATGCCCGTCACTATGACGACGGCTGAACGGCGACGAATCATCTATATGCTCCCTGGCCGGCCATGGCTTCCGCTGAACGCGGGGAAGCGTAGCAAATTTTTGTACACGCCGGGCCACATCCCACGGCCGGGGCGGCCAGCGCTCAGCCCAGCAGGGTTTCAGCCTGCAGCAAGGCCTGGTAAAGCTGCCCGAGCCGCGCCGTGAACGGCCCGGGCATGGGCCGCGGGTAGGCGTGTCCATCCAGTGCGGCAACCGGCACCACACCGCCGAAAGTGCCGGTGACGAAGGCCTCGTCGGCCTCTCGCGCCTCGTCGAGCGTGAAGTCCGCCAGCTCGACGGCGATGCCGTTGGCGCGGCAAAGCTCGATGACGTGGCCGCGGGTGATGCCGTTGAAGCAGTACTCGCCGCTCGAGGTCCACACCACGCCGTCGCGCACGATGAAGAAATTGGTCGCATTGCAACTGGCGACGAAGCCATGCGGATCGAGCATCAGCGCTTCGTCGGCGCCGGCCTCGATGGCCTCGAGCAAGGCCTGGATCAGGTTCAGGCGGCTGTGGCTGTTGAGCCGCATGTCGAAAGTCTCGGGACCGCTGGTGCGGAACCTCGAGGTCGCCAGCGTCAGGCCGCGCGTGTAGAGCGCCGGCGGTGGCGCCTTGTACTCGGCCGTGATGACGATCGTGGCCGGGCCGATCGCCTGGCGCGGATCCTGGTTCGGCGAGGCCTTGATGCCGCGCGTCACCATCAGCCTGAGGTGCGCGCCGTCGCGCATGCCGTTGGCCTCGACGGTGCGATACAGGGCTTCGGCCACGTCGCGGCGCTCGAGGCCGACATCGAGCCGGATCTGCGCCGCGCCGCGGAACAGGCGGTCGAGATGCCTGTCGAGGAACGCCAGCCGGCCGTTGACCAGCCTGAGTCCTTCCCAGACACCGTCACCGAGCACGAAGCCCGCGTCGAACACCGACACCACGGCCTCGGCCCGCGGCAGGAGCCGGCCGTTGACCCACACCAGCAGCACCTCGTTGCGCGGGTCGGGCGTGAAAGCCTGGCTGCCGCGGCCGGTGTTCATGCGCGTTGCTCGCTGGCGCGAGCGGGCTTCAGGCGGTGCGCCGCCAGGCGCTCGTAAATCGGCCGCGCCGCATCGACCAGCGGCGCCAGCGCCGGTGGCACCGGCTTGCTCGAGGCGCGCAACGGGTTGAAGCCGCTGGAGCGCTGCACCGAGGCGTACCAGTGCCTTGCCCAGACACCATCGGTGGCGCGCGGACCGGGCGGCCAGCTGAGCATGCGCGCATCGAACGGCACGCCGACGGCCGCGCACAACGCCGCCAGCATGCCGGCAGGGTCACGCAGCACGTCCGTCGCGTCCAGCACCGGCGGCGCCCGCCCGAGCCGGTCGGCCACCCGGTCGAAAATTTCGGCCTGCTGAGTGAAGCCGAGATCCTCCAGCGTCGGCGCCCGGCGCGTCTCCGCGTAAGAGGCCACGACCTCGTACGGCCTGCGCACCAGGAAGCAGCTCGTGACCTCGTCGAGCCACTCGCGCCCGAAGTCCGGCAGCATGTGGTGGGTCATGTGTTTCTGGTAGTACACCGCCCGGCCGCCGGGCACCGGACCGGTCAGGGCGGCGGCCACCTCGCGCCAGTCGCTGGACTGGGCGGCGATGATCTCGTCGCGGCCGGGATGATCGATGCCGGTGGCAGCGAGATAACACGCGTAGAACGGCTCGTCGATGACGGCCGTGTCCGGCCGGTTCTCCCACGCGCGCATCATCGCGGTCGAGATGTTGCGCGGCCCGGACCACATGGCGATTCGCAGCGGCATGCGGCGCATCCTAATGGTTTTGGCCGAGGCCGCAAAACATCCTGGCTGCGCCTGGCGAGCCTGCCGGCAACCGGCCGGCACAGGCAAGTGTTTTGCGATCGCCCAAAGGATGGCTAGACTCGGCCGACCCGACGTGGCCACTCCGGAACGTGATGAGCAAGGACGAATCCCCAGCGACGGAATCCACAGCGGGCCCGAATCCGGATGCGGTGGTTGCCGATACCTACGAGAAGTTGCGGCGCATCGCGCACCAGCACCTGCGCCGCTACCGCCCGGGCGAGACGCTCAACACCACCGCTGTGGTGCACGAGGCCTACATCAAGCTGGCGGGCGAGTCCGGCGCCTGGTGGAACGACCGCAACGAGTTCTTCAAGGTCGTGTCGACAGTGATGCGCCGGCTGATCGTCGACTATGCCCGCCGTCGGCAGGCCGGCAAGCGTGGTGGCGGCGCCTGGATGGTCACCTTGAACGAGCGGGTGCCGGCCGGCGAGCCCGCGGTACTCGACGTGCTCGCACTGGACGACGCATTGCAGGAACTCGGCGGGCTCGATCCGATGCTGGAGCGCATCGTCGAGTGCCGCTTCTTCGCCGGCATGACCATGGAGGAAACCGCCGGCGCGCTTGGCCGGCCGATGCGCTCCGTGGAGCGTGACTGGGCCCGGGCGCGCGCCTACCTGTTCGACGCGCTGGAGCGCTGAAGCCGGATGACCGACACGCACGACAGGCGCCAGGCCGGCCGAGCGGATTGGCACCGCGTCGATGCGCTGTTCAGCGAACTGCTCGAGCTCCCCGAAGACGAACGCCCGGCGGCGCTCGCCGCGCGCTGCGGCGACGACGAGGCGCTGCGGGCGGCAGTGCAGCAGCTGCTGTCCGCGGAGCGCCGCAGCGCGGGCGCCTTCGAAGCCGCCTCGGCGGCGCTGAACCAGCTCGTCGACGACGCGCTGGACGGCGATGCCCCGGCCGACGACACGGTGCCCGAGAGCATCCGGCACCTCGGCCCGTATCGGCTGGTGCGCCTGCTCGGCCGCGGCGGCATGTCCTCTGTCTGGCTGGCGGAGCGCGACGACGGCCAGTTCGAGAAGACCATCGCGATCAAGGTGCTGCGCCGCTGGGTGGATGGCGAGGACGCGGTGCGCCGCTTCGTCGCCGAGCGGCAGATCCTGTCGTCCCTGTCGCACCCTAACATCGCCCCGTTGCTGGACGGCGGGACAACGGCGGACGGCACCCCGTGGCTGGCGACCGAGTACGTCGAGGGCGAGCCGATCACCACCTACTGCGCGTCGCGCGGGCTCGACGTCGAGGGGCGGCTCGACCTGTTCCTGCAGGTCGCCGACGCGGTCCACCACGCGCACCAGAAACTGGTCGTCCATCGCGACCTGAAACCGTCGAACATCCTCGTGGATGCGCAGGGGCGTGTCCGCTTGCTCGACTTCGGTATCGCCAAGCTGCTCGACCCCGACGCCTCCGCTGCGCAGGCGCCATTGACGCGCGCCGCCTACCGCCCGATGACGCCGGAGTACGCAGCGCCGGAACAGCTGGCCGGAGGAACGATCACGACCTCGACCGACGTCTACCAGCTCGGCGTGCTGCTGTACGAGCTGCTCTCGGGCCAGCGCCCGCGCGGGCCGGCCGGCGGCGCTTCCGCAACGCGCGTGAAGACGCCGCCGAGCACCGCGGTTCGCCGCGCAACCGCGGCGACGGCTGCGGAGGCTCAGATCGAGCGCGGCCCGGCACTCAGGCTCGCGAAACGCCTGCAGGGAGATCTCGACCTGATCGCGCTGAAGGCGCTGCAGGATGACCCGGCGCGCCGCTACCTGTCGGCCGCGGCGCTGGCCGACGACCTCCGCAACCACCTGCGAGGCCGGACCATCACGGCGCGCCCGGAATCCGCGCTCGACGCAACCCGCCGCTTTTTCCGGCGACATCCCTGGGCGGCGGTGGCGCTGGCGCTGGGGATCGGGCTGCTGATCACGCTGCAGGTTTCCGCCGTGCGTTTCAGCCAGCAACGCGACGCCGCCCAGCGCGAAGCCGCGCGCGTCACCAAGGTCAAGGACCTGCTGGTCGGGTTGTTCCGCCAGGCAGACCCGCTGTCCAGCGACGCACTCCGCGGTCGCGAAACGACGATCTGGGAGTCGGTCGAGGCGGCGACCGCCAAGGTGCGCAACGAGCTGCACGACGATCCGCAGCTGCGCGCCGAGATGCTCGCGACGCTGGCCATGCTGCATCACTACGACGGCCGCATGGAGGAAGGCGCGGAGCTGCTCGAGGAGGTCGTCGCACTGCACCGGCTGCATGACGGGCCGCGCTCCGCGCCCTACGCGGTGGCGCTCGGCGAGCTGGGCTACCAGTGGATGAGGATGGGGCGGAGGGAACACGCCGAGGCCGCGATCGACGAAGCGCTGGCGGTCGCGCGCGCGTTGCCCGCTGATGGGTGGCCGGCGAGAATCGCCGTGCTGATCGACGCGGGGGACATTCGTATTGCCTACGGCTCGCCGCAGGAGGTCGAGGCGATTTTTCGCGAGGCCCAGTCGCTGATCGATGCCGGCGCGCCGGCCGAGCTCGCGGCGCGACTGGCCGTAGCCAATGGTCTTGCGTCAGTCCTGTCCGAGCTCGGCGACGATGCCGCAGCGGAGGCCGCAGCGCTGGATTCAATCGCGACCGTCGAACGCGCGCTGGGTCCCCACCACAACCGCCTTATCGTGCCGCTGTCAATCGCCGGCACGTCGCAGCAGGCGCTCGGGCGCCCACGGGAGGCCGTGGCCACGCTGGAGCGCGGTCTTGCGATCTTGGAGCGCGAGTACGGCGACCGTTTCCAGTCTACCTACAACATGCGCAATAACCTGATCCTCGCCCTGGCAGCTGCCGGGGAGCACGAGCGGGCCGCAGCGGAAATGCTCGTGCTGCTGGCGCAGCGGCGCGACGAGCTCGGCGACGACCATCTCGAGGTCGGCAATACGCTGCAGAATCTCGGCGTCATGCTGGTGCTGGCCGGCCGGCCCGAGGAGGCGTTCGAAGCGCTCGAGCAGGCCCGCACGGCGTATGCGACGGCGCTGCCGGCGGGTCATTTTCGCCACTCCTTTCCGCTGCTGACCCAGTCCTACATCCGGCTGCGCCGCGGCGAGGCGCCGGCCGCCGAGACCGCGGCGGCGGCAGCGCTGGAAATACTCCAGGGCGCTCTGCCAGCGTCGCACTTCGCGGTCGGGATCGCCGGCTGCCTGCTCGGCGAGGCCGAGCTCGCGCAGGGTCGACGGGACGAGGCGGCGGCGCGCCTGGCCGTGGCACTGCAGATCGCCGATGGCGGCCAGGCAAACATGCTGCCCTACGTTGCGAACTGCCGCGAAGCGTATGCCGCTGCGCTCAGCGCGGCAGCCGCGCAATGAGGTCGTAGTCGTCCGCCGCAGTGATCTCGACCGCGACGATGTCGCCGGGCCGCAGCGCGCCGCCGCCCGCGACGATGACGCGGCCGTCGATCTCCGGCGCATCGCCGCGGCTGCGCGCGATGCCGATGTCCTCGCCCGGATCGACCTCGTCCACGATGACCGGCTCGGTCCGGCCGACGCGCGCGGCGAGGCGCTCGGCGCTGATCCGCGCCGCGGCCTCCATGAAGCGCTGCCAGCGCTCTTCCTTGACCTCGTCCGGCACCGGCGCGCCCAGCTCGTTGGCCGCGGCGCCCTCGACCGGCGAATAGCGGAAACAGCCGACCCGGTCGAGCTGCGCTTCCTCGAGCCAGTCGAGCAACAGCTCGAAGTCCGCGTCGGTCTCGCCGGGGAAGCCGACGATGAAGGTGCTGCGCAGCGCCAGCTCGGGGCAGGTCGCGCGCCAGCGGCGGATGCGCGCGAGCGTGTTCACGGCCGCCGCCGGTCGGCGCATGCGCTTCAGCACGGCCGGGCTGGCGTGCTGGAACGGGATGTCGAGATATGGCAGCACCCTGCCCTCGGCCATCAGCGGCAGCACCTTGTCGACGTGCGGGTAGGGATAGACGTAGTGCATGCGCACCCAGGCGCCGAGCTCGCCCAGCGCGCGGGCGAGGTCGAGGAAGCGCGTCTCGTAGCGCGCGCCGCGCCAGGTATCCGGCAGGTACTTGATGTCGGCGCCGTAGGCGCTGGTGTCCTGCGAGATGACCAGCAGCTCGCGCACCCCGGCGTTCACCAGCTTCTCGGCCTCACGCAGCACCTCGCCGATCGGGCGGCTGGCGAGCCGGCCGCGCAGGTCCGGAATGATGCAGAAGCTGCACTTGTTGTTGCAGCCCTCGGAAATCTTCAGGTAGGCGTAATGGCGCGGCGTGAGCCGCACGCCCTGCGGCGGCACCAGGTCCATGAAGGGGTCGTGCGGCGGGGCCAGGTGCTCGTGCACCGCGGCCATGACCTGCTCGTAGGCGTGCGGCCCGGTGATGCCGAGGACGCCCGGGTGCCTTTCGAGGATCTTCTCCGGCTGCGCGCCCAGGCAGCCGGTGACCAGCACGCGGCCGTTCGCGGCCATGGCCTCGCCGATGGCCTCCAGCGACTCGTCGATGGCGTCGTCGATGAAGCCGCAGGTGTTAACCACCACGAGGTCGGCGTCCTCGTAGCTCGGTGCGGTCTCGTAGCCCTCGGCGCGCAGCCGGGTCAGGATGCGCTCGGAATCGACGAGCGCCTTGGGACAACCGAGGCTGACAAAACCGATGCGACGGGTCATGGGTGCTGGACACGGGCAAGGACGCCGCCGAGCGCGGCCCCGCTATGTTAGCCGAATCGGCGCGGCCGCCGACGGCGCGCCCCGCGGTCGCGGTGTAGAATGCAAGGCCTGCCCCGACCCCCGCCGACACCCGCTGCCCCATGGAAATCACGCTCAACGGAGAACGTCGCGAGCTGCCCGACGGCCTGACCGCCGCCGGGCTGGTCGAGCTGCTCGGACTGGCCGGGCGGCGCTATGCCATGGAGATCAACGGCGAGCTGGCGCCACGCAGCAGCCACGCGGCGCACGTGCTGGCACCCGGGGACCGGATCGAGATCGTGCAAGCCGTAGGAGGCGGATGACATGGCAGCAGCAGGCGCAACCGCCAGGGACCTGGCCGCCGAGGACACCTTCGAACTGGCCGGCAAGCGCTATCGCTCGCGGCTCCTGACCGGCACGGGCAAGTACCGCGATTTCGAGGAAACCCTGGCGGCCACCGAAGCCGCGGGGGCGGAGATCGTCACGGTCGCCATCCGGCGCACCAACATCGGCCAGGACAAGGGCCAGCCGAACCTGCTGGATTTCCTGTCGCCGGAGCGCTTCACCATCCTGCCGAACACCGCCGGCTGCTTCACGGCCGAGGACGCGGTGCGCACCTGCCGGCTGGCGCGCGAGCTGCTCGACGGCCACCCGCTGGTCAAGCTCGAGGTGCTGGCCGACCAGAAGACGCTGTTCCCGGACATCACGGCGACGCTCGAAGCGACGGAAATCCTCGTCAGGGAGGGCTTCCAGGTCATGGTGTACACCAACGATGACCCCATCATCGCGAAGCGGCTCGAGGAGATGGGCTGCATCTCGGTGATGCCGCTGGCCGCGCCGATCGGTTCCGGGCTCGGCATCCGCAACCCGTACAACATCCTGACGATCGTCGAAAACGCCACGGTGCCGATCCTCGTCGATGCCGGCGTCGGCACGGCCTCGGACGCGGCGATCGCGATGGAACTCGGCTGCGACGGCGTGCTGATGAACACGGCGATCGCCGGCGCGCGCGACCCGGTGCTGATGGCCTCCGCGATGCGCAAGGCGGTCGAGGCGGGCCGCGAGGCATTTCACGCCGGCCGGATACCGCGCAAGCGCTTCGCCTCGGCCTCGTCGCCGCTCGACGGGACCTTCTTCTGAACAGCGACGATCCCGGCGCGGCCCGGGGCACCGTCCAGCACCGCACGGTCCGCAGTTTCGTGCGTCGCGCCGGGCGGCTCACGCCCTCGCAGGCGCGCGCGCTGGCCGAGCTTTGGCCGCGCTTCGGCATCGATCCACCTGCCGCCCCGCTGGACCTCGCCGCGCTGTTCGGCCGTGACACGCCGCGCACGCTGGAGATCGGCTTCGGCGACGGCGACAACCTCGCGATGCTGGCGGCGCACCACCCGGAACGCGACTACCTCGGCGTCGAGGTCCACGATCCCGGCGTCGGCCACCTGCTGTTGCGCGTCGAGCGCGAGGCGCTGCCGAACATCCGGATCGCCCGGCACGACGCGGTCGAGGTGCTGTCGGGCTGGCTGCCGCCCGGGTCGATCGACGAGACGCTGATCTTCTTCCCGGATCCCTGGCCCAAGAAGCGCCACCACAAGCGGCGGCTGGTGCAGCCGGCGCTGCTCGAGCAGCTGGCGCGGGTCATGCCGCCGGGGGGCCGCCTGCACCTGGCGACCGACTGGGCGCCCTATGCCGAGCAGATGCTCGAGGTCTGCGAGGCCTCGCCCTGCTTCGACAACACGGTGCCCGGGGGCGGCTACGCGGCCAGGCCGGACACCCGGCCGGTGACGAAGTTCGAACGCCGCGGCCTGAAACTCGGCCACCAGGTCTTCGACCTGCTGTATCGCCGAACGAATTCGGGGTCAGAGACGAAATTCGGCTGAATTTCGTCTCTGACCCCGAATTCGTGCTAGACCAGTACCTCGGTGACGCCGTCGACGATGTACTGCACCGCCAGCGCCGCCAGCACCACGCCGAGCAGCCGGCTGACGACGGTGCCGCCGGTCACGCCGATGATCCGCATCAGCGGCTGGGTCAGCAGCAGGAAGCCGAGTGTCACGGCGAGCGCCAGCAACCCCATGGCCAGCACCAGCGAGAACTCGAGCCAGCCATTCGCCTCCGCAGTCAGCAGCAGCAGCGTCGCCAGCGCGCCCGGTCCGGTGATCAGCGGGAAAGCCATGGGAAACACCGAGATGTCGTCACGATACTTGGCTTCTTCCTGCTCCCGCACGGTCGTGGACCGCAGCCCCGATTCCCGCGCCAGCACCATGTCGACCGCCAGCAGGAACAGCAGGGTGCCGCCGGCGATCTTGAAGGCCGACACGCTGATCCCCAACAGCCGCAGCAGCCAGTCGCCGGCCAGCGCGAACACGATAAAAATGCCCGCGGAAATCGCGACCGACTTCCACGCCATCCGCGTCCGGTAGCCCGGCTCCCCGCCGCGCGTCAGCGCGCCGAACATCGGGACCAGCGAGACAGGCTCGATGACCACGAAGAAGATGATAAAGGTCTTGATCAGGTGCTCGGTCATTACCGCGCGAATCCGCGAGATGGGAAACTTGCAGCCGCGGCCCGGTCAGCTATAAGTTCAGGGGGAAGGAATCGGGCAGAGAGGATCTGTCGGAGGCGGGCAAGGATATCAGGCCCGGATTAACGGGGAAATCGTCATGCCATTGCCCATACCCGCGATCGGAGACTGGTTCCAGGCGCCCGGCGGCGTCAGGTTCGAGGTGATCGCCGTCGACGACGAGGACGGCACCATAGACATCCAGCACTTCGACGGCACGGTCGAGGAGCTGGATTTCGACGCGTGGGAGGACAGCGAATTCCTCGTCGCGAATCCTCCCGAGGACTACTCCGGCTCGCTCGACATCGAGCCCGAGGACTACGGGGTGGACATCGATCGCAGCGCGGCACAGGGATGGGCCGATCCGCTCGACTACCTCGACCAGGCAGAGTGACCGCGTGCCGTCGAGCAGGCTGAATCGTTTCGCAACGCCGGAAGAGTGCGAGACGGCCTTCTACGAGGCCTTTCGCCAGGGCGATCTGCTTGCGATGCAACGGATCTGGGGCGCCGACACCGAGATCGTCTGCATACACCCGGCCCGCCCGCCGCTCGCGGGGCGCCGCGCCGTCATGCAAAGCTGGCAGGACATCCTCGCCGCGACCGGCGGCGTCGAGGTGCGCTTCGACTGCCAGAGCCGCGTGTGCGCCGACAGCCTTGCGGTGCACATGGGGATCGAGATCATTGGCACGCGCGACACCGCGCCCGCCATGGTCACGGTGACGAACATCTACGGCCTGACCGACCAGGGCTGGACGATGCGCGCGCACCACGCCGCCCCGATCCATCGCGGCGCCGGCCCGCGCGGCCCGGTGCACTAGGGCCTGTTAACACTTGGCGGGGCTACGGTTTAGGCGCGCGCACGTGCGCCTCGGGGTAACGCCGCATCAGGATCAGCAGCAGCGGCAGGCCGAGCAACGCGATCCCCGCGGTCATCGCGAAGAACACCGCCCAGTCGCCGTCCAGCGCATCCACCATCCAGCCGCTCGAGGCCGACAGCCAGATGCGCCCGAGGTTGCCGGCCGACGCCAGCAGCGCGAACTGGGTCGCCGTGTAGGCCACGTTGCACAGGCTCGACAGGTAGGCGACGAAGGCGACCGTCGCGAGCCCGCCCGTGAAGTTGTCCGAGATCACGGCGATCCTGAACACCAGCGGGTCGTTGCCGGACATCGCGAGCCACGAATAAGTCAGGTTGGTGGCCGCGGCCAGCAGGCCGGCGATCAGCAAGGCCCGGAACAAGCCGATGCGCGCCACCAGCACGCCGCCGGCCAGCACGCCGATGCCATTGGCGATGAAGCCATAGACCTTCATGACCTCGGCGATCTGGCCGAGGCTGAAGCCCAGTTCGCGGTAAAACACGCCTGACATCCGCCCGAGCAGCGCGTCGCCGAACTTGAACACCACGATGAACACCAGGATCAGCAGCCAGCCGTCCCGTCGCATGAAGTCCACGAACGGCGCGACCACGGCGCCGTAGAGCCACGCAGCCGCGCCGGCGAGCCGGCCGCGGAGCCACGACACCCGGCGCAGCATCCCGGCCACCCGCGCCTCGTGCTCGACGGTGTCGGCCGGCGGCCGGAACGGCGGCTCGGGGCTCAGCAGGATCGCGAGCATGCCGACGCCGACGCCGGCCGCGAGGAACAGGTAGGCGGTGTTCCAGCCGAACACCTGCGCGAGGTACAGGCCGCCAGCGCCGCCGATCAGCGTGCCGCCGAGATGCCAGCCCCAGATGGCCGCGGCCGAGCCCGCGCCATACTGCTCCGGCGACAGCACATCGATGCGGTAAGCGTCGATCACGACGTCCTGGGTCGCGGACACGAAGGTCACGAACAGCACCGCGGCCGCGACCACGAACAGGTCGGCCGAGGGCTGGGCCCGCGACAGCACGACGATCGCCACGACCAGCAGCAGTTGCGTGAACAGCGCCCAGCCGCGCCGGCGCCCGAACTGCGCGCTGAAGAAGGGCAGGCGCATGCGGTCCACCAGCGGCGCCCACAGGAAATTGATGGCATAGGGCGTCGCCGCCAGCGCAAACAAGCCGATGTCGGTGCGCGACACGCCCTCGTCGCGCAGCCAGATCGACAGGTTCGTGAACACCAGCGGCGCCGGCAGGCCGCTGGAAAAGCCGAGCGCCAGCAGCGTCACCATGCGCCGGTCGCGGTAGGGCTCGAACAGGCGGCGGAGGCTGTCGATCATGTCAGCAGGTCGTGGTCGTAGTCGAGGATCAACGGCGCATGGTCTGAGAACCACTCGGCCGTGTAGATGTCCGCGGCCCGGATGCGTGGCGCAAGCCCGGGCGTGACCACCTGGTAGTCGATCCGCCAGCCGACGTTCTTTTCCCGGGCGCGGCCGCGATTCGACCACCAGGTGTAGCGGTCCGGCCGCGGGTCGACCGCGCGGAACGCGTCCACGTAGCCCAGCGGGCCGAACAGCTTGTCCATCCAGGCGCGCTCCGCGGGCAGGAAACCGGAGTTCTTCTGGTTGGCGCGCCAGTTCTTCAGGTCAATCTCCTTGTGGGCGATGTTCCAGTCGCCGCACAGCACGTACTCGCGCGGCCGCCGCCGAACGCGCCGCAGGAAATCCTCGAATTCCTCGAGAAAGCGGAACTTCGCGTCCTGGCGCAGTTCGCTCGAGGAACCCGAGGGCATGTACAGCGAGGCGACGGACAGCCCCGGGAACACCGCCTCGATGTAGCGGCCTTCCGGATCGAACTCGGCCGAACCGAAGCCCCGCACGATGCGCTCCGGCGCGCGCCGCGAGTACAGGGCGACGCCACTGTAGCCCTTGCGCTCCGCCTCGAGATAGTGGCAGTGATAGCCGGCCGGCCGGAAGGCATCGTCGGAAATCTGGTGCTCATGGGCGCGCGTCTCCTGCAGGCAGACGATGTCTGCCTGCTGGCCGGCGAGCCAGTCGAAAAAGCCCTTGCGGGCCGCTGCGCGGATGCCGTTGGCGTTGAGGCTGATGATGCGCATGTCGCTGGAGGGCCGGGATCCGGCGTGTATCATACAGTCCGGCCGCGGCGGGCTTCGCGCGCGCCGGCAGTTCCTTCATCCCGGGATCACCCGATGCACGACTACAAGCAAGCTTTCATCGCGCTGGCGCTGGCGCGCGGCGCGCTGAAGTTCGGCCGCTTCACGCTGAAGTCAGGCCGGGAGAGCCCCTATTTCTTCAATGCCGGCCTGTTCAACACCGGCGCCGCGCTGGCGGAACTGGGCGACTGCTACGCGGCCGCCATCGCCGGCGCGGGCCTGCAGTTCGACGTGCTGTTCGGGCCCGCCTACAAGGGGATCCCGCTGGCGACGGCCACCGCGGTGGCGCTGGCCGGCCGGCACGGGCGCGACCTGCCGTGGGTGTTCAACCGCAAGGAAGCCAAGGACCACGGCGAGGGCGGCAGCCTCGTCGGAGCGCCGCTGGCCGGCCGGGCGCTGATCGTCGACGACGTCATCACGGCCGGCACGGCGATCCGGGAATCCATCGAGATCATCCGCGCCGCCGGCGCGGAGCCCTGCGGGGTCCTGCTGGCGCTGGATCGCCAGGAGCGCGGCCGCGGCGATCGCTCCGCCGTCCAGGAGGTCGAACAGGACCTGGGCCTGCCCGTCACGAGCATCATCACGCTCGCCGACCTGCTGGAGCATTTCCAGGCGCCGGGCAGCGCGGATGCGAACTGGTTCGCGGCGCTGCGCGACTATCGCGCCCAGTATGGGGTGGCCTGAGCATCGGCCCATTGGCAGTGCGCATCGCGGTATGATTGCGCGGCGACCCCCGCTCGGACACCGCAGAGGTGGAGCAGATGACCATGAAACAGATTTTCCTGTTGGCGATCGCGGCGCTCGTCGTCGCGGCCTGGGCGAGCCCGGCTGCGGCGGGCAAGGTCTATCGCTGGGTCGACGAGAACGGCGTGGTCCATTTTGGCGACGCGATTCCGCCCGAGTACTCGCGGCAGCGCCACGAGGTGCTCAACAGCAGCGGCGCCCGGGTCACGGTGCACGAGGAAAAAATCGAGCCGGAGACCCCGGTGCGCGACGACCGCGACCGTGCGCTGCTGGCGACCTATGCCTCGGTCGAGGAGATCGAGGCGGTCCGCGACCGTCGCACCGGCTTCCTCGACTCGCAGAACGAAGTGGCCAAGGAGCGCCTGGCCGACCTGCTGCTGCGCCGGCAGGAGCTCGGCGACAATCCCGCCGCAATCAACGAGCTGGCCACCGTCGAGCAGCGCATCCGCGAGTACAACGGCGAAATCGAGCGCCGCGATCTCGAGATCGCCCGCATCCGCGACCAGTTCGACGGTGACATCACGCGCTTTCGCGAGCTGAAAGGGCTAACTGTGCCCGACGAGACAGCCGCCGGCCTGGCGCCGGCCGCCGAGCGCTAGTCCGCTCGCCGGTCCCGCGCTCAGTGTCGGCCGGAGTGGCCGAAGCCGCCGGCGCCACGCTCGCTGGCTGAAAAATCCTCGACGAGCTCGAATCGCGCGTGCACGACCGGCACGATGACCATCTGCGCGATGCGCTCGCCGGGCTGGATCGTGAATGCCTGGCCGCCCCGGTTCCAGGCCGACACGAATACCTGACCCTGGTAATCGGAGTCGATCAGGCCGACCAGGTTGCCGAGCACGATGCCGTGCTTGTGCCCCAGCCCGGAGCGCGGCAGCAGCATGGCCGCGAGCCCCGGGTCATCGATGTGGATCGCAAGCCCGGTCGGCACGAGTTCCGCCTGGCCCGGCTCGAGCACCAGCGGCGCGTCGATGCAGGCGCGCAGGTCGAGCCCCGCGGACCCCGGCGTCGCGTATTCCGGCAGCGGGAAATCCTGCCCGAGCCGCGGGTCAAGAATCTTGAGCTTGATGACCTGCACGCATCCGCTCCACGATCAGCCCGACCAGCCGGTCTGCAAGCTCGGCCTTGGTCCCGCCGCCGAGGTCCACGCGCCCGCCCGGCCACAGCACGAGCAACGCATTCTCGTCCCGGTCGAAGCCGCAATCCGCGCCCACCTTGTTGGCGGCGATCATGTCGAGCGCCTTGTTCTCGAGCTTGAGGCGCGCGTTCGCCTCGACCTCCTCGGTCTCCGCCGCGAAACCGACCACGAACGGGCGCGCCGGGCGCGCCGCGACCTCGGCGAGGATGTCGGGGTTGCGCACCAGCGCCAGCGACATCTCGCCGGCATGTTTCTTGAGTTTCTGTGCCGCCGGATGCGCGGGGCGGTAATCCGCAACCGCGGCGGCCGACACGAACACCGCCGCGCCCTGCGACTCGGCATGCACCGCATCGCGCATCTGCGCGGCCGTCTCGACCTGGACGAGCCTCACGCCGGCCGGCGCGCCAAGGTCCACCGGCCCGCTGACCAGCACGACCTCGGCTCCCGCCCGCGCAGCGGCCGCGGCGATGGCATAGCCCATCTTTCCGGAGCTCCGGTTCGTCAGGTAACGCACCGGGTCGAGGGCCTCGCGCGTCGGGCCGGCCGTGACAACCACCCGACGCCCGGCAAGCGGGCCGTCGCCGGCGCCCGGCAGCGCCGCCAGCGCGGCGGCGATCTCCAGCGGCTCGGCCATCCGGCCGTCGCCGGTCTCGCCGCAGGCCTGGTCGCCGCTGCCCGGGCCGAACAGGGTCACGCCGCGGGCAGCGAGCCGGCGAACGTTGTCCCGGGTCGCCGGATTGGCCCACATCAGGCGGTTCATCGCCGGCGCGACACAGATCGGCGCCGCCGTCGCCAGGCAGATCGTCGTCAGCAGGTCGTCCGCCAGGCCGGCCGCGAGGCGGGCGAGAAAATCCGCCGTCGCCGGCGCGACCAGCACGAGCTCGGCCCAGCGCGCCAGCTCGATGTGGCTCATCGCCGCCTCGGCCGCCTCGTCCCAGAGGCCGCTGCGCACCGGGTGCCCAGAGACGGCCTGGAAGGTCAGCGGCGTCACGAAGCGCGCCGCCGAGGGCGTCAGCACGACGCGCACTTCGGCGCCCTGCTCCCTGAGCCGGCGCACGAGGTCGGGCGACTTGTAGGCCGCGATCCCCCCGGTGACGCCCAGGAGTACCTGTTTTCCCGCCAGAGTGGGCATAAAGGCTCCATGCCTCGATTGCGTGCGGCAGCTTAACCTGAGTAACCCTTCGGTTGGCAAGCCGCGCCACTTGGAACGAACATGCCGCACCTCCCCATTCGAGACTGGCCGGCCGCCGAGCGGCCCCGCGAGAAGCTGCTGGCCGGCGGCCCCGGCCGGCTGTCCGACGCCGAGCTGCTGGCGATCTTCCTGCGCACCGGCGCCCCCGG
>CAYWYS010000050.1:0-19656 GCA_964462675.1 uncultured Thioalkalivibrio sp.
GGTGAGTGGGATGGCTGATAGGCGGACCGCGCCGGGAAGCAACTCAGTTCCGCACCGGGAAATCACACTCGATGACCGCCGACAAAGAAAAGGCCGCTTCGAGAGCGGCCTATTGAGTTGTAAGAGATTGATTTAATGCACAAAAACTGGTGGAGGCGGCGGCAATCACGCGGGCTTATAAATCAATAAGTTAATGTGCTAAAAGCCAGAAATGCCCCCATAGATACCCCCTGATCGCTTCGGTTGGCTTTTTAACCAGATTCAGGCCGATTTCATCGCTCTTCAGGTGCTCGCCGTGAGCCGAATCACTCCAGCGTATCAGCGCTGCCGGTCAGAGCGAAGGTCCGTCGATACCGCCCTATTGTGAGCCCCGTTGCTCGTCAGGTAAGTCCTGCGTCCACAAGCCGCTTGAGGTAGGGAGTCCGGCCGTGGTGATGCGAAACTTCTGAACGGAAAGACGGTAGTTCGAGGTTCTGTACCAGGCTTCTGGATGGGTGCCAGACTGCCATTGGACATCAAGTCAGACACCGAGCACCTCGCGCAGGCGCTCCACCGCTTTTCAGTGGCTGTGAATCTTAATCAGCTCGATATTGTGCAGCTTCCATTGGATCGCCGGCCATTTGTCGAGACGTTGGAACGGCACCAGCGCCCAATCCGATACGCCTTGCTTGATGGACAGGAGAAACCGGGCGCCCACGGCCCACTCGAAGAGCTTCGTCCGGGCGGCCTCGAACTCCGCCAGCTCGACGGGTTCATCGGTCATGCTGGCGAAGTTGTTGGCAATGCCAGCCATTGCAGGACACAATAACTGTCAACCGGGCTCGACAACACCCAGGTCCGGTCGGTGCAGTGTCAGAAAATCCGCGACTACGGCTTCGGCCCGCGCTTGCATCCGCTCCGCATCGACCGTTGCCGAGACGTGATATAGCGTGCGAAGCAGGTCCAGCCCCATCAGCATGCCGAGGAACCGTTCCGCGCTGGCTTCGGGCCGGGGGCACCGAATCAGGCTGCGACGGGCAGCTTCGGCAAGGAACACGGCCAGCCGGTCCCGCGTCTGCAGCGGGCCGTTGCGGTAGATCGATTCACGCGCCGAGCGCGGCAGGCGCGTGGCCTGGCCGAGCGCATGCATGAAGCCGATATGTTCGTCGCTGACCAGGAAGGTGCCGAGATCGACGGCAAACTCCGCCAGCGCCCGGCGCAGATCCTCGGTGCTGTCCGGCGCCTTCGCAAAGCGCGCCGACATCGCCTCAGCCTCGGCCGTGGCAATGGCCGCCAGCAACTCATCGCGATTCGCGTAACGTCGGTACAGGGTCGGCTTGGCCACACCGGCCGCGCGCGCCACCGATTCCATCGTCACCGCTTGAGGGCCTTTGCCGAACAGCAGGCGCCGCCCGGCCGCGAGAATGTCGCGGTCCTTGCTCGGATCGATCGGTCGGCCGGCCGTGGAATTCAACATGGCAAGATCATATTCCATTCATGATCATATTCCATTACGATACGGCACCGTTCACTTATTGGCCTGCACCGATGAATCGCCTTGCCTTGCTTCCCCTGCTGCTGTTTCTCGCCGCCTGCCAGGTCGAGGAGAGGGCCCAACCGACCGAAGCGGTCCGTACGGTCTTGACGGTCGCGCCGCGTTCGGCCAGCTTCCATGGCGCGCGCATGTCGGGCACGGTGCGGGCGCGCTTCGAAACCCCGGTCGCGTTCCAGGTGTCGGGCCGGATCCTGGCGCGCCATGTCGACGCCGGCCAGTCGGTCACCGCCGGACAGCTGATGTTCGAGCTCGACCCGCGTGATTTCGAGCAGCAGGTCCGGGTCGCCCGCGCCGACCTGGCTGCGGCGGGCGCCGAGCTGGCGACCGCGCAGGCCGAAACCCGGCGCAATCGAGAGCTGCTGCAGCGCAAGTTCATCAGCGCGCAGGTATTCGAACGGGTCGAGCTGGCCGAGCAGAGCGCGCGCGAGCGGGTCGATGCGCTGCAGGCACGGTTGGAGCAGGCCGAGCTGACGCGCGACTACGCCCGGATCGAGGCCGGCGGCGACGGCGTGCTGATCGAGGTCGGCGGCGAGCCGGGCCAGGTGGTTGCTGCCGGCGAGCCGCTGGCAGTGCTGGCCGAGGGCGGCACGCCCGAGATCCAGGTCGACCTGCCCGAACGCATTGGCGTGCCCCGGACCGGCACGCTGATCAACGGGTCCGAGGCGCCGCTGCGCCTGCAGCTGAGAGAGGTCGCCGGCGCGGCCGATCCACTCACGCGCACCTGGCAGGCGCGCTACAGCCTGGTCGATCCGGTCGAGGTGCCGCGTCTGGGCAGCGTGGTCAAGGTGTTGCTGGACGTCGACCACGGTCAGCTGCTGGAAGTGCCGATCGGCGCAATCAACGAGCGTGGCCAGGGGCCGCAAGTCTGGCTGATCGACGACGGCCGGGTCCGGCCGATGCCGGTGGTGCTGGTTGCGATCGACGCCGAGATGGCGCAGATCCTGGCCGAGCTGCCGCCCGATGCGCGCGTCGTGGCGGTCGGGACGCACCTGCTCGAACCCGGCATGCCGGTACGCGAGCGGCGCTGAGGCCGGGGCGCGTCGATGGCCATCCCGAATCTTTCGCGCATCGCGGTCGAGCAGCGCTCAGTCACCCTGTTCTTCCTGATCCTGTCGATCCTCGGCGGCACCTACGCTTTCTTCTCGCTGGGGCGGGCAGAGGACCCGCAGTTCACCGTGCGCGTGATGATGGTTTCAGTCGAGTGGCCTGGCGCAACCGTCCAGGAGCTGCAGGACCAAGTCGTCGACCGGCTGGAAAAGCGCATCCAGGAAGTCGAAAACCTGTACCGCATCGAAACCTCGATTCGCCCCGGCCGGGCCGATCTGCAGGTGGAATTCCACGACTACACTCCTTCGGAACGCCTGCCTGAGCTGTTCTACGAGGTGCGCAAGCGGATGTGGGACGAGCGCGACCGACTGCCGCGCGGCGTGATCGGGCCGATCGTCAACGACGATTTCTCCGATGTCTATTTCAGTCTGATCGCGCTGACCGCCCCGGGCCTGCCGATGCGCGACCTGACCCGCGTCGCCGAAGGGGTGCGCGACCGGCTGTGGCAGGTCGAGGGCGTGCACAAGGCGCTGCTGCTGGGTGAGCGTCAGCAGCGGGTCTACGTCGAATTCGACAACGCCGAGCTGGCCAACCTCGGCATCGACCCGGCTGCGATCTTCGACGCCGTCACGGCGCACAACACGCTGGCACCGGCGGGCCAGGTCGAGACCGCCGGGCCGCGCGTCTATCTGCGCGTCGATAGCGACGTCTCGGAGCTCGAGCAGCTGCGCGAAGTGCCGATCCGGGCCGGCGACCGCATCCTGCGGCTCGGCGATCTGGCGCGGGTGCGCGAAGGCTACGAAGACCCTCCGTCGTTCGTGATCCGCTCCGATGGCGACGATGCGCTGGTGCTGGGCATCGTGATGGCCGACGGCACCAATGGCCTGGCGCTGGGAGAGCGACTCTCGGCCTTTCTCGACGCCGAGCGTGCCCGGCTGCCGCTGGGCGTGGAGCTGAATATCCTCACCAACCAGGCTGACGCGATCGCCGGGGCGGTCAACCTGTTCCAGCTCAAATTCCTGATCGCGGTGCTGGTGGTGATGGCGGTCAGCTTCGTCGCCATCGGCTTCCGCGCCGGGCTGATCGTCGGCGTCGCCGTGCCGACCACCATCGGCCTGACCTTCCTGCTGATGCTGGCCGAGGGCATGAACCTCGACCGGATCACGCTGGGCGCGCTGATCATCGCGCTGGGGCTGCTGGTCGACGACGCGATCATCGCGATCGAGATGATGCTGGTGAAGCTCGAGGAGGGCCTGAAGCGCATCGATGCGGCGGCCTTCGCCTGGCGCGCCACCGCAGCGCCGATGCTGTTCGGCACACTGGTCACGGTGGCGGGCTTCGTGCCGATCGGCTTCGCCCAGTCCGGCGTCGGCGAGTACGCAGGCAACATCTTCTGGGTGCTGGCGTTCGCCTTGCTGATCTCGTGGCTGGTGGCGGTCACCTTCACGCCGCTGCTCGGTGCGATGCTTCTGCCCGAGCGTGGCAACGGTCATCACGAGGACGGCTACGACACGCCCACCTACCGGCGGCTGCGCGCGTTGATCGAGTTCTGCGTCGACCGCCGCGGCCTGGTCGTGTCCGGGACCGTGGGCCTGCTGCTGCTGTCGGTGCTCGGCATGGCCGGCCCGGTGGCCAAGCAGTTTTTCCCCGGCTCTGATCGGCCCGAAGTGCTGGTCAGCATCTTCCTGCCGCAGGGTTCGTCGGTGAGCCAGACCGACCGCATCGCCCGCCGGGTCGAGGCGGCGCTGGAGGAAATGGATGGCGTCCGTTCGCTGTCGGCCTACGTCGGCGCCGGAGCGCCGCGCTTCTTCATCTCGGCCAACCCGGAACAGCCAGACCCGGCCTTTGCCAAGATCATCGCCGTGACCGAGGATGCGACCGCGCGCAATCGCGTGACGGCCGCGCTTGAACAGCGCATCGATGACGGCGCCTTCCCCGAGGCACGGGTGCGCGTGGCGCAGCTGCTCTTCGGCCCGCCGGTGATCTGGCCGCTGGAGTACCGCGTCGTCGGCGACGACCTGGGGGAGCTGCGCCGCATCGGCTACGCCGTGCGCGACATAATGGCCAGACACCCTAACGTGGTCGACCCGCACCTGGAATGGGACGAGCGCGCGCCGGTCGCCCAGCTGGTGATGGATACCGAGCGCCTGCGCCGCATCGGCCTGACGCCGCGCGAGGTAGCCGAGCAGCTCGAATACCAGAGTCACGGCCTGAGCATCGGCGAGATTCGTCAGGACATCCGTACCGTACGCCTGGTTGCGCGTGGCCTGAACGAGGACGGGCCGATCGACCCGCTCAGCCTGGAGCTAAAGACCGCGGACGGCCGCAAGGTCACGCTGTCGCAGCTCGGCGAGCTGCAGGTGGAGTTCGAGGAGCCGGTAATCTGGCGCTACAATCGCCATCCCTTCGTCGCCGTCCAGGCCGATATCCGCGGCGCCCAGCCCAACGACGTCAATGCCGAGCTGTGGGTGGCGATGGCCGAGCTGCGCCAGAACCTGCCAGCCGGCTACCGCATCGACATCGGCGGCTCGATGGAGCAATCGGGCAAGGCCAATGCCTCGATCAACAAGCTGATGCCGATGATGGTCGCCTTGATGCTGATCTTCATCATGCTGCAGATGCGCTCCTTCGTCGGCAGTTTCGTCGTCGTCGCCACCGCGCCACTGGGGCTCATCGGCGCGGTGCTGGCGCTGCTGCTGTTCGGCCAGCCGTTCGGCTTCGTCGCCCTGCTGGGCCTGATCGGCCTGGCCGGCATCCTGATGCGCAACACGCTGATCCTCACCCAGCAGGTGGCCGACAACCTGGCCGAGGGTCAGCACCGGCGCGAGGCCATCGTCGAGGCTGCGGTGCGTCGTGCACGTCCCGTGGTGCTGACCGCCGCGGCGGCAGCCCTTGCCTTCGTACCACTGACCTTCGACAGCTTCTGGGGTCCGCTGGCCTACGTGCTGATCGGCGGCGTCATTGTCGGCACCGCAATCACGCTGCTGTTCGTGCCCGCACTGTATGCGCTGATCGTGCGGCCTCGGGGGCGCGCCTGAGGCCGGCGCGAGACCGGCGGCACCGTACTGCCGCGGATGACGATGCTCGGCTCCACCTTGGTATGCGTGCCCGACCTGCCCAGGAGCAGCTTGCGTGCATCGCTTTCGACGAGTTGGGCGTTCACGGCTCACACGTTTTGTTGGACGGGTTCCGCGTTCGTGGCGAGTTGGGATCGGATGTCAGTCAGCGCCGTGCCCCGATCGGACACCGGGAGGTAGGCCAGATCGATGTCAATAGATAATCTCGGCATGTCCCGAAGAAACAGGTTGATGGCAGTGCCGCCCTTGAACGCGAAGTCGGGTGCGCTGGCGAGTGCCGGTAAACAACGAATCAGAAGTTTGACCTGAGATCTGCAATAGTCGCGCGACCTCGAGGTCGAACCCGTCGACCGGAAGTGTGGATGTGGTCCTTTCGGTGCCCGCGAAACCGCCGGTCGTCGCAATCGTCACCGTACTGGAGCAGGCACCCTGAAGGCGACATTTGAGCATGAAGCACGCGTTCCGGGTGGCGTAGAAGTTGACGGCGAACGTCACGTTATCCTGCGTCCCGCTCTGGAAGCCCGCGTCGCCAAGATCGGCTGAGACGACATCCTCGGCATCGAGTACGGTCCCGAGGAGCGAGCCGGCAATCGCTCTGGCCTTTTCAAGTTCCGTCATCGCGGTCATCCGGCGAAGTTTGCATCCAGTAGCGGCCGTCGGGGTCGAGGCTCGGACGCACGGAAGCTCAGCGCGATCGCTGTTCGCCGTCGATGTCCTTGGATAGCGGCATGGGCTCGAAGGACATCACCATCGCCAGCAGGTAGTCGAGGGCCGCGCTGAGGTCGGCGGAATCGAAGCCCGGGTCGCGCACGGCACGGGTGGCGAGACCCTCGATGAAGACCTGCAGAAGCAGGACCCGCGCTTTGGCTTCGCACGCCGGGAGCTTGTGGCCCCGGGCTGCCGCTAGCCGGGTGAGCCAGCTGCGGAACTCCGACCCAGCGATGCGGTCGGCGTTCCCGAGCGCCTCGGCGATGCGTGGATCTCTACTAGCTTCCACGCTGATCTCCAGAAACAACGCGGGGTTGACGACCGACGGATCGGCGCGCCGCCAGCGACTGAACAGATCGCGGACGCGCTGCGCGAGGTCGTCGTCCGACTGCAGGGTTGCGATGTTCGCACGCCGCTCCTCGAGCTGCTCCTCGATGATCGCCAGGATGATGGCGCTCTTGCTGTCGAAATAGCGGTAGATCAGGCCGGCGCTCATCTTGGCGGTGGCCGCAAGGGACGCCATGCTGGCCGCATGGAATCCCTCGCGGATGAAACACTCTCTGGCAGCGTCGAGAATGCGCTTGCGCTGTTTGCGCGCACGCGCCTCGGTGCGGGCGGAAGCCTGCTCATTCACGGGTCTACCTCCTGCGGGAGCCAGCCGCCGCCCATGGCCTTGTAGAGGGCGATGCGGTTTGTCTGCTCGGCGAGCTCGGTCAGGATCAATGCCTGCCGGGCCACGTAAAGCGTCCGCTCGGTATCGAGCAGCACGAAGTAGCTGTCGCGCCCTGCGCGGAAGCGCGCCTCGGCGAACCCGCGGCTCCGCGTCGCCGCCTTGAGCCGGGCCTCCAGCGCCCCGCGTTGCTGTTGCAGCGTCTGGCCGAGCGCCAGGCCGTCTGCGACTTCTCTGAAGCCGGTCTGGATGGCACGCTCGTACTCGGCGAGGCGGATGTCGCGATCCGCTTCAGCCATCTCCAGGCCCGCGCGCAACCGCCCGCCCTGGAAAACAGGCACCCGTACCCGGGGCACAATGGACCACACATCGGACCCGGAGTCGAACAGCTCGTCGAGCTCGTCGCTGACCGAGCCGATGCTGCCGGTCAGGGTGATCGACGGGAAGAACGCCGCGCGCGCCGCGCCGATGTCGGCGTTGGCGGCACGCAGGCGATGCTCGGCGCTGATGACGTCGGGCCGGCGCAGCAAGAGTTCGGAGGGGAGGCCGGCGGGAACGGCGGCCATCGGGCCGCCCAGCGGCCGGAAGCCACCGGGCAGCCAGACGGGATCCAGGCGACCGCCAGCCAGCAGCCGGAGCGCGTTGGTCCCGCGCGCGACATCGGCCGCCTGGCGCGACAGCTCGGCGCGCGCGCCCTCCAGCGCGGCGAGGGCTTGGCTCGCGTCCAGCGCGGAGGCCGCGCCGAGCGCATAGCGCTGCTGAGTCAGTTCCAGCGTTTTTGCCTGGCTTGCCACGGTTTCCTCGGTGGTTCGTAGCAGTTCCAGGTCGGCGCCGAGCGTCAGCCAGGTCGTGGCCACTTCCGCGATGAGGGCGAGCTGGGCGTTCCGCCGTGCCTCATCGGTGGCGAAGTAGCGCTGCAGCTCGGCGCGACTGAGATCCCGCACGCGACCGAACAGGTCGAGCTCGAAGGCGGTGACGCCGAGCTCGACGCTGTAGTACTCGCTGACTGGTTGCTCGCCGCCGCCCGTCGCGCCTCCCAGGGGCTGGGGGCCCAGCCGGCCGCGCTGCAGCGCCGCGTCGGCGTCCAGGGACGGGAGGCGCTCGGATCGTTGGATACGGTACTGCGCCCGCGCACGGTCGACATTGAGCATCGCCACGCGCAGGTCCCGGTTGTTGTCGAGGGCCTGCGCGATGATCGCCCGCAGGCCGGGCTCGGCGAAGAAGTCCCGCCAGCCGACTTCGACCACAGGGCCGGCCGGTGCGGGTTCGGCGGCCGCGACCGGGGAGATTGGCCAGTCGACCGGCAGCTCGGCCTCCGCGGGGGGCAGTTCCGGCTCGAGACTGACGCAGCCGGCGACGAGGAGGGCCGCAGCCAGAGCCGCCCGACGCGAGATCGTCCTAGCCATCGCGCTCGCCTTCCTTCGCGGCTGCTGTCGTCCCGGCGTCCGGCTTGGTCTGTCTGCCGAACAGGAGCTGCACCACGACGAAGAACAGCGGGATGAAAAAGACTCCCAGCAGGGTGCCGGCGAGCATGCCACCCAGCACGCCCGTGCCGATCGCCCGCTGGGCCCCCGAGCCGGCGCCGGTGGCAACCGCCAGCGGCAGCACGCCCATGCCGAAGGCCAGCGAGGTCATGATGATGGGGCGCAGGCGGTCGCGCACCGCGCGCAGGGTCGCCTCGAGCAGCTCCATGCCGCTTTCGAGGTATTGCTTGGCGAACTCGACGATCAGGATGGCGTTCTTGCTTGCCAGGCCGACCGTAGTCAGCATGGCCACCTGGAAGTAGACGTCGAGCTCCATGCCGCGCATCGTGTTGGCGATGACTGCGCCCAGGATGCCCAGCGGGGCGACCAGCAGCACCGCCGTCGGGACGGTCCAGCTCTCGTACAGGGCGGCCAGGCAGAGGAACACGATCAACAGCGACAGCGCATACAGCAAGGGCGCCTGCGCGCCGGCCTGCCGTTCCTGATAGGACAGGGCGGTCCACTCGATACCGAAGCCCTCCGGCAGTGTCCCGACCAGCTGCTCGATTTCCGCCATGGCCTCGCCGGAGCTCACACCCGACGCGGCTTCGCCCAGGATCTCGACCGCCGACACGCCATTATAGCGTTCCAACCTCGGTGAGCCGTAGCCCCAGCGTGAGCTGGAGAAGGCGGTGAAGGGCACCATTTCGCCGTGCTCGTTACGCACCGACCACAGGTCGAAGTCGTCGGGTGTCATGCGGTAGTCGGCCGCGGACTGCAGGTAGACGCGCTTGACGCGCCCGCGATCCACGAAGTCATCGATGTACTGCCCGCCCCAGGCGGTGGACAGGGTGGAATTGATTGCGCCGATGGAAAGCCCCAGCGCGGCGGCCTTCTCGACGTCGATGTCCACGCGGAACTGCGGCGTGTCCTCCTGGCCGTTCGGGCGTACCTTGACGAGCAGGGGGCTTTGCGCCGCCGCACCGAGCAGCTGATTGCGCGCCGCGATCAGCGCTTCGTGGCCCTGGCCTGCATTGTCCTTGAGAAAGAAGTTGAAGCCGGAGGCGCGGCCGAGCTCCGGCAGGGCGGGCGGCGCGAAGGCGAACACCATGGCGCCGCGGATCTGGCTCAAGGCCGCCATCGCGCGGCCCGCCACGGCACTCACGCCGGCGTCCGGCGAGGTGCGCTCGCTCCAGTCGTGCAGGTTGATGAAGGCCACGCCGGTGTTCTGGCCAATGCCGGCGAAGCTGAAGCCCTGCACGCTGAACACCGCCTTGACGATGCCCTGTTCGTTGTCGAGGAAATGGTCCTCGAGCTGGTAGATGGCCTCCATGGTGCGCTCCTGCGTCGCGCCCACCGGGGCCTGGACCTGCGCGAACAGCACGCCCTGGTCCTCGTCCGGCAGGAAGGAACCGGGCAGGCGCGCGAACAGGAAAGCCATCACGGCGACCAGCGCCGCGAAGAGCACCATGAAGCGCCGGCGCCGCGCGAGGATGCCGCGCACGCCGCGGCGGTACTTCGCGCTGCCGCTGTCGAAGCTCCGGTTGAACCAGCCGAAGAAGCCGCGCGAGGGGCTGTGGCCGCCCTTGGCGACGGGCTTGAGCATGGTGGCGCACAGCGCCGGCGTGAGCACGATGGCGACCAGCACCGACAGCGCCATGGCCGAGACGATGGTGATGGTGAACTGTCGGTAGATGATGCCCGTGGAGCCGCCCAGGAAGGCCATCGGCACGAACACGGCCGACAGCACCAGCCCGATGCCGATCAGGGCGCCGGTGATCTGGTCCATGGACTTGCGCGCAGCCTCGACCGGCGGCAGACCTTCCTCGCTCATCACGCGCTCGACGTTCTCCACCACCACGATGGCGTCGTCCACCAGCAGGCCGATGGCCACCACCATGGCGAACATGGTGAGCATGTTCACCGACATGCCGAACGCGGCCAGGATGCCGAAGGTACCAAGCAGCACTACCGGCACCGCGATGGTCGGGATGAGAGTGGCACGGAAGTTCTGCAGGAACAGGTACATGACCGCGAACACCAGCAGGATAGCCTCCGCCAGCGTTTTGAGTACCTCGGTGATGGAGGCGCGCACGAAGGGTGTAGTGTCGAAGGGCGTGACCGAGACCAGGCCCGGAGGGAAGTAGGGCTGCAGTTCCCTGAGCCTGGCCGCGACGCCGGCCGCGGTCTCCAGCGCATTGGCGCCCGTGGAGAGCGAGATCGCCATGCCGGCAGCCGGCTGGCGGTTATACCGCGAGATGAAATCGTAGCTCTCCGAGCCGAGCTCCACAGTCGCGACGTCGGCGAGGCGCAGCACCGAGCCGTCCGGATTGCTGCGCACCACGATTTTGGCAAATTGCTCCGGCGTCTGCAGGCGGTCCTGCACGGTGATCGTGGCGTTAAGCTCCTGGCCGCGCACCGCGGGCGCACCGCCGAGCTGCCCAACCGCCACCTGCGCGTTCTGGGCGCGGATCGCCGAGATCACCTCGTCCACCGAGAGCCTGAAGGAATCCAACTTGCGCGGGTCGAGCCAGATGCGCATCGCGTACTGCGAGCCGAACACCTGGATGTTGCCCACGCCGGGCACGCGGCTGATCGGGTCGGCGATGTTGGCGACGATGTAATCGGCGATGTCGGTGCGGTTCATGCTGTCGTCCTCGGAGACGAAGCCGACAACCTGCAGGAAGCCGCTGCGCGCCTCGGTGGGCGTATGCAGGTCTTCGGTACCGCACGCGACTACTTTGCGGCTCTTTTCGATTACGGTGTGACGCCGATGCGCCTGGCAACGGACGAAGAGCGTAATAAGCTCAACGAGATGCTGCGTACCAGCATGACGGGTGGTATATCACGGGCCCTGACGTCAGAGCTGCGGTCCTTTTTGTTGAAGGAAGAGACCGGACTGGCCGATACCTTGCAGCGCATGAAGGCCAACCTTGATGCATGCAAACGTACGCGCACTGAGGTCCAGGAGGCGCAACGGCTTGAGCGCGAGATCGGCAGGGTATTCGAGGCCGGGCAGACCATGTTTGCGGCGGCCTTCTTTGCGACCCGCGAGCGCGCCGATGAACTCCGGCGCCGCTTGGCCGAAGCCGAGGAGGTGCAGCGCAAGGCACAGGAGCGGCATTCAGATACCGAGGATCAGCTCGCCCGCGTCTGTCATGAACTCGGTAAGAAGGAGGCTCGTCACGAGGCTCTGGCAGCGGAGGTTAATGCTGCAGAGGATTGGCTCCGGCGTCTTCAGCAGGCTCTGCAGGCGGCCGAGGAAGTCGCGCGTCGCCAGGAAGAGCTGGCTTCCGCCGAAGCCGACACGCGGAGTGCCATGGAGCGACGTAAGGCGCGAGAGGAGGTTCGCAACCAGTGTCGAGCAACGATGCACCGCTGCCGGGAAGACCACAAGCGGGCCAGCGCAGGCCTCGCAGACCTCCAGGGCGGTCTCGAAGAGCTCCATCGCCGTGCGGGCGCCTACAGACAGGTGCTCCGTCGGAAGGGCGAGGCAGAGCGGCTACTCGAAGAAAATGAGCTTGCCATTGGGGCCATCGCTGGCCGTGTGGCCGAGAGCAGGTCTCAGCTGGACCAGGTCGATTGCTCTCGGCGCGCCGCAAGGCAGCGGCTGGCTGATGCGGATGAGCACAGGCGAGATCACCGGACCGCGCTCGAGGCACTCGAGCTCATGGCAGATGCGCAGGTCGAAGCGGGCGCCGCCCACCGGACCGCCCTCCAAGAACTTCGCCGATATCGGGACATGGAGGCTCTGGCCGGGCGTCTGAGCACGATCGCCGCCGATCTCGCCGAGGCCCGCAAGCTCGCCAGCCGCCAAGCCGAAGCCAGGGAGCAGGCCGAAAAACTGAGCCTTTCCCTCTCGGGGCAGCGATCGGCCCGCATCGAGATCACCAAGCATCTCGAACAGGCGGAGCAGGAGCGCGATCGGCGCCTCGAGCAAGCCCGCGAGGCCCAGTCGGATCTGGCTGATTGTCAGCGAACGCTGGACGCTGCGCGCGCGCGGCAAAAGGCACTCGGTGATCGCGAACCAATCTGGCGTGACCTCGCCAGTCGCGCCGAGCACCTGGCGGACGAGCTCGGGTGCCCCCTGACTTCGCTACCGGAGCTTCAGGCCGCGCGCGAGATGGTGGTTCAACACCTCGCCCGGGTTAAGGCGGACGAATCCGAACTCGTCGAGAGACGCGAGAGTCACCAAACGGCAGCACGGGAACTCCTGGCTGCCGGTGGGCCCTTCGATCCCGAGCTGCTGCGACTCAAGGATGCGCTGGGTGCGGAACTGCTGGCCGGTGCATTTGAGGACGCATCTGTCGAAGATGCCGCGGTGCTGGAGGCGAGGCTGGGGCCACTGGTCCAGGCGCTTGTCGTAGATGATCCTGCAGCCGCCGCCAAGCAGGTCCATGGTCGCTCGGAGTCGCTTTCCAATGTGTGGCTCGTAAGCCGCGACGAGGACGCTGCACGGCTCGGTACGGGCGCGGTCCACCAGAGCTCGGACGCGACTGATGTCGTCGTCTCGGAGCAGCGGGCCATCCGTGTGACGCGGATCCCGACTCGTCCTCGCCTCGGTCGGAAGGCGCGCGAGAAGCGCGCAATTGAGCTCCACGCTGATGCTGACGAGCTGGGTATACAGATCGAGAGCGTACGGGCGGAGCGGCGCCGGTTTGGGCGACTGGGGGAGGAGGGCGAAGCACTGCTTGCAGGCCAGGTCGTGTGGCTGGACGGCGACCCGACACCGGAGCTCGCAGCGATCCTGCGTCAGCTCTCGGAGGTCCAAACGCAACAGGGAATCCACCGCGCCGCGGTGACCCGATATCACGAGGCTGCTCGCCAGCTTGCACCACGTCTTGAGGCGCTACGTGGTTTGCTCGGTACGGCCGTGTTGCTCGATCCCCCGGACCATGCCCAACGGCGGGACCTGCTCGAGCGGGAACACGATGCCTCCCAAGCGGCGCAGGCTGAGATTCAGCGCTGCGGTAAAGCCGCCCGGGTGGTCGAGGACAAGCTCGACGTGTTGCGGCGAATGCCGCTTTCGGAGGCAGAGGTCGCGATTCTTGAAGCCGAGCTGAGCCGGCTCTCGGATGCGCGCGACCGGCTGGATGGGGCAATCGAGGCAATGGAATTCGTTGCGGACAACGCTGAGGCACTGAGCTGGGATGACGCGCCAGGGCAGCTCGAAGCGAACCGGTCGCTGGTTCCTGCACTCGAGGAGCAGCTACGCCGGGCAGAAAAGGCCCTTGCAGAGGCGGACGCATCCGCCGAGACCGCCGAGGGGGAATACGAGCGCGTCACAGCCAACTGGCAAGACGCAGATGGTCGTCGCCGGGCGGCCGTCGGACAACTTCAGGCTTCCGAGCAGCGCTTCACGGAGATGGGTATTTCCGATCCTACTGAAACGGCCGTCGCAACCGCACGCGACGAGGTGCACCGGCTGAGAAAGGAGTCGTCGGCGCTCGCTGCGGAGCTCAGTGAACTGCGTACGACCAAGGGGCGTCGCCAGGCCGAGCAGGTGCAAGCGGCACGTGAGTACGGAGAGGCAGTAGAGAAGGTCGCCGGCGAGCGCCGCGAGGCTGAGCCAGCGCTTGATCGCTGGGAACGCCTGAGAGCGGCAGTAGCGGAGCGGAATCTGCTCGCCAGTGTCCTTGTATCCGGAACCAACGACGTTAGTGGGATCCGTGGGCACGTTAACCTCGTGCAGGAGGCGCGTAAACAAAGGGCGGTACTCGCGGAGCGGCTGCGTACGGCGCACGGGGCGCAGGATCTGCTCGCCAAGGTCGACAACGATGCTGCGGGCGCCGACGTCGGGTTTGCCGACGTCTACCTCGAGCTGTGGCTGGCGGTGCGTGAATGGTTGCGCCGCAGGCTGCCGGCGCAGGTGGCGGAGGTGGACGACCCGCGAGAAGCGCTGCTGCGATTGCGCGATAAGCTGACCGGGCTCGAAGAACGTCTTGCTCGACAGGAGGACGATTTGCGTGGCGCCAGCGAGGACGTCGCCCGCGGGATTGACGTTCAGATTCGCAAGGCACGCGGCCAGGTCAGTCGCCTCAATCAAAACCTCGGCGGAGTCAGCTTCGGCAGCATCGACGGGATCCGGGTGAAGGTTCAGTCGGTGGAGCGGATGGAGCAGGTGCTTCGGGCATTACGCGACGGCGCTGTGCAGGGGCTACTGTTTCAGGAGAATCTGCCCATCGAGGAAGCCCTCGACGAGATTTTTCGGCGCTACGGCGGCGGACGCTCGGGTGGCCAGCGATTGCTGGATTATCGCGAGTACGTCCACCTGCAGGTGGAGGTCCGCCGTACGGCGGGCTCTGACTGGGAGGTTGCGAATCCCACCCGTCTTTCCACCGGCGAGGCCATCGGGGTTGGCGCCGCCCTGATGATGGTAGTGCTCACCGAGTGGGAACGGGATGCGAACCTGCTGCGCGGTAAGCGAGCCCACGGGTCGCTCCGCTTCTTGTTTCTCGACGAAGCCAACCGCCTCTCCCACGACAACCTCGGCGTGCTCTTCGACCTGTGCCAGACGCTCGACCTACAGCTGCTTATCGCCGCGCCTGAGGTCGCCAGAGCAGAGGGCAATACGACCTATCGCTTGGTGCGACGCGTGGATGCAGACGGACGCGAAGAGGTGGTCGTCAGCGGGCGAAGAACGAGGGCAGACACGTGATCTGGGAGAGGGATAATGCTCGCCTTGCGTTATTGGAGCTGGTCTCACACGGCAGCCTCAAGCGCCGCGGCAATCAGTTGGAGGCGTACGCCGCTCTTGCTGAGCTTCCGTGGACACGGGCCACTGGTCGCCGTGATGAGATCGGCGTCGTCGAGGAACGCAGGACAGAGCTTATGGGCTTAATCGACCGGGTCTGGCCGGTGTGGCGCGACGTTCTTGCGGAGCTCGAGGCCGCGGATTTGCCGCCCACACCCGACGGTTATGGCCGGCTGCTCGATATGGAACGCGCAGCCGCCATCCCTGATCTGCCGGATCGCATCAACCGTCGAACCGCCGCATCTCTCACTGCAGCGCACTCCAAGGCATCTCTCACGGGAGCGAGAATGGGGGCGTTAGGCGGGACGGACACGTCGCATGACGGATCCGTGCGATTGCGACCGCCAACTGGGCTGTCGGCTCGAACGGAAAACGGGGTGGTCGATCTTAGCGGGATTGCGGCGGTGCTTGGCGAGGTCTCGATTCCAGAGCGAGCCTTGCTTGATGGGCTTGTATTTGAGGGCGCCATTCGCGCTGTGCTCCTCGTTGAGAACCTGGGAGCGTGGCGCGACCTGTCCCCACCACCGGGCTGGCTACTGGCCCACGTGCCCGGTTGGGATACAGCTACCGTCAGTCACTTGCTCAATCGTCTCGAAGCTGTCCCCGTAGTGCACTTCGGTGACCTAGATCCGAATGGCGTGCGCATCATGCTGCATTTACGCAAGCGCGCACCGAATCTGAAGTGGTTTCTTCCTGAATTCTGGTTCGAGCTTGTGGACGTATGCGGACTCCAAACCAGGTGGCCCCAAGACCTCGACCTCGGCTTTGCTCCCGCTCAGGTCCGCGAGCTCGCTGCGCGCGGTCTTTGGCTTGAGCAAGAGCGCATAGTTTTCGATGCGCGTATCGCCAACGCCCTTGAAGCGACGCTCACTTCGGACACCTCTGGCGACCACAGTTCCAGTAATCTAAACGGGAGCAACGTCAAGGACGATCCAACAGTAGTGCGTGAGTGACCGCAGCTGTCGATTCAATGGGAATAGACCATGCCAAAGATTGCGCCAGACCCACACCTGGATGCCGAGGAGATTTTCGATCGCGTTGTCGATCGGGCGGGTGGGGTAAGGGTCGATAAGTATATAAACGAGCCCATTGGATGGGAAAATGCTGACTACTATTTCGAGCGGGACGCCATTGTCGCGGAGCTGAAGGAGATTGTCTCTGATCCCGCGGAGGACCAGCAACTTACCGAACGCATATCAACGATATACAACCGGTACGCCGACAGAGGCGAGGTCCCCGTTGTGTACGGGAGCGTTCCAATCGAAGTTAGCCGTCTGCCCCTTACGTGCCAACGCGAGATGTTGCTGCCTTTCAAGCGCAGACTTGAAAAACATGTCAAGAAAGCCGCACGCCAAATCAAGGAAACAAAGGCTAGGCTTCAAAAACCAGACCTCGGCGGCCTATTGGTGCTCGTCAATGAGGCAAGCACTTTCTTCCGACCAGACATTGCTCTGTATTTTCTTTTTCACATCCTAAAGGGACAGTATTCAAGCATCGACCACGTTGTGTATTGCTCCATTAACATGCTGCTTGTTGTGCCGGAGGAGCCCTCCGGCGCACGTTTCTGGGTAGATTCACCACTTGCCGGTCGACGGGATATTCCCATCGAATTCACTAGGCGGCTCGGGCAAACATTTCTGGAAGTAATAGACAGCGAGATTGGGGTGCCAAGCGTCATAATCAGCCGCAAGCACCTTGAACCATTTCCGGTTATTGAACGGCGACATGCGAGAGAACCCGACTACTTCGTACAACCTAAGCACTTCTATCGTAGCCCTCTCCTTGGATACAGTTACTTCTGCGACTCAGTAGACGGTGGAACTGCGACGATGTATCTGGTGGAGTCCTCGCAGAACGGAAAATTGGTTCAAGCCCAGTTTCGCCAGAAACTCATATACGCAAATCGGACCCAGTACGAGCGGATTACTGATCAGTCTGAGATCTGCCGTCTTCGGAAGATGCTAAAGCGATTGAAGCGGACCCGATCGCCTAAGGTGGAGCGGAAGTGACCAATTTCTGGAGGGTCCCTGATGGGCGGGACGCCGGGTTGAGGATCGAAGAGCGGCGGTTGCTTCGGCGCCGTGCCGACTGCCAGTTTCGTCCAATGGCGCGCTCTGACCGCGATAAGTTGAGGAGCAAGCAGACTCGCACTATGGAGCTCGACGAGACGCCGTGCCGGGCCGGCGCGCTGACCGCGGGCTCGAACCAGACCGTCTGGTTCGAGCGCTTCTTGCCTGACGCGACCGTTATTGTGATCAGCCCGCGGCTCCGAGACTGTGTCATTCCAGGCGTTGCTGTGACGATCCCCAACCACCCCCTCTGAAGGTCCCGACCGCGGGTTGACTGCCCTATTTGGCGCGAAAGACGGCGCAAGGGCTTGTTTTTTCTGAGACGAGGCCTAGGAACACTAAGCCCCGGGAGCGCCCAACGCACAGTTGGACGTCATTGGCGCGATAGGTCGCGCTCAAGCTACGCCGCCCAGGTGCGAACCTTGGTTGCATCGGGCTGCCAAGTAGAGCGATTCAACCACTGCAGAAACTACGACAGCTTCTGTAGCGGTTTCATGTAGCAGCTAGGGCGAATTTCCACGAAAAGTTACAACTAAATGGGCGTGGCACGCCCGGACTGGCGATGGCAACGTATTTCTCATGGACCTACGACAATTTCTCAGAGCGGCGAATAAGCGGGAGCGTGCGGAAGTCGCGATCGTCTGCAACCGCTCGGTCGCCTACCTTTATCAACTGGCGGGAAAGCATCGATATGCCAGTGCCTTGATGGCGGCGCGGATCGAGGCGCAGTCACGGGAGGTGGCCTGCCGATCCGGCGGCCGACTCGAACCGGTACCGCGCGAAAGCTTGGTGCGCTATCCGGAAATCCACGATCAAGACGAGACCGGTCAGTTGATTGCGGAAGTGAAGCCGTGATGAGCAATGCGGCCGCGCACGAAGTCACTTCGGACCAGCCAGCGGCCCCGCTCGGAGTGGTAGTCCTCGATGTTTGCCGGATCCACCCGTACGAACACAACCCCCGGCGAGCACCCAACGCGGAATACGGCCGCATCAAGGCCTCGATCCGCGCCGACGGTCTCGGCCAGCCGCTCGTGGTTACCCAGCGCCCGGGCGAGGCCGATTACATCGTACATGCCGGCGGCAACACCCGGCTGCGGGTCTTGAGGGAGCTGTTCGATGAAACCGGCGATCGGCGTTTCGCTGAGATTCCATGCGTGATAAGGCCGTGGACTCGCGAGGCCGACGTCTTGCTCGCCCACCTCAAGGAGAACGACCTCCGAGGTGCGCTGACGTTTCTCGACAAGTCACTGGCCGTGGCCGATGCCAGACGATTTTTCGCCAAGGACACCGCAGAGCCCCTCACCCAGGCCGGACTCGCCGAGGTTCTGCGGCGGCACGGATATGGTCTCAGCCAAGGCCTGATCTCGCAGATGGCCTATGCCGTCGAGCGGCTCGTGCCGCTATTGCCACAGGCGCTCCAGAGCGGCATCGGTCGCCCGCAGGTAGCCAAGATCCGTTCCCTCGATCGTGCGGCTCGCGCCATCTGGCTCGAGCGCAGCGTCGACACCGAAGCGGAGTACGACCTGGTGTTCGAGGCCTTGTGCCGCCGCTATGACACCACGGATTGGGACATCGCGAGCCTGCGCCGAGCGCTCGAGGCGGAGATCGCCGAGCGCGCGGACATCAGCATCCATGCCGTCAGCCTCGAGATTGACGCCCGCATGTCCGGGCGCCAGCTTGAATCACCGACCAGATCGATGAGCTTCGAAGATTGTGAGCCTGACTGCAACGCAGGCCAGCGCGAGCGCGGCAGTGCGGATTCCAAAAAGCCAAGCCAGACGGTGCGAGAGTCAGGGAGTGTGTCGGCGAGCGGCGGGATGATCGGCACCCTGCCGGAGCCTTCGACCCGCGTTCACCCGCCGGCTGAGTGCGTGCCCGATGCCGAAGAAGAGACCAATCCCGCCGCCGTCTCCAGTCCGCCACCTCGCGTGGATCTGAAATCGCTGCGCGCACGCCTATGGACCCTCGCGAGCCGCATCGCTCAACGTAATGGTCTCGGCGACCTCGTTGAGCCGATCTCCGGTCGCGGTCTCGGTTTCGTGCTGCAAGATGTTCCGGATCCGGCGCTCGTCGACCAGCTCGATGAGGATGCTCTGGCGCAGGTGTCGATGGTCTGGTGGTATCTGGCCGCGTGCGCGGAGCTTACGGTTGCGCCACTCGACGCGCTGCTACCCGCCTTGCCGGAGGAATCTGTTCTGCGACGTGCGCTGGTCGACCAGGATGCAGGGCTGCTCTTTGCCAGCGTCTGGACGCTCGACCCGGGCCAGATGGGATACCGATGTTGATTTGCACCCAGAACTGACCCACCTGGCCTAAGGATTTGCATCCAATTTT
>CAYWYS010000051.1:0-18155 GCA_964462675.1 uncultured Thioalkalivibrio sp.
ACTCATCACCGCCACCGCCAACCAGCGGAACCTCTCCGAACAACTGCTCGAGGCCATGAGCCGCGAGGGTGTCGCAAGCGCCGAACTGTTGCTCGCGCGCAAGCGGGTCGAGCAGTTCGAGGAACTCGCGCGGCTCGGTGCCGGCAACCTGTTCGACCTCGAGCAGGCCCAGGCCCAGGTGCAATCGCTGGAAAACGAGCTCAAGGCCGCGCGGGCCGGGGTCGCACAGGTCCGGGAGCGGCTGGCGGCGACGACGCCTGAGGGCGTGCTGGACCAGGTCGCCCAGGTGCTCGCGCAGATCGCGGCGGCGGAAGCCACGCTCGCGGATGCCCACTGGCAACTCGAGCAGACGGTGGCTCACGCGCCCGCGCACGGCACGGTGGTGGCGCTCGCCCTGCGGCCCGGCGTAATGACGGTGCCGATGCCAATCTCGCCCGCCATGACCTTCATCGAGGACGAGCAGTTCATCGTGGGCTTTTTCCGCCAGAACGAGGTACGCAAGGTCGAGCCGGGCAACGAGGTGGAGATCTTCGTCCGGACGCACCCCGGTCGCATCATCAAGGCCGAGGTGGACTCGGTCATCTGGGCCACCGCCCAGGGCCAGTTGCCGATCAGCGGCCAGCTGCCGGATACCGGCTTCGGGGCGATGCCGGAGCAGCGGCTCGCGGTGAAGTTCCGGGTGACGGGTGAGGACGCAGCACTGTTCCTCGCGCCCGGCGCGCGTGGCGGCGGCGCCATCTATACGGACAGCGGCCGCATGATCCACATCATCCGCAAGGTCTTCGTCCGGGTCAGCGCCAAGCTCGACTGGCTGATCCTGAAGCTGCACTGATGGCCATGCGCTCCCGGAAGACGGCGCTCGCGTTCGCCATCGCCGCGGTGCTCGCCGGCTGCGCCGTCGCCCCGCCGCCCCCGCCGGAGCAGATTCGCGCCGACGCCCTCGGCGACACGGAGATTCGCGGCCAGTGGAGCGCGCAGGCCCCGTCCGCGGGCGCGGTGCGTGACAACTGGCTGGTCTCCTTCGACGACCCCCGGCTGCAGAGCCTGGTCGACGAGGCCGTCGCGCGAAATCCTGACCTGCGGGCCGCCGCCACGCGCGTCGAGCAATCCGCGGCTTATGCCCAGATCGCCCGTGCCCAGCTGGGCCTGAATTTCACCCTCGCCGGCACAGGCGGCATCTCCGGCGCCGGCGGCGCCGACCTCTCCTCGGCGCTGAGCGGGATCATGCTCGCGGTCTCGTGGGAGCCGGACCTGTGGGGCCGCTTGCGCTACGGGCGCAATGCCGCCCAGCAGGACCTGCTGTCGGCCATGGCGGACTTCGAATTTGCGCGCCAGTCCATGGCGGCACAGGTGGCCCGCAGCTGGTTCATCATGACGGAGACGAAGCTGCAGCTCGATGCCGCGGAGTCGATGGTCGAATCGGCACGGGCCCTCGTGAAGCTCGCCGAGGACCGGCAGCGAGTGGGCATCGCCAGCGAGCGCGATGTCACGCTCGCGCGGGCCAGTCTCGGCACCTTCGAGGATACCGCCCGCCAGGCCCGCCAGGCCCACGAGCAGGCGATCCGGTCGCTGGAAACCATCCTGGGCCGCTACCCGGCTGCCGAACTGCAGGCCGCTGAAGCGCTGCCCCCGTTCCCGGCCCCCGTCCCGGTAGGGATGCCACTGGAGATGCTGGAGCGTCGTCCCGACATGGTGGCGGCCGAGCGGCGCGTGGCCGCGGCGTTCAATCGCGTCGGCGAAGCCAGGACCGCGCAGCTCCCGAGAATCCGCCTGAATGCCAGCATTGCAGCGCTCGACAGCGACGTGCTGGACCTGGCGGAGGATTTCAGCAATCCCAGCTATGGCGCCGGCGCCACGCTGCTCGCGCCGCTGTACCGGAGCGGCGAACTGAAGGGCCAGTTGTCGGTCCGCACGGCCCAGCAGCAGGAGGCGCTGGCGAACTATGCCAGCCAGGCGCTACGGGCCATCGGCGATGTCGAGAATGCGCTCGCAGCCTCGCGCATCCTGGAGGAGCGCGTGCAGCTGCTCGGCCAAGTGGTTGCCGACCAGGAGCGCACCCTGGAATTGGAGCAGGTCGCCTACCGCGTCGGGCGCCAGGACCTGCGCGCCGTGCAGCAGCAGCAGCTGCAGGTCCAGGCGGCCCGCATGACCCTGTTACGGGCACAGAGCGAGCAACTCATCCAGCGCGTGAACCTGCACCTCGCGCTCGGCGGCAGCTTCGCGGAGCCCATGACGGTGGCCCTCGCCAAGCCTTGACCCCGAATGTACGATTCCCAACCTGGAGGTAAGTCCCATGTCCCAGTTCTCTGGCGCCGGATCGAAGGCGCGTGCCACCTTGATCGCCGCGGCTTGCCTTGTCCTCGCAAGCGGCGTGTTCGCAACCGGCTGCGGGAGCACCACGGTCTATTCGGCCGACAAGACCGTGCAGTACAAGGGGACGATCTACAACGTAAGCGAGGTCAAGCGCCTGTCGTCGCGCCTCGAAACCGTTCCCGCCTCGGGCGAGGCGGTCGACCTGACGGGCTACGACGCGAAGAAATTCGACGCGCTGGTCAAGGATCAGGGACCGGTGGCGGTGCGCTCGATGATCATGCTGGATGATGGCGAACTGGTGGTCGCGGAGCAGACCGTCAAGAAAGGCCGCGATTTCGAGCGCATGCAGGACGACCTCGCCGACGCCTTCAAGAAGCTCACCCGCTTCATGGCGGACGCGAAGAAGACGCAGCTCGCGCTCTAAGCCGGCGGACCTTGCTGCGGGGGCGAAAATGGTTGCTGGCGGCGACCAGGCGCCTTATTCGGGCCGCGCCTGGGCGCCAGCAAAGTGCGCTGCGTTCCTGTCAGGACCGTGTCAGTACTGGTAGAACATCTCCTGGATCTTTTTCACGTCGCTCGTCGTGGTCAGCGCAAGCTGCAGCAGGACGCGCGATTTCGGCGGGTTCAGCTCGCCCGAGGCCACGAAGCCCTTCTCATCGTCATTGACCTCGTTGTTGCGCAGCGTGATGCCGGACGGCAGGCGCGTGCTGCGCACCACCACCACACCCCTTTTCGCCGCTGCGGTCAGGGCATCGAGCGCCGGCGTGGTCATGTTGCCGTCGCCGACGCCGGCGATGACGAGTCCCTTGGCGCCGTTCTTGATGGCCGCGTCGATCAGGTCGGCGCTCATGTTGGCGTGCGCATAGATGATGTCCACGCGTGGCAGCTTGTCAAGATTGTCGATGCTGAACTCCGAGGCCTTGCCCACCTTGCGGTCCATAGGCTCGAACCAGAACACCTTGCCGGTATTCACCAGCCCGGCCGGGCCACGGTTGATGCTGCTGAAGGTCTGCACGCTGGTCGTGTTGGTCTTGACGACGTTGCGGGCAAAGTGGATCTCGTCGTTGAGCACCACGAGCGTGCCCCGGCCCTTGGCCCCGGGGTTCGTCGCGACCGCCACGCCGTTGTAGATGTTGCCCGGCCCATCGGCGCTGATCGCCGTCGCGGGCCGCATGGACCCCACCATGACGACCGGCTTGTCGCTCTTGGTGACCAGCGACAGGAAGTAGCTGGTCTCCTCGAGCGTGTCCGTGCCGTGGGTGATCAGCGCCCCGTCCGTCCCCGCATCCGCCAGGACCGCATTGAGCCGCTTGGCCAGCGTCAGCCAGATCTCGTCGTTCATGTCCTGGCTGCCGATGTTCGCGACCTGCTCACCGGTGATCACGGCGAGCTTGTCGAGATTCGGAACCGCGCTGATCAACGAGTTCACATCGTAGGCGCCGGACTGATAACCGTAATCCGTCGCGCTGGCCTGCGCTCCGGCGATCGTGCCGCCGGTGGCGAGCACGCGGATCTCAGGCAGGTCGGCCGCCAGCACGGCGGTTGCAGGACCGCTCAATGCCACAACGGCGGCAAAGCCCAGAACTCTTGTCTTGCACTTCATTGCAGTAGCTCCAGTATCGTTTGACCATTCATACTCAGGTCTTCTGAGCCCCCGCCGTCGCCACCGCGGCCTGTGAGGCCTCGTAGGCCTGACGGTAGCTGCGCGCCACCGCCCGCACTGCGCGGCCGATCTCGTCGTACACGTGGTTGTCCAGGTTGGCGAACGACACGCGGACCGACCAGTTCGGGGCCTCGAAGCCGCTGCCGTTGAGCAACACGATGCCATGGTCCTCGGCGAGCCTGAACACGATATCGAGCGGATGGACGTTGTCCTTCATCCACTGCACCACTTCCTCGCCCGCGTACTTTCGGCCCCAGAACTCGATGTCGATCAGCCCGTAGTAGTAGTCGAACAATTCGTTCGGCTCGACCTCTATGCCCAGTCCTTCCAGCGTCGCCTGGACCCGCGTCTTGACGATGCCGATGCAGGCCTTCTGATAATGTTTCTTCGCGTCCATCAGCTCGTACAGCGAGAACAGCGCCATCATCACCTGCTGGGGCAGCGACAGGCCGGCCGTGTGGTTCAGCGCGACGTCACGGCTGTCGGCGACGATCCGGTCGATGAAGGCGAGCTTGCGGGGCTCGAGGGTCAAGGCGCTGTAACGCTTGTCCAGCTTCTCCAGGACCGGCTCCGGATGCTTGGCAACCAGGTCGTCGAACAGGTTGTGCTCGTGCACGGCGATCACACCGAGCCGCCAGCCGGTGCAGCCGAAATACTTGCTGTAGGAATAGACCCCGATGGTGTTGTACGGGAACGCGCCCAGCAGCGAGCGGAAACCCGGGACGAAGGTGCCGTACACATCGTCGGTCAGCAGGATCAGGTCCGGCCGCCGCTCGAGAATCCGGCCGATCTTCGCGATGGTCTCTTCGCTGAAGGCGATCGCGCTCGGGTTGCCCGGGTTGACCACGAAGAAGGCCTTGATCTTCGGGTCGAGCAGCTTCTCGAGTTCCGCATCCTCGAACTGGAAGCGATTCTCCTGCCGCGCCCTGATATTGACGATCTTGAGATCATAGTCCTCGAGGTGCGGCATCTCGAGGTACGGCGTGAAGATCGGCGTGCCGAGCGCAATGGTGTCGCCCGGGTTGAGCAGCCGGTTGCTCTTCATCGACTTGAAGATGTAGCACATTGCCGCCGTGCCGCCCTCGACTGCGTACAGCTTGAAAGTGCCCTCGGGCCGCGGCTCGCCGCACATCGCCCACTGCAGGTACTCGCGCACGATCTGCTCGTTGTGCACCAGCATGCGATCCGGCACCGGGTAGTTGTCGCCGATGATCGAGTCCACCAGCTCGTGCACGAACTTGTCCGGGTCGAAGCCGAACTTCTCCACGGCCCAGGGCACGAGCGCGGCCAGGAATTCGCGACCCGGGAGGTCCGGATGCGTGTCCAGCCAGCTCGCGAGCCGGCCGGCAATCCCCTTGGCCCTGGGCATGCCACCCACGCCGGGCGGCAGGTCGAAGACGCGCTTGCTCTCGGTGATCGCGAACTGGCCCAGCAGGAAGAAGGCCTCGCGCGGCTCGGTGGCGATCCAGTTGGGATTGCCGCGGCCGGCATTCAGGTACGCGACCGCGGAGGCTTGCGAGGTCGAAGTCGCGGCCTTGGCGAGGAAGTCCTTGATCTCGAACGGGCTCAGCGCCTCGTACTCGCGCAGCTTTACGACGTCCATGGGGACTCTCTCCAGCGGTTGTCACTAGAGCCGGATAGCGGGTCCGGGGCCCCTTGGGGGGACATTTCCGAAGCCGCCATCCGGCGGGGAGGACCTATTTCGGGTTCGCGCCGAACACGCCGACGCCGAGTTCGCCCGCGATGTCGCGGATCGCGTTCATCGAGCGGATGCTGTTGCCGGCCTCGTTCAGCCGCGGCGAGAACGCCGCGATGGCGAACTGGCCGGGAACCACCGCGACGATGCCGCCGCCGACGCCGGTCTTCGCCGGCAGGCCCGCCGTGTACATCCAGACGCCGGATTCGTCATAGAAGCCGGCCGTGGCCATGACCGCGAGCAGCTCCGGCACGTGGGCGGCCGGCATGACCTGCTTCCTGGTCAGCGGATTGACCCCGCCGTTGGCCAGCGTCGCACCCATCACCGCGAGGTCCTTGGCGCTGACGCCGATGGAGCACTGGCGGGTGTACACGCGCAGCGCTTCCTCCGGCTCGCTGTACAACCGCTCCCAGTTATAGAGCAGGTTGGCGATGCCGCGGTTGCCGAAGGCGGTTGAGTACTCGGAGTCGTACACCTTCTCCAGCACCTTCAGGGGCCGCCCCGCGAAGTCACTGATGTTCTGCATCACCTTGTTCCAGCGCTCCTCCTCGGAGGCAGCCTGGACCAGGCTGACCGCCGCGATCGCGCCGGCATTGACCAGCGGGTTGACGGAATCCTCGTAGACCGCGAGCGCGAGCTTCGAGTTGAACGCCATGCCGGTCGGCTCCACGCCGATCTTCTGCCGGAGGACCTCCGGTCCCTGCTCCTTCATGACCAGCGCGGCGGTGAAGGGCTTGGAAACGGACTGGATCGAGAACTCGTAATCCACGTCGCCGGCGGTGTAGACCTTGCCGTCGCGGGTCACGATGACCACGCCGAACAAATCGCTCGGCGTCTCCGTCAGGATGGGAATGTAACTGGCGTTCTCGCCTTCCTTCAGGTCCTTGTAGCGTGCATGCGCACTGTTCACCAGCGCCTGGTAATCCGCGGGCACCGGGCCCCGGGCGTCGGCGACGCCGGCGGCGAGCAGGGCCAGCGCGGCCACGGCCAGGATTGTGAGTTTCGCTTTCATCGTATTGGTCCTCTTGAGAGTCAGGTGGTTACCAGATCTTTGCGCCGAAGTTGTACTTCACCGAGAACTGGAAGCGATACGCGTCATCGGACGCGCCGTCGTTGTTCTCGCGCTCGCCCCACATCAGCTCACCACCCAGCATCAGATTGGGCGTCGGGTAGTAGAGCAGGTTGGCTGAGGCGTATGAGCCTTTCTGGAAGGCGCCCGGATCCTGGAAGTCGGTGTTGTCCACCTTGGTGAAGCTGTAGCCGATGGAGCTGGACCACTTGTCGTTCCAGTAATGGTCGTAGTAGGCCAGCACGCCGAGCAGTTCGACGGCCTCAGCCTCGAGGCCGGTCTCGGAACTGGCCGAGGTGGACGGCGCGAGGTCCATGCCGCCGTCGTTCATGTAACTGGCAATGCCCTCGCCATAAACGACCTGCAACAGGATCTTGTTCCTGCCGACGGTGTTGATGTTCGAGCCGACGTTGATGCCCCAGCCGGTCTCGCTGCCGTCACTCCAGCTGTCGGAAGAATCCGCACGCAGCTCATAGCCGATCCTGCGGTAGATGCCCCCGAACAGCACATGGCCCCAGTCGCCGCCGTAGCGGTATTGCGCCGTGATGTCCGGCATCTCCTCGTCATTCTGGACCTCCAGGTCCTCCAGGCCGTCGATCAGGCGAATATTGCCCGGGTCGATGTCGTTGCCGGGCCGCTCGATGGCCACTGCAAAATGGCTGTTGGAGGTCCGGTAAGGCGTCCAGCGCAGCTGCACGTTGCGGTAGAACACCATGCCCGACGGGCCCCAGTAGTCGATGGTGTTGGGGAACACGTCGATGTCCATGAACAGGCTGTTGGTCTGGCCGGCGAGAATCTGGCCCCACTCGCCAAAGGCATGGCGCAGGCGGATCGTGGTCTGGCCCGCGTCCGCGCCCGTGCCGAACATGTCGATCTCGAACTTGAAGTTGATGGGATCGCTGCCCTCTGCGGTTGGCATCATGCCCTGTACGCCGACGCGGCTCTGCTTGACGCTGATGCTTGCCTGGCCGTCGCCGCCATACTGCTCGTCGATGCCGATCTTGGAGGGCCGGAACGCGTCGTCCCAGTCGGGTGACAACCGGCCGCTGAAGTCCTGGATGTAGTCGGCCATCACGAAGCCATAGATCTCGAAGGACTTGTCGGCGGCCGCGCCAAGCGACGGGACTCCCAGCGCAAGGGCAACGCCCAGGGCGAGACCCACGCTCCGCTGGACTGGTTTAGTCGTCATGATCGTGTCTCCATGTATCCTTTGGTGGTTTCCCGGGCCTGGAGAGGAATCCGCCGGCCCATGCAATTGTCATCGGCGAGATGAATGGACACTTCCATGCCCAATGCCGATCTTTTAACACCGGGGCATGTTCGTGACAGCTGCCCGAAAGGGTAGGTATCCCCCTTGAGATTGCTTCTTTAGGCGGTCCTGGCTGCCATCACGGTACTGGCGCCGGTGCGCCTGGCTCTCACCGCCAAGACCGACGTGGTCGTGCTGAGGAATGGCGACCGGATCACCTGCGAGATCAAGCAGCTCGACCGCGGCCGCCTCCGGGTGGGCACCGACAGTATGGCCCGAAGACCCGGACGCGCCGTCAACCCGCGGGAACGAAGGGCCGGAACTCGATCTGCCCGCCGTGGACCCACACGGCGGTACTCTGCGGCACCTCCATCCAGGTCTCGGCATACTTGCCCACGGGCTCGGACACCACCACCCGGGACTGCTCCCCGAGCAACTCCGCCAGCTTCGGGTTGAGCGCGGCGATTTCGCCGATGTCCCGGCTGTAATACAACGTCGGCGCCGCCCGATCGCTTGCGTACCTGACGGCCCAGACCGACTCACCGTCGCTCACGCCGACCGTCATCCAGACAGCTTCGTCGATGCCCAGCCTGTGCCCGGTCCGCTCCACGAAGTTCGTCATGCGGGCGAGCGCCCCGAGCGGGTCGGACTCCAGGCCGAAGGTCAGCGCAAGGTGGAACATCAGCTCAGAGTCGGTCGTGCCGAGGATCTCCTCGAACAGCGACGGATTGATCGCGAACATCAGGTCGCGGCGCATCCTCTCGATGCCGAAAATCTCCCCGTTGTGCACGAACAGCCACTTGCCATGCCGGAATGGATGGCAATTGGTCTCCTGGATGGTGGCGTGCGAGGTCGCGCGCACATGCGCCAGGAACAGCCGCGCGTCGATCTGCGCCGCCAGGTCGCGCAGGTTGTAATCGTTCCACGCCGGCCGGGTGCTGCGAAACAGCCCCGGCATAGGCCGGTTGCCGTACCAGCCGACACCGAAGCCGTCGCCGTTGGTGGGCGTTTCCGCCGACTTGGAACTCATGCTCTGGTCGATCAGGTTGTGCTCGGTCTTGAACAGCAGCGTCTCGAGCGGAACCTGCTTGCCTGAATAAGCCATCCAGCGGCACATGACCTGCCTCCTGAGCGCGCGCTCACAAAGCTGATTGCGACTAAGCGCTAGGCAGAGCGTAGGCCGGCAGGCGGCACCCTGCACCTGCCCGAAGGGGCAGTTACCCGGCCCGGGCTCCAACGCTAGGCTCGGCACATGAACTGACCGAGCGATTCGTGGCGCGATCGAGACGGCCATGACTTCGTTGCGCGCGACTTCATGCCGCCGGCTCGCCGGAACATGCCCGCCGCTGCGCGCCATTTCAATCTGGAGTCATGTGATGAATCCCACCGCGCAGCAACCCGCCCGGCTCAGCGCCATCTTTGTCGCAGCCGTCGCCCGCAACGACCAGTGGCGGCAAATGAATGCTCTCGCCCGGGCCTGGACCCTTGCACCCGCCGGCCCGCCGGCCAACAGCCTGCACGAGCAGGCGGCCGGCCTGTTCGCCACGATCCTGCGCCTGGAGCAGTGCTGGGCTTATCCCGGCCCGAAGCTCCTGGGCGCGGTCCGCGCGGCGCTCGCGGCGCGCGATGCGGCCATGTTCACCCGGCTGGTGCAGAAGATTTCCGGCGCCCTGCTGTCCGGCGATTTCCGGCGCAGCGATATCGCCTGGGAAGCCGGTGCCGAAGGCGACGAGGTGCTGCTCGACGCGCTGCCGCCGGAGCTCGACCGGGGCCCGGCGCACAAGCCCTACTTCGAGGTCCTGGTGGTCACGCCGAGCGACCCGTCCAGCTGGGAGCGCGCGCGCGACGAGTTGCTGCGCATGCGCCGGCCGGACGACCCGTTCCACTACGCGGTCGTGCAGGCCGGCAGTTTCGAGGACGCCGCGCTGGCAGTGATGGTGAACAACGATGTGCAGGCGGTCGTCCTGATGGACGGTTTTGCCTTCTCGTCCCGCCACGACCTGCCCGACCTGCAGGGCTTCCTGGCGCGGCACATCCAGGTCGACCCCACCACCGTCGCGCCGGGACGCCTGGCCACGCTGCTGGCCGGCATCATCAAGGGCTACAGGCCCGAGCTCGACCTCTACCTGCTCTCCGACCGGGCCGTCGAGGACCTGGCCGGCAGCGCTGAGGCGACACCGATCAGGAGGATGTTCCACCAGGTCGAGGAGCCGATGGAGATCCACCTGTCGGTCCTCGACGGCATCGCGCGGCGCTACGAGACGCCGTACTTCGACAACCTGAAGAAATATGCACAGCGCCCGATGGGCACCTTCCACGCGCTGCCCATCGCGCGCGGCAAGTCGGTGTTCCGCTCGAACTGGATCCGCGACATGGGCCATTTCTATGGCACCAACATCTTCTTCGCCGAATCCTCGGCCACCACCGGCGGGCTCGACAGCCTGCTCGAGCCGACGGGCAACATCAAGAAAGTGCAGGACGCCATCGCCCGCGCCTTCGGCGCCAAGCGCGCCTACCTCGGCGTCGCCGGCACCTCGGCATCCAACAAGATCGTCGTGCAGGCGGTGTGCAAGCCCGGCGACATCGTGATCGTGGACCGCAACTGCCACAAGTCCCATCACTACGGCTTCGTGCTGAGCGGCGCGCAGCCTTACTACGTCGAGGCCTTCCCGCTGACCCAGTACTCGATGTACGGCGCGGTGCCGCTCAGGACCATCAAGCAGGCGCTGCTGAACTGCATGGCCGAAGGCAAGCTCGATCGGGTCAAGGCCATCGACATGACCAACTGCACCTTCGACGGGCACATGTACAACCCGCGCCGTGTCATGGAGGAGTGCCTGGCGATCAAGCCGGATCTCGTATTCCTGTGGGACGAAGCGTGGTTCGGCTTCGCCCGCTTCAACCCCTTCCATCGCCGGCGCACCGCCATGGGCGCCGCGGCTGCACTCACGCAGCGCTACCGCGACCCGGCCTACCGCGCCGAATACGAGCAGTTCCTCGCCGAGGTCGGCGAGATCGGCCCGGACAACCCGAAGCTGCTCGACATGCACCTGCTGCCGGACCCGGACAAGGTGCGCATCCGCGCCTACCAGACGAACTCGGTGCACAAGTCCATGTCGGCCTTCCGCCAAGGCTCGATGATGCTGGTCTGGGACGAGGACTTCCATCTCGTCGAGGGGCCGTTCGAGGAGGCTTTCCTGGCTCACACCTCGACTTCGCCCAACCTCCAGCTGATCGCCTCGCTGGACCTGGCGCGGCGCCAGATGGAGCTGGAAGGCTATGGCATGACCATGGGCATGACCGAGCTCGCGGTGCGCATTCGCCGGGCAGTCAACTCTCATCCCCTGGTCTCGAAGTATTTCCGGATCGCATCGGTCGAGGACATGATTCCGGCGGAACATCGCGCCTCGGGCCTGAAGGACTTTGGCCCCCCGCACAGCGACTGGACCGACCTGGCGCATGCCTGGGACGAGGACGAGTTTGCGCTCGACCCGACCCGCATGACCCTGGTCTGCGGCAGTGCCGGATTCGACGGCAACCAGTTCAAGGGCATGCTCGCCGAGCGTTTCGACATCCAGGTCAACAAGACCTCGCGCAACTCCGTGCTGCTGCAGACCAACATCAACAACACGCAGAGCGACGCGGCGCTGCTCATCAAGACGCTGGCGGACATCGCCAGGGAGCTCGACCGCCGGCTGGCCGACGGAGGCGCCGCAGCCAGGGCCGAATTCGACGAACGGGTGAAGTCGCTGATGATCGACGTGCCTGAGCTGCCCAACTTCAGCCGCTTCCACGACGCGTTCCGCGACAACCCGAAGGGCGTCAGCAACGAGGGACACATGCGCCCAGCTTTTTTCGACGCCTACGACGCTGACAGCTGCGAGTTCGTCAAGCTCGCCAGCAAGGAGATCGACGAGCGGCTCGATAACGGACCGCCGCTGGTGTCGGCCAACTTCGTGATCCCCTACCCGCCCGGCTTCCCGATCATGGTGCCCGGGCAGGTGATCCAGCGCGACACCATCGATTACATGCGCAAGCTGGACGTCAAGGAGATCCACGGCTACCACGCCGCGCAGGGCATCAAGCTCATCCGGCCCGAAGTACTGGCCGGTCGCAAGGCCGGCGCCGACCGCTGAGCCGGACGGCGGCCCTGCGGGGCCGCCGATGTCCGTGACCAGGCACTGAACAAGGAACATGGCGATGATTACCTGGATTGTCGAGACGCTGCGCGCCAACCCGGACCTGGCGATCTTTCTTACCCTTGCGCTGGGCTACTTCGTCGGCAACATCAAGCTGGGCAAGTTCATGCTCGGCGCGGTCACCGGGACGTTGCTGGTCGGGGTGCTCATCGGCCAGCTCAGCATCGCGATCTCGCCACAGGTGAAGTCGATCTTCTTCACCATGTTCCTGTTCGCCGTCGGCTACAGCGTCGGGCCGCAGTTCGTCCGCGGCGTGGCCCGGGACGGCGCACCGCAGGCGATTTTTGCCGTCGTGATCTCGCTGCTCTGCCTGCTGAGCGTCTACATCGCTGCGCGGATCGCCGGTTACGACGCGGGCATCACGGCCGGCCTGCTGGCGGGCAGCCAGACCATTTCCGCATCGATCGGGCTCGCGACCAGCGCCGTCAACGGCGCCGGGGTCGCCAATCCGGAGCAGCTGCTCAACCAGATTCCCGTGGCCTACGCCATCACCTACCTGTTCGGCACTGTAGGGACCGGGCTGATTCTCTCGATCCTGGGGCCGAAGTTGCTCCGCATCGACCTCGCGGAGGAATGCCGGAAGTACGCCGCCGAGCTGTCGAAGGGCGCCCCGGAGGGCGGCATGCGCTCCGCCTGGCAGCAGCTGCAGATGCGCGCCTTCCGCGTGCCCGTGGGGGGCCGGGCCGTCGGCAAGACCGTTGCGGAGGTAGAGGGCCTGCAGAAGGATTCGCGCCTGTTCCTCGAACGGCTGCGACGGGACGGCGAGATCATCGAGTTCGACGGCAACACGGTGCTGCAGGCCGGGGATGTCGGGGTGGTATCCGGCCGTACCGAGGCGCTGATCGGGATCAGTGCCATCACCGAAGAAGTGGCCGATGCCGAGTTGCTCGACATCCCGGTCGAATCGGTCGACCTCGTGATCACCAGCAAGAGCGTGAACGGCCGTACGCTCATTGAAATCGCCAATGATCCGTTCGCCAGGGGCGTGTTCCTGCGCAAGATCACCCGCGGGGCCACCAGCATCGACGTTCCGATCCTGCCGCAGACCAAGATCTATCGCGGCGACATCCTGCAGCTGTCAGGCCGGAAGACCCACATCGAGCGGGTCGAACAGGAGCTCGGCTACGCCGATCGCCCCTCGGTCATGACCGACATGATCTGGGTGGGCCTGTTCATCACCGTATTCGGCCTGATCGGGGCACTGACATTCAAGGTCGGGAACGTGCCGCTCACCCTGTCCGCATCGGGCGGCGTGCTGTTCGGCGGGCTCGTGCTCGGCTGGCTGCGCAGCGTGCGCCCGACCTTCGGGCGGCTGCCGGAGCCCACCCAGTGGTTCATGAACTCCGTGGGCCTGAACGTGTTCATCGCCATCGTCGGCATCACGGCGGGCCCGGGGTTCATTGCGGGACTCAGGGAAGTGGGCGCCGGGCTGTTCCTTTGGGGTATTTTCGCCTCCTCAGTGCCGATGCTCCTCGCGCCGCTGATCGGCAAATACATCTTCAAGTTCCACCCCGCGATCAACCTCGGCTGCTGCGGCGGGGCGCGCACCAGCACGGCTTCGGTCGGCATGGTCGGCGACGTCGCCAAGAGCAATATCCCGATGCTCGGCTACACCGTGCCTTACGCGGTCAGCAATACCCTGCTGACGCTCTGGGGCATGGTGATCGTTTTGATGATGCTCTAGGAGCTACTTGATCGAGACCAGCGTACCTTCGCCTGAGTCCAGGGCCGGCGGCGACGTACTTGTCTTGCGCCAGCGCCGGCGTCAGTCGATCGCGACCTGGCCGGCATCGCTCGCCGGGCGCCAGCTCGCGTCCGGGTTGAACACCGTAATCGCAGCGGCCACCGCCTCCGTGTTCTCGCCGAGGTCCTTTTCATAAATGATGCCGCGCTGGCTCATGACGAAGCTCTTGATCCCGGAGTTTCCGTACTTTGCCGGCCAGGCGAGCACGGCGTATCCCCGCATGTTGCCATCAGCGTCGAGATAGCTTCGCTCGCCGCCGGGCGCGCTGGAGCCCTGTGCCGTCAGGATCCGGTAGAAATAGCCGTGGAAGGGATTCGGTCCCTTGCTTACGTCGACATCCGAGGCGGCCAGCAGGTCGCCGAGCGGGCTGAGCTCCTCCCCCTCGACTTCCGGCCACCACAGCCCGTCGCGCTTGCCCTCGCTGCTCCTGAAACGCCGGGCAAAGGCCGGAGGCCTGCCGTCGCGCCCGATGCTCGCGTATTCCCGCTGGGCCAGCACGATCTCCCGCAGGGTGGCGAGAGTCTGCAACTCGTTGCCGCCGATGCGCCGGTTCAACAGCTCCTCGCGACCGCTGGCGGTGTCGAAGCGCCACTTGCCGCCCTCGTTCACGAGAGGGATGGGCCATGGCCAGCCGTCGGCCCCGAACAGCGCCACCAGCGTCAGGTCGTCGTGCTCGATGAACTCGACCTTATCGGCAATCATTTCCTTGACGCGCTGGAAATCCGCACGGTCGTCGTCCGGGTCGCCGGATTCGAACAGTTCGACGCTGCCGGCGCCGAACACGCCTTCGATCAGCACCGCATCCGCCCTGCCGATGAGGTCCGACAGGGCCTGCACGGCCTGCTCCGGCGTGTCGAAGACCCTTTGTCCAGCCTGGCTCGCGCCGGCTACCAGCAAACACAACACCGCGATGGCGATGCGGCGCGTCACCCGAGTGGGAATCCTGTACATTTCCGTCTCTCCGCTGCTCAACGGCGCCGCCCGCCACCACCGCCAGCACGCGCACCCCCGAAGGAGGACGTGCCGCGGCTCATCGAGCCGCGCGAACTCGCGGCCCGGTCGAATCCGGCATTGCGCGAGCCGCTCATCGCAGTAGCGCCACGCGCCCTGGAACCGGCTTGGGCGCGCGTCTGCGCGCTGGCCGGAACGGATCGGCCGCGGGTTTGGTCACGGGACACCCGCGACTGGCCTTCGCGCGCACCGTACTGCCGTGCCACGTTCTGGTTTCCGTAGTTCACACCCTTGCGATGCGAAGGATTGTGCTGCCAGCTGGAGCGATTGTCCCCGCCGCGGGCGCTCACCCGGTCACGGTCCGCATTGATGTTCGTGTTCCGGTTGAACTCGTTGTAGCGGTCCACGTCGATCTTGATGTCGGTGTCGCCCCAGCCCCAGTGGGAGTCGCCCCAGATGGCGGCCCCGACCGCCATGCCGAACCCGAAAGTCATCAGCCCGTAGCCTGGCGGCGGCGGCACGTACATCGGAGGGTAGTAATAGGTCGGGTAACTCCACGCGCCATAGACCACGGTGGGCGAGTACGTCGGCACGTAGACCACCTCGGGAGACGGCGACTCGATGACGATGATCTTGTCGGGTTGCTGGGTGACGACCATCTGCTCGGTTGTCTCGAGGTTGCCCGCGTCGTAGGCCTTGCCGCGCATGCGCTGCACCGTGTCCATCAGTTCCTGCTGCTGCGCGAGGAAGGCATCGCCGAGATCCTGCGTCCAGTCGAGGTTCTCGCTCATCTTCTTGATGACGTCAGGCGTATGGCACAGGCCCTTGACGCTGGCGTCCCAGTCTTCCTCCAGGAGTGCCTTGTCGAGCGCATCGCCTGCCAGCGACGGATTCCTGGCCAGCCAGCGATCCGCCTCGACGATCTCGAGCGGGTAGGTGGAGGCCATCAGCAACTGGGTCAACACGGCGTCGGGATAGAGCGCGATCGGCGCCACCAGCTGCTCGAGCTGCTCGGTGCTGAACTGTGGCGCCGCATCCTGTGCATCGGCCCGCGAGGGTGTTGCAAGCAGGACAAGGCAGCCCACTGCAAGAATCAGGAAGCTTCTGGCTGTCAACATCTCGATTCTCCTGTTGCCACCCGCCCGGCGTGCGCCGTGCCGGCCAGGCGGACTCACTCGCTCACAGAGGTCGATCCCTCAGGGGGGACTTGCTGGCCAAGCCACAGAAGGAACAGCCGGTAGCCGAGCGCCAGCACGACCGAGCCAACGAACAATCCCACGATGCCGGCGCTGAGGAAGCCGCCGATCGCGCCGATGAAGATGATCAGCATCGGCACCGGGACGCCGCGGCCGAGCAGCAGCGGCTTGAGCAAATTGTCGAGCAGCCCGACGAAAACGATGTAGACGGTGAATATGATCGCCACGAGCGGCTCGGACGTATGAAAGACATAAATGATGATCGGGATGCCGATCGGCAGCATGCCGAGCTGGATCACGCTGAGGAACAGCGTGACCAGCGCCCACAGCCCGGCGCCGGGCACGCCGACGGCGAGGAAACCGATGCCGGCCAGCACGGCCTGGATCATCGCCACGCCCAGAATGCCCCGTGCCACGCTGCGAACCGTCGCGCCGGCCATGTCGATGAATTCCCGTCCCTGCTCGCCCGCGAGCCGCCGGCCGACCGCCTGCGCAAAGCGGGCCCCGGACTCCGCGTTCGCCATCAGCACGCCCGAAATGATGATCGCGACCACGAAGACCAGCAGGCCGAGGCCGGCGCTGGCGGCTCCCGCCACGAGGTGCCTTGCGAGAGCCTCCAACTGGGGCATGAACGGCGCCAGGGCGGTGGGCACGTTCTCGGACAGCCGGTGCCAGAAATCGTGCACCCGCGGCCCGACCAGCGGCCAATCCTGCACGCTGTCCGGCGGCGGGCCGACATTCAGCGTGCCGGCCTCGATGCCGCTGGCGACGGTCTTGGCGCCGGACAGCACGGTATCGGTCAGCAGGGCGGCGGGAATGACCAGCACAACAAGCATCGTCACCGTCACCAGCATCGCCGCCAGGCCGCGGCGCTCACCCAACGCCGTCGCCAGTTGGCCATGCAAGGGGTACAACGCGATCGCCAGCACGACTCCCCAGACCACGGGCAGGACAAACGGCTGCATGATCCGCAGGCACCAGGAGACCAGGACCACGAGGATGCCGATCCGGATCGCCGCCTCGACCATCTTCGGCACGAAGTCGTTGCCGCCCGGTGCCAGGGTGCTCGTGCCCATCGAAGTTTCTCAGCCCTTGCCTCCGAGTTCGAACCGTTCGCGCAATCGCTCCCGGATCGCTGCAACGATTTCCGCGGTCTTCTCTACGCCGAGAGTACGGATGCTGTCCTCGGCCAGCGTGTAGTGCACCGAGATGAGTCCGCGCAACTTGCGGAAGGCCGCGGCGTTGGGTTTGCTGCAGACGCTGTCGTCGCCGGCCACGACCCGCTCGACGATGCCCGGATCGAGCAGACGAATACCGCAGATGAATGACAGCTTGGCGATCTCATCATCGACCGATCCGAGCTGCTTCTCGTGCCACTCACGGCCAAAATCATGCGAACCCATTTCGATCAATGCGCCTTGGTCCGGCTGAAGCTGGCGCCGCGGGCGGACCAGCCAAGCGCCAGGCCCTCCTTGGCGATGTTGAAGCCGACGACTTCGGCCTCGCCCTTGAGGGTATTGACGTCGAACCCGGGTGCGAACTCGACGACGGTGAGTCCGCCACCGACCCCGAACTCGAAGCTGTCTTTTGCCAGGAACTTGTCCACTGCGTCCTGCGTGAGGAACAGGAACACGAAATCCGACTCCTGGTAGCCCGCCTGGAGTCCCGCCGAGCCGATTTTCATCTTGTAGTAGGCCACCGTCTTGCCATCCACCTGGAATGCACCGGTGCCCCATTCCCCGCCAACGACGAATGCGAGCTTCTTGACGTCCGGAATCACCAGCACGCCCTTGGAGATGGCCAGGAGCCCGTCCGCGTCGCCTTTCGTCTCGCGCAACGCAGTGAGGGTATCCGCGACGGCCGCATCGATCTTCGCCGCCGATTCCGCGCTGGCCGTGGAAAATGGGGAGATTGCCAGCGCCAGGAGGATCAGCGCCGCAGCTTGTCGAACAGTACCAGTCAGCTTGTTCATTGCAGATGCTCCATATGAATGTCGGGGATGGCCAGGGGCCTTCCACTGAACTTTAGTCACACCCCGCCCGTCCCGGTACTGCCCCTTGGTGCAGTTCCGGCGC
>CAYWYS010000052.1:0-17658 GCA_964462675.1 uncultured Thioalkalivibrio sp.
TGGCGGCCGCGCACCAGCAGGTGGCGGTCGCTGACGGCCTCGACCCGCAAGTGCCCGAGGCCCGCCGCCGCCAGCTGCAGCCGCACTTCGCCTAGCTCGAAGGCCGCCAGCAGCGAATTGTAGAAATCTCGCCGCAGCACCTCCGGCTCGTCGGCCGCGTACTGGTCGACCAGCTCGCGGGCCGCGGCCTCGTCGCGCGGCCGCATCAGGTCCATGACCAGCACCGGGGCGCCCGGAGCCGCGTGCGCGCGGATCATGCGCCACAGCACTGCCGGCTCGTGCAGGTGATGCAGCAGGCTGTTCGACACGACGGCGTCGTACAAAGCCCGCGGCAGCGCAGCGCCCGGCACGAAGTCACGGATGAAGCGCACCCGCCGCTGCAGTGCCGGCTGCAGTTCGAGCGCGGCACGGCCGAACGCCAGCATTGCCTCCGAGCCGTCCAGCCCATGCACCTCGACACCGGGACTCGCCGCCGCGATCCGCAGCGTGATGTCGCCGGGACCGCAGCCCAGGTCGAGCACCGCGGCGCCCGCCGGCAGGGCGCCGACATGCTGGGCAAACAGGGCCACGAAGCGCGCGTTCGGCTCCTCGAAGTCGGCTTCGGCGTAGGCGCGCGCCTGCGCGGCATCGTCCATCAGCTCCGGCTCGATGACACGCTTCATCAGCGCGCTCCGCCGCTGTCGCGTTCCAGCTGCTTGTCGAACTCACGCTTGCGCTGCTCGAGCTGGTCCTCGACCGCCTGCGCCTTGTCGAGGGCCTGCACCTGCTCCTTGAAAACCGTTTCCTCGACCGGCCGCGGCTCGCGACGCTCGCCGCACGCGGCGAGCCCGAGGCACGTTGCCAGCACTGCAACCAGCATTGGACGGCGCATGTTCAGACTCCAGGCTCCCGGGAAACACCCCGGCGATGGTAGCGTATCGGCAGACAGTCAACACCGGAGCGGCGGATGAGCGAGTTCAGCGGCAACGTCATCGTGGTCACGGGCGCCTCCGAGGGCATCGGCCGCGCGCTCTGCAGGGCGCTCGCGCCGCAGCGGCCGAAGCTCGTGCTGGCGGCGCGCAACGCCGAGCGGCTCGAGTCGCTGGCGGCGGAGTGCCGCGCCACTGGCGCCGAAACGCTGGTGGTGCCAGGCGACCTGTGCAGCGAGGCGCAGTGCAGGGCCCTGGTCGCAGCCACCATCGAGCGCTTCGGCCGGCTCGACACGCTGGTGGCGAACGCCGGGCGCACGATGTGGGCCAGGGTCGACGAGATCCATGACAGCGGCATCGTCCGCGAGGTCATGGAGCTGAACTACTTCTCGCTGGTCTGGCTGACTCTCGCGGCGCTGCCCCACCTGAAGGCCGCACGCGGCCGGATCGTGCCGGTCGCCAGCGTCGCCGGGCTCACCGGCGTGCCGTCGCGCAGCGCCTACTGCGCCAGCAAGCACGCCGTGGTCGGCTTTTTCGACTCGCTGCGCATCGAGCTCGCCGGCAGCGGCGTCACGGTCACCACGGTCTGCCCGGATTTCGTCGTCTCCGAGATTCACCGCCGCGCGCTCGACGGCGAGGGCCGACCGCTCGGCCAGAGCCCGATGCAGGAAGCGAAGATCATGACGGCCGACGAGTGCGCGGCGCTGATGGTGACGGCCATGGCGGCGCGGCGGCGGATGCTGATCACCTCGACGCGCGGCAAGCTCGGGCGCCTGCTGAAGATCTTCGCTCCCGGCGTCATCGACCGCATCGCCGCGCGGGCCATCGCCGAACGCAAATGACGGCGGGGCGGCCCGCTGCCCGGACCGGCCGGCACGCCTACGGTCGGGCAAGCCCGCGGCCGGCCCCCGCCTCGACGTCGTCGAGGAACCAGTCGAAAATGCGGTTGATGTCGAACACCTGTTCGGTCAGGCGATGGTCGCCGTCGATCAGGTGCAGGTCGGCATGGTGCTGCGCGGCGAAGCGGATGCTGTTGGCGACCGGCACCACCGTGTCGCGCCAGCCGTGCACGATCGTGATCCGGGCGGCGCGCGGCGTCGGCGTCAAGGCCTCGTAACCCGGCACGTAGAATGCCGGCGCGATCAGGAACAGGCCGCGCACGTCGGGCAGCTGCATCGACGCCGCAGCCGCGACGTGGCCGCCCATGCTGGAGCCCACCAGCACCAGCGGACGGGCCAGCGGCGCGCAGTGGGCGACGAGCTTCGCCACCCGCGCGCCGGGATCGTCGATGCCGCGATAGTCAATGCTCTCGATGACGAGGTCGCGATCCCGTGCGAGGTCCGCCATCGCCGCGATCTTGGTGCCCCACGGCCCGCTTTCCTTGCCGTGCGAAAAACAGACATACGGCGACTTCGGCATGACGGCGCTACCAGTGGATGCCACGCGTGAACTGGGCGAGCGCGATCTGCTCGGCCGAGGCTGCGCTCTGGTCGTCCTTGACGCCCTTTGCCGCGGTCGAGTCCGGGAACATCTGGAAGGCGGTGTTCATGCTGATCTCCATCGCCTTGGGGAACAGCAGGTGCAGGATCTGGGCCGAGATGCCGAGCCGGGTGGCCACCCGCTTCGGCTTGTGGATCACCGCCTCGGCCACCAGCTCCGCCGCCTCCTCCGGGCTGATCGTCGGCACGTTCTCATAGATCCGGGTCGGCGCGATCATCGGCGTGCGCACCAGCGGCATGTTGATGGTCGTGAAGCTGATGCCTTTGTGGGAAAGCTCGGCCGCCGCGCAGCGGGCGAAGGAGTCCAAGGCAGCCTTGGAGGCGACATAGGCGGAGAAGCGCGGCGCGTTCGACAGCACGCCGATGGAGGAAATGTTGATGACGTGGCCGCGGCGTCGCTCCATCATGGTCGGCAGCAGTCCCATCGTCATGCGCAGCGAGCCGAAGTAGTTGAGCTGCATGGTCCGCTCGAAGTCGTGGAAGCGGTCGAACGACAGGTGGATGGCGCGCCGGATCGAGCGACCGGCATTGTTGACGAGAATGTCGACATGGCCGTGATCGGCAAGCACTTTCCCGAGCAGTGCGTCGATCTCTTCGAGGCTGGTCAGGTCGCAGCTGTACCAGTACGACTCCCCGCCCCGCTTGTCGATGTCGGCCTGGGTCTCGCGCAGCGCGTCCGCGCCGCGCGCCACCATGATGACCTTGGCGCCGGCCTCGGCCAGCCGGAACGCCGTCGCCTGGCCGATGCCCGACGAGGCGCCGGTGATCAGCACGGTCTTGCCGCCGATCGCGCCGCGCAGGCTGCGATCGATGAACAGGTCGGGGTCGAGGTTGCGTTCCCAATAGTCCCACAGCCGCCAGGCGTAATCGGCGAGATCGGGCAGCTTGATGTCGGTGCCCTTGAGGAGCCGCTCGGTCTCGCGCGAGTCGAAGCGCGTCGGGTAATTGATGTAGCCCATGACCGAGCGCGGGATGCCGAGGTCGTGCAGCACGCTGTCGATGACGCGCTTGACCGGCGGCAGGCTCGCCACGGTTTTCCAGATATAGCCGGGCACGATGCCGAACATCCGGGCGTTGAAGCGGGCGCTCATCTCCGGCGCATGGGCGGCCTTGGCGAACAGGTTCAGCACCTCGCCGATGCGCAGCGGATGCGGGTCCGTCAGGTGAAAACAAAGGCCGTCCTCGCCGGGCGCATGCGCGATGTGATCCATCGCCGCGACCAGCCAGTCCACCGGCACGAGGTTGATGCGCCCGCCCTCGATGCCGACCAGCGGCATCCAGCCCGGCAGGGCCTTGCGCAGCTTCTGGATCAGCTTGAAGAAATAGTACGGCCCGTCGATTTTCTCGATCTCGCCGCTGCGGGAATCGCCGACCACCATGCCCGGCCTGTAGATGCGCCACGGCACCTTGCACTCGCGCCGCACGATGCCTTCCGAGTCGTGCTTGGTGCGGAAGTACGGGTGCTCGAGACCGGTGGCCTGCTCGAACATGTCCTCGCGGAAGATGCCGTCATAGGTGCCCGCGGATGCGATCGAGCTGACCTGGTGGAAACAGCCGGCCTCGATGGCCTCGGCGAAGCGCACCGCCTGGCGCGTGCCCTCGACGTTGACCTTGAGCTGCACCTCGAGATCGGCGTTCATGTCGTAGATCGCCGCGAGGTGGAAGCAGTGAGCGATCTTGCCCTTGAGCTTCTTGCGGGTCGCCGCCGCGATGCCGAGCATCGGCTCGGCGAGGTTGCCGACGACCGGCACGACCCGCGCGCCGGCCGGACCCCAGAATGCCCGCAGCGAGTCCATGTTGCCGAGCTCGCTCTCGAGCATCAGCACATGGATCGTGCCCTCCCGCTCCAGCAGCTTCCTGATCAGGCGGCGGCCGATGAAGCCGGAGCCGCCGGTGACGAAGTAACTCATGTCGGGACTCCCCCGCGCTAATCATTCTTGTTGGCCGCGAAGCCCGGATAGTAGCAGGGGAGGGGGACACTGCTGAATCCGCCCTTTCAGCAGTGTCCCCCTCCCCAGAGCAGCTCGTCGAGGGTGGCCCGCCAGCCGTAGCGGTCGATGTTCACGCGCGCGCCGGTGAAGGACACGCCCTCCTGTTCCAGCCGGGCACGCTGGCGTCGGTGGCCCGCCGAGTCGGGCGGGAACGCCAGCCGGCCGTCGGCCTTGAGGACGCGGTGCCAGGGCACTTCGCTGCCGGCGGGGAGCCGCGCCATGACCTGGCCGACGAAGCGGGCGCGCCGCCCGAGACCGGCCTCGCGGGCCACCTGGCCATAGCTCGAGACCCGCCCCGCCGGAATCCGGCTGACCGCGAGTAGCACGCGCGCCTCGTCGCCAGGGGGACACTGCTGAAAACGCGGTTTCAGGCGTGTCCCCGCAGGCGGGCCGCGAGATCCTGGCGGGCCTGCGCCAGCACGGAATCGCGGTCCACCGACTCGAGAATCTCCTGCACCACGGCCTTCGGCCCGCCGGCGCCCCAGGACTTGCCCTGCGCGAAGTAGCGCTCGGCGACCCGCCCGACCATGTAGGTGCCGTAATAGGCTACCGCCCCCTGCGCGCCGGCCGTCAGCACCGTCGACAGCCCGCCGGTGGTCGCCTTCAGCGTCGCCGAGACGACATGCGCCAGCCAGACGGTGCCCATCAGCAAGGTCATCTGGGTCGCGATCACCGTCACCAGCGAACCGGCCTCGGAGCGGTTGAGCGGCAGGCCGTACAACCGCGACAGGTGCACCACGAGGCCGGCGTCGAGCGCCGCGGCGGCAAACAGGTCCGCGATCGGCACCGGGTTGACCGCGACGGCGACGCCCTTCGCGATGCAGTACTGGCGCACCAGCCGCTCCGCCGCGTTGCGGCGAACTGCGACGACGCGCTCACCGACGCGCTCGCTGACCCGGCCGGCGAACATGCCGGCGTTCACCGCGGCCAGCGTCCGCCCCTCGGCCTCGAGGATCTTCCACAGCCGCTCGCGCAGCGCCTCGACATCCGGCGGCAGCACCCGCCGTTCCTCGCGCTCGGTGCCGTCCGGCGCCTGCACGATGCGCGTGACCGGCGCCGGGTCGGCCGCCACCGCCGTGATGTTCTCTGACGGCAGCCGGCCGGCCATGCGCTCGGCGAGCCGCGCGAGCAGCGTGGCGCGCTCGTCGGCCATGTAGCGATCCGCCTTGTTCAACACCAGCAGCACCGGCCGGCCGGGTTCGAGCGCCTGCTCGAGCGCCGCCTGCTCGGTCGCGTTCAGATCGCCGTCGATGACGAACAGCACGAGGTCGGCGCGTTCCGCCACCTCGCGCGCCAGCCGCTCGCGTTCCTCGCCGCCGATCTCGTTGATGCCCGGTGTGTCCAGCAGGTGCACGCCGCCGCTGCGCACTTCCTGCCAGCGGGCCTCGGCCGGCGTGCGGGTCTCGCCGTGCAGCGGACTGGTCGTGAAGCGCGCCTCGCCGAGCAATGCGTTCAGCAGCGACGACTTGCCGACGCTGACCTCGCCGAGCACGGCAATGTGGATCTCGCCGGCCTCGAGCTTCTGCAGCATCTGCTCGACCTCGGCGAACTCCGGCGCCAGCGCCTCGCGCACGCCGGCCGGCAGCCGCGGGTCCTCGAGCAGGCGCCGCAGGCTGTCGCGGGCCAGCGCGAGGTGCGCATCGCCCGCGCTCGGCGGCGCCAGCGCCTCAGTCGCGCCCGGCGCGGTGCGCTGCCAGGGCCAGCCGCGCCAGCTGCCGGGCTTTCTTCCCGATGTCTTCACCGAACTGGTCTCCTACCTTGCGCGCCGCGGCCGCCGGGCGCAGGTCGCCGGTCGTCTCGAGGCTGTTGGCCAGGCCCTTGCCCATCGCGTCGAAGATGATGCCGTAGGCCACTGCGTGCACCAGCCCGCCGGCGACGGTGCCGACACCCGGGAAGGCCTTCAGCACGTTACCGGAAATCGCCAGTAACAGCGGCAGCGCGCGGCCGACATAGCCCTGCGCGATGTCGAGGAAGCGCTGGATGTCGATGTCGCGCGCCGGCACGTCGTAGACCTTGCACAAGGCCTTGACGAGCGAGGTGCCGAGATAGCCCTGGATCAGCACGTCGGTGCCGGGCGTCACCGCCGCCAGCGCGCCGATCACCGCCTTCTTCGTGTAGTCGGACACCAGCTTGTCCGCATCCTCGCGCCGGCGGCGCCCGGCCGCGGTCTCGAGCTGCACGGCGGCGAGCCGGAACACCGCGGCGTCCCGCAACGCATCGAGCGCGGCCGGGTCGGACTCGAGCCGCGCCTGCAACGCCGCGCGCAGTGGCTCGACGCGGGCCGCCCGCGGCCGCTCGCGCGACACCTCGCGGCCGTCATCGTCGGCCTGCAGCACGCGCTCGGTCCCGCCGGCGACCACCGGCACGACATCAGGCGGCGGCTCGAGCTGCGCGAGGCGCTCGGCCAGCCGCACGACAACTTTCTGCAGGTCCTGCTCGCTGTACCAGTCGGCCTTGTTGACGGCGACGACCAGCGGCTTGCCGACCGCGGCGAGCGTCTCGACATCGGCGAACTGGCTGCGGCTGAGGTCGCCGTCGCAGACATAAATCACCAGGTGTGCGCGCACGGCCTCCTCGAGCGCCGCATCGCCGAGCTCACGCTCGTCGCCGCTGCCCGGAACGTCGGCAAGCTCGACGACATCGCCCGAGGCCAGCGACCAGCGGTAGTGCTGCACGGTTCGCGTGGTGCCCGCCGTGACACCCGTCTCCGGCGCCGCATCGGGCACCAGCGAGCGCACCAGCGAGCTCTTGCCGGCGCTGGCCTCGCCGAACATCGCGATGAACAGCCGGCCACCGTCGCGCCGCCGCGCCAGCTCGGCCAGCTCGCGCTCCACCGCCGTCGTGTCGGTGCCGGCCGCGCGCTCGCTTTCCAGCTGCTCCCGCAGCCGTGCCTCGTCCAGCTTGCCCGCCTGCGGCGTCGCTGCGCGCTTGCGCCGGGGCGGTACCAGCAACCACCACAACAGCCACAGCGCCGCCGCGCCGCCGACGGCCAGCAAGGCGATGAAGCCGTAGTAGATCCACAGGGGCCCGTCGCGCAGGCGTTGCACGATCGACAGCACCGTGTCCGCGACCGCCAGCAGCGCGCCGGCGAACAGCACCAGTGCGACGATCACGACGGCCGCCAGCAGCAGGCGGATGCGCCGGTCGCCCCTCATGCGCGCGTCACTCGCCGTTGCGGCATGCCGTCTCGCTCCTCACCGTTATCAACGCCATGCTAACGCCGCCCGCCCCGCCCGGGCACCTCGCCGGGCGCGGCCGCCCCGGCCCGGCGCGCCGCCGACAGGCAGAGCGCGAGCGACACGCCAAACGGCACCAGCCGCTCCAGCCAGTCGCCCGGCGTGTCCGGCAGCCAGTAGCACCAGACCGTGCCGGCGAAGCCGGCGACCATCGCCGCGAACACGCGCGCCGGCGGAATCTCGAAGCCCGCCAGCCTGACCAGCAGCGGCGGCCCGAACGCGGCGCCGAGCGCGGTCCAGGCGAACAGCACGCGCGCGAAGATCGTCTGCGGCAGCATCACGGCCACGACCACCGCGAGCAGGCTGATCAACGCGACGACCAGCCGTGACAGCGCCAGGCTGCCGCGGCCGCGGCGCGGCAGGTCATGACTGACGGACGACGCCGCCACGAGCAGCTGGCTGTCGGCCGTGGACATGATCGCGGACAGCACGGCGGCGATCATGACGCCGGCGACGACCGGCGCGAACAGGCGGTTCGTGACTTCGAACAGCACCTGCTCGTTGGCCAGCAGCTCGCCGTACAGCGCGCGCGCCGCGAGGCCGACGGTCAGCATGCCGGCATAGATGATGACCGCCCAGCACAGCGCGATGATGCGCGCGTCGCGCAGGGCGCGCGCATCCCTGAGCGCCATGAAGCGATTCACGACATGCGGCTGGCCCGGGTAACCGAGGCCGATGCCGAGCGTGCCGAGCACGAAGCCGACCGCCGCGATGCCCGCGGTCGGCGGGCCGCCCGCCGAGGGCCCCTGCGCGGCCAGTGCGCCGAGCACCGCGCCCGGGCCGCCCGCCGCGATCACGGCCGCGATCGGCAGCACCAGCGCGGTCAGCGCCATGACCAGGCCTTGCAGCGTGTCTGTGACGCTGACCGCCCAGAAGCCGCCGAGCAGCGTGTACAGCAGCACGACGGCGGCGCCAATCATGACGGCCGTGCGCATCTCGAGCTCGAAGGCGCTCGCGAAGGCGTTGCCCGCCGCCTGGAACTGCGCCGCAATGTAGAAGGTGAACGAGAACAGCACGATGCCCGAGGCGAGCACGACCACGCGCCGCGGCCAGCCGGTCGCGGCCTCCGGCCCGGCAAGGAACTCGGTCAGCGTGAGCGCGCCGTTGGCGCGGCTGGCGCGCATCAGCCGCGGCGCCACCCACAGCCAGTTGATGACGAAGCCCGACACCGTCGCCGGGAACAGCCACAGCGCCGGCCAGCCCCACAGGTAAGCCATGCCGCTGACGGCGACCAGCGTCCACGCCGAGGAGGAGGATGCCGACGCGCTGATCGCCGCGACCCACGCGCCGAGCCGGCGGCCGCCAAGGAAAAAATCCTCGCTGTCCCGCGTGCGCCGCGTCGCCCACAAGCCGATCGCAACCAGCAGGAGCTTGTAAACGACCAGCGTGTACAGGATGGCCTCGGCCCGGCTCATCGGGTCCCCCGGATGACAAGCCCGCGAGTGTAGCAGGGCCGCCGCAAGGGACCTGCGGCGCGTCACGCCCTGTAAATGCACATCGGCGGCATTTACTATTCGCCGACAGCCCGACCCGGGAGATTCCGCCATGCGCCCTCGCGCCCTGTTCGCCATCCTGCTGCTCGCCACCTCCGGGCTCGCCGTCGCGGCGGATACCAGCTGGGTCGAGCGCAGCAACGAGCATGCCCAGGTGATGATCGAGCTGCTGGCCAAGGCGCGTCCTGCCCCGGTCGCCGATGCCGCAAGATCCAGCTAAGGGCTGGCGCTTCTGGATCGACCGCGGCGGCACGTTCACGGACATCGTCGCGCGCCGCCCCGACGGGCGACTCGAGACGCTGAAGCTGCTGTCCGAGGCGCCCGGCCACTATGCGGACGCGGGCATCGAGGGCATGCGCCGCCTGCTCGGGGTCGCCGACCCGTCGGACCTTGCCGCCGCGCACATCGAGGTGGTGCGCATGGGCACGACCGTCGCGACCAACGCCCTGCTGGAGCGCCGCGGCGAGCCCACGCTGCTGGTGACCACCCGCGGCTTCGGCGACGTGCTGCTGATCGGCACGCAGCAGCGGCCGCGGCTGTTCGACCTGGATATCCGGCTGCCTGCGCCGCTCTACAGCCGCGTCATCGAGGCCGACGAGCGCGTCGCCGCCGACGGCGAGGTGCTGCGGCCGCTGGACATGGCGGCGCTGGCCGCTGAACTGCGCGCGGCGCGTGCGGCCGGCCTCGTGGCGGTCGCGATCGCGCTGTTGCACGGCTATCGTCATCCGGCCCACGAGCGCGCGGCCGCGCAGCTCGCGCGGGCCGCGGGCTTCACCCAGGTCTCGGTGTCGCACGAAGTCAGCCCGCTGGCGCGCATCGTGCCGCGCGGCGAAACCACGGTTGCCGACGCCTACCTGTCGCCGGTGCTCGGACGCTATGTGGAGCAACTGCGCGCGCCGCTGCGTGACACGCGCCTGCTGTTCATGCAGAGCAACGGCGGCCTCGCCGAGGCAGAGCGCTTTCGCGGCCGCGACAGCGTGCTGTCCGGGCCGGCGGGCGGCGTCGTCGGCATGGTGGCCGCAGGGCGGCGCGCCGGGCGCACGCGGCTGATCGGCTTCGACATGGGCGGCACCTCGACGGATGTCTGCCTGTACGAGGGCGAGTTCGAGCGCAGCCAGGACAACCGCGTCGCGGGCGTGCGGCTGCAGGCGCCGATGCTGCTGATCCACACGGTCGCGGCCGGCGGCGGCTCGATCCTGAAGTTCGCGGACGGCCGGTTCCAGGTCGGCCCGGAGTCCGCCGGCGCGAACCCGGGGCCGGCCTGCTACGGCTGCGGCGGCCCGGCGACCGTCACCGACGCCAACCTCGTGCTCGGCCGCCTGCAGCCGGCCGCGGTGCCGGCAGTGTTCGGTCCCCGCGGCGACGCCGCGCTCGACCTCGCGGCGGCCACCGCCCGGCTGCGCGAACTTGCCGAGGCCGTGCGCGCGGCCGGCCAGGCGCCGATGAGCGTCGAGGCGGTCGCGGCCGGCTTCGTCGAGATCGCAGTCGAGCGCATGGCGCGCGCCGTCAAACACGTCTCGGTGCGGCGCGGTGCGGATCCGGCGGCGTTCACGCTATGCGGCTTCGGCGGCGCCGCAGGGCAGCACGCCTGCGAGGTGGCCGACGCGCTGGAAATCCGCGAGGTGCTGCTGCCGCCCTTCGCCGGCGTGCTGTCGGCCTGGGGCATCGGCGTCGCGGATCTCGTGGAGCTGCGCCAGGCGCCGGTGCAGGCCGTGCTGGACGCGCCGACGCTGGCCGCCGCGCGCGCCTCGCTTGCGCAACTCGGCGAAGGGGCCGCCACGGCGCTGGCGGCGCAGGGCGTGCCGCGCAACGCGATCGCGATCGAGCACCGGCTGCGCCTGCGTCACGAGGGCAGCGACACGACGCTGGAAGTGCCCTGCGCCGACGACGAGGCACAGGTGCGCGCGGCCTTCGCCGCGGCCCACGAGCGGCGCTTCGGGTTCTCGGCCGGGGCGCGCCTGGTGCTCGAGTCCGTCGAGGCCGAGGCACGCGGCGGCGGCTGGCAGGAAATCCCGCAGGCGCCGCGCGCCGCCCTGCGGGCCGGCGAGCGGCTGGACGGGCCGGCGCTGCTGCCGGAAACGAACGCGACGACCTGGGTCGCGCCAGGCTGGCAGGCGGAGGCGGACGAGCACGGCAACCTGTGGCTCCGCCGGCCGGCGCGGCGGCGCGTCCGCCATGCGTCGACGCGCTCGGACCCCGTGCTGCTCGAAGTGTTCAACAACCGCTTCATGCACGCGGCCGAACAGATGGGCGCCGTGCTGCAGAACACCGCCAGCTCGGTCAATATCAAGGAGCGCCTCGATTACTCCTGCGCGGTGTTCGACCCCGACGGCGGGCTGGTCGCGAATGCGCCGCACATGCCCGTGCACCTCGGCTCGATGGGCGAGAGCGTGCGCGCGATCATGGCACGCTGCGGCGACGACATGCAGCCGGGCGACGCCTTCGTGCTCAACGACCCGTACGAAGGCGGCACGCACCTGCCCGACATCACGGTGGTGACGCCGTTCTTCGGCGCGGCTGCCCGTCCGCAGCTGTACGTCGCCTCGCGCGCCCACCACGCCGACATCGGCGGGCGCACGCCCGGCTCGATGCCGGCCGACAGCCGTCACATCGACGAGGAAGGCGCGTTGATCCGCGGTACCCGCCTCGTGGCTGCGGGCGAGCTCGACGAGGCGCGCATCCGCGCCATGCTCGCGAGCGGCCGCTGGCCGGCGCGCAACCCGGAGCAGAACCTCGCCGACCTGCGCGCCCAGCTCGCCGCCAATCGCCGCGGCCTGGCCGAGCTGGAAAGGATGATGGCCGAGTTCGGGCCCGAGGTCGTGCTTGCCTATATGCATCACATTCAGCGCAATGCGGCCGCGGCCGTCGAGGATGCGCTCACGAAACTGGCCGACGGCCGCTTCAGCTGGTCAATGGACGGTGGCGAGACGGTGCAGGTCGAAATCCGGGTCGATCGCGCCGCGCGCCGCGCCGTGGTCGACTTCGCCGGCACCTCGCCGCAGTCGGCCGGCAACCTGAACGCGCCCGCCGCGATCTGCCGCGCCGCGGTGCTCTACGTGTTCCGCTGCCTCGTGAACCGCGACATCCCCCTGAACGAGGGCTGCCTCGCGCCGCTCGAGTTGCGCATCCCCGCGGGCAGCCTGCTGAATCCGCGCTGGCCGGCGGCGGTCGCCGGCGGCAATGTCGAGACCTCGCAATGCGTCGTCGACGCGCTGTTCGGTGCGCTCGGCGTCGTCGCCGCGTCGCAGGGCACGATGAACAACCTCAGCTTCGGCAACGACCGACACCAGTACTACGAGACGCTGTGCGGCGGCGCCGGCGCCGGGCGCGGCTTCGACGGCGCCTCCGCCGTGCACACGCACATGACCAACAGCCGCCTGACCGACCCGGAAATCCTCGAGCTGCGCCACCCGGTGCAGGTCGCATCGTTTGCGGTCCGGCGCGGCTCCGGCGGCGCGGGCCGCCACCGTGGCGGCGACGGCGTCGTGCGGCGGCTGCTGTTCACTGAGCCGGTCACGGCCGCGCTGATTTCAAACCGCCGGCGGGTGCCGCCCTTCGGGCTGGCCGGCGGCGGCGCCGGGCTCGCGGGTTACAACTGCGTCATTCGTGCCAACGGCACGATCGAGGCCCTGCCCGGCATTGCCGCAGTCGAGCTCGGCCCCGGCGACGCGCTGGAGATCGGCACGCCCGGCGGCGGCGGCTGCGGTCCTTCGTGACCTGGCTCACGGCCGCGCGCGTCGATCTCTGCTAGTTTTTTTTCATGGACACGACCACGCTGGCAGGAAGCCCGCCGTGGGATGCCTATGCGGTATGGCAGATCTTGCTGCGCCGGCACCCGGTGCGGATCGAGAATCCCGCGGGCAGCTGTGGCCGGATCGATCGCGCCACGCTCGCCGAGTTCTGCGAAGCCATCGCGGACTACCCCGACTTCCTCCAGGATGCACTGCTCGTCATCGCGCATGCCGAGGGCTTTGCAGACGCGGTCGCGGCGCTCGACGCGGCCGTGCGCGAATCTCTCGCGAGCGGCGTCGATGCGCTGCCGGTTCCCGCGCGGGCCGCCGGCGGCTAACTATTTGCCCGCCACGCGCGGCCGCATCCCACCCGTTCCGATGATCGACAACGCCACCGCGGCGCGCGCGCGGTCAGGGTCTTGGGCGACCGGCACCGAGGCCAGCCAGCGCCGGTAGTCAGCGGGCAGCGCGTGAATCGCCGCACCGGCGACGATCAGCGCCAGGTACCAGTCCCAGGGCCGCAGGTCCGCGGCCAGCTGGTCGGCGTCGGCGCGCCAGGTCAGCGCGGCCACGAGGCCGGCGGCGGTCTCGATCTGCACTTCGTCGGCGTGGTAGCCGGCGCCCGCCGCGCCCAGGCGCCCGAGATCCCCGGCAGGCAGCCGGTAAAGCGCGCCCGGCAGCCGATCGGCCGGGTCGCCCGTCTGCCAGGCGTCCGACCGGCCCGCGCCGTCACGGCCCCGCTTGCGAAACGCGATGCGATGCCCGGGCAGCGCGCCTGCGCCGACGATTACCGCAGCGGGAATCCTGCGCCGGAGCCAGCCCGGGTGGAGGTTCGCGCCGTAGGCGAAATAGGCGACGCTGTCGCCCACCGGGCTCACCCCGCCTCGCGGTCCAGTTGCGACGCCGGCAATACGGGCTCCGCCGGCTTCGGCGGCGTCGCCGCCGTCTCGCGCAGCGGCTGGGTGATGACCCAGCGCTCCGCGGACACCGGCACCAGGCGCGCGCCCGGCAAGCCCTGGCTGACGCGGTAGATGACGAATTCCCTCGGGCGATGCGGCGCAAAGCCGACGGTGAACTCGACCCGTGCAGGCCGGTGCGGCGCCGACACCTCGTTGACATCGACGAACCAGGCATCCTCGCGATCACCGGCGAGGCGCCCCGTGACGCGCAGCGTCTCCAGCCATTCGCTCAACTGCCCGCGCAAGCGCTGCGCCAGGTCCGGTCCCGAGGGCTCGAACACGACCCAGCGGGTGCCTTGCAGGAGCATGCGCTCGATCGCGAGAGCCAGGCGCCGCGCGGACAATGAGCGCCAGGCCCGCACCGGGCATTCCGGTGAGGCAAGTGTGCGATCTCCCTCGAGCACGACCCGCCCGCTCCGGCTGCGGCCAATGACGTTGATGCCGGCGGCTTGCAGGCGTCGGCGCGCGTCCGGGTCGATGTCGAACATCGGCCGCAAGTGGGTGCCCAGCGAGGGTGCAACGTTGACCGGCTTGCGCGACAGCGCGCCAGCCACCGCGCCGATCGCGGGGCGCCCGTCGTTGCGCGCGTCGCCGGCCAAGGCCGGGAACACGGCAATCGCATTCTCGCCGGTGATGTTCAGTCGCCGCAGCCACTCGAGGGCCTGGTCCGCATCGGCGGCCGTGGCCGGCGGCTCGAGCAGCAGCATCGCGCCGCGCTGGCGGCTGTAACGCAGCGCGGCCAGCAGCAACGCCGGCCCGGGCATCCGCCCGTCGGCCCCCGGCGGCAGGCAAAGGAAGTCGATCGGCCCGACGCCCTCCAGCGCGAACAGCCCGCTGCCCTGCGCCGAAGACCCGACCAGGTCGTAGTCGGTCAATGCCGCGCCGTCCACGCCGTCATCCGCGGCCACGACCCAGCTGACCGGATAACCCGGCGCCGTGGTGACCGTCGCGACCGGCCGGCTTGGCGGCGTCGTGTCGCGCACGCGCACCAGGCGCGATTCCATCAGCACATCGGTGACGTAACGCTCCGATGACGGCCGCAACGACAGGCGCGGATAGATTTCCTGGTCGGCGACGCGCTCGGTGCCCGGCACGCGCAGCCGCTGCACGACGAGATTGAAAGTCACGTCATCGGTCGGCGCGATATGGTCGTAGTCCACCGAGGCGCGCAGGTATTCGCGCCGGCCGGGGCTCAGCGCCTCGAGCACGAGCGCGCCCTCGCGCGCCGGCAGGCGGATCGTGCACGGCCGCGCGCCATTCGCAACCCGGACGACCGCGGCGCGCTCGCCGCCGGCGAGAAAGAAGTCCTGGATGCAGCGCTGCAGCGGATACTCGAGGCCGGCCACGCCGAAGTTACGCTCGAACTCGGCAACGCTCTCGACGATCACGGCCTCGCGCAGTGGACCGCGCGGCGCGGCGCCGACGAATGCGGCGAGGCCGGTCTCGAATGCGTCGAGCGGAGTCTCACGCCCTGGTATCTCCTCGACGAGGATCCCGGGAGTGAGGCTGTCAGCCATGTGGGCCTCCGGCGGTCGTGGATGTCAGGGGACGCAGCGCTAAGGCTAGCAGCGCGTTCATCCGGCCGCCAGCGCAAACAGCAGCAACAGCACGCCGACGGCGAAGGTCAACCGCGTGCGCAGACCCCGGTACCAGGCCGGCAGCGTCTGCGCGACCGGCGGGCTCGCCTCCCAGGCGCGCAACGCGATGAAGCCCGCCAGCAGCAGCCACGCGGCCGTGCGCGCCGGCAGCAGCAACGCCGCCCACGCCAGCAGCGCCGGCAGGATACTGCAGGACATGCGCATGGTCGGCATGCGGCCGGCGCCCAGCGCCCTGCCCCAGTGCACCGCGCCGACGAATGACAGGATCACTGCGCCGTACGCGATGAACTGCTGCGCGAAATACGCCTGGCGCAGATCGCCGCCGAGCAGGAAACCGAGCAGCGCCGCGACGAACGGCAGCAATCCGGCGTAGCCGAGCCAGTGGCCCGCAACCGGCGTCTCGCTGGCGAGCCTGGCATGCGCGAGCAACTCGGTCGGCCCGCCGATGAAGCGCCCGTCGAGGAATACCTGCGGCAGCGTCTTGCAGCCGGTCCATTCCTCGAGTACGTGGAAACGCTCGCGCGCCGCTGCATCGCCCATGGCCATGGTCACGGTGCGATGCCCGATGTCGAGTTCATCGAGGCGCGACTCCAGCTCGCGGACATCGGTGATGCGCGAAGCGAACAGCACGACCGGGGCGCTGTTGGCATCCCTGCGGAGCGCGTCGAGGTGATCAGTGCCGCCCATCGAGTTGCCTGTCTCGCCTTCCGCCATGAACTCCTGCAATGATAATAACGGAACAGCGCCGGGCATGGCTTGCGGAGGCAATCGAGGGAAATGAATTCCGGCACGGGCAAACGAGGCCAACCGCCGGCCGGGCAAAGCCTGCGCAGCGCACTGCGCTGGCTGTCCGCCGAGGGCCGGCATGATCCGGCCGCGGTCGAGGAAGCCTGCCGGCGCTTCGACCTCTCGCCGCTCGACGAGGAGTTCCTGTTGGCCGAGCTGCGCAGGATTCGTGTCGCGACCGGCGCCGGCACCGACGCCCTGCCGCGCGATGCGGACGGCATGAAGCCCCGATGAGCGAACTCGCCCTCGCAGAACGCTACCCGGCCCTTGCGGAAGTGCTGCCGACGGTGTCGCTGGGACATTGGCCGACGCCGCTGCAGGCCGCCGACGCGGGCGCGTTGCCGGGGCCGTGCGCGGGGCTGTGGCTGAAGCGCGATGACCGCTGCGCGACGCCTTACGGCGGCAACAAGGTGCGCAAGCTGGAGTTCCTGCTCGCCGACGCGCTGCGCCATGATCACGACGCGGTGTTCACCTTCGGAGTCGCCGGTTCCAACCATGCGCTGGCCACCGCGATCTACGCGGGCCAGCTCGGCCTGGAGGCGCGCTTGCTGCTGACGCCGCAATCGAACTCGTCGTTCGTCGGCCGCAACCTGAAGATGGGCCGCTGGGCCGGCGCCCGGCAGATCCATTGCGCCACAGAGACAGACGCCAACCGGGCGGCGCGCATCCTCCAGCTGCGCGGCCGCGGCGCCCGCCCGCCACCCTACCGTATTCCCGGCGGCGGCTCCTCGCCACTCGGCGCGGTCGGCTTCGTCAACGCCGGCCTCGAGCTCGCCGCGCAGGTGCGCGCCGGGCTGATGCCGGTGCCTGATTACCTGTATGTCGCGCTCGGCACGATGGGCACTGCCGCCGGCCTCGCGCTCGGTCTCGCCGCCGCCGGCTTGCGCACGCGCCTGGTGTTCGTGCGCGTGGTGCGCGCCGATATCGCCAGCCCGCGGCGCTTCCGCGCGCTCTACCACGGCGCCGCGGGGCTGCTGCATCGGCGCGACCCGCGCTTCCCGCTGGCGCCGCTCGACAACACCCGCATCGAGGTGCGCCACGAGTTCATCGGGCCGGGCTACGCGCGCTTCACCGAGGAAGGCATGGCCGCGCTGGGCTTTGCGCGGCGGGCGTTCGGCATCGGCCTCGAGGGCACCTATACCGGCAAGGCCCTCGCGTGCCTGCTGGCCGACCTCCAGGCCGGGCGGCTTGCCGGCAAGCACGCGGTGTTCTGGAACACCTACAACGGCCAGCCGCTGCCGCCCGCGGCGCTGGCGCTCGACTATCGCGAGCTGCCGCCGGCCTTTCACCGCTACTTCGAGACGCCGTTCCAGCCGCTGGACCCGCAGTCCTGACCGTTGGGGACCGCGGAGACGCGGAGACGCGGCGACGCGGAGGATGCCACCGGCATCGCGGTCGCGCTGCCAGGCGCTGCCATAGGCAACGCGGTAGCGGGGCCGGGACGTCACAGGCCCGCT
>CAYWYS010000053.1:0-16429 GCA_964462675.1 uncultured Thioalkalivibrio sp.
CAGGGCGACGACGTGCTGCGCTCCGCGTCCTTGCGCGAGATGCACCGGGTGCAGTGGGTCGATCCCGACTGGAAGACCACGCGGGGTCTCGGCTTCAGTGTCTTGCGCGAGGGCGAGCGGACCTTCGTGCGCCACAGCGGCGGGTGTCCCGGCTATTACAGCGAGTTCCGGCTGGAGCCGGCCACGCGGATCGGCGTCATCGCCCTGAGCAACGCGATCGGTGCCGAGGTCGGTTTCTATGCGGCCAAGGCCTTCGACCTGGTGGGTCCCGCGGTGTCCGCCGCGCTTGAGGCGCCCGGCGATCCCCCGCAACGTGATGCCGGGCTGGACCGCTACACGGGTGTGTACGACAGCATCTGGGACCAGGCCGCAGTCGTCCGCTGGGGAGATGGACTCGCGATCCTCGAGCTGACCAGTCGTGACCCGCGGAACGACCTCCAGGTATTCCGGCGCACCGGCGAGCACACCTTCCAGAGGGTGCGCAGCGACGACCAGTCGCCCGGTGAGACGGTGGTCTTCGAGGTGGGCGAGGACGGCGCCGTGCGCCGCTTCCAGCAGCACAGCATCTGGCAGGACAAGCTGCGATGAGCCTGCTCGCCGAACTCAAGCGCCGCAAGGTCGTCCGGGTCGCGGTGGTCTACGCGGCCACGGCCTTTGCCGTGCTGCAGGCGGCCGACATCATGCTGCCGCGCATGGGTGTGCCGGACTGGGGCATCAGCCTGGTGATCGCGTTGACCATTCTTGGCTTCCCGATTGCGCTGGTGCTGGGCTGGGCGCTGGAAGTGACCCCGGACGGCATCAAGCGCACCGAGGCGGCGCCGGCCGAGCCCAGCGACGCGGCGACGCCGGCGCTGCTCGGCAAGCGCACCGTGTTCGCCAGTGCCTTGCTGGTGGCCGTCGGCGTGGGGCTGGGGGCGGGATGGTTGCTCAAGCCGGGCGCGCCCGGACAGGAAGAGAGCATCAAGCCCGTGGCGGGAGTGACATCGGACACCACGGTACCGGCTGTTGCGGACCCAGCGGACAATTCCATCGCGGTGCTGCCGTTCCTGAACATGAGTACGGATCCCGAGAATGCCTTCTTCGCCGACGGCATCGCCGAGGAACTGCTCGATGTGCTGTCGCGCGTCGAGGGCCTGAGGGTCGCCTCGCGCACCTCGGCGTTCTCGTTCAAGGGCAAGGACACGCCGATCCCGGAGATCGCCCGCCTGCTTGACGTGCGCCACGTGCTCGAGGGCTCGGTGCGCAGGCAGGGCCAGCGGGTGCGGATCACCGCCCAGCTGATCGATGCCACCACCGACGGCCACCTGTGGTCGCAGATCTACGATCGCGAGCTGGCCGACATCTTCGCCGTGCAGGAGGAGATCGCCCAGGCGATCACCGGCGAGCTCTCGGGCATCCTCGGCCATCGCCAGGTGACGGTGACCGCCCCGACCGCCCAGCTCGAGGCCTATGAGCGGTACCTGCGCGGTCGCGCGCGTTTCCACCAGCGCAGGGAGCTGCCGGCGGCGATCGACGACCTGGCGATGGCAGTCGAACTGGATCCCCAGTTCGCCGAGGCATGGGTCTACCTCGCCGCGGCACAGGCGGTGGCGCCCGGCTACGTGAGCGATCCGGACGATGCCGCGAACGAAGCCCATGCCGCCGTGTCGCTGGAGCAGGCTCGGCGCCTCCTTCCGCAGCACCCGATGGTGCTCGCCGTGCGGGGATATATATACCAAGCGACGGGAGATCTGGTCCGCGCGCTGGAGCAATTGACCGAGGCGGCGCGATTGAGCACACAGGACTCGACGCCGGTCATGTGGCTGGGCCTGGGCCTGCTGCGCTTCCGCTATATCGACGAGGCCATCGCCACGCTGGAGCGCGCCGAGCGCATGGACCCGCGGGTCGGCATCAATGTGGGCTATCTCGCCATCGCCTACCTGTCGGCTGGCCAGCGCGCGCCTGCCGAGGCCAAGGCGCAGCTGGCGCTGGAACTGGGCTGGCCGGCCGCTCAGTTTGTCATCTCGCTCGACATGGCGGCGCGCGGGGAGCGCGAGCGAGCCCTGTCGCTGCTGGCCGGCAGCCTCAGCGAGATTATGGGACGTGCGGACTTGCTGCTCGATTCCGTCGAGCGCCTGCGCGAGACCGGCGGGGAAGCCCACGCCCGGGCCTGGTGGCTGCGTTCAGCCTGGCTGCCCACGACCGCCGCGCTGCGCGAGGATCCGCGCTTCTTCGCCTTTGCCGAGGACTTTGGGCTGGCGAGGTTGTGGCAAACCCACGGCTACCCGCCGGGCCGCCAGCGGGACAATGCGCCCGGCGGCGACCACCTCGATTGCACTGGCATGCGCCAATGAGCAATTTGCAGTCATTAGACTCAATGGATACGATGGATACAAATATATCCAGTGCGAGGTGTCAACATGGCTAACGTCAATGTCCGCGGGCTTTCCGACAAGACCAAGGAGGCGCTCAGGGTGCGCGCCGCGAAAGCCGGCATGTCGCTCGAAGCCTATGCACGCCGTGCGCTGACCAAGGCGTCGATGGGCGACGGCGATGAGCCGAAGCCTGTCGTCGATCTGGCCGAGAAGTATTTTGGCGCCAGGCACGGTGTCGAACTCGACCTGCCGCCTCGCTCGACGCAGCGCGAGCCGGTAGAACTTGCCTGACATGATCGTCCTGGATACCAACGTCATTTCGGAACTCATGCGGCCTGCGCCCGATGCCGGGGTCACCGCGTGGCTCGCCGCGCAGGATCCGCTGGACCTTGCCACCACCACGATCACGATTGCGGAAATCCAGCGCGGCATCGTCCGCTTGCCGAACGGCAGACAGCGCAAGAGCCTGGAGGAGCGGTTTTCAGCCTTTGTCGAAGAGGCCTTCCCGGGCCGGTTGCTCGCTTTCGACCGGGATGCCGCCTACGCCTGCGGCGAGGTGTCGGCGGCGCGAGAACGAAAAGGGCTGCATGCCGATGCCGTCGACATGATGATCGCCGCGATCGTGAAGACCGCCGGGGGAACACTGGCGACGCGAAATACCCGCCATTTCGAACAGTGCGGGATTGCGCTCGCAAACCCGTGGCGCAGCGAATGAGCCTGTTCGCCGAACTGAAGCGTCGCAAGGTGATCCGCGTGGCCGTGGTCTACGCGGCGACGGCCTTTGCCGTGCTGCAGGCGGCCGACATCATGCTGCCGCGCATGGGTGTGCCGGACTGGGGCATCAGCCTGGTGATTGCGTTGACCATTCTCGGTTTCCCGATCGCGCTGGTGCTGGGCTGGGCGCTGGAGGTCACGCCCGACGGCCTCAGGCGCACCGAGGCGGCGCCGGCCGAGAAAATCGATACGGCGCGCCGGCGCTGCTGGGCAAGCGCACGGTGTTCGCCGCCGCGCTGCTGGTGGTGCTGGGCATCGGCCTCGGCGCCGGCTGGTTCCTGCGGCCGGCGAGCGGGCCGGACGTTTCACCGGCCGGGCAGTCGCGGCAGATCGCTGCCCCGGACGTTGCCGCGGAGACGTCCATCGCCGTACTGCCGTTCGCCAACATGTCCGCCGACCCGGAACAGGAGTTCTTCGCCGACGGCATCACCGAGGACATCCTGACCCGCCTGGCGGCGATCGGCGAACTGCGCGTAATCAGCCGCACTTCGATCATGCGCTACAAGGGCTCGGACAAGAGCCTGCCGGAGATTGCCACCGAACTGGGTGTGAGCCACGTGCTCGAGGGCAGCGTGCGCCGGGCCGGCAACCAGGTGCGCATCACCGGCCAGTTGATCCGCGCGGCCGACGACGCCCACCTGTGGGCGGAGAGTTTCGATCGCGACCTGGCCGATATTTTCGCGGTACAGACGGAGATTGCCGGGCACATCGTCGAGGCGCTCGCCTTGCAGTTGACCGAAGGCGAGCGCGAACGGCTGCAACACCAGGGCACCGACAACGCGGCCGCCTACGAGCACTACCTGCTCGGTCGCGCGCAGCTGAACCAGTCATACAGTGATTTCGGCGGATACCTCGCGCTCATGGAGCAGGCCGAAATGCGCTTTCGCGCCGCGTTGGCGCAGGATTCGGACTATGCAGACGCTTGGGCCGGGCTGGCGCGTTCGCTGCTGTCCAGGCTCGGTGCAGAGCCGGAAAGGGCCGAAGCGAATTACCAGGCCGGGATAGATGCGGCGCGTCGTGCCATTCGGCTGGCGCCCGAGTCCACGACCGGCTACGTCTGGCTCGGCCGGGCCTATCTCGCCCGTGGCCTGGGCGAGGCGGCCGCCGAGCAATTCCGGCTGGCAGCAGAAATCGATCCTGATTCGATCGATGTGCTGTCGGCACAAGCAGGAATCCGGGCCAGAGAGGGCCGGCTGGTGGATGCCGTGAAGTTGCTGGAGCGGGCGGTGCGAATCGAGCCAGGCGACACGAGCCTCCACAATCAATTGGGCACGGCTTTCGCCAGATTGGGGGAACTGCAGCGCGCTCGCCAGGCTTACAGTGTCGCCTGGGGCGAGCTCGTGCCGCACGAAGCGCGCCTCGGCTGCATGTTCGGGGGTATCGCCCTGCAGGCCGGGGACATCGCAGCGGCCCGGGATCACGTCGCGCGTTTCCAGGAACTGGAACCTGACTCGCCGTTCCAGGCCACTTGTTCGCTTTTGTTTTACCTGCGAACGCAGGATCTGGTCAGAGCGCGCCAGCTCTTCGAAGACCGGCGTGAATACTTTGAGCAACGCGAGCCGCTGAGGGTCGCATTAGTGCTCACCCGCACGCAGCCGGACGCGGAGCTGGAGCCGCTGCTCGCCCGCGCCGAGCGGCGCTTGCGCGAGGAACTGCCGCGCCCCTGGGGCAGCACTCTCGAGTACGAGTTGGGCCAGATCGAGCTGCTGCGCGGCAATCACGCGGCGGCGCTGGCACGGCTCGAAACTGCCGTTGCCCTCGGTTGGCGCGCGTATCGTGAACTCGAGCTGGACATCACCTGGGACCCGATCCGCGAGGACCCGAGGTTTCAGGCGCTGGTGCGACACGTGGATGAAGACCTGGCCCGCCAGCGCGCCGAACTGGTCGGAGGAACACGGCAACCGTGAATCTCATTGCCGAACTCAAGCGCCGCAACGTGTTCCGCGTGGGGCTGTTCTATGTCGTGACGGCGTGGCTGGTCATCGAGGTGGCCGAGACGGTGTTGCCACTGTTCGACGTGCCGGACGGCGTGCTGCGCGGCCTCGTGGTGCTGCTGGTGATCGGGCTGGTGCCGGCGCTTGGCCTGTCGTGGATCTACGAGCTCACCCCCGAGGGCATCAAGCGCGACGTCGGGCCACTGGCTGCCGACGCGCAGTCGTCGGACACTGGCCGGAAGCTTAACTGGGCGACGCTGGCAGTGGCGGCGGTGGCCATCGGCTTCATGGCGACGGACCGGATGCGTCCGGAGCAGCCGGTCGCGGCACCGGCAGCAACACCGTCGTCCGTTGCGGCCCAAGCACCGTCGAGAGCCACGGGCGCAACAGACCGCGCAGACCGGGCCGGCACACCGGATGCGGCGGATACCGTCGAAGCCGCATCCATCGCCGTCCTTCCCTTCGCCGACCTGTCCCCGACCGGCGACCAGGCGTACTTCTCCGACGGGATTGCCGAGGAAATTCTCAATGCGCTGGCCCGTGTCGAGGGCCTGGCGGTCGCCTCGCGCACCTCGGCGTTCCAGTTCAAGGGACGCGAGATCGGCATCCCCGAAATCGCGAGGGCACTGGGCGTCCGCCATGTCCTCGAGGGCAGCGTGCGCAAGGCCGGCGATTCGCTACGCATCACGGCGCAGCTGATCGATGCGTCCAACGACCGCCACCTCTGGTCGGAGACTTTCGACCGTTCGCTGACGGCCGAGAACGTGTTCCAGATCCAGGATGAAATCGCGGTCGCGATCACCGGGGCGCTCGGGCTGGCGATGAAGCTGGGTGGTGGGCAACTGGTGTCGTCCGCGGGCGCCACCGACGATATCGATGCCTAATCGTTGTACCTCGAAGCGCGCACGCTCTATCACCAGCGCAAGGACCTCGACCGTGCGGACGAGCTGCTGGGGAGGGCGCTGGAGCAGGATCCCTCCTTTGCACGCGCCTGGGAACTGCGTGCGCCCATTCCCACGCTCGCGATTGGTTACGGTGCCTCCAGCGAGACGCTGGAAAGTGCCGAGGCGCGGACGCGCCAGTATGCGGCCAGGGCGCTGGAACTGAATCCAGAGAGTTCCCTGGCGCTCGCCACGTTGGGAAAACTCCTGTTTGAGAAGGGGCAATACCTGGAGGGTTTCGCGGACTGGGCGACGGCACTCGATTATCTCGAGCGAGCGATCGATGCCGACCCGAACGATGCCAGCGCATATATCTGGCTGGGCAACCTGTTGGAATCGACCGGCTTCCTCGAAGAAGCGCTGGCTGCCTACGAGCAGTGCGTCGCGCTCGAGCCCTTGTATCTGCCCTGCGTCAACAATCGCCCCTATGTTCTGGTTGCCCTGGGTCGTTTTGAAGAGGCCCTGGCCATGTACCGACGGGACCTCAGCAGGGGTCTGTCGCTCTACGGCTTCGGGCTGGTCGATCTCTGGGTGGAAATGGAATCCGATATCCTTTTCATGCAGGCCGCCAATCATCCCGAGGTGCTGCAAGGTTTTCCGCGCCAGGCGGAACTCTATGCCGCCCATCTTGATCCCGGGAATGATCACTCCGAGCTGTTGGCCGAGGCGTTGCCATACCTGCCCCCAACCCAGACCGATGTTGGCATGACGATCACGAACTCGCTGCTCGTGCCGCTGGGTCATACCCAAGTCAAGTCCCTGGGTTCGCAGCTTTGGGACGACTCATTCCGGCGCTTCCGCCAGACCGAGGCTTTCAGGCAGATCATTCGCGACGCCGGGGTGCTGGCCTACTGGCAGCAATATCGCTTCCCGCCGCTGTGCCGGCCGGTCGGGTCCGACGGTTTCGAGTGCGACTGACATGATATCATGTGCTCTACATGAAAGATGGGTAATCACATGTCAAGCATGATCCAGATCCGCAATGTCCCGGTGCAGGTCCACCGCGCGCTGAAGGCGCGCGCGGCGCTGGCGGGCAAGAGCATGAGCGAACTGATCCTGGAAGAGTTGCAGGCGATGCTGGCGCTGCCTTCGGAACAGGAGTTGCGCGAACGGCTGGAACAGGCCGAGCCATTCGCCATGAAGAAATCGTCGGCCGGATTGATTCGCCGCGAGCGTGACGCGGCGTGAGCCAGGTCCTGGTCGTCGACGCCTCGGTCGTCGTCGACCTGATCGGGCGATATAGACCGCAGCCGATCGAAGCACTTTTGTGGGCGGAGGACAGCGTCCTGGCGGCGCCTGAGTTGCTCGACATCGAGGTCCTGCAGGCATTGCGCCGGCTCGATAAGGATGGCGCGATTCCGCCAAGCCGCACGCAGGTCGTCGAGCTCTTGCAGGCGCTGCGCATCCGGCGCTATCGGCACCACAGCCTGCGCGACGGCATCTGGTCCCTGCGCAAGAACATGACCGCTTACGATGCCGCGTACGTGGCGCTCGCGCGTCTGTTGGGCGCAACGTTGGTCACGCGGGACGAGAAGCTGGCCCGCACGCCGGCTCTCGATGTGCAGGTGACAGTCCCATGATCGCGCGCTCGGCATGGTGGAACGCCGTCGCGCCAGCGCTGTCTGGATCCGGTGGAGCAATATGTCGTCGGTTCAACTCAACGTGAAAGTAACGCAATGCTCCTGCGCCGCGTGATGCAGCATGTCAGGGACCAGAACTGGCTGGCCGTTGGGCTCGACTTCGTCATTGTCGTGGTCGGTATCCTGCTCGCCTTCCAGATCACCCAATGGACTGCAGAACGCCAGGAGCGACGGGCGGAAGGACGCTACCTGGCTGAACTCGCGCGGGATCTGCAGACGGATATCGCCGAGTTGACCGTCGGTCACCGGCATTCGCTTGCACGGCTGAAACTGGGCGAAACCATCCTGCTGGCACTCGACCCGGAGTTTGCAGGACCGGCCTTCTTCCCACCGCCCGACGAGGAAGCTTCCGGGTTCGAAGCCTCTGGGTCATTCCAGTTTCCGGGATACACCTACGCTTCCCTCACCACCACCTTCATCATGATCGGCACCGACTACACCTTCGACGAGCTGGTGCAGTCAGGCAATCTTGGCGTCCTGAGCAATCGGGGCCTGGTCAATCTGCTGGCGGCCTATTACGGCCGGATCGAGCGCAAGCGCGTGGAATTCGACATCGCCCGGGAGCAGGTCGGGCCGCTGCTGGGTTATCTTCGCGATAACGGCCTGGGCATGGCCGATCGCGCGACGATCGACGATGCGATCGAACGGGCAAAAGCAGATCCGCGTTTTCTCGGCTTCGTCAAAATGGCCTACTTCCTCGCGCTCTGGCAGCACACCCACCTGGGGCCGATGCTGGCCGAAGCCGAAGCGGCACTTGCCGCCGTGCAGATCGAAATAGAGGGCCGGCAATGATTTTCCGCCGCATCGCCGAAGCCTTCCGGACCCGGGACTGGTTCACCTTCTGCATCGAGTTCGCGATCGTTGTCGCTGGCGTGTTCATCGGCATCCAGGTGGCCAACTGGAATGACGCGCGCAAGTTCGCCGCCCAGGAGCAGTCTTACCTGGGGCAACTTCGCGAAGAGATCCAGAGCAACCACCACGTGGTCGAACTGCGGATGCGTTACACGGCCGAGGTCATCGCCGCCGGGCAGCGGGCGTGGGCCTGGCTCGACGGCGACGGTGACTGCGGCAGTGCCGCCGACCGCGCGGAGCTGCTGGTCGACTTCTTCCATTCTTCGCAAGTCTGGGGCTCAAGCATTCTGCTGGCCAAGTACCGTGAACTGGAGCGGCTGGGCTTTCCCAGTGACCCGGCGGTTCGCGAGCCGGTGCAGGAGTACTACCTGTTCGTTCAGGACGGGAGCTTCGTCAACGAGTTCACCCCAGCCTATCGGGAAACAATCCGCGGCCACATCAGCCCGGCGGCATTCCGGCATTTGTGGGGGACTTGTCACGCCATTGTCTCTGGCCAGATCGAGGAACTGTCGCGCGACTGCGTGGCCGATCTCGGCGTGCTGGATACCGGCGCCATGCTGCGGAACATTCACGCCGATCCGGTAGTCAGGCAACAGCTGCAGTTCTGGCTGGGCCAGAACATCCTGGCCGAGGCCATCTTCCCCAGCATGCGCGTGCGCGGCGAGGCGGCCATGGCAGCGATCGGGGGCGTGCTGGCGGCGACTCGATAAGGGCGTCTTCATCAGCCACGCATCTCAGGATGCGAAAGCCGCCGCCACGCGCTCGAGCGCCGGCGACTGATGCGCGAATCATCCGGCCCGTCGACTGCAAGCGGGAGCGACGGCAGAAGCTGCACAGTCAGGGCTGATTGCGGATGACGCCGCGTCCGCTCTCGAGCTGAGGCCCCTCGCCACCGCTCGAGTGAACTCGGCCGTCGGGCGTCCCGACGTGCACGCGGTACGGGTAGTCGACCGTACCCGAGTTCTTCCTGATGTGGTTAATGACTGTGATCGACTTGTCCTCGATCTCCGGCGTACCGAAGACCCCCTCCGGCGCCTCGATGTTCACGCCGACGAACACGAAGTCTTGTTGCTTGCCGCGCTTCCAGTTGACCGAGTGCTTCGTCTTGCCGTTGCGCTTCTTGATCTCCTCGGGCGGGGTCAGCTGGACGTTGCCGGCGCCATCCAGAGTCACGGTGATCGCCATGTCGATGCTCCTGTACAGGCAAGGTAACAACATCCGGCGGGCAGCGCCGGACGGCTCCAGCTTATAGCCCATCCCGGCCGGGCGGACCAGACGTGCTCAGTCGTCTGGGCGGAAGCCGATCTCGCGCAGGGTGTGCAGCATCGGCTCGGCTTCGCTGCTACGTCCCAGCCGCAACAGCGCCAGGGCGGCGGGCTCGAGCATGGCGGGATCGCGCGACTTGCCGAGTTCCGGTCCCAGTGCGGCCGCCACCGACTGCCATGCCTCGCCGGCCGCCGCGCGATTACCCGCCGCGTCCTTGAGGTCACCGAGCACCAGCCAGGCGGCCGCCAGGCGACGCCGCGTCTCGAGGTCGGCTGGCGACTTGCCTGCCAGCCCCGAGAGTGCCTCGCGGCCGGCTTCGGCTTCCCGAAGCCCGTCAGTAATACGTCCCTGCTGCAAGGCCACACCCGCTGTACCCACCCGCACAGTGGCCAGGTCCCGGGCCCAGGGGACATTATCCGGCTGTGCATCGACCAGCGGCGCCAGCAGGGCCGCCGCATCGCCCAGCCGCCGCGAGGCCATGGCCAGATCCCCGTTGCGCAGGTGCAGACGCCCGAGGCGGCTGAGCACCGCGCCGAGCGTCCCCGCGCGCTGCCGGTTTCCAGGGTCAAGTTCGTGCAGGCGGTCCGCGATCAACAGCGCGGTCTCGAACTCCGCGCGAGCACCGTCGTCATTGCCGCGCAGCTCGAGCACCCCACCAAGCCAGAGGTGGGCCGTCGCGAGATATGACTGGTACCCGGCGTGGCCGGGGTCGGCATCGACGACCGCCTGCTTGATTCCGAGGTCGGTGCGCAGCTCCCGCTCGGCAAGCTCGAGCTCGCCGAGCTTGATGGCCAGCACGCCGATATTGTTGTGGGCGAAGCCCAGCTCGAGGCGCAGCTCTGCATCGTCGGGCGCCAGCGCGACGATGCGCTCGTAGATATCGCTCACCTCCGCATAGCTTGCCAGCGCCGCGTCAAACTGGCCGCGGGCTTCCTGTACGCGCCCGAGATTCGTGTGGGTGATACCGAGCTTGTCCAGCAGCTCGACATCGGTAGGCCCCGCGTCGGACAGCGCATGCAGAATCTCGAGGCGCCGGGCGAATCGCCCGGCCGCCAGGTCAAGTTCGCCGCGCTGCCAGTAAACGAACCCGATCCAGTTTTCGCTGTCAGCGAGGCCGATCTGCCAGTCGCTACGGCCGGGCTCGCGCTCCACGAGCCGCTGCGCCAGCCGCAGTGATCCCGTGAAGGCCTCCAGAGCACCGTCGAGCACGCCTTGGTCGAGGCCCACTTCGCCGATCAGCCGCAGCGCGGCTGCCTGCTGCGCCAGGGTCGAGTTCGTCAGGTCCTCGGCCTCCAGGCTGGCGAAGTAGTCCATCGCCTTGTCGCCGATGGCGGTGTAGACGTCGAGGCGATTGATCGCGAACAAGCGTTGGTAGAGATCGCCAAGCATGAAGCCGATCAGGTCCTCCGCCTGGGCATGGCGCCGTTCGGCTCGCTGGCCTGCCAGGTGGGCGTTGAATGCAAGGGCGCCGGTCAACAGCATCCCGGCCAGCGACGAGACCGTGATGAGCGCCATGCGGCGTTGTCGGCGTTGCTGCTCCCGCTGCCTGATCTCATCGAGCTCCAGGCCGAGCAACCCGGCAACCAGCTTGAGTTTCGCCAGGCCCCAGCCATCCTTGTCCGGCCGGGCGTCCGCGGCGATCGGTTCGGCTGGGATGTCGGACAGTTCACCGTCGACCCCCAGCCGGAAACGCAGCGCCGCGCAAAAGCACTCCTCGTCCTCGCGCCCGGCCATGAGGCTTGCCCCCGGCTCGCCGGCGACGATCAAGCAAAACACCTTCTCCTCGCCATGCTGGCGCTTGAAGGTCAGCACCTCCTGGTTGACCCAACGCGAGCCGGCCGCCGCCGGCGAGCAGATCACCACCAGGCATTCGGAGCGCTCCAGCGCCGCGCTCACGCGCGCGCTCAGGTCGCTGGCGCTGGAGAGGTCCTCGCGGTCGCGAAAGATCGGGCCAAGACGCGCGGGAACGGCGCCCATGGCGGTCTCGCGCCCGACCAGGCGGCGCGGCGCGGTCCAACGCTCCAGCGCGCGATGCAGCCGCGCGGCCACGCGCTCGTCGCGGTGGCTGTAGCTGATCATGGCCCGGTAGCGGCGGCTGGTGTCGCTCACGCTGTGACCGAACTCGGAGTGGGTGGCATGTCGAGCGACATCGTGGCCCAGTTCAAGGCGCCGGACAAGGCGCCGGGAGGCGTTCCGCATGACCGCGACCCACGGCGTGGCAAGAAGCATTGCAGATGCTTTCGCGACGCGCGGAGCGCGGGCGGTGAGCTTGAGCGCGTTCCGTATAGTCCGTACAGTACGGGCATGACACGGCCAGCGGAGACGGACTCGAAGGGCGCCGAGGAAGCGCGACGGCAGCTGCCCGCAACCCTGACCGCGGCGGCGGCGGGCCGCACCACGATCATCACGCGACATGGCCGGGAAATTGCGGCGGTAGTTCCGGCGGCCGCGGTCAAGCGTGGCAAGATTGCTGCCCTGCAAGGGCTGTCCGGCAGCGGTCGTGGTTTGTGGGGTGAGGACAGCTGCAGGACCATCGCCGAGCTGCGCGACGAATGGAGCCGCTAGACGCTGCCGTGCTGCGAGATCGCCGAGAGCGCGGCAAGACTGCGTGGAAAGCATGGGTTCAACTTGCCCGACGCAATCCAGCTCGCCAGCGCGTCGAACGTCAACGCCGATGCGCTGGTGGCCCATGACCGGGAATTCTCCAGGGTCCGCGGACTTCGTGTACTGAATTGAAGCTCCTCGCCGAACTCAAGCGCCGCAACGTCATCCGCGTGGGGCTGTTCTACGTGGTGACCGCGTGGTTGGTCGTCGAGGTGGCCGAGACGGTGCTGCCGCTGTTCGACGTGCCGGACGGGGTGCTGCGCGGGCTGGTGGTGTTATTGGTCATCGGCCTGGTGCCGGCGCTGGGCCTGTCGTGGATCTACGAGCTCACGCCCGAGGGCATCAAGCGCGACACCGGGTCCTCCGCCGATGAGCTGCACACCTCGAACACCGGACGCAAGCTCAACTGGGCGACGCTGATTGTCGCGCTGCTGGCGATCGGCCTGCTGGTCGCCGACCGGCTGTCACGGGAACCGGCGTCGACGGCGCCCACCGTTGTTGCGCCGCAGGACGTGCGCCCGGACCCCGAGGCCGGCCCGACCGCACCAGCCGATACCCGGGCCGACGCCGTGTCGATGATCCCGGATGCCTCGATCGCCGTGCTGCCGTTTGCCGACCTGTCGCCGGAAGGCGATCAGCAGTACTTTTCCGACGGCATCGCCGAAGAGATTCTCAACGTGCTGTCCCGGATCGAGGCACTCAGCGTCACCTCGCGCACCTCGGCCTTTGCCTTCAAGAGCCAGAGCAAACTCAGCATTCCCGATATCGCCGCTTCGCTGGGCGTGCGCCACATATTGGAAGGCTCTGTGCGCAAGGCGGCCGACACCATTCGCGTCACGGCCCAGTTGATCGACGCCCGATCCGACCAGCACGTGTGGTCGGAGACTTTCGATCGCACCCTGACTGCGGAAAACGTGTTCGCGATCCAGGACGAGATCGCCGCGGCGATCACCGCGGCGCTGGCGCGGCGCCTGGACGTGCGGATCGAAGCCGCACCAGGCGCGGCCGGCGGCACCGGTGACATCGATGCCTACGCAGCCTTCCTGGCAGGCCGCGACCTGTTCGTCAATCGTAACTACGACAACCTTGCGCGATCCATAGCCATGCTGGAGCGGGCCGTCGAGGCAGATCCGGATTTCGTGCGTGCTCGTGGCTGGCTGGCCATGGCCTATATCGTTGCGCCTTACTGGGGCTATGTCGATCGTGATTTTGTCGCGCTGGGTGGCAGCGCGGCTGACGCCGCCCTGGCCGCGGATCCCGCCAACGCCGAGGCGCTGACCGCGCTCGGACTTTCGCGCCAGAGGTCCCCGGTGTCGGACTATGTGGGCGCGATCGACTACTACGAACAAGCGGTCGCCGCAGATCCACAGGCGACCACTGCGCATCTCTGGCTGGCACAGGCCTGGCGCGAACTCGGGTTCTTCGATCGCGCGACGGCTGCAACGCAACGCTGCCTGGACATCGACCCGAACTACCCGATGTGCATCTACACCCTTGCCGAGATTGCGGCCATGCGAGGGAACTATGATGACGCCGTGGCGCGCCTGCTGAGGCTGTTTGAAAGCAGCCACCAGGACCCCTATCCGGCTTTCCTCGGCATCACCGCGCGGCAAGGCGATAATGTGCTGCTGACGCTCATGCTGCGCGAACTTGCCGATGTCGTGGGACCCGGCGCGCGCTGGATGGTGCCGGAGCTCAAGTGGGCGCTGAGCGATGAGGACTATGACCGTGATGCGGCTCTTGCCCGATTCGAGGCACGCCTGCGCTCGGAGTTCCCGGAAAGTCCCGGGGCGGCGGACCCTTACGCGGTGGCCGCCTGGCGTCTGGCGTTCCGCGCCTACGATCGAATACCCGAAAACGCAGATTCATCGGGTTGGTGGTGGGCCGTCGGCTACCTGGGTCTTGCGGAATCGCCTTATCGCCGCGAGGCGATGATCCAGGCGCGCCTGCCGGAATATTGGCGTGCCAAGGGCTTTCCGCCGCAATGCCGGCCGGTCGGCGCGGATGATTTCGCATGCGAGTGACGGCGGAGCTCAATCGCCCGGCCGCTCGAGACGCCTGCTGATGCTCCTGCGCCGCATGATGCAGCATGTCAGGGACCAGAACTGATTCGCGGTCGGCATCGACTTCTGCATCGTCGTCGTCGGCGTGTTCATCGGTATCCAGGTCGCAAACTGGAACGAGGCCCGGCGAGATCGCCTGGCCGAAGCGCAGTACCTTGATCGCCTCGAACGAGAGATTGCCGACATATTGCCGGAAGCAGCGGCAGTACATGAGCAAGTTCGCGCTCGGCTGGAGCGGATCACAGAACTCAAGGACTCTTTCGCCACCGGGCAGGACGGCGATGCGCTGGACGGCGAGCATTGCGCAGCGCTTGGAACCTCGCACATCTTCGCCGCGACGATCTTCTATCCGCCGACCATCAAGGAGCTGATCTCGACCGGTCGCATCGTCTTGATCCGCGACGACGCGATCCGCACGGCCATTCTGTCCTTCGACCAAACGAATGCGGAGCTGTCCCAGCTGAGGACGGACATCCAGATCGACCGCTTGCCGCTGGCGCGGCATCACCCGGATCTGATCAGTTCCGGCTTTGCGTCCTGGGAAGATGCGGTCTGCGACTTCGAGGCGATGGCGCGCGACCAGGCGTTTCTGAACAACTTCACCGACAACATGCGACGTTTCGATGCCTATGTCTCTTATGTCACAGGTCGCCAGTCCGCAACCCTGAAGTCCCTCGGCGTTATTGTTGGTTCCGGACTGACAACGCGCCGCCAGTGAGCAACACTACGTGCTACACTGATCCCGTGTTACCGGGAGAATGAGCCATGGCGAATCTGACCTTGAGCCTCGACGACGAGTTGCTGCAGAAAGCGCGCGAGGCGGCCTTGCGCGACCACACCTCGGTGAATGCGCTGGTGCGCGAATACCTGCAGCGTTACGTGGACGCCACCCAGCGCCGCCTCGAAGCGCTTGATGCCCTCGACGAGCTCGCCACGCGCAGCCGCTCGAAGAGCAGTGGCGAACACTGGTCGAGAGAATCCTTGCACGATCGCAGGGCGGGTTAAGGCTTGCGCGTATTCGTCGATACGAACCTGTGGGTCTACCGGCTGGATCGACGGGAGCCTGCCAAGTCGAAGTTCATCCGGGACTGGCTGCGTGCTCTCGCCAGTGAGCACGAGATCGTCATCAGCACGCAGGTGCTGATCGAGTTTCGCGCCGTGGTCACCCGCAAGTTCAAGCCGCGGTTGTCGTTTGACAACACGCGCGCTGCGCTGCAGATCCTGGGACGCTTCGAGGTGGTGCCGGCGCACGCCAACCTGGTGCTGGATGCGCACGAGCTGGCGGGCGCCGAAAAACTGGCCTGGTTCGACGCATTGATCGTGGAGGCGGCGCTGCGCAGCGGATGTCGAGTACTCTACAGCGAGGACCTCAGCCATGGCCGGCAGTTCGGGGACATGACAGTCTGCAATCCTTTCCTGGCCGCCAAGGAGGCGGGGCCGTGAGCCTGTTTGCCGAGCTCAAGCGCCGCAATGTCATCCGCGTAGCGCTGTTCTACATCATCGCCGCCTGGCTGCTGGTGCAGGTAGCCGAGACCGTATTGCCGTTGTTCGACGTGCCCGACGGCGTGCTGCGCGGGCTGGTCGTGTTGCTGGTGCTGGGTTTCGTGCCTGCACTGGTCCTGGCCTGGGTGTTCGAGCTGACTCCGCAGGGACTCAAGCGCGAGAGCGATCCGGCTTTGTCCGACGCGATGCGCGAACAGGGTGCGCGGCGGCTGAATATCGCGGTGATCGTGCTGCTGCTGCTGGCGATCGGGCTGTTCGCGTACGATCGGCTGCGTGGGATTTCGGCGCCGCCAGCGCTGCCGGCGCCGGCGCCGACGGCGCAAGTTACCGAAGATGCCGCGCCTGTGGCTTCCAGTGAATCGCAATCGATTGCGGTGCTGGCGTTCGCCGACCTGAGCCCGGAGCGGGACCAGGAGTACTTCGCCGACGGTATCGCCGAGGAAATCCTGAACGCGCTGGTGCGCCTGCCGGGCCTGCGCGTGGCCGGGCGCACCTCGT
>CAYWYS010000054.1:0-15958 GCA_964462675.1 uncultured Thioalkalivibrio sp.
AGGGAACCCTGCCACGCCCGCCCCGCTGCGCCACTACCCGGTGCAGCGGCCCGGGCCCGCGGTCGACTGGCAGTCCATGCCCGAGCAGCCACCGGTCAAGGACCTCGTAGCGCGGCCCCGCCGGCCGTGGCCAGCGCATGGCACAGCGGGTCGTCCGGCCACAGCGCGAAGAACAGCCGCCCCCTCAACTCAACATGATCCCGGCCAGTGCACGGCCGACAGCCTGGCGCCGGATACCCTCGCGATCGCCATGGAAATGCTCCAGCCGGGTCTTGATGGCGATCTCCTCGCCGTCGCGCCGCGCCCAGGCGAACCAGACGGTGCCGACCGGCTTTTCCTCGCTGCCGCCGGCCGGGCCGGCGATGCCGCTGACCGCCACGCTCCGGTCCGCGCCGCTGCGCTCGAGCGCGCCTTTGGCCATCGCCTCGACCACTTCCTTGCTGACCGCGCCGTGGGACTTCAACAGGCCCCCCGGGACCCCGAGCAGGGCCTTCTTCGCGTCGTCCGAGTAACTCGCGATGCCGGCGACGAACCATTCCGAGCTGCCGGCGACGTCGGTCATGGCCTTGGCGATCCAGCCGGCCGTGCAGGATTCGGCCGTGGCGAACTTCTCGTCGCGCGCGGCCAGCCAGATGCCGGCCTCGCGGGCGAGCTTCAGCAGGCGGTCGTCGTCAGGAATCATGCCGGGCCTCCCTTGGTTGGCGTCAAGCCTGCCATCATCACGGCGACAGAAAAAGAGGTGCTAGCATGCCCGGTCTCGCCACGGAGCCGCGATGAGCACCGAAGACATCGAACAGCACACCCCGATGATGCGCCAGTTCCTGCGCATCAAGGCCGAGTACCCGGACATCCTGCTGTTCTACCGGATGGGGGACTTCTACGAGCTGTTCTATGACGACGCGCGCCGCGCCGCGAAGCTGATCGACATCACGCTGACGACACGCGGCCAGAGCGCCGGGCAGCCGATCCCGATGGCCGGCGTGCCGGTGCACAGCGTCGAGGGCTACCTCGCCAGGCTGGTGCGCAAGGGCGAGTCGGTCGCGATCTGCGAGCAGATCGGCGACCCGGCGAGCTCGAAAGGCCCGGTCGAGCGCCGGGTGGTGCGCGTCGTGACGCCGGGCACCGTGACCGACGAGGGCCTGCTCGAGGCGCGGCGCGAGATCCTGCTGGGCTGCGTGCACGCCGGCCCCGGCGGCATCGGCGTCGCGTGGCTGGAGCTGGCCAGCGGAAGCTTCCGGGTTGCGCGCCTCGACGATGCCGAGGCGCTGGCAGCGGAGCTCGAACGGCTGCAGCTCGCCGAGGTCCTCGTCGACGAGCAGGCCCGCCTGCCGGCCTTCGTGCGCGAGCAGCCGGGCCTGAAGACCCGCCCGCCGTGGCATTTCGATCTCGACGCGGCGACACGCCTGCTGTGCAAGCAGTTCGGCGTCGCTGATCTTGCCGGCTACGGCTGCGCGGCGCTGCCCGAGGCGGTGCAGGCGGCCGGCTGCCTGTTGCACTACGTGCTCGACACCCAGCGCAGCGCCCTGCCGCACCTGCGCGGCCTCGCGACCGAGACCCGCGACGAGGCGCTGGTCATGGATGCGGCGACGCGCCGCAACCTGGAAATCGACCGCAATCTTTCCGGGCGACACGAGCACACGCTGCTCGGCGTGCTCGACGAGACGGCAACGCCGATGGGCGGGCGGCTGCTGCGGCGCTGGCTGAACCGGCCGCTGCGCGATCGCGGCGTACTCGAGGCGCGCCACGCGGCGATCGAGCGGCTGCTGCTGGACGGCGACACGGCGACGCTGCGCTCGGTGCTACGCGGCATCGGCGATCTCGAGCGCATGCTGGCGCGCGTCGCGCTGCGCTCGGCGCGGCCGCGCGATCTCGCCGGGCTGCGCGAGGGCCTGGCGCGGCTGCCGGCATTGCGGGCCGCGGTGGACAACGTGGCGGCGGCGCGCCTCGCGGCACTCGCGGCCGAGTGCGGCGAGCATGGCGAAACGCTGGCGCTGCTCGAGCGCGCCATTATCGACAACCCGCCGGTGCTGATCCGCGACGGCGGCGTCATTGCGCCGGGCTGGGACGCCGAACTCGACGAGCTGCGCACGCTGTCGACCGAGGCGGATCGCTTCCTCGCCGAGCTCGAGACCCGCGAGCGCGAGCGCACCGGCCTGCCCTCGCTGAAAGTCGGCTACAACCGCGTGCACGGCTATTACATCGAGATCAGCCGCGCGCAGGCGAAGAATGCGCCGGCCGACTACAGTCGCCGCCAGACACTGAAGGGCGCCGAGCGTTTCATCACGCCGGAGCTGAAAGCCTTCGAGGACAAGGTGCTGTCGGCCAGGGAGCGCGCGCTGGCACGCGAGAAGGCGCTCTACGAGGCGCTCATCGAGACGCTGGTCGAGCGCCTCGGGCCGCTGCAGCTGATGGCGGCGGCGGTCGCGGAACTCGACGTGCTCGGCAACCTGGCGGAGCGCGCCGCGGCGCTGAACCTGAGCCGGCCGCGCCTCGTGACCGGGCCGCGGCTCGCGATCAGCGGCGGCCGCCACCTGGTCGTCGAGCGCGTCTCGACGGAGCCATTCATCCCGAACGATCTCGCGCTCGACGAGCGCCGCCGCATGCTGGTCATCACCGGGCCGAACATGGGCGGCAAGTCGACTTACATGCGCCAGGCCGCCCTGATCGTGATCCTGGCTTACGCCGGCAGTTTCGTGCCGGCGGAGTCGGCCGAGCTCGGCCCGGTGGATCGCATCTTCACGCGCATCGGCGCCTCGGACGACCTCGCCGGCGGCCGCTCGACATTCATGGTGGAGATGACCGAGGCGGCCAACATCCTCAACAACGCCACCGGCCAGAGCCTGGTGTTGATGGACGAGATCGGCCGCGGCACCAGCACCTTCGACGGCCTGTCGCTGGCCTGGGCCTGCGCGCATTACATCGGCGAGCGAGTCGGCGCATTTACGCTGTTCGCGACCCATTACTTCGAGCTGACGGCGCTGGCGAAAGAGCTGCCCGCCTGCGCCAACGTGCACCTCGACGCCACCGAGCACGACGGCAGGCTGGTGTTCCTGCACAGCGTGCGCGAGGGCCCCGCCAACCAGAGCTACGGGCTGCAGGTCGCGGCGCTGGCCGGCGTACCGCCGGAGGTCATCCGCCGCGCGCGCGGCTACCTGCGCGAGCTGGAGCAGGCGCGCGCGACCGGGGCCGGGCCGCAGGCGGAGCTGCCGCTGTTTGCGGCGGTGGCGGATACCGGCGTGCCGCACCCGCTCGAGGCGCGCCTGGCCGGCATCGATCCCGACACGCTGACGCCGCGCGAGGCGCAGGCGCTCGTCTACGAGCTGAAGGCGCTCGTCAAGCCGGGTTCGCAGGCCTGAAGCAAAATGGCCGCGCAGTCACGCGGACTGCGCGGCCATGGCAGGTCCCGGAATCCCGGTCAGCCGATCAGAAGGCGAACCGCCCGCCGACGTTCCAGGTCGCGATCTCGCCGTACTCGTAGCCGGCCTGCAGCGCGAAGTTCTCGGTGAAGAACCAGCGGGCCTGGCCGCCCACCAGGACATCGGAGTCGAAGGTGTCCGACTTTTCGGGGTCGACTTCGCCGACCGCCGTGTAGCGCACGTAGGGCTGCAGGTGGAGCTGCGGCATCACTGCCCACAGCAGGCCCAGCTCGGCGCCAACACCGCTGTCATCGGTGCTGCCGAGACCGGCGCCGAAATCGTCGAACTCGATGTAGTCGTAGCTCACCCGCCCGTAGACGCTCATGACGTCCGAGGTCGGCATGGCATAGCCGACGCCGAGGCGCCAGCGGATCACGTCGAAGTCGCCAGTGGCCGAAACAGTGCCGTCACTGACCTTCACGTCCTGGCTGGCCGTCGAGTATTCGCCGAACAGGTGCAGCGTCTCCCAGACCTCCCAGGCGCCGCCGATCTGGAAACCGTCGTCGCTGTCAGTCTCCAGCGAGAAGGTGCCGTCCTCGTCCGTGAAGCTGTCGGAGAAGTCCGCGTCCACGTTGACGTAGTTCGCCTCGAGGTAGTTGAAGTCGAGTTCCTGCGCACTGGCCGCCAGCGGCAGGCCGAGCGCCATCGCGACCGCGAGGGCCACGGTTCTGTTACGAGTCATCATGCTTTCGCCCCTTATATGGGAAGCGGAGAATCTGGCCGGCGGGTAATTGCCGGAACCTGACAGGGCCCGGTAAGCGGATCTTCCTGTCGCCTTGGATTGTAGGCCTCGAAGTACCAGAATTCCAGTGATGCACTGCAATATGTTGTATTTTCGGAACATATTGCAGTGCAGCGCCATGCTGCTAAGGTACCGAAATTTAGTAAAACGGATCGTTATACAAGGAGAGGCAAGTCATTCTGTCTCGAAAACGCCACAAAATCGCCGGGTTCTCAGCGGGAGCGGTCGCCGCCCGGCCGTGAGCGCGGCCTGAGGGCTCGTCGCGCCGCGACCTCCTGAACTGACGGGTTACCAAACCTCAGGCTGCGGGTTCGCGGTGGGCGGGATCCGTTCGATCGCAGCCCGGTTCGTATGCGAGGTGGCACGCTCGAGTGCCTCGGCCCGGGGCAGCCAGGTGAAGCGCACATGCTCTGAAGGGTCGAGGCGAATGTCCACCGGCGCATTGATCGCCAGCGCAAACGCGTGTTCGAGATTGCGCGTAACCCCGGGTGCGAAGCGGTGGCGCCAGGCCGGCGCGATCGTGAAGCTCTGGCTGATGCCGAGGTCGACGAGGCCGTCCGGCGCGAGGCCGGTCTCCTCCTGCAGCTCGCGCACGGCTGCGGCCCACGGCGTCTCCCCGGGCTCGAGGCTGCCTGTGACCGACTGCCACCAGCCGGGCGGCGTGATTCGCTCCAGCAGCAATACCTCGCGGCCGCGGGTGTACACCACGACCAGCACGGACTCGGGGCGCTTGTAGAGCCCGGGCGGCAATTCACTCACCTTATGTGGGCCCGATTTTGCTCGTACAGGGGGCCTTGCGCCTGCCCGATGCGAAGGCGTATGGTATTTGCATGCGCATCATGAATGCGCATCAAAAACCCGCAATCGGACCTCGCATGATGACACATACCTACGATCTTTCCGCCCCCAAGAAATCGGCCAATCTGAGCATAAACAGCGACTTGCTGGAGAAGGCCAAACAGCTGAAGCTGAATCTGTCCGCAACCCTGGAGCGTGCCTTGGCCGAACAAGTGCAACATGCTGAGCGAGAGCGCTGGCTGGAGAACAACCGGCAAGCAATCGATGCGGCCAATCGGCTCGCCACGGAGCATGGCTTGTTCTCGGACTCTTACCCGACGCTTTGATGAGGCAGCTCACTGTATACGAGAACCTCAACCCGGCTTCACGTGCAGCCTACCCGTACTTCGTGGACGTGCAGAACGCGCTGCTGGAGTCCCTCGCCACGCGCGTTGTCGTGCCACTGGCTCAGGCAGACAGGCTTCGCCAACAGCCAATCAGCCGACTGTGTCCCATAGCCACCATTCGGGGCGAACCACACGTGTTGCTTACCCACCAGATGACCGTGGTGCCGATCTCCGCCCTGACGGCGCCCGTCGGGTCGCTGCAGGAACTCCGGACGGAGATCGTCGCAGCGATCGACTTCCTGGTCACCGGCATCTGAGGCTCGCGCCGGTTACTTGGCGAGTTCCGGCTCCGTCTTGCGGACGCGGATCCCCAGCTCGCGCAGCTGTTTCTCGGGCACCTCGCTCGGCGCATCCGTCAGCGGGCAGCTCGCGGTCTGCGTCTTCGGGAAGGCGATGACCTCGCGGATGCTCGAGGCACCGGCCATCAGCATGACCAGCCGGTCGATGCCGAAGGCGATGCCGCCGTGCGGCGGGCAGCCGTATTTCAATGCGTCGAGCAGGAAGCCGAACTTCTGGCGCGCTTCCTCCTCGCCGATGCCCAGCAGGCCGAACACGGCCTCCTGCATGGCGCGATCATGGATACGGATCGAGCCGCCGCCGATCTCAGAACCGTTCAGCACCATGTCATAGGCGCGCGACAAGGCATTGCCCGGGTCCGCGGCCAGCGCGGCGTAATCGTCGACGCTCGGCGCCGTGAACGGGTGATGCAGCGCGACCCAGCGCTTATCGGTCTCGTCCCACTCGAACATCGGGAAATCGACGACCCAGACCGGCCGCCAGCCGGCCTCGAGCAGCCCGAGGTCGGCGCCGAGCTTGTCGCGCAGCGCGCCGAGTGCATCGTTGACGACTTTCGCCGTGTCGGCGCCGAAGAACACCAGGTCGCCGGCCACCGCGCCGGTGCGCGCCAGGATGCCGGCAATGGCCTCGTCGGGCAGGAACTTCAGGATCGGCGACTGCAGGCCGTCGCGCCCCGTCGCGGCGTCGTTGACCTTCACGTAGGCCAGGCCGCGCGCGCCGTAGCGGGCGACGAAGGCCGTGTAATCGTCGATCGCCTTGCGCGACAGGCTGCCGCCGCCCGGGACGCGCAAGGCCGCCACGCGACCCTTCGGATCGGCCGCGGGGCCGGCGAACACCTTGAAATCCACGCTCGCGACGAGGTCCGCGATCTCGACCAGCTCCAGCGGGTTGCGCAGGTCGGGCCGGTCGGTGCCGAAGCGAGCCATCGCCTCGCTCCAGCGCATGCGCGGGAACGGCTCGGCCAGCTCGACGCCGAGCACGTCCTTGAACAATTCGCGGATCATCGCCTCCATCAGCCCGGTCACGCCGGCCTCGTCGAGGAACGAGGTCTCGACGTCCAGCTGGGTGAACTCCGGCTGGCGGTCGGCGCGCAGGTCCTCGTCGCGGAAGCAGCGCGCGATCTGGTAATAGCGATCCAGCCCCGACATCATCAACAGCTGCTTGAACAGCTGCGGCGACTGCGGCAGGGCGTAGAACTTGCCGGGGAAATTGCGCGCCGGCACGAGGTAGTCGCGCGCGCCTTCCGGCGTCGCCTTGGTCAGCACCGGCGTCTCGACGTCGACGAAGCCGTGGCCGTCGAGCCAGGCCCTGAGCGCCCGCGTGACGCGGTGGCGCAGGCGCAGGTTGTTGAGCATCTCCGGGCGGCGCAGGTCGAGATAACGATAGCGCAGCCGCAAATCCTCGCCGGCCGCCTCGTCGTGGTGGAACGGCGGCGTCTCGCTGCGGTTCAGCACCACCAGGCGGCGCGCCACCAGCTCGACCTGGCCCGAGGCCAGTGCCGGGTTCGCGGTGCCGTCCGGCCGGCGCCGCACCTCGCCTTCGACCTGCAGCACGAACTCCGAGCGGGCGCTCTCGGCCAGCGCGAAGGTCGCGGCGTCGTCCGGGTTGAAGACGACCTGCAGCAGTCCCTCGCGGTCGCGCAGGTCGATGAAGATCACGCCTCCGTGGTCACGCCGCCGGTGCACCCAGCCGACGACGGTGGCGCGCTCGCCGACCAGCGCCTCGTTGACTTCGCCGCAATAGTGGCTACGCATGATCCTGGATTCCTCGCGCGGGCGGCGGATGTTAAAGGTGCTCCCGGGGCGGCGCAAGACTGGCCTTGGCCGCCTCCGGGCTCTTCCAGCGCGGCACCGCGACGCCGAGCGACATGATCATGCGCAGGCCGTCGTCGACCGGCATGTCGAGCGACACGAGATCGCTCTTCGGCACAAACAGGATGAAGCCGGAGGTCGGGTTCGGCGTCGTCGGCAGGAATACGCAGACGACGTCTTCGGCCGTGCGGTCCTGGATCTCGCCGACGTACTCCGAAGTCTGGAAACACATGCTCCAAATGCCCTTGCGCGGGTACTCGACCAGCAGCACCCGCTTGAAGGCGGTGCTGCTGTCCGCGAACAGCGTCTCGGCGACCTGCTTGGCGCCGGAGTAAATGCCGCTGACCAGCGGGATGCGCGTCACGAACTGGTGGCCCAATTCGACGAAGCGGCGCCCGACGAAGTTGCCCACCAGCAGGCCGGTCAACAACAGGATCCCCACCGCGAGAATGACGCCGAGCCCGGGGATGCTGAAGCCGAGCAGCGCCTCGGGTCGCCACGAGGGCGGCAGCAGCAGCAGGATGCGATCGACGAAGCGGATCAGGAAGCGGACGATCAGGAACGTGATCAGCAGCGGGACCCACAGGATCAGCCCCGCGACCAGGTGCTTCCTGAGTGTCTTAAGCAACGCCGCCCGCCTTGCCGGTATCCGGCTTGTTCGCGGCCGGCGCGGCCGCGGGCTTCTTCGCCTCGGTCGCCGCCGGCTTGGCGGGCTTGGCGTCGGGCTTGGCATCGGACTTCTCGGCCGGCTTGTCGGCGGCCTTGTCCGCCGGCTTGCCGTCTGCCGACTTGGCCTCTGCCGCCGTGCTGTCCGACTCGGAGATGTTGCGCCGCTTGTCGTTCTTGAAATCGGTCTCGTACCAGCCGCCGCCCTTCAGCCGGAAGCTCGGCGCCGACATCTGTCGCTTCAGCGTCGGCGCGCCGCAATGCGGGCAATGCACCAGCGGCTCGTCCGACAGCTTCTGCAGGGCGTCGAGCTTGTGGCCGCAATCGCCGCACAGGTACTCATAGATCGGCATGGGGCTGGATCCTCGTCACGGGGCGGACATTATAGTGCCGACGGCCGCCGTCAGGCGGCAAACAACAGCTCATCCGCGCCGGCGTCGACATGCACGGTGGCGCCCGGGCCGAATTCACCCCGCAGGATGCGCTGCGCCAGCGGATTCTCGACCTGCTGCTGGATCGCCCGCTTCAGCGGCCGCGCCCCGTACACCGGGTCGAAGCCGGCCTCGGCCAGCCGGTCCACGGCCGCGTCGCTGAGCTCGAGGCGCATGTCGCGCTCGGCGAGCCGGCGGCGCAGGTGGGCCAACTGGATGTCAACGATGACGCGGATCTGCTCGCGGCCCAGCGCGTGGAACACGACGACGTCGTCGACGCGGTTGATGAACTCCGGCCGGAAATGCTGCGCGACGACCTCCATGACCGCCGCCTTCATGCGCTCGTAACTGGTATCTGACCCCAGTTCCTGGATGCGGTGCGAGCCGAGGTTCGAGGTCATGACGATGACGGTGTTCTTGAAGTCCACGGTGCGGCCGTGGCCGTCCGTCAGCCGCCCGTCGTCGAGCACCTGCAGCAGCACGTTGAAAGTGTCCGGGTGCGCCTTCTCGACCTCGTCGAGCAGGATCACCGAGTAGGGCCGGCGACGCACCGCCTCCGTGAGATAACCGCCCTCCTCGTAGCCGACGTAGCCGGGCGGTGCGCCAATCAGCCGGGCCACGGAGTGCTTCTCCATGAACTCCGACATGTCGATGCGCACCATCGCCTCTTCGGTGTCGAACATGAACTCGGCCAGCGCCTTGCACAGCTCGGTCTTGCCGACGCCAGTGGGCCCGAGGAACAGGAAGGAGCCGATCGGCCGGTTCGGGTCGGACAGCCCGGCACGCGAGCGGCGGATGGCGTTCGACACGGCCCGCAGCGCCTCGGCCTGGCCGACGACGCGCTTCTCGAGCGCCTCTTCCATGCGCAGCAGCTTGTCGCGCTCGCTCTCGAGCATCCGCGAGACCGGGATGCCGGTCCACTTGGAAACGACCTCGGCAACTTCCTCGTCGGTGACGCGGTTCCTGAGCAGCCGCGTCTCCTTCTGCTCGTGCTCGCCCGCCGCGGCGAGACGCTTCTCGAGCTCAGGGATCCGGCCGTACTGCAACTCGGACATGCGCGCGAGGTCGCCGGCGCGGCGCGCGGTCTCGAGCTCGACCCGGGCGCGCTCCAGCTCTTCCTTGATCTGCGAGGCGACCTGCACCTCGGCCTTCTCGGCTTTCCAGATCTCCTCCAGGTCGGAGAACTGCCGCTCCAGCGACTCGAGCTCGCCATCGAGCGCCTGCAGCCGCTTCTTCGAGGCCTCGTCGGATTCTTTCTTCAGCGCCTCGCGCTCGATCTTGAGCTGGATGACGCGCCGCTCGAGCCGGTCGAGCGCCTCGGGCTTGGAATCGATTTCCATGCGGATGCGCGAGGCGGCCTCGTCGACCAGGTCGATGGCCTTGTCGGGCAGCTGCCGGTCGGAAATGTAACGATGCGACAGCGTCGCCGCGGCGACGATCGCCGGGTCGGTGATCTCGACACCGTGGTGCACCTCGTAGCGCTCCTTCAGGCCGCGCAGGATCGCGATGGTCTCCTCGACCGTCGGCTCGCCGATCAGCACCTTCTGGAAGCGCCGCTCCAGCGCAGCGTCCTTCTCGATGTACTTGCGGTACTCGTCGAGCGTGGTGGCGCCGACGCAATGCAGCTCGCCGCGGGCGAGTGCGGGCTTGAGCATGTTGCCCGCGTCCAGCGAACCCTCGGCCTTGCCGGCGCCGACGACCGTGTGCAGCTCGTCGATGAACAGGATCACGCGCCCTTCCTGGCGCGCGAGATCGTTCAGCACGGCCTTGAGCCGCTCCTCGAATTCGCCGCGGAACTTCGCGCCGGCGATCAAGGCCCCCATGTCCAGCGACAGGATGCGCTTGTCTTTCAGGCCCTCGGGCACCTCGCCGTCGACGATGCGCTGCGCCAGCCCCTCGGCGATCGCGGTCTTGCCGACGCCGGGCTCGCCGATCAGCACCGGATTGTTCTTGGTGCGCCGCTGCAGCACCTGGATCGTGCGCCGGATCTCGTCGTCGCGGCCGATGACCGGGTCGAGCTTGCCCTGCTCGGCGCGCTCGGTCAGGTCGATGGTGAACTTCTCGAGCGCCTGGCGGCTCTCCTCGGCGGAGGGGTCGTCGACCTGCTTGCCGCCGCGCACGTCCTCGATCGCCTTCTCCAGCGCGCCCTTGACCGCGCCGGCGTCGCGCAGGGCGTCGCCGAGCGGGCCCTTGTCGTCGAGCGCGGCCAGCACGAACAACTCGCTGGAGATGTACTGGTCGTTGCGCTGCTGCGCCAGCTTGTCGGTGACGTTCAAGAGCCGGTCGAGGTCGCGCGACAGGTGCACCTCGCCCGGCGTGCCCTGCACGGTCGGCAGCCGGTCGAGCGCCTCGCCGAGCCGCGAGCGCAGCTTGTTGACGTTGACACCCGCCTTGTCGAGCAGGTGGCGCACGCCGCCGCCCTGCTGGTCGAGCAGCGCCACCGCCAGGTGCGCCGGCTCGATGTACTGGTGATCGCGCCCGACGGCCAGCGACTGCGCGTCGGCCAGGGCCATCTGGAACTTGCTGGTCAGTTTGTCCATGCGCATGGAGGTCTACCCGGTGTTGGTCGGCTTACCCTGATATGGGGGGCCGGCGCGCCAATTCAACGGCTCAGGCAGGACCCGCAAGCCAGATCAGCGTCGCCATCCGGCCGGTCGGCTGCCCGGCGCCGTCGCGGCGATGGGAAAAGAAGCGCGTCGGGTCGGTGTGCGTGCACCAGTGCCCGCCGCGGACGCCGGCCACGCCGAGCGCCGCCAGCCGCCGCCGGGCGAGCCCGGCCAGGTCGAACTGCCAGTGGCCGGGCCGCCCGGGCGCGAAACAGTCCCCGGCGCCGGCGAACGTCCCCAGGCAGGCGTCGCGCACCTCGGCGCCGACCTCGTAGGCGGCTTGCCCGATGCCCGGCCCGATCCATGCCAGCACCTTGTCCGGCGGCGCGTCCAGCGCGGCAAACGCAGCCTCCAGCACGCCGTCCGCGAGGCCGCGCCAGCCGGCATGCGCAATGCCGACCCGGCGACCGTCGGTGCGGCAGAACAGCACCGGCAGGCAATCCGCCGTCAGCACGGCCAGCACGCGCCCGGTGCGCCCGGTCACGGCGGCGTCCGCGGTGCGCCTCGCCGGCAGGGTCCGGCCGTCGAGGCGCAGCACCTCGCGCCCGTGCACCTGCTCGAGCCACGCCGGCGCCTCGGGCAGCCCGAGGGCCTGGCCCAGCAGGCGCCGGTTCTCGGCCACCCGGGCCGGCTCGTCGCCGACGTGATCGCCGAGATTCAGCGAGTGCCACGGCGGCAGGCTGACGCCGCCGACGCGGAGGGTGCTGATCGCCCTGACACCCGGCGGCGCGCGCCAGTCCGGCACGATCCACTGCGGCGTCATCCCTCGGCGTCCGCGCGCAGCGCCGCGAGCAGGCCCTCGAGGTCCGCCGGCAGCGGCGCCTCGAAGCGGACCGGCTCGCCGCTGCCCGGATGCTCGAACTCCAGCCGCGCGGCGTGCAGCGCCTGGCGCCGGAAGCCCCGCAAGGCCTCGATCAGCGCCGCGCTCGCGCCCTTCGGCAGCGCGAGGCGCCCGCCGTAGACCGGGTCGCCGACGATCGGGCAGCGGATCGAGGCGAGGTGCACGCGGATCTGGTGGGTGCGCCCCGTCTCCAGCTTGCAGAGCACGTGGGTGTGGCCGCGAAAGCGCGCCACGACGCGGTAGTGCGTGACCGCCTCGCGGCCGCCCTCGCGGATGGCCATGCGCACGCGATCCACCGGGTGACGGCCGATCGGCGCGTCGACGGTGCCGCCGCCGGTCATGACGCCGACGCAGACCGCCTCGTACTCGCGCCGCACGCTGCGCTCCTCGAGCTGGCGCACCAGCGCGGCGTGCGCCGCCGGCGTGCAGGCCACGACCATGACGCCGCTGGTGTCCTTGTCGAGCCGGTGCACGATGCCGGCGCGCGGCAGCACGCGCAGATCCGGCCGGTGGTGCAGCAGCGCATTGACCAGCGTCCCGGCCGGGTTGCCGGCGCCCGGGTGGACCACGAGGCCGGCCGGCTTGTCGAGCACCAGCACCTCGGCGTCCTCGTGCAGGATCGCCAGGCGGATCGGCTCCGCCGCGGCGTCGGTCTCGTCCTCGAGCGTCGCGCTGAGCACGACTTCCTCGCCGCCGTCGACCTTGTCCCGCGGGCGCAGCTCGCGGCCGTCCACGCGCACCTGGCCCGCGCGGATCCAGCCCTGCAGCCGGCTGCGCGAATAATCCGGGAACAGCGCCGCCAGCGCCTGGTCGAGACGCTGGCCGCCCAGCTCCGCCGGCACGACAGCGCGGTGCTCGACGGTCCGCATCGATGAAAGCCCTCCAGTCTCCATGGGTCACAGTGTATCGGTATAATCCGCGTTCCGGCCCATGCGCCGTCCCGCAACGATGGAATCCTGGATGACCCGACGCCTGCTCAGCCTGCTGCTCGTACTTGCGCTCGCCGCGACCTCCGGCTGCGCCGCGATGCGCAGCGACGCGGACCGGCGAGACCCCTCGGAGACGGCGCGGCGCATCTACGAGCGCTCCACGAAGCAGATGGAGTCCGGCAACTTCGCCGCGGCGGTCAGCGGCTTCGAGTCGCTGACCGCGGTCTACCCGTTCAGCGAAGAGGCGCGCCAGGCACAGCTGAACCTGATGTACGTCTACTGGCGCAACGAGGAGCCGGACTCCGCCGTCAGCGCCGCGGACCGCTTCATCCTCGAGAACCCGACGCATCCGCGCGTCGACTACGCCTTGTACATCAAGGGTGTAGCCCGCTTTCCGGCCAACACCGGCCCGCTCGAGCGGCTCTTCCGGGTGAACATGGACCAGCGCCCGCCGGACGGCATGGAAGCGTCCTTCAACACCTTCGCGCAGCTGATCCAGCAGCATCCGCAGAGCGAGTACGTCGAGGACGCGCGCCAGCGGATGATCTACCTGCGCAATCGCCTCGCCGCGCACGAGGTCGTCGTGGCCGGTTTCTACGCCGATCGCAGTGCGCACGTCGCGGCGATCAACCGCGCGCGCAACGTGCTGGAGAACTACCAGGAGACGCCGTCGGTGATCCCGGCGCTGCGGATCATGGCCAGGTCCTACGACGGCCTGGGGCTGGCGGAACTGGCCGAGGACACCCGCCGCGTCATCGCCGCGAACGAGACCCCGCGGCGCTGACTAGCGCGCCGCAAACCCCGACGTGATCGGGTAGCGCCAGTCGCGCCCGAAGGCGCGGCGGCTGATGCGGATGCCGGGCGGCGCCTGGCGGCGCTTGTACTCGTTGCGCTTGACCATGCCGAGGATGCGCCCGACGACGGCGCGATCGAAGCCGCGCGCGACGATCTGGTCGACCGAGGCGTCGTCCTCGATGAAGGCCTCGAGGATCGGGTCGAGCACCTCGTAGGGCGGCAGCGAGTCCGTGTCCTTCTGGTCGGGCCGCAGTTCCGCCGACGGCGGCCGCTCGATCACCCGCCTCGGAATCACTTCCGAGCGCCGGTTGCGATACTCGGCCAGCCGATACACCAGCGTCTTGCTGCAGTCCTTCAGCGGCGCGAAGCCGCCGGCCATGTCGCCGTAGAGCGTGGCGTAGCCGACCGCCATCTCGCTCTTGTTGCCGGTGGTCAGCAGCATGCAGCCGAACTTGTTCGACATCGCCATCAGGATCATGCCGCGGCAGCGCGCCTGGATGTTCTCCTCGGTGACGTCCTCGGGCCGGCCGCGGAACACCTCGGCGAGCGCCTCGCGGGCGCCTTCGAAGATCGGCTCGATCGAGACGACGTCGTGGCGCACGCCGAGCGTGCGCGCCTGGCGCTCGGCGTCGTCGCGGCTCATCTGCGAGGTGTAGCGCGACGGCATCATGACGACGCGCACGCGCTCGGGGCCGAGCGCATCGACGGCGACCGCGAGCGTCAGCGCCGAGTCGATGCCGCCGGACAGCCCGAGCACGACGCCCGGGAAGTGGTGCTTGTTGACGTAGTCGGCGACGCCGAGCACGAGCGCGCGGTAGACGCCCTCGACGAACCCGGGCGCGGGCTCGACCGGCCCCGGCACGATGTCGCCGCCCGGCTCGACCTCGACCAGCTCGAGGGCCTCGGTGAAGAACGGCGCGCGGCGGACCAGCTCGCCCGCGCGGCTGAGCGCCATCGAGCCGCCGTCGAAGATCAGCTCGTCCTGGCCGCCGGCGATGTTCACGTAGATCACCGGCAGGCCGGTCTCGGCGCTGCGGGCCTTCAGCACGGCCTCGCGGCGCGCGAGCTTGCCGGTGTCGTAGGGCGAGCCGTTGATGGACAGCAGCACTTCGGCGCCGGCGGCCGCTGTGCGCGCGGCGACTTCGGGACTCCAGATGTCCTCGCAGATCGTGATGCCGAGGCGCACGCCCTTCAGCTCGACGACGCAGGGCTCCGTGCCCGGCTGGAAATAGCGCTTCTCGTCGAATACGCCGTAGTTCGGCAGGTTCTGCTTGCGGTAGACGACCGGCGGGCCGTCGGGGCGCAGCAGCGCCGCGCTGTTGTGGATCGTCTCGCCCTGGTACTCGGGGTAGCCGACCAGCACCGACATGCCGTCGAGGCTGCGCGCCAGCCGCGCCAGCGCCTCGGCCACGTCGCGCGCAAAGCCGCGGTGAAACAGCAGGTCTTCCGGCGGGTAGCCGCACAGCGCGAGCTCGGGGAATATCACCAGGTCGGCGCGCAGGGCTTCACGGGCGCGCCGGCAGGTCTCCAGCATGCGCGTGACGTTCGCCTCGACGTCCCCGACGACGGGGTTCATCTGGGCGACGGCGATGCGCATCTGGTACAGGGTATCAGGCGTAATGAGGCCGGTGGCTGGGCTCTGGAATCGTCCGGCCGAGTTCTATCGCAAGCTCAATCCAATCCGTTATAGCTGCCTCGGCACTTGCAGCGGCTTCCGGGTAGCTCATGCCATCCGCGATGCATCCTGGCAGGTCTGGCACCTCAGCCACAAAGCAGCCGTCCTCATCACTCCACGAGATCACAATATCGTAACGCCTATTCATAACTGTGCCCCATCTGGTACTTGAGCAGGATACGCCGGACCTGCTTCACCTGATATGGCTTGGCCTTGGAGCCGCGCGGCTGGAGATTGAGAAATTCTTCGACCCCGTCCCTCCAGAGGATGTGGTGCGAGCCACGAACTCTCGACTGAAAGCCGAGTCCGTGGAGCAAGCTTAGCAAATCAGCAAAATCGATGTTCCTGTCAGAACGACCACCAGTAATTCGCCAAAGTGTCTGAGCATGCCTTCGATTCACGAAGGCACTTTGGATCTCCCGTCATAACAGCGGCAGGGGAAATAACTAGGAAAGCCGCTTCAATATTGCGCTGCCGAGCTCGGCCGGCGAGCGCACCGTGGTCACGCCGGCGGCCTCGAGCGCGCGGAACTTTTCGTCGGCCGTGCCCTTGCCGCCGGACACGA
>CAYWYS010000055.1:0-15015 GCA_964462675.1 uncultured Thioalkalivibrio sp.
CCAATCGTCCCCACATTCACATGCGGCTTGGTACGCTCGAATTTCGCCTTGGACATCGGTGCTCGACTCCGAACTGAACTGTTTGTGTACCCAAATGTGGCGGTGTCCGCCTGATCCGACCCGACGCCCGCCGCGTTCCTTAGCTTTTGACTGGAGCCCACAACCGGATTTGAACCGGTGACCTCTTCCTTACCAAGGAAGTGCTCTACCGACTGAGCTATGTGGGCCTCGATCCTGCTATCTCCCTACCGCCCTCCGGCAGCAGCTCCCATCTGGAGCGGGCGATGGGAATCGAACCCACATCATCAGCTTGGAAGGCTGAGGTTCTACCATTGAACTACGCCCGCCGGCCGCGTTTTGCCTGGTGGAGGGGGGAGGATTCGAACCTCCGAAGGCTGAGCCAGCAGATTTACAGTCTGCCCCCGTTGACCGCTTGGGTACCCCTCCCCAAAAGCGCAAGCCGCGTATTATCAAACGCGGCGCTTGGGGTGTCAACCGACGGCGCGAGCCGCCGCGGGTCCTGCGATGGCCTCAAGACCGGGCGCCGCGCCGGGAGTCCGGCGCGGCGCCCGCGCGAGGCCCGGGGCTTCGATGCACCCTTACTGGCCGCCCTCGGCGGCAAACCACGCCGCCACGTCGGCGATGTCTTCCTCGGCGAGGTCCTTGATCTCGGCGCCGTGCTTCACTTCGCCCGCCCGCGCGGCGCGGATCATGGCTTCGATCTCGGCGGCGCCGAGGCCGGCGAAATCTTCGGACGGCTCGTGGCAGTCGAGGCACAGCTCGCCCTTGGCCTTGCCGGCCGCGGCATCGCCGGCGAGCGCCGTGCCGCTGAACGCGACCAGGGCCAGGGAGATCAGGGCAATTGCAGACTTGTTCATGTGCGTCAATCCTTGTTGGGAATGGTCACGGGGTGGTGCAGTATAGCGGGGATGCACGGCAGCCGCAGCGCTGCCCAGACGGCGGCGCCGCCGCCGGGAAGCCCCGACGGCGGCGCCCTGTGCCTGCGCTACTGCCGATTACTCGGCGCCGGCCTCGGCGGCAAAGAAGGCCGCGACATCGTCAACGTCGGCCTCCGCGAGTTCGTCGAGGCCCGGCGGGTGCTTCACTTCACCCGCCAGGGCAGCGCGGATCGCCGCGGCGATGTCGGCCGCGCTCATGCCCTCGAAATCCTCGCCCGCATGGCAATCCAGGCAGGCTTCCGCCTTCGTCTTGCCGGCCGCGGCATCGCCGGCCAGCACCGCACCGCTGAACAGGGCCAGCGGCAACGCGATCATCGCAATCGTGAGCTTCTTCATCTCTCTACTCCTGGTCAATTTATGATCACTGGCTACTGTTAAATCAACGGTTGGCGCGGGCGGTGGTCTCTGGAGCCGGCGACAGGAGTCGAACCTGCGACCTGCTGATTACAAATCAGCCGCTCTGCCAACTGAGCTACACCGGCCGGACGCCGCATTCTAGGTCGGCCTTCCGGAAAACAGCAATGTTCCCTGCCTGGACGAAATACGCCGCCCCCGCTAGACACCAGGGGCGGCGCCGGGTTTCGTCCCGGGTCGCGCGCTTACTCCCCGCCGGCCTCGGCGTAGAAGAAGGCGCTGATGTCCGCGACATCGGCCTCGGTAATCTCCTCGAGGCCCGGCGGGTGGCGCTGCTCGCCGGCCAGCACGGCCTTGTTCGCCGCGATGATCTCGTCGAGCGTCATGCCCTCGAAGTCCTCACCGGCGTGGCAATCCATGCAGGTCTCCGCCTTGGCCTTGCCAGCCGCGGCGTCACCGGCGAGGGCCGCACCGCTGAAGACGACCAGGGGTGCAACGAGCAATGCGATTGTCAGCTTTTTCATATCAGTCCTCCTGGACAGGGCATTTCACAACCTGCAGAAATTATATCGGCCAGCCGCGCCGGGGCCATTCGTATAGCCCACGATGCGGGCGGGGCGCGCGTTCAGCCGCCATTCAGGATCGCGGTACGCGCCCGAACCTCATTCGGCGGCGCGCGCCAGCCCCCGCAGCACCAGCCCCGGCACGAGTTCCGCGCCCGGCAGCGAGTCCAGCAATGCGCCCGCGTCCCCGCCCGCCAGGAACAGGCGCGGCTCGGCGCCGCAATGCGCCGCGAGCCGCGCGTGCGCGAGTTGCACGGCGCCGGTCGCCGCCAGGCGGGCGCCCTCGTCAATGGCCGGCCCGGAGTCCGCCGGGAACGCCGCCGGCGCGGCGGGCGAGGACGCCCGGCGCAGCGCCGCCAGGTCGCCGGTACGCGCCTCCAGCGCCGCGACCATCATCGCCAGGCCCGGGATGATCCAGCCGCCGAGGTGCCGGCCGCCCGGCGCCATCGCATCGATCGTCAGCGCCGAGCCGGCGTCGATGACAAGACAGGCCCCGTCGGTCAGGCCGCGGGCGCCAAGCAGTGCAGCCCAACGGTCGGCGCCGAGGCGCGCCGGCTCTGCATAGGCGCAGCGAACGCCATAGCCCTCCGCGCTCGCGCGCAGGAAGCTGAGCGGCGCACAGCCGCGCAACTGCAGCTCATCGGCGAGCGTCCGGCCCGCCGCCGGCCCGGCAACGTTGGCGCACAGTGCACCGCCGACCTCGCCGAGCGCGAGCCCGCCGAGCGCAGCGCCCAGCGCCGCCGGGAGGCTGGCGTCGCGATGGCGCGCCTCGCCGAGCAGCCTGAAACCGCCCGGTGAAGTCACGGCCGCTTTGAGCCGCGTGTTGCCGAGATCCAGCAGCAACGTCACTCGACGACCCTCAGCGTGACCTCACCCGCAGTGATCCGGTGCCGGAGCCCCGCCGCATCGTCGAGCAGCAACGCGCCCGAGGCATCGAGACCACGCGCGACCCCGACCCGGCCCGCGCCCGCATCGTCGATGCGCACGGTCCGGCCCCACAGGACATCGCGCTGTCGCCAGCCCTCGAGCACCGCCTCGCCCAGCGCCGGCTGCGTGCGCTCGAGACACGCCGCCAGCGCCGCGACCAGCGCGGCGGCAAGCCGGTTGCGGTCCGGCACGCGCCCGGCAACGGCGCCGGCGAGATCTGCCGGCGGCAGGCCGCCGGCCATCGCGATTTCGGCGCGCGCCGCCGCGCCGAGCCGCACGTTCAAGCCGATGCCGATCGCGATCGTCACCGGGCCCTGCGACTCGCCGCGCAGCTCGATCAGTATGCCGCCGAGCTTGCCGCCGCCGAGCAGCAGGTCATTCGGCCACTTCAGGCCGACTTGCGCGATGCCGAGCCCCTCGAGCGCCGCCGCGCAGGCGACGCCGGCCGCGGCCGGCAAGCCGGCGAAATCCGACGGCGCCGCGGCGAGGCGTCCGCCGATCGACAGGCAGATGCCGGCCGCCGGGGGCGTCAGCCAGCGCCGGCCCCGCCGCCCGCGGCCCGCCGACTGGTACTCGGCCAGGCACACCACGAGTTCGCCCACCGGCCGCTCCGCCGCCAGCACCCGGGCATTGGTCGACGCGGTGTCGCCGAGCACCTCGAGCACGCCGATGCGTGCCGCGAGCGGCGCCGGCAGCGCGCCGCGGATCGCCCCGGCATCAAGCAACACGAGCGGCGCCGCGAGCTGGTAGCCGCGGCCCGGCTGGGCCTCGACATCGACGCCCAGCGTAGCCAGCCGGCGGACCGCCTTCCAGACGGCCGCGCGACTGATGCCGAGGGTGCGCCCGAGCGCTTCGCCCGACACCGGGCACCCTGGCGCGAGCGCCCGCAGCAAGGCCGCGTTGTAACTCACCGACGCCGGCCCGCGAGGCTGCGGGCCAGGCGGCTCTCGGTGCCGGCGCGCATCCGCGCGATGTTGCTGCGGTGGGTCCACGCGACGAACGCCGCCATCGACAGCGCAAACCAGAACAGCGGCCGGTCGGCCTGGCCGGTGGCGGCGAGCCATGCCGGCACCGCCGCAGCCGCTACCATCGTGGCGAGCCCGACATAGCCGCGCAGCAGCAGCACCAGCAGCCAGGTCAGCGCCACCGGCGCCAGCAGCAGCGGCTGGATCGCGCCATAGGCGCCGACCAGTGTCGCCATGCCTTTGCCGCCGCGGAAGCCGAAGAAGACTGGCCAGACATGGCCGAGCACGGCGCCAGCCGCGATCGCGACGGCCACCGTCTCGCGCGCGACCGCGGCATCCGCCCCGACACCAGGCAAGGCCGCGCCGGTCAGCCACCACACTGGCAGCACGACCTTGAGCACGTCGACCAGCACCACGGCGAGCGCAAACAGCTTGCCCTGGGTGCGCAGCGCATTGGTGCCGCCGGCATTGCCGCTGCCCAGCTGGCGGATATCGATACCGCGGACGCGGCCGACGACGAGGCTGCCCACGATCGAGCCGGCGAGGTAGCCGATGATGAACTTGACGAGGATTTCGAGCATGGCTGGCGACGGCGATGATCAGCGGCGATTCTAGCCCGGATTCGCAGCCGCCGGGCGCCCGCCCGGCACCGTCCGCGCTGGGGTATCCTGCTCCCCCCACCCAGCAGGACCCCGCCCTGATGCGCGAGTCCGTCGTCGTGCTCGCCAACCCCGCCGCAGGCAACGGCCGGGGCCGTGGAACCGCCTTGCGCGCCGCCGCGCTGCTCGAAGACCGGGGCCTGCGCTGCGAGACAATCGTCAGCCGCGGCCCGGGGCACCTCGAGGCGGAGGCGACCGCGGCGGCGCAGCGCGGCCGGCCACGGCTGCTCGCGATCGGCGGGGACGGCACGCTGTCCGAGGTCGCGCGCGGCGTGCTGGCCGTGCCGGGCGCCGAGACCCTGCTTGGCGTCGTACCGACCGGCACCGGCAACGACTTCGTGAAGTCCGCCGGCTTGCCGCGCCACTGGCGCGCCGCCTGCGCGCGGCTCGCCGCCGGCTGCACGCCACGCAGCATCGATGCGGGCCGCGTCAACGGCCGCTGGTTCATCAACGGCGTCGGCTTCGGCTTCGATGCCGCGATCGCCCGGGCCACGCTGCGCCACAAGTGGCTGCCCGGGCCGCTCAGCTATGCGGCAGGCCTGTTCGACGCCCTCGTGGCCGGCGTCGGCCACCCGGTCTGCACACTGCGCTGGGATGGCGGCGCAGACCGCCGCGCGGTCACGCTGGTCGCGGCCTGCAACGGCCAGTACGCCGGCGGGCTGTTCCACCTGGCGCCCGGCGCCGCGCTCGACGACGGCTGCCTCGACCTCGTCTGGGCCGACGGCCTGAGCCGCTTGCAGGTGCTGCGGCACGCGCCCAGCGTCATCCGCGGCACGCACGAGCGCCTCGCCGTGGCGCATCGCGCGCGCACCGTCCGGCTGTCGATCGACAGCGACACACCGATGCCGGCGCAGGCCGACGGCGAGCTGCTCGGCGAAGACCTTGCGCGGCTCGAGATCGAGCTGGCGCCGGGCGTGTTGCGGCTCTGGACCTGAGCCGCGCTCAGCGCCGCGGCCGCGAGCCGAGCCCGATGGCGATGATCGCCAGCGCGGCCCCGGTGAGCTCGCGCGGCCCGAACTCCCGGGAAAAAATCAACACGTCCCACAGGAAGGCGAGCGTCGGCTGCAGCAGCAGGATCAGCCCGACGCGCGACGCGGGCACATGCGGCAGGCTGCCCGAGATCAGCAGCCAGCCGACGACCTGGGCGACCAGCGCGTAGGCCACGAGCAGCCACGCCAGGTGCGGGTCCGGGATCGAGATGCCCTCGCCGTCGAGCGCGGCGCCCGCAAAGAGGACGCCCGCGGAGACAAACGAGACGATCATCAGGTCAGACACGATCGAGCCCGCCGGGCTCTCGGCCCGCGCCCTGCGCAGCGACAGGATGTACGCGGCATAGAACACCGCGGTCAGCAGCCCGAAGATGATGCCCCACCGGTACTGCTCGTCGAGCGAGGCCCATTCGAAGCCGACGATCAGTCCGAGCCCGACGACCGCCATCGGGATCGCGACCAGCAGTTCCCAGCGCGCCTTCTCGCGGTAGAACAGGATGCCGACGAAGGCCAGCAGGAAGACCTGGAAGTTGCCCAGCAGCGTCGCAAGGCCGGGGCCGACATACCAGATGCTGCGATGCCAGACCGCGAGGTCCGCAGCGAACAGCACGCCCGCGGCGACCAGCGCGGCCAGTGCGAAGCCGGAGCGACGCTCCACCGGGGCCCGCGAGGCGACGACCCACACCGCGAGCATCAGGCCGCCGAACAGCATGCGATAGAACGCACTCTCGGTCGGGCTGACCGGCGTCAGCCGCACGAACACTGGCGCGAAACTGATCAGCGCGGCGCCGCAGAGCAGCCGCAGCGACGGACTCGCGGGCAGCGCCAAGAGCTAGCTCGCGTCCAAGGTCGCGCGGCCCGGCACGGGCAGCGGCTGGCCGTGGCGCAGCGCGGCGCGCGCGCCGCGCCGGGCGTGCCGGCGCAAGCGATGCAGGTAGGCCGCGAAGTCGACCTGCATCGTGTGGCGGGGCGAATGGTCGCGGTAGCGGCAGAACATCGCGGCGCGCTCGCGCGCCATCTCCTGCCGCATCGTGTCGGCGTCCGGCAGCGCGATCCGGCCGAGCAGGTGGTCGCCGATGAAATGCCCCTGCGCCTCGGCGATCGGCATGATCGCGCCGAGCGGCTGCAGCAGGCCGACGAAGAACAGGTTGTCGATGCCGGGACTGACCAGCCGCTCCCACAACGGCAGATCGTTGCCCGGCGCCGCGAGAAACTCCGGCGCGAAGAACGGCAGGCTGAGCTTGTAGCCGGTGCACCAGATGATGACGTCGACCGGCTCCTCGCGCCCGTCGGCATAGACGACACGATCCCCGGCGAGGCTGCGAATCCCGGGACGCGGCAGGATGTCGCCGCTGCCGAGCCGCATGTAGATCTCCTGGCTGATCGTCGGGTGCGCCTGCAGCATGCGGTGATCCGGGCGCGGCAGGCCGAAGCGCCAGGGCGTACCGGCGTTGAGCGTGACCGCGAGCCGCGTCAGCACGCTGGCGATACGCCAGTGCACCCAGTGCGGCAGCATGCCGAGTCGCGACATCGGCTGCCCGAACAGGTATTTCGGCAGGATCCACACGCCGCGGCGCGCCGACAGGTACAGCCGCTCGGCGATGCCCGGGCGCGACAGCTCGCAGGCAATGTCCATCGCGCTGTTGCCCATGCCGACGACCAGCACGCGCTTGCCGTGACAATCCACCGGTTCGCGCGGGTTCAGGTAGGCATGCGAGTGAAACTGCTCGGCGTGGAACTCGCCCGGGTACGGCGGCTCGGGCCAGCGCGGATCCCAGTGGTGGCCGTTGGCGACCACGAGCGCGTCGAACAGCTCGGTCGAGCCGTCGTCGAGCGTGATCTGCCAGGTGCCGTCGGCGCGCCGGCGCGCGTGCTTCACCTCGGTGCGGAAGCGAATGTGCTTGCGCAGGCCGAAGTGATCGACGTAGTCGTCGAAGTAATCCTTGATGACGCGGTGGCTCGGGTAGTCCGGCGTGCCTGGCGGCATCGGGTAATCCCGGTACTCCATCAGCTTCGCGTCGGTGTTGATGTGCAGCGACTCGTAGGCCGCCGACATGCCGTTGGCATTGCGCAGGCACCAGTTGCCGCCGACCTGGTCGCTCTTTTCGAAACAGGCTTGCGGCACGCCGCGGTCTTGCAGCGCCTTGACGACGGCGATGCCGCTGGAACCGGCGCCGATGACGCAGACGCGGGGCAGCTGGCTCATGTCGCTCCTCGGGGAAAATCCGGCGCCCATTCTAGCCGGGCGCGACGCGGGCGCGGGCAAACGCCGCCGTCAGGCGGTCTTCAGCGGCTCGGTCAGTTTCAGCGTCAGGCACTTGGCCGAGCCACCGGCCTTCAGGAACTCCGACAGGCCGAACTGGGTGACGCGGAAGCCGCGCGCCTCGAGCACCGCGACGAGCTGCCCGCCGGTGCGGTTCATGAAGATGCGCTCGCCGATGTTGACGGCATTGCAGGCGAAATGCCCGGCGTTCTCGGCGCTGACCGCGATGCGCTTCTCCGGCGGCACGCGTCGCTCGATTTCGGCGCGCGAGGCCTCGTCGAAAGCCGGCGGGTGGTAGAGCAGGTAGCCGCCGTCGAGCGGGCACATGCAGGTGTCGATGTGGTAGAAGCGCGGATCGACGAGCCGGATCGAGACGATCTCGAGGTCGAACCAGCGGCGCAGGTGGTCATGCGCCTCGATTTCCGTGCGAAAGCCGTGCCCGACCCACAGCCAGGGCCCGGCGCGATCGATCAGCGCGTCGCCGGCGCCCTCGAAGGCGACGTTTTCCGGCAGCACCTTGACATCGAAGCCGCGCGCCTCGAACCACGCGCGGAGCAAGGGCTCCTCCGGCCGCCGCTCGTGCGGCATGAAATGCGAGGGCACCGCCCGGCTGCCGTAGACGAAGCCGGCATTGGCGGTGAACACCAGGTCCGGCAGCCCCGGCCGGGGCTCGAGCAGCTCGACCGTCGCGCACTCCGCGATACCCGCCTTGAGGGCCTCCCACTGCGCGCGCGCGCGCGCCAGGTCCGGTGCGCCCGAGTGGCCGTCCATCCACGGATTGATGACGTAGTCCACCTCGAAATGATCGGGCGGGCACATCAGGATCCGGGTCGCCTGGCTCATGCGGGAATTCCCCCGGATGCAGCGCGGCGCGGCAGGTGAATCTCGGCAAGCATGCAGCGCACGCCGCCGCCGCCGCTCGCCTCGATTGTGGCGATCGGCACGGGCACCAGCCGGCAGCGCGTCTCGAGCGCCGCGCGCTGCGCCGGGTCCAGCGCATCGAGCGCACGCGTGGACAGCGCCAGCAAGCGCTCGCCGCCCGCGCCGGCAAGCTCCAGCATGTTGGCGGCGAAACTGGCCATCTGCGCGCGGCCGATCGGAATCACCTCGTGGCCGGTCTGCTCCAGGCGGCGCCTGACCGCGGCCCGCTGGCCGGCGTCGCCGATCGCCGCCTCGCACAGCACGGCGAAATCACCGCCGACGCACATCAGCACGTTGGTGTGATAGATCGGCACGCCGTCGGCGTCTGCGGCGGCAAACGCGATCGGTTCGTAGTCGAGCAACTGCGCCGCCTCCGCCAGCACCTCGAGATCGGTGCGCGCCGACAGGCAGGCATAGGCCACCCGGTTGACCCGGTCGAGCACCATGCTGCCGGTGCCCTCGAGAAAGCGTCCTTCGGCCTCGTGGCCGGACAGGTCCAGCACGCGCTCGATGCGGAAGCCATGCACGCCGCTCAGCGCTTCGAGGATGTCGCGGCGCCGCTCGCCACGGCGGTTCGGGGCCATCATCGGGTACAGCACCGCCGTGCCGTCGGCATGGAAGCTGACCCAGTTGTTCGGAAAGATCGAGTCCGGCGTCGGCGGCCTGGCGGTGTCGTCGACAACGATCGTCTCGACGCCGGCCGCCTGCAAGGACGCTGCCAGCCCGGCAAATTCAAGCGCCGCGGCCGCCTGGTCGGCCGCCGGGTCGGCGGCCACGGGCGGGCGCTGGAAGGCATTGGACTCGACGGTCTGCGGGTTGCCGTGGAATGCCACCGGGCGCACCAGCAACACGCTGCCGGCGGACTGCTTGTCGGGCGACGCGCTCATACCGGCATTCTATCTCCGCGCGCGAGCGGATAGCATCGGGGGCATCGATCACAGGAGCCGCCGATGATTACCGTGCACCATCTCGAGAATTCCCGCTCCCAGCGCGTGCTCTGGCTGCTCGAGGAACTCGGCCTGCAGTATCGCGTGAAGCGCTACCAGCGCGATCCGAAGACGCGACTCGCCCCGGCCGCGCTGCGCAGCGTCCATCCGCTCGGCAAGTCGCCGGTCATCACCGACGGCAAGCTGACGATCGCGGAGTCGGGCGCGATCATCGAGTACCTGGTCGGCGCCTATGGGGTCGCCAGCGGCCTGCGGCCGGCCGAGGGCACGCCGGAGCGCCTGCGCTACACCTATTGGCTGCACTACGCCGAGGGCTCGGCGATGCCGCCGCTGCTGCTGAGCCTGATCTTCAGGAAGATGCCGGAATCCCCGATGCCGTTCTTCGTGCGCCCCGTGGTGCGCGGCATCGCCGACAAGGTGCAGAAGAGCTTTGTTGCGCCGCAACTGGCACTGCATCTCGACTTCATGGAACAGGACCTGGGCGATGCCGACTGGTTCTGCGGCGCGGATTTCACCGCGGCCGACATCCAGATGAGCTTTCCGCTCGAGGCCGCCGGCGCAGCCGGCTTGCTCGGCGAACAGCGGCCCCGCCTGCGGGCCTTCGTGGCGCGCGCCGCGGCGCGGCCCGCCTACCAGCGCGCGCTGAAGAAAGGCGGGCCCTACGAACTGGGCTTCTGAAACAAGAAGGCGGCGGCGCCCGGCTTGGGCGCCGCCGCCATGGCCAAGCGGCCGTCTCAGGTGATCGACGGGGACTTCAGCTCGACATGATCGATGACGATCAGGCCGGGCGCGGTCTCCTCGCCGGCCGGATCGCTGGCGATCACGGTGATGACGTCACCGCCGTCGAACACCGCGCCCGGCACCGCGATCGCCGGCGTGGTGTCGCCGGCCAGCGTCACGAACAAGTCGTATTCGCCCGGCGGCAAGGACACGAAGCCGGTGGATGCGCCGAACTCGACGCCGGCGAACGCCGGCGTGATGGCCGGGTCGGTGATGTCGGCGCCCGGCGCGACGACGTAGATGTCGACCGCCGGCGTGGCCTCCGAGCCGTGCACGATGCGCACGCGCGCTGCGGTGGCGATCGGCCGCAGGTCATCAGCGAGCGGCAGCAGTTGCAGGCTCGTCGCAAGGCTGCCGGCCACGATCCCGGTGGCCTCGGCGCCCGGCGTGAAATCGATTGCGTCCGCAAAGGTGACGACGCTCGTGCCGGCACAACCGGTGACCTCGTCGAACACCTCCAGCCCGACCAGGTAGCTGCCCGGCGGCACTTCACCGAGGTAGCCGAAGCCCCGGAACGGCACGCCCGCGAACAGCTCGACGCGCTCGACCTCGGCGGTGGTCGCATCGTCCGCGACCACGCAGACGGTCGGGGCATCGACCGCATTGTGCACCGCGGTCAGTCCGGCCGGGGCCGCCGCGCCGCCATCCCGCAGCTCGACGACGGTACCGTCGGCGAACACGGCCAGCAGCGCCACCGGGGACGCGCCCGGGCCGGTGTTGTCGACGGCGATGACCGACAGGTCGGCGCCGTCCGGCAGCGCCACCGCGCCGGAGTCGAACACGATCGTGTCGCTGCCCGCGGGCGTGACGCGAATCTGGTACTCGGCCGCGGGCACGGTGCCGAGGTCGAGCACTTCACCGAACGCGAAAGTGGCGGCGCCCTCGAGGGCCGCGCCGGGCGCGGTCACGTAGACGTCGACTTCGGGCGCGGACGGCGAGCCATGCAGCACCTGCAGCCGCACGCCATCGATCGTGGCCGCCACCGGACGCGTCAGCAGGAACAGCTGCAGCTCATTCGCGCCGGCGGCCAGCAGCCCGGCGGTGCTGCCGGCTGCGATCGCCGTGTAGGCAATATTCGACTCCAGCACCAGTTCCGGCACCGCGAGCACCTCGACCTCGGAACCGTCGGCGAGAATCGCGTTGACGGCCACGGAGATCTCGCCGGGCTGCAGCGACAGGAACGGGGACGCAACCGCGAACGGCACGTCATCGAGGCCATCAGGCACCGCGCCATTGACCAGCACGTTGACGGCGGGCGCGTCGGCGGACGCGTGGATCACCTGCACCAACGCCGCGGCGGGCGGTGGTGGCGGCGGTGGGGGCGGAGCGACGGCAGGCGGCTGGTTGGGTTCGTTCCAGCTGCTGTTACAGGCCGCGAGCAATACGGCGGAGGCGACGACGAGGCCGCCGGCAAAGATACGTTTCACAGTGGTTCTCCTTTGGCAGTCCCGACAACCGCGGGGTTGCCACTATTTCGGACTGCACAAGGAGATCGGATTCAGACGTTGCGCTCAGGCGCCAGGCTGCGCGACCAGCGCGATGCGTTCGCGCGAAGAAACAACGACGCCGCCTGGCGCTTCCACGGTGATGGCGAACAGCACGGCCTGGCCCACCGGCAGGCGCGCGCGGATCGGCACCAGCGCCTCGTCGACGCCGGCGGGGATGTCGAACACGCCGCCGTCGACCGGGAAGCGGTCGTCGCGATCGGCATCGAAAATCCACAGCTGGTACTGCGCCTCGGACGGATTGTTGGCCTGCAAGCCGCGGATCCGCATCAGGCCGGCCTGCTCCGCTGCGTTCCAGACCACCGCGCCCTCCGCCCCCCCGGCGGCCGCATCCTCGGTCGCGGTCCAGGGCAGCACGATCGTGCCAGGGCGCGACTCGAGCGACGCGAGCAGCGCCCGCGGGGCCGGGTCCTGCAGCGCCGCGAGCGCCGCGTCCTTTTCCGCCACGGCGCGCTCCAGCCTGGCGACGCTGCTCTCGAGGGCCGCCTGGCGCGCCGCGAACTCGGCCCGCTGCTGGTCGAGCCGGTCAACCTGCAGCCAGCCCACCACGGCCAGCACCATCGCCGCCGCCGCCGCGAACCATCCGCCCCATGCCGTGACCGGCCTCGGCCGGACCGGCAAAGGGGTCACCGCGGCGCGCTGCGGCGCCACCGGCTGTGCCGCCGCGCGCGCCTGGCGCTGCGCGAGCCACGCCTCGGCATCGGCCTCGATGCGCGCGCGCAGACTCGCTGGCATCGGCTCGACGCGCAAGCCCGAGAGCGCCAGCGACGCCGCGACCCGATCGAAGTCGTCGGGGTCGAAGTCATGGCGATTGGCGGCAAGCTGATTCAATTCTGTCTGCTCTGCGTCGTCCAGGCCCTCGATCGCGCGGGTCGCCAGCAGGTCCGACAGCCGATCGTCTTCCGGGAAGCGCGCAGCCATCAGCTGGTCTCCCCGAGGTCGGCCAGGCCGTCCACCTGCATCAGTTCGCGCACTCGTATGAGTCCCCGCCGCATCTGTGTCTTGACCGTGCCGAGCGGCATGCCCGTCACGTCGGCAATCTCGCTGTGACTGAGTCCTTGCAGCAGGCCGAGTTCGAGCACCCGTTGTTGCGCCGGCTTCAGCGTCGCCACGGCCTTGGCCGCCAGCGCCGCTTCCGTGAAAGTCTCACCCTCCGCCTCGGTGCTCGAGGCCAGCTCGAAGCCCGGGGCATCGACGTCTTCCATTTGCGGCTCGCGGCCCTGGCGCCTGATCCGGTCGATCAACCGGCGCCGCGCGATCATCGCCACGAACAGCGTCTCGGAGCCCTTCGACTCGTCGTAGCGGGACGCGCTCTTCCAGATGTCGAGGAAGATTTCCTGCGTCGCGTCCTCGGCGTCGGCCGGGTTGTAGCAGGACCGCCGGGCCAGCGACCAGACAAGCCCGCCGAACCGGTCCATGACTTCCTTGAGCGCACCGCCGTCGCCGTTGGCCACTCTCGTGAAGAGAGACTCCGCCATCAGTAACTTCCTTTGAGACGTTCGTTGCTTGCGAGGTCGCGGATTCGGCATTATCCGCATGCCGCGCGCCGGGGGCTATAGCAAAACTGGCCGACGCGGCAAATTGTATCCTTTCCTGTCAAGAGGCATTTCACGCAGCGTGTCCAGCAAGATTGTACCCGCCTTCCTCCTGCTCATGTCGCTGGCGCTGGCGCCGCCGTCGGCCCATGGCGAGCGGCTGCCCGCGCCGATCTTCACCACGATCAACAACCAGAAGATCAGCGACGCCGGCGTGAGCATTTTCGTGCAGGCCGTCGATGCGGACGAGCCGCTGCTCGCCTTCAACGAAGATGTCTCGCGCAATCCCGCGTCGGTCATGAAGCTGCTGACCACCTACGCCGCGCTCGACCTGCTCGGGCCCGCCTACCAGTGGCAGACCGAGGTCTGGGTCACCGGGCCGGTGCGCGACGGCCGCCTCGCAGGCGACCTGGTGCTGCGCGGCGGCGGCGACCCCGGGCTGACGACCGAGCGCTTCTGGACGCTGCTGCGGGAAATCCGCGCGCGCGGCATCAAGGACATCAGCGGCGACCTGGTCATCGACGACACCTTGTTCGCGCCCAATGCGGAGCAGCCCGGCGACTTCGACCGGCAGCCGTATCGCGCCTACAACGTGTTGCCGAACGCGCTGCTGGTCAGCCACAACGCCGTCGAGTTCCGCATCACCCGCCGCGCCGGCAAGATCGAGGTGTACCTCGACCCGCCGCTCGATGGATTCCGGGTCGAGAACCGGATCGGCTCGAGGGACGGCGCCTGCGGCGGCTTCCAGCGCGGCATTGCGCTGGACCTGCCGGGCGGCTTCGAGGGCAATCGCGCGGTCCTCTCGGGAAACTTCCCGAGCGGCTGCACGGAGTTCAGCCTGTGGCGCCAAGTGCTCCCCGCGCCGCAGTTCGCCGCTGCACTGTTTCGCTCGCTGTGGCAGCAGCTCGGCGGAACCATCGACGGCGGGCTGCGGGTCGCGCCGGTGCCGGAAGGCGCGCGCCGGATCTATGCGCACCCGTCGCTGCCGCTGGCCGAGCAGGTGCGGCACATCAACAAGTGGAGCAACAACCCGATGACGCGGCACCTGCTGCTGACCATCGGGCTCGAGCTCGCCGGGCCGCCCGCCACGCCCGCGAAGGGCCGCGCGGCGCTCGAGGCCTGGGTGGAGCGGCGCGCGCTGGACATGCCCGGGCTGTTCGTGGACAACGGCTCGGGACTGTCGCGCCAGAGCCGGATCACTGCAGGCGGGCTCGGGCGCATGCTGCTGGACGCCTGGCGGCATCCGCAGATGGCCGAACTGATGTCCTCGCTGCCGATCTCAGCGGTCGACGGCACCATGCGCCGACGCAACAACGACCGGATGGCCGGGCGGCTGTACCTGAAGACCGGGCGGCTCGACGGCGTCGCGTCGATCGCCGGCATGATGCAGGACCGGCACGGCCGCCGCTATGTCGTCGTGGTCATCGTCAACGATCCCGATGCCCACCGCGGCCCCGGGGTCGCCGTGCATGACGCCGTGCTGCGCTGGGTGTTCTCGCAGTAGGCACAAGAAAAACCCCCGGCCTCTCTCGAGACCGGGGGTTTTTGGGATAGATGCCTGGCAGTGACCTACTCTCACACAGGGAGAACCCTGCACTACCATCGGCGCTGAGCGTTTTCACTTCCGAGTTCGGAATGGGATCGGGTG
>CAYWYS010000056.1:0-14012 GCA_964462675.1 uncultured Thioalkalivibrio sp.
TATTGGCGGAGGGGGTGGGATTCGAACCCACGGTACGGTAAACCGTACACTTGATTTCGAGTCAAGCCCATTCGACCACTCTGGCACCCCTCCGGAGGCCCGGCATTCTCCGCGTCGGGGCGGGGGGTGTCAACGCCGCGACCGGGGCGGGCCTTGCGGACAGCCCGACTGGAAATCGCGTCGCCGCGGACCCACAATCGAAAACAGGGTGCACGGGTGCGAGCGGGCGGCGGCCGACGCGAGGCAGACATGAGCGAGCGATTCACGGTTTCACTGGAGGCCGAACTGGCGCAGCAGTTCGATGCCTACATGCATCGCAAGGGCGCCGGCAACCGTTCGGAGGCGGTCCGCGACCTGATCCGCGAGGCGCTGGCGCGCGAGCAGCTGGACAAGGACCCGGATGTCGAGTGCCTCGGGGTCCTCACCTACCTCTACAATCACCACGAGCGCGAGCTCAGCAAGCGGCTGACCGAGGCGCATCACGCGCACCACGACCTGACGGTCACGACCCTGCACATGCACCTCGACCATGACCACTGCCTCGAGGCGGTGCTGTTGAAGGGGCCCGGTTCGCAGATCGAAGCTTTCGGCGATTCGGTCATGGCGCGACCCGGCATTCGCCACGGCCGGTTGTACCGGATCCCGGCGCCGGCCGATGGCGCGCACCACGCGCACCACGGTCATACCCACCGGCACGAACGCGGCGGCTGAGCCCGGCGCCGCCGCCGGCGCGACATGTCCCTATTGAGCGATCGGCGCGGCAGTGGTAAGACGATTCCTGTGTTTGTAATACCAACCAGAAGGGCTGCCGGTCTGGCCGGCGCCGCCTGCGCGGCGCTGTTGCTGTTGCCGGTGCTCGCCCGGGGCCACGCGCTGCTGCACGAGCTCGTCGAGGGCGAGGCGGTGGTGCTGCGCCTGTCCTTCCCGGGCACGGACCAGCCGTGGTTCGAACCCTACGAGGTGTTTGCGCCGGGGAGCGAGACACCGTTCCAGTCCGGCCGGGTCAACGCGCTCGGTGAAGTCAGTTTCAGGCCTGATCGCCCCGGCACGTGGCGCGTGCGGGTGTTCACTGAAGACGGCCACGGCACTGTCGTGGAGGTCGGGGTCGACGAGGCGATGAAGATTGCCGGCGTGCAGGGCCGGCACGGCGATGCGCAGCACTACTGGCCACGGGTACTGGCAGCACTCGGCTACCTGTTCGGCCTGTTCGGCCTGCTCGCGCTGTGGGGCGCGCGCCGGGGGCGCGCCGCGCCGGGCTGAGCGATGCACATCCCCGACGGCCTGATTTCTCCGCAAAGCTATCTGCCGGCCCTCGCGCTGGCGACACCGCTCTGGGTCATCGCCGCACGCAGGCTGCGGGCACAACTCGGCGACGAGATGCTGCCGCGGCTCGCGGTATTCACGGCGCTGGCCTTCCTGCTGTCGACGGTCATGCTGCCGCTGCCCGGCGGCACCTCGGGGCACGCGGTCGGCGTCGGCCTGCTGGCGCTGCTGTTCGGCCCGTGGATCGCGTTCCTTGCCTACAGTCTCGTGCTGCTGCTGCAGGCACTGGTGGTCGGGGCCGGCGGCATCACCGCGTTGCCGGTCAACGCACTGGCGATGGGCTTGGTCGGCGCCTGGCTGACAGTGGGGCTGTACGCGCTGCTGCGGCGCTGCGGCGAAGGGCCGGCCGTCGTCATCGCCGTCTGGGTGTCGGTCATGGTCTCCGCACTGCTCGTCGCGCTGGTGCTCGGGCTGCAGCCATGGATCGCGCAGGCGCCGGACGGCACGCCGCGATTCTTCCCGTTCGGGCCAGCCATCACGGTACCGGCATTGCTGGTTCCGCATGCGCTGATCGGGGCCGGCGAGGCGGCGCTGACGCTGCTGATCTATCGCCATGCGCGCCGGCGGCGCTGGCTGGCGGCGCCCGGATGAAACACCGCGCCTGGCTTGGCCTGTGGCTGCTCGCCGTCGTCGGCAGCACGCTGGTCCACGAGCCGGACTGGCTCGCCGCCGGCATCGGCGCGGCGACGCTGGCCTCCGGCCGCGGCCGGCGCGCCTTGCTGCTGCGCGCCGTGCGCATCGTCGCGCCGGTGCTGTTGCTGATCTCGTTCGGTTACCTGGTCATGGGCTGGCTCAGCGGCGCGCTGTCGTGGGGATTCCTGCTGCTGCTCAACCTGCGCGTATTGCTGCTCGCGCTGCTGACGACCTGGGTCGCGCGCGATGTGGACCTGGACCGCGCCCTGCAGGGCCTGCCGGCCGCACGGCGCTGGCTGGGCATCGTGCGCAGCCAGGTGGCGGTGTTCCGGCGGCTCGCGGCCGAGTACCGGGCCGCCGTGCAGAGCCGCAGCACGGTGCCGCCGACGCTGCGGCAGCGCTATCGCGCCGGCGCGGCGATGGGGCTGGCGGCGCTCGACAAGGCGATGCACAACTCCGAGGCGCTGACCCAGGCGATGCGCTCGCGCGGGGCGCTGGATGACTGAGCCGCTGTACCAGCTCGACGCAGTCTCCGTGGAGTACCCGGACGGCGGCATTGCGCTGGCTGATGTGAGCCTGGAGATCGCCGCCGGCGAGCGCGTCGTGCTGCTGGGTGCGAACGGCTGCGGCAAGACGACGCTGCTGAAGCTGCTGGACGGGCTGGTGTTGCCCGTCCGCGGCGCGCTGCGCTTCGCGGGGCAGACGCTCGATGCGGCGCGCCTGCGCGAACGGGATTTCTCGCGTGAGTTCCGGCGGCGCGTCGTGCTGATGTTCCAGCATCCCGAGGCGATGCTGTTCAACCCGACCGTGCAGGAGGAGATCGGCTTCGGCCTGCGTCACCTGCCCGAGCCCGAGGCGCGCGAGCAGGTCCGTCACTGGGCCGCGCTGATGCGCCTGGAGTCGCGGCTCGAGACGCATCCGTCGCAGCTCTCCGGCGGCGAGAAGCAGCGGCTGTGCCTGGCCTGCCTGCTGGCGCTGGAACCCGAGGTGCTGCTGCTCGACGAGCCGACCGCGAACCTCGATCCGCGCACTGTCGGCTGGCTGATCGACTGGCTGGCGGAGCGCGCCATCACGACGGTCGTCGCGACCCACCACATGGCGCTCGCGCCCGAGCTCGGCAGCCGCGCCGTGATCCTCTCGGAGGCGCACCGGATCGCCTATGATGGGCCACTGGGCGCGGCGCTGGCGGATCTCGAGCTGCTGCTCGCGAACAACCTGGCGCACCGCCACCGCCACGAGCACAAGGGCGTGGTACACGAGCACGTCCACGGGCATCCCGTCTGGGGTCCGGCCCGCGAATAATAGGCGCCAGCATGTCGAACAACCTGTACATCGCTGCGACCGAGCCGATGAGCGGCAAGTCGCTCGTCGCCCTCGGCGTCATGGAGCTGTTGTCGCGCAAGCGCGCAAGAATCGGCTTCTTCCGGCCGGTGGTCGCGGAGTCCAGCCGGCCTGACAATGATCTCGGCCTGATCGCCGGTCGCTACGGCCTGTTGATCGGGGTCTCGGCCGTGCACGCCTTCACGCACGACGAGGCGCAGCGCGCCATAGCGGCCGGGCGCCACGAAGAGGTGCTGAAGACCATTCTCGACCGCTACAAGGAGCTCGAGACCGACTGCGACTTCGTGCTGTGCGAGGGCACCGACTACACCGGCGTGTCCTCGGCCTTCGAGTTCGACTTCAACGCCGCGGTTGCCAAGAACCTCGGCGCGCCGATCCTGCCGGTCATCAGCGGGCGGGCGCGTACGGCGGACGAAATCCACAATGCGATCCAGGTGGCGCGCGAGGTCTTCCAGGCCCGCGGTTGCGACGTCGCCGCGACGATCGTCAATCGCGCCACCGCCGCCGACCTCGACGCCCTGCGGCGCGAACTCGCCAGCGCGCGGGCGCACGGCGAGCCGCTCTACGTGATTCCCGAGGATGCCAGCCTAAGCCGCCCGTCCGTCGCGGACATTGCGCAGGAGCTCGGCGGCGAGCTTTTGCACGGCACGGCGGACTCGCTGAAGCGCGACATCGGCCGCGTCAAGGTCGCGTCGATGAACCTCGCAAACTTTCTCGAGCGCCTCGAACCCGGCACGCTGGTGCTGGTCTCGGGGGACCGCAGCGACATCCTGCTCGGCAGTTTCGTAGCGAACCGATCCGTCGCCTCCACCGGGCTCGCCGGCATCGTGCTGACCGGGGGACTGCGCCCCTCGCTGCACATCAGCGGGCTGGTCGGCGGGCTGTCCGACGAGTCGCTGCCGGTGCTGCTGGTCGCGGCCGACACCTACGAGGCGGCGACGCGCGTGCACGAGGTGCGCGCCTGGCTGCGGTCCGACGACGACGCGAAGATCGCGCGCGCGCTCGGCCTGTTCGAGGCCTGCGTCGACGTCGAGGAGCTCGAGGACCGCGTCGAGCTGACGCGCGCCGGGCGCATGACGCCGTTGATGTTCGAGTACGAGCTGATGCGCCGCGCGACCCGCGACCGCAAGCGCATCGTGCTTCCCGAGGGCGAGGAGGAGCGCATCCTGCGCGCCGCCGACATCCTGCTGAAGCGCGGCGCGGTGGAGCTCGTGCTGCTTGGCGACGAGACGCTGATCCGCCGGCGCATCTCGGCGCTGGCGCTCGACCTGGGCGGCGTCGAGATCATCGATCCGGCGCGCTCGCCGAAGCTCGCCGCCTACGCGGCGGAGCTGCACCGGCTGCGCAGGCACCGCGGCGTCACGCCGGAGCGCGCCCTCGACATGATGCGCGACCGCAACTACTTCGGCACGATGATGGTGCAGCTCGGCGACGTCGACGGCATGGTCTCGGGCGCCGTGACGACCACGGCGCACACCATCCGGCCGGCCTTCGAGTTCGTGCGCACACGGCCCGGCGTCTCGACCGCGTCCAGCGTGCTGTTCATGTGCCTGCGCGATCGCGTGCTGGTCTATGCGGACTGCGCGGTGGTGCCGGAACCGACCACGGATGAGCTGGCCGATATCGCGATCAGCTCCGCGGAGACTGCGCGGATCTTCGGCATCGAGCCGCGCATCGCGATGCTGTCCTATTCCACCGGCGATTCCGGCGCGGGCGCGGAGGTGGAGCGGGTGCGGGCGGCGACCGCGCAGGTGAAGGCGCGGCGCCCGGACCTGCCGGTCGAGGGCCCGATCCAGTACGATGCCGCGGTCGATGCGGCCGTCGCGCGCACCAAGATCCCGGACAGCGAAGTCGCCGGGCGCGCCACGGTGCTCATATTCCCGGACCTGAATTCCGGCAATAACGCCTACAAGGCCGTGCAGCGCTCCGCCGGCGCCGTCGTCGTCGGACCGGTGCTGCAGGGACTCAACAGGCCGATCAACGACCTGTCGCGCGGCGCGAGTGTCGCGGACATCGTCAAGACCGTGGCGATCACCGCGGTGCAGGCGCAGGAATACGCCCGCTAGCAGCACGCTCGCGGTTCGCGTTCAGGGAATGATCGGCGTCGGCTTGCCGTCTTCGTCGATCGACACCATCGTGACCTCGGCGCTGGTGACGCGCACTTCCTCGTCGCGGGAGCGCCGCCGCGCCAGCACGTCGACGCGCAGCCGGATCGAGCTGCGGCCGATGTGAATGGTCTCGGCCCACAGGCTGACGATGTCGCCGTTGTGCACCGGCTTGTGAAACTCCACTTTGTCCATCGCGATGGTGACGAACTTGCGCGTCGCCTGGCGGCTCGCTTCGACGAAGGCCGCCTGGTCGATCAAGGACAGGATGACGCCGCCGAAGATCGAGCCGACCGCGTTGGTGTCCTTCGGCATCATCATCATGCGGATCGCGGGTTGCTGGCTCGGGGGTTTCATGGCTGTGCCTCGCTGACGGGTCGAATCAGTTATTGCACGGCGCGGCCTGGGACTGCACGGCGGCCCACCAGGCCATGCGGCCCGCGTGGCTCGCGGCGCGGTCGACGACCAGCTCCAGCAGCGCGCTGCGCCCGGACGCCAGTGCTGTGCCCAGTGCGGCCTCGAGATCGGCGTCCGCGTCGAGGCACGCATGCGCCAGCCCGAACAGCGCGGCGGCCCGGCCGAGGTCGAGCCCGGCGGGCGTCAGCCACAGCGCATCGAACTCCGGCAGCACAGCCTGCGGCAGCTGGCCGAAGATCGCGCCGCCGCCGTTGTTGACGACGACGACCACGACCGGCCAGTCGCGGCACAGGGACAAGGCATTCAGGTCGTGGAACAGGGCGAGGTCGCCGAGGATCGCGAGGCCCGGTCGGCCGCTGGCCGCGACGATGCCGGCGGCGGTCGAGAGATTGCCGTCGATGCCGCTGACACCGCGGTTCGCATACAGCGCCAACGGCGCCGTGCGCCGCGCCAGGAAGCTGTCGACATCGCGCACCACCAGCGAGTTGGCGACGAACACCGGTGTGTCCGCTGACGCGGCGGCGGCCACGGCGCGGACCAGTGCGGCCTCGACGGGTGGCGCGGACAGCGCGGCGCGCGCCTGCCAGGCAACCGCTTCCCGAGCGTCGAGCGCGTCCCACGGCGCTGCGCACAGTCCCGCGCGCGTCGCCGCGGCGGCCAGCAGGGACAGGCTGGCGGCGGGATCGCCGAGCAGCACCGTGTGCGCCGCGCGCAGCGGGTCGGTCCACGCCGGTGTGGGCGCGAGCAGCAGCGTGTGCGCGCAGCGCGCCGCCCACTGCTCCACGAAGCGCGAGACCGGCGACAGCCCGATGCGGATCAGCCAGTCGGGCACCGGCGTGGCCGGATCGCGCAGGAAGGCATCGGCCGCGCACAGGATCCGCGCCGCCGGATCCTGCCCGGCGCGCAGGCCTGACAGCGGGTCGGCGATCAGCGGGCAGTCCAGCGCACGCGCCAGGTTCACGGCCGCGGCCGCGGCCGGGTCGCCGGGTGGCAGGCGTCCGACCAGGATGGCGCCGCGCCGCCGCCCGAGCCGCGCCGCGGCCGCCGCGATGGCGCCGAGCTCGGGCGTGACGCGGGCCGGCACGTGCACGCCGGTCGCCGCAGGGGTCCAGGCCCCGCAGCGGGCGGGGTCGGCGGCGACCAGCGGCTCGCGGAACGCGATGTTCAGGTGCACCGGTCCGCGCCGCGGCCACAGGCAGTTCGCGGCTGCGCGCCGCCCGACGTCGCGGGCGTGCGCCGGCGACGCGTCCGCCGGCAGCGAAAACAGTGCGCGCGCATGGGCGGCAAACAGGCGGCCCTGCCCGGTTGCCTGGTTCGCGCCGCAGTCGAGCAGCTCGGGCGGCCGGTCTGCGCTCAGCAGGATCAGCGGTTGCTCGTCCTCGCAGGCCTCGATCGCGGCCGGCAGCCAGTGCGCCGGCGCCGAGCCCGAGGTCGCGACCAGGGCCGGCGGGCGTCCCGAGGCGCGCGCCAGGCCGAGCGCGAAGAAGGCCGCCGAGCGCTCGTCCGGGATCACGTGCACGCGCAGCGCCGTACAGCGCGCCGCTGCCAGCGCCAGCGGCGTGGAGCGCGAGCCCGGCGAAACCACGACCTCGGTGAGACCCGCCGCGCTGAGCCCGTCCAGCAATGCGACGGCACGCCGGTAGGAGGCCTCGCCGGTGTCCGCGGCGTCGCCGCGCTCAGTCAACGGCCAGCGCCTCGAGCATGGCCTGCAGCTTCCAGCCGGTCTCGCGCAGTTCCTGTTGCGGATCTGACCCCGCGACGATGCCGGCGCCGGCGTGCAGGCTGGCCGCGCGGCCGCGCAGCGCCGCGCAGCGCAACACGACCCAGATGTCGCCGCCGGTATCGTCGAGCCAGCCGACGCCGCCGGTGTACCAGCCGCGGTCCGCCTCGCCGTGGCGCTGCAGCCAGTCCAGCGCCGCTGCACGCGGCGCGCCGCCGACCGCCGGCGTCGGATGCATTCGCTCGAGCAGTTCGAACACGCCGACCTCGGGCCGGACGCGGCCGTGCACGTGGCTCGCGAGGTGCTGCACGTTCAGCAGGCGCAGCAGCGATGGCGCGTGCGAGGCGACCAGCGCGGTGCACAGCGGCTCCAGTGCGCTCAGGATCTCGCGCACGACGACCGCGTGCTCGGCCAGTTCCTTGGGGTCGCCGAGCAGCGTGCCGCCGAGCAACTGGTCGGCGTCATCGCAGGTGGCGCGGGGCGCGGAACCGGCCAGCGCATCCGCGACGACGAGCCCGTGCTCGAGGCCGAGCAGGCGCTCCGGCGACGCGCCGACGAGGCGGGTGCCACCGCGGCGGACCGCAAACACGGCGCCATCCGGATAACGGGCCGCGAGCCATTCGAGGATCCGGTCGAGCGACGGCTCGCGCGGCAGCTCGAGGTCCACGCGGCGGGTCAGCACGAGCTTCTCCAGCGGCGGCTGCTCGATCGCGGCCAGCGCATGCGCCACCCGCGCAGTCCACGCCGGGTCGTCGGCGGGCAGCGCGAAGTCGGGCACCCGGTGCGGCAGCGGCTCCGAAGACGGCGTCCCGGACCAGGCCGCGGCGACCAGCGCGCGCGCGGTGTCGGCCCACGCCTGCACCAGCGTGTCGGCGTCCTCGTCGGCGGCGCCGTTGAAATGCAGCACGGTGGCGCCGGCGCGCCGCTCGGCGACCACGCGCGGCACGCTCAACAGCGCGTTCGGCAGCTCGCCGCCGGCGAAATCGGGGCTGAAGGCGAAGCCGAGGAACGCGGCCCGCAGCGGCGCGCTGCCGTCCAGGCTGGTGCCCCGCCAGCGACGAAAGAGGCTGCGGTGCGCCTCGGCCAGCACGCGAAAACGCGCCTCGCCCCGCGCCTCGGCCTCCCAGGCGACGCCGGCACCGACGCGCACCCGCGCCTCGCCGGGCCGGCCCCACCAGACCGCCGGTCCCTCGGCCGGCAGCCCCGGGCTGCCCGGGAAATCGCGCGCACGCAGCGAAAGGCTCAGGAACTGGCCCGGCTGGGCACGGGCAAGCCCCCGCGCGAGCTGGCGCGGCAGCTCGTCGAGGAAGGCGATGTCACGGTGTGCTTCGAGCGGTGTGGAATCCACGTTTCGCTGGCCGTTCGGGTCCGCGGAAGTGTATCACGCAGGGCCCCGCGGCCCGCCGCCCGGCCCGCCTTCGGCTTGTGCGGCTTTACGGGCCCCGGACCCCAAGTACAATGGGCGCCCCCACGCCCAGCAGGCCTTATGCAGACATGGATTGGACAACCGTTTCCGACCTCGGTTTCGAGGACGTGCTGTACCAGCATGCCGACGGCATCGCGCGGATCTCGATCAACCGCCCGGAGGTGCACAACGCCTTCCGGCCGGAGACGATCATGGAGCTGCAGCGGGCCTTCACGCACGCCCACCATGACCCGGCGATCGGCGTCATCATCCTGACCGGCGAGGGCGGCAAGGCCTTCTGCTCGGGCGGGGACCAGCGCGTGCGCGGCGAGCAGGGCGGCTACAAGGACGCGACCGGCACCCAGCACCTGAACGTGCTGGACCTGCAGATGCAGATCCGGCGCCTGCCGAAGCCGGTCGTCGCGATGGTCGCCGGCTGGGCGATCGGCGGCGGACACGTGCTGCACCTGGTCTGCGACCTGTCGATCGCTGCGGACAACGCGCGCTTCGGCCAGACCGGGCCGATCGTCGGCAGCTTCGACGCCGGCCTCGGCGCGGGCCTCCTGGCGCGCACCATCGGCATGAAGAAGGCCAAGGAGATCTGGTTCCTGTGCCGCCAGTACGACGCCGTGCAGGCGCTCGAGATGGGGCTCGTGAACACCGTCGTGCCGCTGGCGCGGCTCGAGGACGAGACCATCGAGTGGTGCCGGCGGATGCTCGAGTTGTCGCCGACTGCGCTCAGGATGCTGAAGGCGGCGTTCAATGCCGACACCGACGGCCTCGCCGGCATCCAGGAACTCGCCGGCAATGCCACCGCGATGTTCTACATGACCGCGGAAGGCCAGGAGGGACGCAATGCCTTCCTCGAGAAGCGCGCGCCGGATTTCGGCCGCTTCCCGCGCCGCCCCTGAGCACGTGACGGCCGCTGCCGCGCCGGCGATGCTGCGCCACTGGCTGAGCGCGATCCGGCCGCGCACGCTGCTGGTCGTGCTCGTGCCGGTCATCGTCGGCACGGCGCTGGCGTGGAGCGAAGTTCGCGCCCTGTCGGGCTGGATCGTGCTCGGCACCGTGCTGGCCGGACTGTTCGTCCAGGTCGCGACGAACCTGCACAACGACGTCGCCGACTTCGAGCGCGGTGCGGACGACCCCGGCACCCGCCTGGGTCCGCGACGCGCCACGGCCGAGGGCTGGCTCAGCGCGGCCGCCGTGAAACGTGCCGCGCTGCTGACCTTCGCGGCGGCCGGGACCACCGGCGTGCTGCTCGCGCTGCACGGCGGCTGGCCGATCTTCGTGATCGGCGCGGCGTCGGTCGCCTGCGGCTGGGCCTACAGCGGCGGCGCGAAGCCGATCGCCTACTCGAGTGCCGGCGAGCTGTTCGTCTGGCTGTTCTTCGGCGTCGCCGCGGTCGCCGGCACCTACTACCTGCATGTCGGCCGCTTCGATGCGATCGCGCTGACGGCCGGCGCGCTGCTCGGCCTGCCCGCGGCCGCGGTGCTGGTGGTCAACAACTACCGCGACATGGACAACGACCGGCGTGCGGGGCGGCGCACTTTTGCGGTCGTGTACGGCGCGCACGCCAGCCGCATCGAGTACGGCGTGCTGCTGCTGCTGCCGTTCCTGCTGCTGCCGCTGCTCGCGCTTGGCGGCGGCCGCGGCTGGCTGCTGCCGCTGCTCGCCCTGCCGTGGGCTGTCGTGCTGGTGTGGCGCTTCGCGACGCTGCCGCCGGGCCCGGCGTTCAACGTGCTACTGGCCGACACGGCGCGGCTGCAACTCGCGTACGGCGCGCTGCTGTGCGCCGGCGTGTTCGTCGGTGGCCTGCATGGCTGAGGTTGCAGACGTGGTGAACATCGCCGCCGTGCAGCGGTTCCCGTACGCGATCCCGCTGTCGCGCCCGTGGAAGTGCGCGCGCGGCGACACCGTCCTGCGGCGCGGCTGGCTGATTCGCATCGAAGATGCCGAGGGCGCGCACGGCTGGGGCGAAACCGCTGGCCTGCCGGGCGCCGGCACCGAGACGGCACCGCAGGCCGAGGCGGCACTGGACGCCGCCATGTCCGCCTGGCCGGGCCTCGGTCCCGACGAGGCGCGCCGCCAATTGCCGCTGCGCGACCGGCCGGCTGCGCGCTGCGGACTGGAATGCGCCTTGCTCGATCTCGCGGCGCGCCGCGCCGGAGTGCCGCTGTATCGCTACCTGCGGCCGGACGCTGTCGGTGAAGTGCGCGTCAATGCTTTCGTCGGCGCCGTAGATTCAGGTCTCGGCGAGCGCCTGGTCGCGGCGCGCGCGCAGGGCTTCGAGGTCGCCAAGCTGAAACTGGCGACCGCACCGCTGGCCGAGGAGCTGCCGTTGTTCTTCGTCGCGATGGACCAGTTACCGGCGGGCCTGAGCCTGCGGCTCGACGTCAATCGCGGCTGGACCACCGCCGAGGCGGAAGCGACCTTGCCGAAGTTCGCGGCCTTGCCGATCGAGGCGCTCGAGGAACCGGCCTCCGACGCCGGCGCCGATGCGCTGGCACGGCTGCAGGCCATGGTCGGCTTTTCGCTGGCGCTCGATGAATCCCTCGCATCGTGGCCGGAGGAGGGCCCGCTGCCGGTCCGCCGCCAGATCCTGAAGCCGATGGTCGTCGGCGGCCCGTCGCGCGTGCTCGGCCTCGCGCTTCGGCCGCGCACCGAGAGCATCGTCACGAGCAGCGTCGATACCGCCGTGGGACTGTGGCTGTCGGCGCACATCGGCGCGGCGCTCGGCAACGGGCTCGCACACGGCCTCGACACGGCGGGTTGGCTGAGCAAATTGCTCGGCCCGGCGCCGCCGCCGGGCGGCGTGCTGCGGCTGCCGGATGCGCCGGGGCTGGGGTTCGAGCCGGAGTTGCCGTGAGCGTTCTCCAGGACATGCGGTTCTGCGTCGCTTGCGAGGCGATCCGCTTTGCTGGCAACGCCGAGATCCTTCGCCTGCTCGTTAGACGACCGGCTTCATCGGTGCAGCGCGACTATCTGGTGGCGATACTCCGGCGAGCGGTTCAGTGTGAGATCGCCCAGGGATGACTCGTTCCAGTGTGGCAGTGAAGTGTCCACGGGGGTGTAAGAAATTCTGTGTGTGAGCCGGTGGTCCAATGTTAACGGCTCATCACGAATCGGCTGGGGAACTGGATCGCCAGCTGGGCCTTGGCAGCATGCCATTCCTTGGGCGGCCGTTTCCACTTGGCGATGATGTTTCTGAGCGCCAGGAAGATCAGCTTGGTCGCGGCCTCGTCGCTCGGGAAGTGTCCCTTGTTGCGAACGGCCTTTCTGACCTGGCTGTGCAACGATTCAATCGCGTTCGTGGTGTAGAGGATTTTCCTGACCTCTTCAGAGAAGGCGAAGAACGGGATCACCTCGGCCCAGCGGCGCCGCCAGCTGGCGACGATGGCGGCGTATTTCTGGCCCCAGGGGCCCTGCTCGAACTCGTCCAGCGCCGTTGCCGCGGCTTCGGCATTGGCGGCCGTGTAGATCGGCCTGAGCGCCTTGGCGAGCGTCTTGCGCTCCTTCCAGGAAGCGAACTGCATCGAGTAGCGGATCAGATGCACGATGCAGGTCTGAACCACGCAGTCCGGGAAGGTGGCGGTAATCGCCTCGGGAAAGCCCTTCAGGCCGTCGACCACCGCGATCAGCACGTCGTTGACGCCGCGGGCCTTGAGATCGTTCATCACCCTGAGCCAGAACTTGGCGCCCTCGGTCTGCTCGATCCACAAGCCCAGCACGTCCTTCTGGCCGGCACAGTCGATGCCAATGGCCAGATAAACCGCCTTGTTGCGGACCAGGCCCTCGTCGCGGATCTTGATCCTCAGGGCGTCGAAGTAGACCACCGCGTAGGTCGACTCCAGCGGCCGGCTCTGCCAGGCGGCGACATGCTCGATGACGCTGTCGGTGATCGCCGAGACCAGCTCCGGCGAGATGCCGATGCCGTAGATCTCCTCGATGTGCGCCTGGATGTCGCGGGTGCTCATGCCGCGGGCATACATGGCGATGATCTTGTCATCGAAGCCCGGGAAGCGCCGCTGGTACTTGGCGATCAGCACCGGGTCGAAGCGCCCGTGGCGGTCGCGGGGAATGTCCAGCACCACGCGTTCGCTGCCGGTATCCACCGTCTTGGGGCTGGTGCCGTTGCGGTGGTTGCCGGCGGCCTGTTCGGCCTCGTCGCCCAGATGCACGTCCATCTCGGCGTTCAGCATGCGTTCCGCCAGCGCCTTCTTCAGCTTGCCGGCCAGGCTCTCAAAGTCCAGCGCCGTGCGGGCACCGCGCTCCTTGATCAGCCGGTCCAGAACGTCCCGGTCAATCCAGTCGTCGTACTTCTTGCGTGCCATACGTCTCTCCCTCCTCGGGATCTATCGTACGGCTCACAAACACAAAATTCCTTACAGGCCCGTGTCCACTGAAGCGGGTAAAGGCCACCAGCTTTGTGATTAGTAGATCTTCAGTGTCGCCCAATCGGGCCCAATGACGCTCCCTTCGTCGAAACGAACAATTTCCAATTCGTACAGCCGGTTGTTTTCGTCCGTGAACAGTATGACATTGAGATGCGCGCCGTCTCGATCGTTGGCAACCCCGTCGACAGCAACACGGCGCCCAATACCGGGCAATCGCGTGTAGTTCAGTAGTTCGAACCGCACGATCGAACCATCATCGTTCAATGGCTCAACGATCGCGTCGGCCAAGTCAGCCAACACCTGCGCGCGCTCTGCATCCTGCAACCCAGCGCACATCCGGGAGACGAGCACCCTCTCGGCCTCTGTCGACGGGCGCCTCATGGCTTCACCGGGAATATCGTTCCGACATTCACTGAACCATTCGGAAGCGGGTATGCGCGGTATTCGAGCAGTACGCCATCTAGCTCAAAGCGACCTCGGACCTCCGCGCCCGGAGACATGTTCGGACGCATAGCTCCGATCCGCTCGGCAACTGCTTTTTCTGCCCGAGCGATATCAACGCTCTCTTTGGCTAGACGGTCCGAGTAATGGCCTGTCTTGAAGACTGTAACTCCGGCCCTTGCGCCTTTCAGTCCATGGACGGCATGCAGCACATAGACAAACTTGAACAA
>CAYWYS010000057.1:0-13634 GCA_964462675.1 uncultured Thioalkalivibrio sp.
AACCTTTGTCTTTCGCCGTACCGCTAGCCTACCGCAAGGTCGGCAGGCACACCTGCGGCGCTTCAAGCATATGCAGGCTCTCGACCCATACACCATTCAGGAATTCGTCATGAAGCGGTTCAATGGCTGGACGCTGATTTTCGTTTTCGCCCTTCTGGCGGCACAAGGCCTGTTGCCCGGTGCCGCCTATGGCACTGACAGCGTCACTGTCGCCGAGGAATTCGCTCGCAAGGTGACGGCGGCACAGTCCGTTTCCCCGCTTGGAAACGACTTGTTCGGCGATCAGACCGACTGGTATACGGGCCAGACGAATTTCACTGTGATCGACGTAGACCTCCCGGGCAACCATGCCCTGCCTGTGCGGGTTACCCGGACGCGTTCAACCGCGCCTCCGGAGGGGCCCGACACGCGCGAACTGCTGGGGGACTGGGACCTGGAGGTCCCGTACATGAGTGGTGTATTCCGCAAGGACAGCTTCTGGGTGCCGACGAACCGCTGCAGCACCACTCAGGCGGGTCCGCCGAACACTACCAATGGTTCGGTCGGCTTCACCGGAACCGAGTACTCCCGCGGCAACTTCATCAGCATTCCTGGATACGGGAGATCCCACGTCCTCTGGCCGGACCCGGCTTACACGATTCGCCCGCAGAATGGGCAGACGTACCGGTGGGTGACTGCCTCCCACATCCAGCTCCGCTGCCTGAGCTCGCTGGCGAGCGGGCAGTCCGGTGAGGGGTTCGAAGCGATCACGCCGGATGGTGTCCGGTACACATTCAACTGGATGGTTGCCCTGCCTTACTCGAAGTACAGCAGGGCAAAGGTGAACGGCACCGGGTTCGATATCCTGGACCGTGAGGAAGTGCGGCTATACGCAACTCGCGTGGAAGATCGTTTTGGCAACTACGTCAACTACAGCTATACCGGTGCGCGGTTGACAAAGATCGAATCCAATGACGGCCGCGTCATCAATCTTTCGTATAACGCCCAGAACAAGCTCAGTTCTGTCACCGCACACGGCCGGACGTGGAACTATGGCTACTCGAACGGTCGCCTGTCGAGTGTCACGCTACCTGATGGTAGCCAGTGGAGTTACTCAACCTCATCGCTGATGATCGCTTACTACTCGCAGCCATCAGCGTCAACTCCTTGTCACTTGCCACCGCTCAGCGCGCTGTCGTCCTCAACCATCAACATGGGTAACCAGGGGTGGACGATGACGCACCCAAGCGGTGCCACAGCGGTGTTTCGCTTCTCCCGTGTTCGCCATCTGCGCACCAACATCACGCTGGCTCAGTCCTGTCGATACATCAACGGGGAGGGGTTTGACCGGTTTGGGGTCTCGAAAGAGTTTGACTCTATGGCTCTGGTCAGCAAGACGCTGACGGGCCCCGGCATTCCCGCGACAACCTGGACCGCATCCTACGGCGCGACTTCGAACAACACGAAGTCAGTCGTAAACACCAACCCTGATGGCTCTGCGGTAAGGCATACATTCGGCACCGAGTACTATCGGAATGAAGGCAAGCCGGTGCGGGTAGAGATGCTCTCACCCGGCGGGGCCGTGATAAGCAATACGCAGACCACTTACGCGATTTCTCCGAGCAGCCCGGCCTATGCGTATCGAGTAGGCAAGACAGGCGCCGAGTTCGAGGATGCATTCAGCTCCACGATCGTCACGGCAGTCACGAATACATCGATTACCCAGAACGGAACCACCTTCACCACCAGTACGCCAGTCGCGAGCCATGACTCGCTGGCCCGTCCGTTGTCCGTCGTGAAGTCCAATACCGCGGGAGCAACCCGGACGGATGCGATTGCTTATCACGACGATCACGTGCGATGGGTGCTGGGCCAGGTCAAGTCAGTTACGAATCTCAATACCGGTCTGGTGGAATCCAACACCGATTTCTATGCGCCGACCGCGCTTCCCCACAAGTCCTACTCATTCGGCCTGTTGCAACAGACCTTCAATTACAATGCGAACGGCACACTGGCCTCGGTCGTCGACGGCCTCAATCGCACGACGACCCTGTCGAACTGGAAGCGCGGAATTCCGCAGTCGCTTGCCTTCCCTGGCGGGGGTTCAATGTCGGCAGCCGTGAATGACCATGGGTGGATCACGGCTGTTACCGACGAGCGCAGCCACACGACCAACTATAGCTACGACGTCATGGGGCGCGTCAGTAACGTGGCCTTCCCCGGCGGCGATTCCGTGTCGTGGACAGCGAAGTCGATCAGTTACATCCGGCTGACCAGCGCCGAGCTGGGGATCCCTGCCGGAAGTTGGCGGCGTAACGAAGTGCACGGGAAGCTCCGCCACAGAACTTACTACGATGCAATGTTCCGCCCGGTACTGGTCGAAGAAGCCGATACGACCAGCGGTGCGAAGGTGTACCTGAAATACGTCTACGACTTCGAAGGCCGTCCAACCTTTCAGTCCTATCCATCCGCTACCACCTCGACCAGCGAGGGACAACACAGCACCTACGATGCCCTCGGCAGGCTGACCGGCACGCGCACGCACAACAACATCACCTTGAGTACGCTGGCTTTCCCCAGCGGCATCCAGACACGCATTACCGACGCGGACAACCGGGTGACTACGATCACTTATCAGGCCTTCGGCGAGCCGAGCCGGGATCGCCCGACCCGCATCGACGCGCCCGAGAACCAGACGACGATCATCAACCGCGACGTTTTCGGCAAATTGACCAGCGTGACCCAGTCCGGCACCTGGACCGGAGGCAGCGTATCGGCAACCCGCAGTTTCGCGTACGACAACTTCCAGCGCCCGTGTCGTCGCATCGACCCGGAATCGGGTTCTACGGTCTGGGGCTACGATGCCGCCAGCCAGGTCCTTTGGGAGGCGAAGGGTCAATCCGGTAGCGGCTGCCTGGCCACCGCGCCGAGCGGCGCTACGCTCTTCGGCTACGACCCGCGCGGCCGGAAGATCCTCGATAATCACCCAGGCACGGCCGACGACGTCAGTTACGGCTTCGATTCCGCCGGCAATCTGACGAGCGTCGGCACGCCGACCGCGACTTGGAGCTACACCTACAACAAACGGAATTTGCTCGAGACCGAGCAGGCGGTGGTCGACGGCAAGACCTTGCTTCTCGATCCTGCTTACAACGGCCTGGGTCATGTCGCCAGCCTGACGACGCCGGGCCAGACGATCACATATGCCCCGGATGCCTGGGGCCGGCCGACGCAGCTCGGATCCTGGGCGACGGGCATCCAGTACCACCCAAATGGCGTCCTGGCGAGCTTAACTTACGGCAGTGGCCTGACCTTCAGCCAGAGCCTGGATGTGCGGCGCCGGCCACAGCTGCAGGAAGTCAAGAACGGCGCGGCCTGGGTCCAGAAGCTGCAGTACGGCTACACCCATGGCGGTGATCTGACTGGCATGACCGACCAGGTCAACGGCGTCGACAGCGTGACGATGACCTACGACTCGCTGCACCGGCTGAAGACTGCATCGGGCCTGTGGGGCAGCTACAGCTATGTCTATGACCCGCTGAACAATATCCGCTCGCGCAGCGGCCCGAGCGCGCTGACTTACACCTACAACGCGAGCAGCAACCGGCTGACCGGCATCGGCGGCGCGCAGAGCCGGGCGTACGCCTATAACGCCAAGGGCGAGATCACCGGCGACGGCGTGCGGGCGTTCACGCTCAACAGCCTCGGCCAGATCCAGAGCATCACGGGCATCGCGACGTACGGCTACGACGGCAACGGCCGGCGGATCAAGGCCACCAAGTCCGGCGCCACGGAATACACGCTCTACGACCGTGCCGGGCGGCTGGCGTACACCGAGTCAGGCACGACGAAGACGGACTATTTGTCCGTCAACGGCCAGACGGTGGTGGAGCTGAAGAAGACCGGCACGACGACCACGCCGACGTACCTGCATCCCGACCTGCTGGGCTCGCCGCGCAAGGCCACGAGCCAGGCCAAGGCGATCCTCTGGTCAGAGCATTTCGACCCGTATGGGCTCAAGCTCAACGGGGTCAACCAGAAGATCGGCTACACCGGGCATGCGCATGATGCCGAGACCGGCTATACGTACATGCAGGCGCGGTTCTATGATCCGCTGGTGGGGCGGTTCCTGTCGACGGACCCGATCCATTTCGTTGATGACAATCCGTTTACGTTCAATCGATACGCGTACGCTAACAATAATCCGTACCGGCACACGGATCCCAACGGGGAGATGGCGCAAGCCATCCAGGCGGGAATCGGAGCGACAGCCGTATGTGGTCCCGCTTGCGGTGCTGCCGTAGCTGTGACGGTATGGATCGCTAGCAATTACGCTGCAGAGAAACTTGCGGATTGGGTATTCAATGAGAGTACGCAGGAGCCAGGTGACGAGGCGACGCCCGGAATCGCTGACGCGAAAGGTCGCGCGATCGGTGACGCCCGACCAGATCGTATCAATTCAAAAGGCACACGCATCTTCGATCGTCCGCCAACTGGCGAGAAGGCTGACGACATAATGAATGACATTAAGAATCTCCCAGGTGCCCAAGCCGAAGAGAAAAGCGGGCCGCGCGGCCCAGTGGATGTTGTTACGCTGCCAGACGGAAGTCGAGTGATTGACAGAAACTCAAGGCAGGGAGATAGGACGATCGAGATTCAGAAAAGCAACGGACGAAAGACCGATGAAGTCCGCTTCCCCGATGACAAGAAGAGGTAGGCATGAGGAACACTGGGCCGAGAGATCGTGGAAAAGCCAGCCTTCCCCCATGGTTAAGGCGGCTCGACGTATATGAGGTCGAGGAAAACCACGAACGCTTCTGGAGGGTTTGTGAAATACGACGCGCTCCAAGCGCGAACGACCTGTGCCGGGAAGTTGTGTGGCCAAAACAAGACGTGGGAGCCCGCGTTATCCCTGGGGGCATCATTCCACTGGATGCTGAGGTTGGCTTTGATCACGACGCGAGGTTGGAACAGTTTTTCACTAAGCATTCACCAGATGGAATCATTGCATGGAACCTTGAGGGCGCGCACTACGGCACCTTTGCGGGACCGTACAACAACGACTTTAGAAGCTGGCTCGCTGTCAATCTGGTGTTCGGTACGATTTGTGGCATTTCACCAAGCGCCAACATCGTGCTGGTTGCCGAGGGTGATTTCGAATACTCGGTCATCGGGGCGCCGCCGGGAGTAATTGGAGACCTCGATTTGGCATTTGGCGGCGAAAACGCATTGAAAGCTGTGTTCACGCACCATCTGGAGTTAGGCGATATGGGGGCAGATCCTGCTGACAAAGAGTGGGGGCGCAACTATCTTATGCAATGGTGTGGATGGTGAAGAGAATAAATTTTGGATCGTACTCCGGGCGCGCCGTGGCCGAGGCGCTGCGCCTCGGCAAGGTGCGGCAACGCAGGGCGCGGGTGATGCAGCTACGCGAGGCCTACCCCGTCGGCGCCGAATATCCGCGTTTCAGTCCGTAGAGCGATGCCGAGCAAGCCCGGCTGCAGGCGATGTACGCCGAGGATCTCGACGCGCTTGCCGGCCTCGCCGAGCTGTGGACGCCGGCGACTCACTCACCGAAGCGATAACCGAAGTAGTCGAGGTCGCGCTGGAAGCGCGCCGCGACGACGGCACGCGCGGCGTCGTCGTAGTATTCCCAGTAGGGCCGATGGGACGACCGGTTGACGTGCGGCAGTTCGCGCCGCCGCAGGCCGATGCGATCGCAGATGATGTCGAAGTCAGCCTGCAGCCGCTCCACGCGGCCGATGAAGTCGACGAGTACCCGGCCATCCGGCCCGCTGACCCAGTCGAGCGAGTTGCTGAGCCGCAGGTGGTGCGTCGCGTCGCCCTTGCGGCCGCGGAAAATTTCCGTCGCGAGCGCACCGTCGTTGTCGACAAACAGCCGCTGGACGAAGCTGCTGAAATCGGGCGCGGTCGCCGGGGTCCACGGGAAGATCTCCCAGTCGCGGCGCCGGTGGTAGTGATAGAAGGACACGACCTTGTCCCAGGGATTGCGGACGATCGTGAACTTGAAGTACTCGGCGGGGTCGCGCCCCTTGCGCGCACACAAGTCGAGGTAGTGCTGGATCGTGTTGTGCCCGCGCGTGCCGCGCGGCAGCGCGCGGCGCACGCTCAGCCCGGCGCACTTGTTGATGTGCACGAAGATGAACTTGTGGCGATGGTTGATCATGCGGCTTCTGCCCGGCGGCCAAGCTAGCGGAATCCCTTGAAACCCGCAATTCCGTGGGCGCCGGCCGGCCATCGGCTCGCGATCACCCGGTTTCAGCGGCAGCCGGGGCCGAAATGCCTTACCCTGTCGGCTCTATCCTGAACTCGAGTGGAGAAAGCTGCCTGATGGCCAAGCCCAATTACGCGTTTGCGAAGCGCCAGCGAGACCTGGCCAAGAAGAAGAAGAAAGAAGACAAGAAGTTGCGCAAGTCCGGCACGGATGGCGACGCCGGCCCCGAGCCGCAGGCGGATGCCAGCGACGCAGGCCCCGCGAGTTCCTGAGTTGCGCTCGCGCAAGTGGCCCGGAATCGCAGCGATTGCCATCGTCGCGTTGTGCTGCGCGGCCGCGGCGCATGCCGACGTGCTGCTGGTCGGCAACAAGAGCGGCGACACGCTGTGGACGCTCGACCTGGACGGCGGCGGGCGAACCGCATCATTCGACACCGGCGTCGGCCCGCACGAGGTCGAGGTTTCCCCGGACGGCCGTTATGCCGTCGTCAGCAACTACGGCAACCGCGCTGCGCCCGGCAACAGCCTGACCGTGATCGACTGGCCGGCCGGCAAAGTGGCCAGGACCGTGGATCTCGGCGCGGACTCGCAGCCGCACGGCATGGCTTTCCTGCCCAATGGACGGCTCGCCGCCACCACGGAAGGCAGTGACCACGTCCTCGTCGTGGACGTCGAGCGCGGCGAAGTGTTGCAACGGGTCCCGGTCGGCGAGGGCCTCGCGCACATGCTGGCGGTCTCGGGCGAGGGACGGCTGGCGTGGGTCACGAACCTCTCGGCCGGCACGCTGGAGAAAGTCGATCTCGAGGCCGGCAAGGTCGTAGGCGCGGTCCGGACGGGTGCCGGCGCCGAGGGTGTCGGCGTCGCGCGCGAGGGTCGCGAGGTGTGGGTCACGAATCGCGCCGACGACACGGTGAGCGTCGTGGACGCAGGCAGCCTCGAAATCCTGGCCACATTGGCATCCGTTGGCTTTCCGATCCGCGTCGCCATGACGCCCGACGGCCGTCATGCCCTGGTAACGAATGCCAGGGCGGCAACGCTGTCCGTGTTCAGCATCGAGACACGCACGCTCATCGCGACGATCCAAGTCGCCGACCCGGATGCCGAGTACCAGGAAACGTTGCTCGGGCGCGCCGCCCTGCCGATCGGCATCGCCGTCCATCCCGATGGCTCGCGCGCCTTTGTTGCCGTCAGCGGCGGCGACGAAGTGGCAGTCATCGACACTGGCGACTGGCAGGTCGTGGAGCGCTGGCCGACCGGTCGGGAGCCGGATGCGCTCGGAGTCATCGTCTCGGGCGGTTGACCGGGGGGCGCCTGCATGCAGGACGACGAGCCGCTGATCCGACAGCTTTCGGTGGTCGGCATCTGGCTGCTGGCAGTCAACGGCATGATCGGCGCCGGCATCTTCGGCGTGCCGGCCGGCGCCGCGGCCCTGACGGGCATCTACAGTCCACTGGTGTTCCTCGGCTGCGGCTTCCTGCTCGCCGCCGTGGTGCTGTGCTTCGCGGAGCTGGCGAGCTACTTTCGCGGCACCGGCGGCCCGATCCTCTACCTCGGGACGGCGTTCGGGCCGCTGGCCGGCTTCCAGGCCGGCTGGGCCTTCTACATCGCGCGCGCGACCGCGTTCGCCGCCAACATGAACCTGTTGGTCGCTTCGTTCGCCTGGTTCTGGCGGCCGGCCGAGGGCGGGGCCGCGCGTGTGTTCCTGCTGGGCCTGATCGTGTTGCTGCTCGCCGTGCCGAATGTCGCGGGCACGCGCCACGGCATGCGTACGCTCGGCGCGCTCACGGTGCTGAAATTCCTGCCGTTGCTCGCCATCGTCGCCTTCGGGCTGGCCTGGCTGGAGCCGGCGGCCTTCCCGGTCGCGACCAGCGCCGTGCCCGGCTATGCCGAGTTCGGCACTGCGGCACTGCTCGTGATCTATGCCTTCGTCGGCTGGGAATCCGCGGTCGTGCCGGCGGGCGAGGCGCGAGACCCGGCGCGCGACATGCCGCGCGCGCTGCTGCTGGCCATCGTCGTCGTCACGGCGCTTTATGTGCTGGTGCAGGCGGTGGCGGTGGCCGTGCTGCCGGACCTGGCGTCGTCCGAGCGCGCGCTGGTCGATGTCGGGGTCGTACTGTTCGGGCCGGCGGGTGCGGTGCTGCTGACGGCCGCGGTGCTGGCCTCGGTCGGCGGTAATCTCGCCTCCAGCATGATCTCGGCGCCGCGCCTGACCTATGCGCTGGCGCGAGAAGGCAGCCTGCCGGCGTGGCTCGGCAAGGTGCATCCGACGGCGCGCACGCCGGCCGCCTCGATCATCGCTTACTCGGTGCTGGTGTTCATCCTCGGCGTGTACGGCTCCTTCGTCTGGCTGGCGGCGATGAGCGCGCTGGTGCGCGTGCTGATCTACATGGCGTGCATCGGCGCGATGCCGCGACTGCGGCGCCGCTTCGGCGACGCGCCGGGCCGCTTCCGCGTGCCGGGCGGCTGGCTCACGGCCGGCGGCGCATTCGTCGTGTCCGGGCTGTTGCTGATCCAGGTCCGGCCGGATGCCGTACTGGTCACGGCGGTGTTCCTGCTGGCCGGCGCCGTCGTCTACTGGGGGATGCGTCGCGGCTCGGTGGCGCGCGCATGAGCGGCGCCGACTGACGCGAGGGCCTCACTCAGGCAGCGGCCAGGTGCTCCCGGCAGATCCGGCCGGCGTCCGCGCTCGATAAATCCGCCCCGAGCAGCTGGCAGCGCGACACGGTCGCATTGACGACCTGGTGATAGCGACAGCTACGGCAGACACCAAAGGTCCGGCCATCGTTGGCGCGCTGCAGCTCGCCGAGCAAGTCCCGCAGGGTGGCGGTGATGGCGTCGGCGCGTTTCGGCGCAAGCGGCGCCAGCGCCGTCTCGAGCAGTGCCGGCGGAATGCTCTCGGCCAGGGCGCGAGCGCCGGCGCCGGTTAGCGCGAGGTGCACGACGCGACGATCGTCGGGATCGGGTGACTTGCCGATCAGGCCGCGCGCCTCGAGGACCTTCAGCGTCTGCGACACGGTGCCCTTGGTCAGCCCGAGATACTCCGCGACCCCCTGCGGAGTGTTGGAGAAGCGGTTGCAGATCGCCAGGTAGTTCAGCGCCTCGAGCTGGACCGGCTGGAGGCCGCGGTCCGCGCCGCTGCGACGCATCTCCTGGCGCAGCAGGTTGCCGATTCGCTCGAGCAGGACGTGGACTTCGCCGGGATCGTTCATGGGCGGATCGTATCGCGTCGATACCATATTGACAATCGGCCGCCGACTTGGCATGTTGACGCCATTGGTAGCGAGTCGATACCAATACCCGTGTCACAACAGTGCCCCGGGCACAGCAGCCAGGAGAACAGAGACATGAACGCATGGCCACGCATCATTAGCATTACGATTATCGCCACGCTGGCAGCGACGGTAGCGCCACGGGCGCTGACGGCCGACGCCCCTGCGGTGGCCTATCCCGCCGACTACCGCAGCTGGGTGCACGTCAAGTCGATGTTGATCGAGCCGGGTCACCCGCTGGCGGACCCGTTCGAGGGCCTGCACCACATCTATGCGAACGCAGCCGCGCTCGAGGGCTACCGCAGCGGCGTGTTCCCGGACGGCGCGGTCATCGTCTTCGACCTGCTGGCGGTGTCCGCCGCCGACGGCGCCATCGTGGAAGCCGGCCGCAAGTTGGTGGGCGTCATGGAAAAGGACAGCGAGCGCTTCGCCGCGACCGGCGGCTGGGGGTACGAGGGCTTTGCCGGCGACAGCCGCGACGCGCGGCTGGTCACGGACGGCGGCGCCGGCTGTTTCGGTTGCCATACCGCCAAGCGGGAGAGCGACTACGTGTTCTCAGCGTGGCGAGACTGAGTTATCCACAGACGGACAGCCCTGGCTCCGGCAAACTGTGAATAGTTTTGCCGGGGCCAGGCACCGGCGGCCGATCACTGGTTTTTGTCCACAGGAGGCCACGCGCCAACCAAGCTTGTGGATAAAATGCGGCAGGACGGGCGGGCGACCTGCAGGCCGCTGCAGGCCCCCGGCAGCCAGGCTGTGAACGCCGCCGCTGCGGGGCCATCTCCAAAACGGTTATCATCCGGCGTCCTCCTGCCACGGAAGCGCTTGCACGATGGCCCTGCATGTTGTGATTCTCGCCGCCGGACAGGGTACCCGGATGAAGTCGGCCCGCCCGAAGGTGTTGCAGCCGCTCGCCGGCCGGCCCCTGCTGGCGCATGTCCTTGGCCGCGCGCTCGGCCTCGGCGCACACGCCACGCATGTCGTCTACGGCCATGGCGGCGACGCCGTGCCGGCAGCATTCCCCGATGCCGACGTCCGCTGGGTCCTGCAGGCCGAGCAGCTCGGCACCGGCCACGCCGTGGCCCAGGCCATGCCGGGCATCCCCGACGATGCCACGGTGCTGGTGCTGTACGGCGATGTGCCGCTGATCGAGGCGTCGACGCTGCGGCCGCTGGTCGAAGCGGCCCGGCGCGGCGAGCTCGCGCTGCTCGGTGTGCGGCTCGCGGACCCGAGCGGCTACGGGCGGATCATCCGCGACGCCGGCGGGCGTGTCGTGCGGGTCGTCGAACAGAAGGACGCGACGCCGGCGGAGCTGCGCGTCGATGAAGTCAACACGGGCTTTCTCGCGGCCCCGGCCGGGCACCTGCGGGGCTGGCTGGCGGGGCTGTCGAACGCCAATGCCCAGGGCGAGTACTACCTGACCGACGTCGTGGCGGCCGCCGCCGCCGATGACGTCGGCATCGAAGCGATGCTGGCGCCGACCGTCGCCGAGGTGCTCGGGGTCAACGACCGGGCGCAGCTGGCGGGTCTCGAAACCGCGCTCCGCGCCAGGCTCGCCGCCGAGCTGATGAGCGCCGGCGTGACCCTGGTCGACCCGGCGCGCATCGACGTGCGGGGACGACTGGCCTGCGGGCGCGACGTGCTGATCGACGTCAATGCGGTGTTCGAGGGCGTCGTCGAGCTCGGCGACGGGGTGTCGATCGGGCCGAACGTGGTCATTCGCAACAGCCGCCTCGGCGCCGGCTGCGTGGTGCACCCGAACACCGTCATCGACGGCGCGGACATCGGCCCGGATTGCGAACTCGGGCCGTATGCCAGGTTGCGGCCGGGCGCCGAGCTGGCCGCCGGCGTCAAGATCGGCAACTTCGTCGAGCTGAAGCAGAGCCGGGTCGGGCCCGGCAGCAAGGTCAACCACCTCAGCTATGTCGGCGATGCGGAGATTGGGACGCACGTCAACGTCGGGGCGGGCACGATCACGTGCAATTACGACGGTGCCAACAAGCATCGCACCGTGATCGGCGACGAGGCCTTCATCGGCTCGAACACCGCGCTGGTCGCGCCCGTCGTGATCGGCGCCGGCGCAACCATCGGGGCGGGTTCGACGGTGTCGAAGGACGCGCCGCCCGGCGAGCTGACCGTGGCGCGGAGCAAGCAGACGACCGTCAGCGGCTGGCGGCGCCCGGTCAAGAAACCGAAATGAACAGCGGCCGCGCGACCTGAGGCGCGGCCGGAGGATCGCCAGGATGTGTGGAATCGTAGGCGGCATCGCCCAGCGGGACGTGGTGCCGATCCTGATGGAAGGCCTGCGGCGCCTCGAGTACCGGGGCTACGACTCGGCCGGCCTCGCGGTGGAAGTCGCCGGTGGCGGCATCGAGCGTCGCCGCACCGAGGGCAAGGTGCAACGCCTGCAGGCATCCCTCGACGCGGCCCCGCTGGCCGGCGGCTGCGGCGTTGCGCACACGCGCTGGGCGACGCACGGCGTGCCGAGCGAGCGTAATGCCCACCCGCAGGTGTCCGGCCCGGGCGTGGCGCTGGTGCACAACGGCATCATCGAGAACCACGAGCCGCTGCGCCGCACGCTGCAGGGCCTCGGCTATGAATTCGAGTCCGAGACCGACACCGAGGTGATCGCGCATCGCATTCGCTGGTACCTCGACCAGGACGCGAAGCTGCTGGACGCGGTCAAGCACACCGTCGCCGAACTCCAGGGCGCGTACGCGCTGGCCGTGCTGAGCTCGGAAGACCCGGACCGGATCGTCGTCGCGCGCGCCGGCTGCCCGGTCGTCATCGGCCTCGGGATCGGCGAGAACTTCGTCGCCTCGGACGTCGCCGCGCTGTTGCCGGTGACACGCAAGTTCATGTTTCTCGAGGAAGGCGACATCGCGCTGGTGACGCGCGAGTCGGTCCAGGTCTGGGACGCTGCAGGCGCGCCGGCGCGTCGCGAAGAAAAGGAAAGCAGCCTGTCGGCCGACGCGATGGATCGCGGCCAGTACCGGCACTTCATGCAGAAGGAGATCCACGAGCAGCCGCGCGCCGTGGCCGAGACGCTCAGCGAGCGGATCGGCGCGGGCAAGGTGCTCGAGCGCGCCTTCGGGCCGGGCGCGCCGGAGGTGTTTGACGCCGTGCGCGCCGTGCAGATCGTCGCCTGCGGCACGAGTTATCACGCCGGGCTGGTGGCGCGTTACTTCATCGAGAAGTTCGCGCGCATCCCCTGCATGGTCGAGATCGCCAGCGAGTATCGTTACCGCAAGCCGGTGGTGCCGGAAGGCACCTTGTTCGTGACGATCTCGCAGTCCGGCGAGACGCTCGACACGCTCGAGGCGCTGCGCGCGGCGAAGACGATGGGCTACCTCGCCTCGCTCGGCATCTGCAACGCGCCGGAAAGCGCGCTGGTGCGCGAGTCCGACCTCGTGCTGATGACCCGTGCCGGCCCCGAGATCGGCGTGGCCTCGACGAAGGCCTTCACGACCCAGCTGGCGGCGCTGTCGCTGCTTTGCCTGGTGCTGGCTCGGCGACACGGCAGCAAGGCCGAGCAGGAGACTGACCTGGTGCGCCAGCTGGTCGGCGTGCCGGCGCTGCTGGAGAAGATTCTCGAGATGGATGCCGCGATCGAGCTGCTTGCGGAGCGCTTCGCCGACAAGCACCACGCCTTGTTCCTGGGACGCGGCATCCAGTTCCCGGTGGCGCTGGAAGGCGCCCTGAAGTTGAAGGAGATCTCGTACATCCACGCCGAGGCCTACCCGGCCGGCGAGCTGAAGCACGGCCCGCTCGCGCTCGTGGATGCCGACATGCCGGTGATCGTCGTGGCGCCGAACAACGAGCTGGTCGAGAAACTCAAGGCCAACATGCAGGAAGTCCGCGCCCGCGGCGGCGAGCTGTTCGTGTTCGCGGACCCCGATGCGGGTATAGAAAACGGGCCCGGCGTCACGGTGCTCGAGATGCCGGCCCACATCGAGGACTTCCAGGCGCCGATCGCCTTCACGGTGCCGCTGCAGTTGCTGGCGTATCACGTCGCGGTGCTGAAAGGGACTGACGTCGACCAGCCGCGAAATCTCGCCAAGTCGGTGACGGTGGAGTGAGCGTGGTCGGGTCGTTGGTTTTGTTGATCTTGAGAATTAAACTCCGTCACAAAACAATTAACCCCTTCACTGT
>CAYWYS010000058.1:0-2223 GCA_964462675.1 uncultured Thioalkalivibrio sp.
CACCAACCCGCGCAAGTACGCGGGACTTCAAGAAAAATGCCCAACTGCATACACAATTGGGCATTGATATTGGTGGAGGCGGCGGGAATCGAACCCGCGTCCGCGAGCCCTCCGCCCGGAGGTCTACATGCTTATTCGCGTCTATTGTTTTAACCGGCTGCTACCCGACGGACAGGGAAGACAGACGGCGATCCCTCGAGAGATTTAACCCATCAGCCCCGGGCGGGCTTCAAGGCGATCTTGTGAGTTATGACGCCTGAAATCCGGAGCTCACAAGCACGCATCCGGTCAGACGGCACCCTACCGGGTATTAGGCGGCGAGTGCGTAGTTGTCGTCGTTGGCAACTAAAGTTTGCAAAGTGTTTTACGAGGTCCCTGCACCTCGGCATGCACCCCGAGTTTTGCGACACACGTCGAAGCCATGTCGCCCCCAGGTAACCAGTCAGACCGGGATTCTACGCGGAAGGTTCCCGGCCTGCCAGCCACGCCGCCAATGCTGCTATGGTTTGGCGTGCACCGGAAATTCGAGGGGGTATCATGTCTGTGATCCAGGTACGCGCATGGCTGGCTGTGTTTTTGCTGGTCTCGGCCGGCGCCGCAGGCGCTGCACCCGCAAGCAGCATCCCCAGCACGAGCGAAGTAACAGCGCTGATCCAGTCCCTGAACCTGCAGGAATCCGAGGTGGCGGCCAGGGACTGGCCGGGCTGGCGTCCCCCGCAGCGCATCGCGGTGCGGGCCGACGGGCCCGAGCGCCTGGCGTGGCTGCAGTCCGCGGCGCCGGGCGTCGAGCTGGTGCCCCTGCTTGAAGGCGCGGATCTCGGCGCCGCCTTGCGCGGCACCGACGCGGTGCTCGGCATCTGCAGCGAGGAGGTCATCGCGGGAGGCGCGGACCTGCGCTGGGTCCAGGTGTTCACGGCGGGGGTCGAGCATTGCGTGTCGATCCCGGGCATGGTCGAGCGGGACATCCGGCTGACGAACATGCAGCGGGTCGCCGGGCCGGTGATGGCGGAGCACGTCTTCGCGCTGTTGCTCGGCTTGACCCGCAACGTCGGCACTTGGATCGACGCGCAACGGGTGGCGGAGTGGCGGCGGACCGAGGGCGGGCGGGACCGCATGGTGTCGCTGCGCGGCAAGACCTTGCTGGTGGCCGGGCTCGGCGGGATCGGTACGGAGGTGGCGCGGCTCGGCCACGCCTTCGAGATGGAGGTGATCGCGACCCGCGCCAGTGCCCGGGAGGGGCCGGACTACGTCAGCTACGTGGGCCTGCCGCACGAGCTCAACACGCTGGCGAAACGCGCCCACGTGGTCGTCAACACGGTGCCGCTGACGCCGCAGACGCAAGGGATTTTCGATGCCGAGTTCTTCGCGGCGCTGCCACCCGGAGCCATTTTCATCAACGTGGGCCGGGGCGGCACCGTCGACACGGCGGCGCTGCTGGCCGCGCTGGAAAGCGGCCGGCTGGCGGGCGCCGGGCTCGACGTGACCGACCCGGAGCCCTTGCCCGGTGATCATCCCCTGTGGCGCCGCAAGGACGTGATCATCACGCCGCACGTGTCCGCCGGCTCGGACGCCGGGCACGAGGATCGCTGGCTCATCGTGCGCGAGAACCTGCGTCGTTACGTCGAGGGCGCGCCGCTGCTGTCCGTCGTGGATGTGCGGCGGGGCTATTGACGGCCGCGTCATGCCCCAGGTGAACACCATGCAGCAAAACGCCGGCTGGCGGTGGTCGCGCTTCCGCATCCTCGCCGGAATTGCATGCTGCCTGGTGGCCGCGCCGGGCGTCGCGCAGGACTATCATTGCGACCAGGGGATCGTCCGCATCGGCGACCGCGCCGAGGATGTCGCCGCGCGCTGCCGTGAGCCCGACCACGTCGAGGCCTGGTCCGGAGACGTGCCGGCACGCTCCGGCGCTATCTGGTTCTTCAACGACGGTGCGTCCCGCCTGCTGCGCACATTGCGCTTCCGCGACGGTCGGCTGGTGGCGATCGGCAACGACGGCTATGGTTTTGTGGTGCCCTCACAGCCGCGCTGCCGGCCCGATGCGCCGCAGGTGGGCTGGTCGGTCTATCGTCTGCTCAGTTTTTGCGGCGTGCCCGAGACGCGTGAGCAGGTCGGCCACCTGCTGGTTCCGCCGCCACCGCTGCGCGACGGCAGTATTGCGCCGCAAGGGCTGCAGCACGTGTTCCGGCAGCGCTGGCGCTACGATTTCGGTCCGCGCTTCCT
>CAYWYS010000058.1:2323-13606 GCA_964462675.1 uncultured Thioalkalivibrio sp.
GTCGAGCTGCTCGCGACCGGGGAGGTCATCGGCCTGGTCGGCCTGCAACCGCACGACGACGGCCAGTTCGAGCTGGGCTGGTGGATCTGGAAGGAACACTGGGGCCGGGGCTACGCGACCGAGGCGGCCCGGGCCTTCGTCAGCCACGCGCGCGAGGTGATGGGCCTGGATCGCCTGGTGGCGGTGATCGACCCGCCGAATGCCGCCTCCATCAAGGTGGCCGAGCACCTGGGCATGGCGTTCGAGTGCATCAAGAGCGCCGCCGAGACGCTCGCCCGGCGAGAGGACATCCCGATTGCGTACTACGGCATGACACTGCGTGCATCGCCCGGCGACCAGGATGCAGAAACAACGTGAGAATACGTATGTAAGTATCTGTTATTGAGATACCTACTATCGCTTAAGGATCCTTGACTTCTGCCGCTCCCAGTCGCGATCCCGCTCGGTCGCGCGCTTGTCGTGCTGCTTCTTGCCCTTCGCCAACCCGATGTCGAGCTTGGCGCGGCCTTTCTTCCAGTACAGCGCCAGCGGCACCATCGTGTAGCCGGCGCGCTCGACTGAGCCGATCAGCCGGTCGATCTCGCGTCGCTGCAACAGCAGCTTGCGGCTCCGTGCCGGTTCCGGGTGCACATGCGTGGAGGCGGTGTTCAGCGGCGTGATATTTGCGCCGACCAGCCAGATCTCGCCGCCGCGGACCACGACGTAGGCTTCCGCAATCTGCGCACGGCCGGCCCTGAGGCTCTTGACCTCCCAGCCCTCGAGCACCAGCCCGGCCTCGAAGTTTTCCTCGATGAAATAGTCGTGCCGCGCTCTCTTGTTGAGGGCGATTGTCGATCCCCCGGCGCCGGCGGCGGCTTTTTTCTTGGCAGTACTCATGTGGAATCCGGTGCGTGTTCGGGGTTCGGCCTGCGGTCATGCTAGGCCCCGCGGTTGCCGGGCCGGTGGATTTAATCCAAAATCGCGGCCCTTTGAAAGCGCAGGGTTTCGCCCGGCATGGCCAAGCGTAGTTCGCTGCACGGCCTTTGGTCTTCCAGGATGGCCTTTATCCTGGCTGTCAGCGGTTCCGCTGTCGGCCTCGGGAATATCTGGAAGTTTCCTTATGTCGCCGGCGCCAACGGCGGCGGCGCTTTCGTGCTGTTCTACCTGCTGTGCGTTGCGCTGATCGGCCTGCCGATCATGATGGCCGAAATCCTGATCGGACGGCGCGGCCGGCGCAACCCGGTGGCGACGATGCGCATCGTCGGCGAGGAGGAGGGCAGCCGCCCGACCTGGGCGCTGGTCGGCATCATGGGCGTGGTGGCCGGCATCATTATCCTGTCGTTCTACAGCGTCATTGCCGGCTGGTCCCTGTCCTACGTCGGCCAGGCCGCGATGAACCGCTTTTCCGGCGCCGGCGCGAACGAGCTCAATGGGCTGTTCGGCGGCCTGCTCGGCGACTGGCGGGTGCTGGCCTTCTGGCACACGCTGTTCATGTGCATGACGATTTTCGTCGTTGCGCGCGGCGTGGAGCGCGGTCTCGAGCGCGCCGTGCGCTTCCTGATGCCGTCGCTGGCCGTGCTGATGTTCGCGCTGCTCGGCTATGCGATCGTGCATGGCGATTTCCGCGCCGGCGCGAACTTCCTGCTCGAGGCGGACTTCTCGAAGCTGACCGGCGACGCGATGCTCGCGGCGCTCGGCCAGGCCTTTTTCAGCCTGAGTATCGGCATGGGCGCGATCATGGCCTACGGCGCGTACCTGCCCGAGGGCACCTCGATCACCAACACCTCCTTCTCGGTCGTGGTCGCCGACACCGGCATGGCGCTGCTGGCCGGGCTGGCGATCTTCCCGATCGTATTCGCGCATGGGCTCGACCCGGGCGCCGGGCCGGGGCTGATTTTCCAGACGCTGCCGCTGGCCTTCGGCAACATGGCCGGCGGGCACCTGTTCGGCACCTTGTTTTTCGTGCTGCTGACCTTTGCGGCCTGGACCTCGTCGATCGGCCTGATCGAGCCGGCGGTCGCCTGGAGCGTAGAGACCCACGGCCGCAGCCGCGCCGTGTCAGCGGTCATCATCGGCGTCATCGTCTGGGCGCTCGGCTTCCTGACGATCCTGTCCTTCAACGAGCTGGCGGACTTCAAGCTGCTCGGCCGCACGCTGTTCGAGAATCTCGACCACCTGTCGAGCAACATCCTGCTGCCGCTCGGCGGACTGTTCATCACGATTTTCGCCGGCTGGGTCATGTGCAAGAACTCCACCGCGGAGGAGCTCGACATCGGCACCGGTGCCGCCTACAACTGGTGGCGTTTCCTGGCCCGCTGGGTTGCGCCGGCTGCTGTGTTGCTGGTGTTCCTGCATGCCACCGGGCTGCTGCGGCTGCTCGGCGTGGCACAGTCCTGAACGACGCGCAGGCCGTGGAGGACATGATCGAGGTCGAGGTCGCGTTTGCGCAGCCCGAGCGCCAGCTGATCCTGAAGCTCGAGGTACCGCCCGGCACCACGGCGATCGAGGCGGTGCGGCTCTCGGGCATCGAGGAGCAGTTTCCGGAGATCGACCTCGACAATAACCGGCTGGGCGTGTTCGGCAAGCTCTGCAAGGCCGACCGGCCGCTGCAGGCCGGCGACCGGGTAGAGATCTACCGGCCGCTCTTGGTGGACCCGCGCGCGGCGCGCCGCGACCTGGCGGCGGCCGGCAAGAGCATGGGTAAGAGCGGACGCGACGACGCGCTGGACGTCTAGTGCCGCCTCAAGTGTCGAAGCCGACGTCCTCGACGCGCCGGGTCTGGCCCTCGGCGTCCGGTCGGTCGATCCGCACCACGCGTTCATCTTCGAACCAGACCGTCAGCCGGCTGGAGATTTCCTCGCGCGAGCGCCCGATCTTGAAGAAGAACACGTAGTCCCAGCGCTGCACGTTGAACGGATCGGCGACCATCGGGGTACCGATCAGGAACCGGACCTGGCTCTGGCTCATGCCAACCTTGATCTGGTCGATCTCGTCGGCCTCGAGGAAATTGCCCTGCTGGATGTTGATCCGGTAGGGCCGCAGCGTGAAGCCCTGCACCATGCTGCAGCCGGCGAACAGGCCGAGCACGGCGATGACGGCAAGTCGGGAAATGAGCGGCATTGGATCCCTGATGCTGGAGTGGCCGACGACGGTGGGCAATAATACCAGACTGATCCCCTGTCGCAGCCGGAGCGGAGCATGGAATCCAAGGAACTCAGGAGGGCCGGCCTCAAGGTCACTCTGCCACGGCTGAAGATTCTCGAGATCCTCGAAGAGCACAAGCAGCGCCACATGAGCGCCGAGGATGTCTACAAGCACCTGATCGACTCGGATGCCGACATCGGCCTGGCGACGGTTTACCGCGTGCTGACGCAGTTCGAGGCGGCAGGGCTGGTGCGGCGGCACAACTTCGAGGGCGGCAGCGCGGTGTTCGAGCTCGACGACGGCGGCCACCACGACCACATCATCTGCCAGCAGTGCGGCCGCGTGGAGGAGTTCTACGATCCTACGATCGAGGCGCGCCAGGAGGCCGCGGCCCAGGCGCATGGCTTCACAGTCGCGGATCACGCGCTGGTGATCTACGGCAACTGCGCACGCAAGAACTGCCCGCACCTCGCCAGCAAGGATTGAGCGCCGCCGCGCGCTGCGTCAGCTGCGGGTGCCGCGCTGGCGCATCTCCTCGGCGTGCGCCCGGGTCGTGCCGGTGATCTCGACGCCGCCGAGCATGCGCGCGAGTTCCTCGATCTTTTCGGCCTCGGTCAGCGACTTCAGCGTCGTCCGCGTGGTCGTCCCGTCGGTCAGCTTGACGACCCGCAGGTGGTGCATGGCCTGGCTTGCGACCTGCGCCAGGTGGGTCACGCAGAGCACCTGCGCGCGCTGGCCGAGTTCCGCGAGCCGCCGCCCGACGATCTCCGCGACGCCGCCGCCGACGCCCGAGTCGACCTCGTCGAACACCATGACCGGCGTGGGCGCCAGGCTGGTCGCCGCGACCTGGATCGCCAGGCTGATGCGCGACAGCTCGCCGCCGGAGGCGATCTTTGCCACCGGCGCCGGTGGCTGGCCGGGGTTGGCGCTGACCCGGAATTCGATGTCATCGAGTCCGTGCGGCGCAAAGGCGGCCTCGGGCTCATGCGCGACCGCCACGACGAAGTGGCCGCCGGGCATGCCGAGCTGGTGCATCAGGGCCGTGACCTGCTCTGAGAACCGGGTCGCGGCCGCGGCCCGGGCCTTGCCGAGACGCGCCGCCGACTTGCGGTAGCCGGTCTCGGCCGCGACGAGGCGTTCGGCGACCCGGCCGAGCCGAATTTCGGCCTGCTCGAGCTCTTCGAGCTCCGTGGCGAGGAGCGCCTGGCGCTCGGGCAGCGCGTCGGGCGCCACCTGGTGCTTGCGCGCCAGCGCCTTGATGCCCTCCAGCCGCGCCTGCACCGAATCGAGCCGCACGGGATCCATCTCGAGATCGCCGAGGTAGCGGCGCAACTCCGTCGCGGCCTCGGCGAGCTGGATCTCCGCTTCGGCCAGCAGGCGACGGGGTCCCTCCAGGCGCGCATCGAAGCCGGCGAGTTCGGCCAGCAGTTCGGCGGCGCGCGCCACCGCGTCATGCGCTGCGCCGGCTTCACCCTCGTAGACCAGTTCGAGCGCGCCGCCAGCGCCCTCGGCGAGCCGGCCGGCGTTGGCCAGGCGGGAAAACTCATTCTCCAGCTCGGCCGCCTCGCCGGCGGCCGGCGCAAAGGCCTCGAGCTCGCGCAGCTGGTAGCGCAACAGGTCGAGGCGCTGCTCGCGGTCGCGGCCGGCCGCCTCGAGGCGCACGCGCTCGTCGAGCACCTCGCGCCACGCCTGCCACGCGCCCGCGACGCCATGCAGCAGCTCCGTGTCGGGCAGGCGCGCGTCGAGCAGCGCGCGTTGCGCGGCGGGACGCGCCAGCGACTGGTGCTCGTGCTGGCCGTGAATATCGACCAGACGCTCGCCGAGTTCGCGCAGCGCCTGCAGCGTGGTCGGCACGCCGTTGATCCAGGCGCGTGAGCGGCCTTCCGCGCTGATGACCCGCCGCAATACGCATTCGCCGTCGGCGTCGAGTGCCTGCTGGACCAGCCAGGCGGCGACGTCCGGCAAGGCAGCCAGGTCGAAGCTGGCCGTGATCTCGGCGCGATCCGCGCCATGGCGCACCGCCGTCGCGTCTGCGCGGTCGCCGAGCACGAGGCCCAGCGCATCGACGAGGATCGACTTGCCGGCACCGGTCTCGCCGGTCAGCACCGTCAGGCCCGGCCCGAGCTCGAGCGAGACCTCGTCGATGATCGCGAAATTGCGGACCGAGACGCTGGACAGCACGGCCGCTACTCAGTCGTCGCTGGCGCCGTCGAAGCGGCTCTGGCTGCCGCGGCCCCAGTGCAGCTTGGAGCGCAGCAGCCGGAAATAGTCGTGGCCGCGGGGATGTATCAGCACGACTTTCTCCTTGGCCGCCTGCACCAGCAGGCGCTGGCCGGCGGCCAGTTCGCCGAGCGGCTTGCCGTCGCAGGACACCTCGGCGCGCGTGTCCGGCCGCTCCAGCACGCGCACCTCGATGCGGGCATCGGCGCGGATCACGATCGGCCGGTCCGACAGCGTGTGCGGGCAGATCGGCACGAGCGTGATGGCCTCGAGAGATGGGTGGACGATCGGCCCGCCGCCGGACAGGGCATAGGCCGTTGAGCCGGTCGGCGTCGCGATGACGAGGCCGTCGCCGCCGTGGGTGTTGACGTAGGCGCCGTTGACCCAGTTCTCGAAGTCGAGCATCCGGCCGCCGTCGCGTTTCTGCAGCACGACGTCGTTGAGCGCCAGCGCACGGCGCGGCGCGCTGTCACCGTTGTCGATGGCGGCTGCCAGCATCAGGCGCCGATCCTCGTCGTAGTGGCCGGCCAGCACTTCGTCCAGCCGGCGCAGCATCTCGCCGGGCGTGATGTCGGCGAGGAAGCCAAGGCGCCCGCGGTTGATGCCGAGCAGCGGCACATCGCGGCCCGCGACGAGGCGCGAGGCATAGAGCATCGTGCCGTCGCCGCCAATCGCGACCACCAGCTCGGCCGCCTCGCCGAACTGGGCCTCCGGCATCTCCTCGACCGGGATACCGGGAAATTCCATCCTGACGCCGGGGTCCAGCAGCACGCGCACCCCGACCGCCGCCAGGTGCCGCGCCAGGATCAGCATCGAGTCGCCGACGCGCGGATCCTTGTATTTGCCGGTCAGGGCAATGGTCTGGAAGTGTCGGCTCATGCGGTTCCCGTGTCGTTCACGCAGCCGCGTTCTTGTAGCACGAAGCCGCCGGACGGGCCAGCTGCCCAAATCCAGGCCAGCGGCCGGCAATGCGCGCGTCCGCGCGGCATCGTAGAATCACCGGCATGTCGAAAAAAGCGGTCGAGGCCGATTTATCGGATCGCGCCCGGCACCTGCTCAAGGTGCTGGTTGAGCGCTATATCCGCGACGGCCAGCCGGTCGGTTCGCGCACCCTGTCGAAGGACTCGGGCCTCGACCTGTCGCCGGCAACGATCCGCAACGTCATGTCGGACCTCGAGGAGATGGGCTTCGTGGCGGCGCCGCACACCTCCGCCGGCCGCGTCCCGACGCCAAAGGGCATCCGCCTGTTCGTCGACGCGCTGCTCAAGGTGCAGCCGATGTCCGGCGCCGAGATCCGCCGCCTGCAGGCGGAGATGGATGCTCTCCGGAGCGGCGACGGCGACATTCTCGGCTCCGCCTCGACGCTGCTGTCGGCGTTGACGCGCATGGCGGGCGTCGTCACGGTGCCGCGCCGCAGCCATGCCTCGCTGCGCCAGATCGAGTTTCTGCCGCTGTCGGACAACCGGATTCTCGCGATCCTGGTCATCGACGAGAAAGAAGTGCAGAACCGGATCCTGCACATGGATCGCGACTACTCCGCCGACGAGTTGCGCATGGCGGCGAACTACCTCAACGAGCAATTCGCCGGCAAGTCGCTTGCGAGGGTGCGCGAGGCGCTGCTCGCGGAGCTGACCGACACCCGCGAGACGATGAACAGCATGATGCTCGGCGCAATCCGCATGGCGCGCCAGGCCTTCCAGTCGGCCGACGATCCCGGCCAGGGCTTCGTGCTGGCGGGCGAGACCAACCTGATGCAGTTCGCCGAGCTGTCCAACGTCGAGCGGCTGCGCAGCCTGTTCGACGCGTTTGCCCGGCAGCGCGACATCCTGCACCTGCTCGACCAGTGCATGGCGGCGGAGAGCCTGCAGATCTTCATCGGCGAGGAATCCGGCTACCGGATCCTCGAGTCGGTCAGCGTCGTTGCGACGCCGTACTCAGTTGGCGATGAAGTCGTCGGCGTGCTCGGCGTCATCGGCCCCACGCGAATGGCTTACGATCGCATCATTCCGATCGTCGATATCACCGCGCGCCTGCTCGGCTCGGCCTTGAATTCCCGCGACTAGGCCCAACAACAGAGCAGGCGACCTACTGATGGAGTTCCGGGCGGTGCCGGCCGCGCAGCCACGCGGCACGCAGCGCCCCTGAGCATGGAGTGAAAGGCCAATGACCGAGACGGACAGGGATGCGCAGGGGGCGGTGCCCGAGGAAGCCGCCGGGGATCGTACTTCGGCCGCGGCTGGAGACCCGGAGCTGAGCCCGGAGGCGCGGCTGCAGCGGGCCGAGGAGGCTGCGACCGAGTTCCGCGAGCAGTTCCTGCGCACCGCCGCGGAGCTCGAGAACGTCCGTCGGCGGGCGGCGCGGGACGTCGAGGGGGCGCATCGCTTTGGGGCCGAGCGCCTGGCGCGCGAGCTGCTGGCGGTCGTCGACAGCATCGAGATGGGCCTCGAGGCGGCGCGCAGCGGCGGCGAGGCGGGCGCGGTGGCCGAGGGCATGGACGCCACCCTCCGGCTGCTGATGTCGATCCTCGAGAAATTTGGCGTGACCCCGGTCGAGGCGGCCGGCCAGCCCTTCGATCCGGAGGCCCACGAGGCCATCCTGACCCAGCCCTCCGCTGCCGCGGCCCCGGACACGGTGCTGGCCGTGATCCAGCAGGGCTATCGCATCCACGACCGGCTGTTGCGGCCGGCACGGGTCATCGTGGCCCGGGCCCCGGACGCTTAGCGCGCCCGGGCCCTTGAAAGCGGCGCGCGCGCCCCCATGTTCAGGCGCAGCGGGCCGCAAGGCTGAACGCAAGATTCAATACTGGAGACGATTCAAATGGGCAAGGTGATCGGCATTGACCTCGGGACCACGAATTCCTGCGTCGCGATCATGGAGGGCAAGACTCCTAAGGTCATCGAAAACAGCGAAGGCGATCGGACGACGCCGTCCACGGTGGCGTTTACCAAGGATGGGGAAGTCATCGTGGGCCAGCCGGCGAAGCGCCAGGCGGTCACCAATCCGCACAACACCCTGTTCGCGGTCAAGCGGCTGATTGGCCGGCGCTATGACGACCCGGTGGTCGCCAAGGATCGCGACATGGTGCCCTACAAGATCATCAAGGCCGACAACGGCGACGCGTGGGTCGAGGCCGGCGGCAAGGCCATGGCGCCGCCGGAGATTTCCGCGCGTGTGCTGATGAAGATGAAAAAGACCGCCGAGGACTATCTCGGCGAGCCGGTCACCGAGGCCGTCATCACGGTGCCGGCCTACTTCAACGACTCACAGCGCCAGGCGACCAAGGACGCCGGCAAGATTGCCGGCCTGGACGTCAAGCGCATCATCAACGAGCCGACCGCTGCGGCGTTGGCCTACGGCCTCGACAAGCAGCGCGGCGATCGCAAGGTTGCGGTCTACGACCTCGGCGGCGGCACCTTCGACATCTCCATCATCGAGATCGCCGAGGTGGATGGCGAGCACCAGTTCGAGGTGCTTGCGACCAACGGTGACACCTTCCTGGGCGGCGAGGATTTCGACCTCAAGGTCATCCAGTACCTGGCCGACAGCTTCGAGAAGGAAAGCGGCATCGACATCCGCAAGGATGCGCTCGCCATGCAGCGCCTCAAGGAGGCCGCCGAGAAGGCCAAGATCGAGCTGTCCTCGTCGCAGCAGACCGAGGTCAACCTGCCGTACATCACGGCCGACGCCAGCGGGCCGAAGCACCTCAACATCAAGCTGACCCGCGCCAAGCTCGAGTCGCTGGTCGAGGAACTCGTGCGCCGGACGATCGAGCCATGCAAGATCGCCCTCAAGGACGCGGGCCTGAAGGTCAGCGACGTCGAGGACGTCATCCTGGTCGGCGGCCAGACGCGCATGCCGAAGGTGCAGGAAGCGGTCAAGGATTTCTTCGGCAAGGAGCCCAAGAAGGACGTCAACCCGGACGAGGCGGTCGCGATCGGCGCGGCGATCCAGGCCGGCGTGCTGTCCGGCGAGGTCAAGGACGTGCTGCTGCTCGACGTGACGCCCCTGTCGCTCGGCATCGAGACGCTCGGCGGCGTCATGACCAAGCTGATCGAGAAGAACACCACCATCCCGACCAAGGCGCACCAGGTGTTCTCGACCGCCGAGGATCACCAGACGGCCGTGACGATCCACGTGCTGCAGGGCGAGCGCGAGCGCGCGCTGGACAACAAGTCGCTCGGCCGCTTCGACCTGACCGATCTGCCGGTCGCGCCGCGCGGCGTGCCGCAGATCGAGGTGAGCTTCGACATCGACGCCAACGGCATCCTGAATGTCTCGGCGAAGGACAAGGCGACCGGCAAGGAGCAGAAGATCGTCATCAAGGCCTCGAGCGGCCTGACTGACGAAGAAATCAAGCAGATGGTCGCGGACGCCGAGGCGCACGCCGCCGAGGACAAGAAGTTCCGCGAGCTGGTCGACACGCGCAACCAGGCCGAGGCGCTGATTCACTCCAGCGAGAAGTCGCTGCAGGAGCTCGGCGAGAAGGTGCAGTCCGAGGAGCGGGCGAAGATCGAGTCGGCAATTTCCGATCTCAAGGACGCCGTCAAGTCGGATGACAAGGGGCGCATCGAGGCCAAGACGCGCACGCTCGGCGAGGCGTCGGCGACCGTCATGCAGCGGGTCTATGCCGAGGAGGCGAAGGCCGGCCCGGCCGGTGGCGACGGTGCAGACCAGGCGGGTGGCGGCAGGCCCGCGGACGAGGATGTCGTCGACGCGGAGTTCGAGGAAGTCAAGGAAGACCGCAAGTAACAATTCGGGGTCAGATACCGATTTCGGCCGAAATCGGTATCTGACCCCGATCTTTTTTGGAGCGCCGCATGGCGAAGCGCGATTACTACGAGGCCCTCGGGCTGCAGCGAAATGCTACCGAGGCCGAGCTGAAGCAGGCCTATCGCCGCCTCGCCATGAAGTTTCATCCCGACCGGAACCCCGGCGACCCGGCGGCCGAGGCCTCCTTCAAGGAAATCAAGGAGGCGTGGGAGGTCCTCAAGGATCCTCGCAAGCGGGCAGCCTATGACCAGTTCGGTCACGCGGGCGTGGGCGGTGGCGCGCAGGGCGGCGGCGGTTTCGGGCCCGGCGATGCCTTCGGTGATATTTTCGGCGAGGTGTTCGGCGACATCTTCGGCGTCGGCCGGCGGGGTGGCCGCTCGCGCGTGTTTCGTGGCGCAGACCTGCGCTACGAGGTCGAGCTGGAACTCGAGCAGGCTGCGTTCGGCGATACGGTCACGATCAGCCTGCCGCTGGCGGTCGAGTGCGGCGCCTGCCACGGCAGCGGCGGCAAGCCCGGTTCATCGCCGGTCGCCTGCAGGACCTGCGGTGGCCGCGGCGCAGTCCGGATGCAGCAGGGATTCTTCGCCGTCGAGCAGACCTGTCCGGAGTGCAAGGGACAAGGCACCGTCATTGCGGATCCCTGCGAAGACTGCCATGGCGAGGGCCGGGTGCGCGAGACCAAGACGCTTGCGGTCAAGATTCCGGCCGGCGTCGACAGCGGCGACCGCATCCGGCTCGGCGGCGAGGGTGAGGCGGGGCGCAATGGCGGGCCGCCGGGCGACCTGTATGTCGAGGTCCACGTGCGGCCGCACCCGATTTTCGAGCGGCGTGGCGCGGACCTCGCTTGCGAGATTCCCATTGGCTTCGTGGCGGCCGCCCTCGGCGGCGAGGTCGACGTGCCGATGCTCGGCGAGCAGTCGAGCGAGCAGCTCAAGATTCCGGAGGGCACCCAGGGCGGCAAGGTCTTCCGGATGCGCGGCAAGGGCATCCGTCCGGTGCGCGGCGGGCCGCAGGGCGACCTGATGGTGCACGTCGTCGTGGAGACGCCGGTGGGTCTGAACAAGCGCCAGAAAGAAATGTTGCGGGAGTTTGAAACGAGCCTGCGCGACAGCGGTCGCAGCCACAGCCCGCGCGAGCAGGGCTGGGTGGACAAGGTGCGCGGCTTTTTCG
>CAYWYS010000059.1:0-13130 GCA_964462675.1 uncultured Thioalkalivibrio sp.
CGGTCATCGTCGGCCGCTGCTCGACCAGCCAGCCGTGCAGCTCAAGCGCCGCGTCGCGCGCGCGCTCGATGTCCGCGACCAGCCCGGGCTGCTGCGTCGTCGCGCGCGCGAGCAGGTCCTCGTACCAGCCGATGACGCCGGCCGGTGGCACCGGCCGATAGGGATGCCCGTGGCCGACGCCGTCCGCGTTGGCCAGGTTGAAGATCGCGAGGTCGGCGAAGTCGGCGGCCACGTCGACGAGGTTCGCGCGCGCCTGTCCGACGAGCACCGGGATCGCGGCGAGGCGCGCGCGCAACGCGTCCAGCTCATCGCCCTCGACGGGCAGCTCGACGAAGCTCAGCCGCAGCATCTGGTCGACGTAGTAGCCCGGATCGCGCGACCACGGCCGCGACACCTTGTGCAGGAATTCGTGCTGGTCGAGCGCCGAGCGGACGGCAAAGTAATCGGCCTGCTGCGAGCGGGACCAGCCGTCGGCGCGGATCGCCGCGAGGCGTTGCTGGAAGGCCTCGATGTCCCGGATGCGCTGCGCGACGGCCGCCGCGCCGTGGTCCGCGAGGCCGTCGGCCGGCGGGCGGCGCCACTCGACGAAGGCCTCGAACAGCTCGACGAGTTGCGCATAGCCGGCGTCGGCCGACACCGCCTCGGCGAACGCCGTGCGCGCTGGCGCACCGACCAGGCCGAAGCCGGTCGCGAACATGACTGCCATAAGAAAATACCGGTAATAACGGCTCATTTCGCTCGCCTCCGCCGCGGGCTCGGCTATCATTGTGGTATCCGGCAAAGGCGCAGCGCGATTCGCCGGGGCAAGGAGGCCACCATGGACGACCAGCACGACTTCGCCGGGGCGCCGCCCCTGTTCCAGCCGCTGACCCTGCGCGGCGTCACCTTCCGGAATCGCGTCGTAGTCTCGCCGATGTGCCAGTACAGCGCCATCGACGGCTTCGCCGCTGACTGGCACTTCGCCCACCACGGCCGCTTTGCGCTCGGCGGCGTCGGCGGCGCGATCGTCGAGGCCACGGCCGTCACGCGCGACGGCCGCATCACGCCCGGCTGCCTCGGCCTGTGGCGCGACGAGCAGATCGCCGGCCTGCGCCGGATCGTCGCGCTGTACCGCGCGCAGCGCATCCCGGTCGGCATCCAGCTCGCGCACGCCGGCCGCAAGGCCAGCGCCGCCGTGCCGCTGGCCGGCGCCATGCCGCTCGCCGCCAGCGATCCCGCGTCGGCCTGGACGGCGGTCGCGCCGAGCGGCCTGCCCTACGGCGATAAGTGGCCGGCGCCGCGCGAGCTCACGTCCGGGGAAGTCGAGGAGCTCATCGAGGCTTTCGCGCTCGCGGCGCACCGTGCCGTCGATGCCGGCTTCGACTTCGTCGAGATCCACGGCGCGCACGGCTACCTCGTGCACAGCTTCCTCGCCGCCGTGTCGAACTGTCGCGACGACGAATGGGGCGGCGACCTGCAGGGCCGCATGCGCTTCCCGCTGCGCGTCGCGACGGCGATCCGCGCGGCGGTGCCGGACGGCATGCCGGTGTTCTGGCGCGCCTCGGTGGAGGATCCGGTCGCGGGCGGCATGACGCGCGAGGACACGATCACGCTCGCGCGCGCGCTGCAGGCGGTCGGCGTGGACCTCGTCGACTGCTCGACCGGCGGCATCACAGCCGTGGCCGCCCCGGCGCCGGCGCCCGGCTACCTGGTGCCGAACGCGCGCGCCGTGCGCATCGCAAGCGGCTTGCCGACGATGGCCGTGGGCATGATCACGACGCCGGCGCTCGCCAACAGCATCATCGCCGACGGCAGCGCCGATCTCGTCGCGCTCGGCCGCGAGCTGCTCGCCAACCCGAACTTCGCCTATCACGCCGCGCTCGCGCTCGGGCACCCGGCACCGCACGACGTGCTGCCGGAGGCCTACGCCTTCTACCTGCGGCGCCGGGCTCAGCCGGGCTCGTAGGGCGGGTAATCCGGCTCCCAGCGGGCCGCCTCGAGCCGCGCCTCGATGGCCGGCTCCGCCAGCGGCGCGCACAGCCCCTCCGCGACCGCGGCGCGCATGACCGCGGCCGCGACCAGCCGCGTGCAGTGCCTGAGCCGCGCCACCGGCGGGTACAGCCGGCCCTCGCCCATCGACTCCTGGCGCACGACGTCGGCGAGCGTCCGCGCGGCGGCGTTGATCATGCCGTCCGACACCGCGCGCGCCTCGCATAGCAGTGCGCCGAGGCCGAGGCCGGGGAAGATGAACACGTTGTTGCCCTGGCCGATGATGTGACGGCGCCCGTCGAGCTCGACGTCCGCGAACGGGCTGCCGGTCGCGACCAGCGCGCGCCCCTCGCTCCAGCGCAGGACTTCTTCCGGCCGCGCCTCGGCGTAGTCGGTCGGGTTGGACAGCGGCATGATGATCGGCCGCGGCGTGCTGGCGGCCATCGCGCGCACGACGCGCTCGTCGAAGGCACCCGACTGGCCGGACACGCCGACCAGGATCGTCGGCTTGAAGCGCTCGACGACCGTCGCGAGGTCGGCGCCCGCGTCGGCGCCGAGCCCGCGCGCCTCGGCGAGTGGCGCGGGCCACGCGAGCGCGGCCTTGTACTCGTCGCGGAAGTTGCTGCCGACCAGCAAGCCGCGGCTGTCCAGCACGGCGACAGGCAGCTGCGCGCCGCCCGCGCCCTCGATTGCGCCGGCCAGCTGGCGCGTGATGCCGAGGCCGGCCGCGCCGGCGCCGAGCACGACCGCGCGTTGTTCGGCCAGCCTGCTGCCGGTGATCGTCAGCGCCGACAGCACGCCGGCGAGGCACACCGCGCCGGTGCCCTGGATGTCGTCGTTGAACGACGGCAGCCGCGCGCGGTAGCGATCGAGCAGGCGCGAGGCGTTGTCCTTGCGGAAGTCCTCCCACTGCAGCAAGGCGCCGGGGAACACCTCGCAGACGGCGCCGACGAACTCATCGACGAGCGCATCATAGGCTTCGCCGCGCAGGCGTCGGCCCGGCCAGCCGAGGTACAGCTCGTCCTCCAGCAGCGAGGCGCTGTCGGTGCCGACGTCGAGGCTGACCGGCAGGGTGTAGGCCGGATGAATGCAGCCGGCCGCGCAGTACAGCGACAGCTTGCCGATCGCGATCGCCATGCCGCCGGCGCCCTGGTCGCCGATGCCGAGGATCGACTCGTTGTCGGTCGCGACGATCAGCTTGACCGGCCGGCCGCGGGTCGCGGCACGCAGCACGTCGGCCACCCGGCCGCGATGATCCGGCGTGATCCACACGCCGCGCGCGCGGCGGAACACGTGGCTGAACTCGCGCGTCGCCTTGCCGACCGTCGGCGTGTAGATGATCGGCATCAGCGCCTTGAGCTGGTCGCTGAGCACACGGTAGAACAGCTGCTCGTTGCGATCCTGCAGGCCGGCCAGCTCGAGGTACTTGTCGAACGGATCGCGCAGGCGATCCAGCGTCATGTGAATGCGCCGCACCTGCTGCGCCATCGTGTTGATGCGGCTCGGCAGCAGGCCGTCGAGCCCGAGTTGCGCGCGCTCCTGCGGCGTGAACGCCGAGCCCTTGTTCAGGAGCGGGTCGCGATACAGGTCCGCGCCGCGCCGCTTGACCTGCAGCGGCACATCGCGCCGCGGCGCCTGCAACGGGCTGGCGCCCGGCATGACCCAGTCCAGGTCATTCATCCGATGACTCCCGGTATCCGATCGCTAGGGGGCTCCGAGTATACGGCCGCGGCACGAGTACCGGCGTCCGTGGATCGCGCAGTGCGGGGGCGCGCGGCTAGGGTTCAGGCGCGCCGGCCGCGGCGCAGCCGGCGGCATCGACGGCGCCGATCTCGAGGCTGCGCAGCGTGTCCGCCGCGGCGGCGGCGATCTCGCCGCCGGGCGGCGCGGCCGCGACAGCGCGCACGGCCAACGCACGCGCACTGGCGCGGCACCCGAGCTGCGCCAGCAGGTTCGCGAGGTTGTTCAGCGCGGCGGCATGGTCCGGCTCGCGCTCGAGCAAGGCCGCGAAGCCGGCACGCGCTGCGGCGAGGTCGCCGGCCAGGTAGCTCGAGGTGGCGAAGCCGAAGCGTGCGATCGCATCGTCCGGCCACGCGAGGAGCGCGGCCTGCCAGGCGCGCGCGGCGGCCGCGTGCCGGCCGGTGTCCTCGAGCCCGGCCACCGCGTCGAAATAATGTTCTCGATCCGGCCGGGCGGGCAGCTCGCCGGGCTCGAGCAGGACCAGGCCCCAGTGCTCCGCCAGCGCCCAGCTGCGCAGGAAGCGCGCCGCCGGCGCCTGCAGGCGGCGCGCCGTGCCGGAGCGCAGGATGACGCGCTCGGTGGCCGGGTCCACCCCGATGACGACCGCGTAATGCCACGCCGGCCAGGTGCGCAGCCGGAGGTTCTGCAGCACCAGCACCGGCCGGCCGGCCAGCAACTCGGCGAACAAGGCATCAGCGTCCGGCGCGATGACGACCGGCAGGACGCCGCGGGTGCGCGCCGCGGCGACGAGCTCGAGCTGCAGGCTGCCGCCGAGGCCCGGCGTGTAGACCTCGCGCGCGAGCATGTCCGGGTCGGCCGCGACGCCGGCGGCGCCGAGCACCGTCGCGAGCGCGGCGGGGCCGCACTGCAAGGCCTCCTGCGGAAAGAACGGGGTGTCGACGAGCTCGACGGGTGCGTCGAGGCCTCGCAGCGATGGCGCCTCGGAGACCAGCACGCGCTGGGCGGCACAGCCGCCCAGCGCCCCGACCAGCAACAGCAGCGTGAGGCCGCGGCCGGTGGCGGTCACGCTGCAGGCAAGCAAGCGCCCTAGATGCGCTTGAAGATGTCGATGACGCCGACCAGTTCGAGGATCAGCAGCACGACGAACACGACGCCGATGATCTCGAGCAGCCCTGCGCCCGCCGGCAATTCCGCCAGCCGGCCGTCGAGCTGGCGCAGCTCGGCGTCGCTGAGCGCTGCCACCCGCGCCTTCGCGGCCTCGATGTCGACGCCGTGCGCGACCAGCTGCTGCTGCACGGCCTCACGCTCCAGCGCCGCCTGTACACGCGCGACCGTGTCGGCGCGCTCCGCCTGCATCATGACGGCGCGCGTGCCGACGACAGCGGCCGAGGCCGTGTGCACGACGCCGGCCAGGCCGACGGACAGCGCGACGAGCGTGGCGATGAACCGGATGAAACTGGTCTTCATTATGTGAACTCCTTCCTGAAGGCGCGCTGACCCTACCCCAGAAACCGGCGTTGCGTCCAGCAACCCGCCAGCAGATTCCGCAGCGTCTCCTATACTTGTCATTCAAACACCGAGGACAGCGTCGGCATCCTGCCGGTGCGCCGAGGGAGGAAAACCATGTCAGTCGCAAAAGTCACCGAAATCATCGCCGACTCGACGAAGAGCTTCGAGGACGCTGTCACGAGCGGCATCAAGCGTGCCAACAAGACGCTCAAGCACATCCGCGGCGCCTGGGTGCGGGACCAGGAAGTCGTCGTCAACGAGAAAGGCGACATCACGCTTTTCCGGGTCAAGATGAAGGTGACCTTCGTCCTCAACGACCCGCAGTGAGTCAGCCGATCCAGACGGTTTTCGTGTTGACGAACTCGTGCAGGCCGTGGCGTGACAACTCGCGGCCATAGCCCGAGTCCTTGACGCCGCCGAACGGCAGGCGCGGGTCGCTCTTGACCATGCCGTTCACGAAGGCGACGCCGCACTCGAGGCGGCGCGCGAGTCGCTCGCCGCGCGCGAGGTCCTGCGTCCACACGCTGCCGCCGAGGCCGAAGCGGCTGGCGTTGGCGACCTCGACCGCCTGAATTTCGTCTCTGACCCCGAATAGGAGGGCGGCGGGGCCGAAGACTTCCTCGCTCCAGGCGCGCATGCCGGGCGCGATGCCGTCGAGGATCGTCGCGGCATAGTAGGCGCCGGGGCCGTCGAGCGGTTGGGCGCCGGTGACGGCCCGCGCGCCGCGCGCGAGCGCGTCGGCAACCTGCGCGTGCACTTCGTCGCGCAGGTCGCGGCGCGCCATCGGCGCGAGCGTCGTGGCCGGGTCGAGCGGGTCGCCGGGCAGGAGCGACTCGACCGCCGCCTTGAAGCGCGCGCGGAAGGCCTCCGCGACGCTGTCGACGACCAGGAAGCGCTTCGCCGCGATGCAGCTCTGGCCGGCGTTCTGGAATCGGGCCCGCGCGGCCTGCATGGCGGCGAGCTCGACGTCAGCGTCCTCGAGCACGATGAAGGCATCCGCGCCGCCGAGCTCGAGCACGGCCTTCTTCAGGTGCCTGCCCGCCTGCGCGGCGACCGCGCGGCCGGCCGCGTCGCTGCCGGTCAGCGAGACCGCATGTACGCGCGGGTCTGCGATCAGCCGGCCCGCAGCCGCGCCGTCGATCAGCAGCGTGCGGAACACGCCCTCGGGGAACCCCGCCTCTTCGAACACCCGCTCGATCGCGAGCGCGCATTGCGGCACGTTCGAGGCGTGCTTCAGGAGCACCGTGTTGCCCGCGGCCAGCACCGGCGCCGCGCAGCGGATCGCCTGCCAGAACGGGAAGTTCCACGGCATGATCGCGAGCACCGTGCCGAGCGGCTCGTGCGTCACGAGGCTGCGGCGCGCGTCGGTGGCGACGATCTCGTCGGCGAGCATGCGTGCCGCGTGCTCGGCATAGAAGGTGCAGCCGGCGGCGCACTTCTCGACCTCGGCGCGCGCCTCGCCGATCAGCTTGCCCATCTCCAGCGTGATCAGCCGGGCGAACTCGTCGCGGCGCAGCAAGAGCGCCGCGGCCGCCTGGCGCAGCAGGCGGCAGCGCTCTTCGACGGGCACGGCGCGCCAGGCCCGCGCAGCGTTGGCGGCATCCTCGAGGATCGCCTCGACCTGCGCGGGCCGGTGACCCTCGGCGCGAAAGAACTCCTCGCCGGTGGCGGGATTGATGGACAGGAACGGCATGGCGGCGCCTCCGGAGACGTTGTTTGTTCGTTATCATCGCGCATGTCGCCACGGTGCGAAATCGAGGCTTAACCAGCAGATGCGCGGCTCCCCCGTCGAGAAGCCGGCCAGCAAGCGACGGCTGGAATTGCCGAGGTCGCGCGAGCTCGTGCTGCCGACCCTGGCGCTGATGGGCCTGCTGACGCTCATTTTCCTGTTGCCGGAGCCGCTCCGGCTGGCACTCGCCTGGGATCGGGAAGCCATTGATGCGGGCCAGGCCTGGCGACTGCTCAGCGGGCAGTTCGTGCACCTCGCGGGCGGCCACCTGCTGATGAACCTGCTGGGTATCGGCCTCGCCTGGCTGTTGTTCGCCGAGCACCTGCCTGGCTGGCGTTACCTGGCCGTCGTGGTGATCGTCGCTACGGGCGCGAGCGCTGGCATGTATGCCTTCGCGCCGCAGGTGCACTACTACGCGGGTTTCTCCGGCGCGCTTTACGGCGTGTTTGCCTGGGGCGCCGTGCAGGACATCAGGCGCAAGGTCGCGCTTGGCTGGCTCGTGCTGGTCGTAGTCGTCGCGAAAGCGGGCTACGAACACTGGGCCGGACCCGTGCCGCTCGGCGCGCTCGCCCCCGACCGTCTCGCGGTGGCGGCGCACTTCTACGGCGTCGCCACCGGCCTGGTGCTTGCGGCCGGCCAGTGGTGCTGGGCTCGCCTCGCGTCGACTCGCCGGGAACGCTAGGACCTCACATTGCCTGCTTCGGTATCGGCACGCAGAACCCGCCCTCCACGCCGAGCGCCGGCGCCTCGATGACCTGGCAATCCGACACGAGGTCCTGTTCCCGGGACCGCTTTTCCGCCGCGGCGTTGTAGCGCTCGACCAGGGCCCGCAGGCGTTGTTCATCCGCGGTCAGCGTCGAGTACAACAAGTATCGCTCCGGTCCGCCGCAGGGCTTCGCACCCAGCGCGATTGCGCGGCACTGGGACAGGTCATCGGCGCGCGCGACACCCGCGGCGCGGCGAATCTCCTGCAGCAGGTCCACCGGCTCCACCGGCGCAGGCTGCGGCGTTGCCACGGGCGCCTCGGCCGGCGGCGCGACCTCCCCGCATGCCGCAGCCAGCAGCAGGGCCAGCGCCAGGAGCGTCGAGCAGAGTGATTTCATTTCTGGTTGCCGTATTCCGTTGGAAGAAAAGGGGCCCGAAGGCCCCTTTTCAGTGATTGGCATCCGACCCTGTCGGCGCCAGGTCAGGCCCGCAACGGCCGCCTACGGACCCACGCGACCCACAGGCCCAGCAGGGCAAGCAGGCCGCCGAAGCTGCCTTCGTACCACTTGTCGCTGCTCTTCTTGCGATCGACATTGACCGTCACCGCTGCTGAGTCGGAGAACTCGCCGTCGGAGACCGTGACACTGAAGGTCAACGCCGCGGTCTGGTTGGGGGCAGTAAATGTCGCGGTTGCCGAGTTGCTGCCGGCGAGCGTCACCGTCGGGCCGGCCGTCTGCGTCCAGCTGTAGGTCAACACATCGCCATCCGGGTCCGTGCTGCCCGCAGCACTCAGGGTGACAGCGGTCCTGCCCCTCACCCTGCCCGGGCCCGTCGCATTGGCCACCGGGGGATCGTTGCCGCGCTCGACTGTCACGCTCACGGTCGCAACGTTGGTCGCGTTGCCGCCTTCGTCGACCACGCGATAGCTGAAGCTGTCCGTGCCGAAGAAGCCCGCCGCCGGCGTGTAGACAAACGCGTATTCGCCGGACGCGGCCGGGCTGACCGAACCATGCTCAGGCTCGTCCACGATTTCGACGTCCACTTCGCCGTCCGCGGTGATCAACACCGGCGCCACGGCGCGGAAATCGCCCTTGGGTGAGTCGATGCTGACCAGGGACACGCTGTCCGTCAGGCTGGTCGTGAACAGGCCCGCGAGGTCCACGGTCGCCGCCTCGTCGCGCACCGTCGTGATGCTGGTGCCGGCCGCAGCGCCGAAGGTATCAGCGATCACGTCGTACTCGAACGCCACGAACCCGGGATCACCCGGCCGCAGCAGGGCCCGCCAGCCAGCGCCGGTATTCGGCGGCGTGCCGGTACCATTGAAGTAGGCCGAGGTCCCCGCGACGCCGGCGACATCTTCAATACCGACCGTAACGAAACCCGGCACGACCGGAATGTCGAGGTAATTGAAGTAGATCTCGTCAGACTCCAGCTTGATCCAGACAGAGAAGCTGTAGCGGGGGCCGTCCGGCTGGCCCCACAGGTACACCTCGTGCCATTCCCAGACCAGCCAATCGTCAACACCGTCGAAAACGATGTTGTAGTAGACAGCGCCGCCGGGCTCCCCGCCCACTTCGAAATCCGTCCAGAACGGCGCGATCACGTTGTTCGGCAGCGCCGGGTCGGGCAGGTTCTGGTTGATGAAGCTGAGCTCGAAGTTCGGCGCCGAGCCGGTCACGAAACCGTTCTCGGTAATGCCCATCACCGTGACGAGTTCGCCATTGTGGATGAAGCCGCCGAAATTCCCGACCGCGAACGAGAAGACTGCCTCGTCGCAGCCGGCCTCACACGGCAAGCTCGGGCTGGCGAACGGCAGGTCGGTCAACGACAGCCCGGCGAAGGGGAAATTCACCGGGGTCACCGATGCTACCGGTGCAAGCTGGTTGACGGTGCCGGCCCAGGTCATTGAGCGCATGTTCGGCGCAATGCTGAAGCCGAACTGGGTGGCCAGGTAGGATGACGGGACCAGCGAGCCTTCGACCAGCTCGGTGCCTTCCGGCATCAGCATCGTGAACGCGTAGGGCTGTGCGGGTGCTCCCGCGAAGCCCGCCCGGGAGCGGATGGTCAACGGTTCGCCTGCGACCACTTCGGCGGCGGCCGGCGTCGTGGAAATCACGTTTTCGTCGCTGGACAGCGCCGCAAACACGGCAATCGGCAGGCGCGCATCCGCATACGTCCCGGAGGCGTCCTGCCACACCACTTCGCCAAAATGCCATCCGGCGGCGGCGAAGCGCGTATCCACCGTCAGGGTGAATGACGCTGTGCCGTTCCCTGGGAGCTCGAGGCTGGTCGAGTCCAGCGTTCCCGAAATATCCGGGCTCGTGAAACTGACGCTGCCCGTCCAGTTGACGGCATCGGCCACCTTGCTGGTCACCGTGCGCTGGAACTGGCAATTCAGCACGCAGCCGGCATTTGCCACCGAGGCCTTGTCGAACGCAATCGCGGTGTTCGCCGCGGCGCCGAGGTCGAGGCGACCGCTGCCGCGATCAAACGGCGTGGCCAGCTCCTCGCCATCCTGGTCGCGCACGTCGGGATTTGCCGACGTCATCAGCATGGACTTGAGCTCGACTGCGCTGAGCTCGGGATACAGCTGCCGCAACAGCGCGGCGGCACCGGCCACGTGCGGTGCGGCCATGCTGGTGCCGCTGATGGTGTTGTACGGGCCGCCGGGCGGCGGATAGGCAGACAGGATGTTGGTGCCGGGGGCGCCGACATCCGGCTTCAGGAATGACGGGTCGCCATTCGGACCACGCGAACTGGTGGTCGCCATGATATCCACGTTCTCGGCCACGTTGATCGATCTCGTCTCGGAGATCCGGCCCTCGCCGACCCCGCCGCTTGCGTCCAGTGCCGCGAGGATCTGTTCCCCCTCGGCAAGCAGAATCGACACGCTCGGCAGCGTGGCGCCGGGCATCGACATGAGAATCGGGCCGGGCTGGTTGTTCCAGAGGATCATCGCGATTGCGCCGGCCGCCTGGATGTTGTTCGCCTTGTCCGTGAACGCGCATTCGCCCCGGGATACCAGCGCGATGTGTCCGTCCAGGGAACCCGCCGGCAGCGGCGCGCAGGCCAGCGCGTTGTCGGGGCTCACTGTCAGTACCGGCATCAGCGGACCGCTGATCGGCGCGGTGATTTCGAAATCGCCGTCGCCGCTCTGGCCGATGATGCCTTCCACGCCGGCCGCATCCACGATATTGCCGAATACCCGGCCGGTCTGCGTGTTGGCGACGGCAATGCCGGCTTCGGCACATGCCGGGCAGCTGATCGTCCTGGCGCCGGGGCCGGAGTTGCCTGCGGAGGTGACCATCAACACGCCGGCGGCCTCGGCCGCCGCGAAAATCGGCGTGTAGACGCTGTTGGCCGGATTCGAACCGATCCCGCCGCCCCACGAGTTGTTGATGATGTGCGCGCCATCCGCGACAGCATCCTCGAGCGCTGCGACCAGCTGGATGCTGCTCGATGCGCCGGGGCTGGTATCGGTCTGATAGAAGGCCCGGTAGACCATCAGCGTTGCGCCCGGCGCCACCCCGGAGATATTGACCTCGATACCATCGATCGTGGCGTTCACCGCGTTGCCGACCGCCGTGCCGGTGACGTGAGTACCGTGGCCGTTGAAGTCCAGCGGACTGATGTTCTCGTCAGGATGCACCTGGAAGGTCGGCGCGTAGTAGCGCGCAAGCACCAGCTTGTCGTTGCAGAAACCGGGATCGATCGTCGAGCAATAGTCGTCGTTCGGCAGCCCGGCCGGACGCGTGTGCCCGTTGCTCTGGAACATCGGGTGCTCGGGCCGAATGCCGCTGTCGATGATCGCGACCTTGACGCCTTCCCCCGCCCGGTCCTGCGAACCGACCTGCTCCCACACGGCCGGTGCATTGATGAGCGGCAGCGAGGCGTCCATGTGCAGGTAGTGCAGCTCGTTCTCGAACACCCGCTGCACGCCGGGCAGGCTGCGCAGCTCGTCAGCGAGGCTCGCATCTCCCGCATGCCTGATGATCAGCGCGTTCATGGTGACGGTCAGGCGGCGCTCGACCTGTGCGCCGGGGATGCGAGACTGCAGCTGGTCGACGAAGTCACGCTGCCGTTGCTGCAGGAACGCACCGTAATTTCGCGCCACGTCCGTCTGCAGGTCCAGCCGTTCCTCACCCTGAACACTCGGCCGGGTCGCGCTCAGCCCCGCAATGCCGCCCTCGTACAGCGCGAGCGGCGGGTCCTCCAGTTGCACAATATAGTAGGAGGGAAACTGCTGCGCTGCGCCAAACGTACGCTTGTCCACCGGGCCTGCGGCACGGAGTTGCTCCGGGCCGATTTCCATCGGGACTGGCACGAGGCTGCTGGCTGTCGCTGCCTGCGCAGCGAACAGGGACGCCACGGCAAGAACGACGCTCGCCCCGGACAGCTTGCATACGAATTGGCTCATCCTGGTGTTCCTTTGAATTTTTTCTTGCAGCCATTTCCTCGCCAGAAACTGCTGCGGACAGTGCTTGTACAAAGGGAGCCCGGATTCTAAGTCCAGATTGCAGCAAAAGAAAAGCATGTGCCGAAGGGGCGGCCCATGAGCCGCAGGAAATCTCGGCCCGAGCGGGCGCTTCAGTCTTCCTCGTAACTGAACAGCGCTTCGAACGGCGCGCCCAGGCATCGCGCCAGTCGAAACGCCAGCTCGAGCGAAGGCGCGTATTTTTCGGCTTCGATGGCGATGATGGTCTGGCGGCTGGCGCTGACCCGCTCGGCGAGTTCCGCCTGGGTCAACGCCGCGGCTTCGCGCAGCTCTCGCACGCGGTTGGCAACCCGACCCCGGCGAGTCGGGCCCGTCATGCGCGGTACAGCCAGATCGTGACGGCCTGGCTGGTGATGTGTCCTGCGAACAAGATGGTCAACAGCGCATAGAACAGGACTGGCAGCGCACCAAGGTCGATGCGCGGCAAGGCATGCCCCGCGAAGGCCGCTTCGGCCAGCGCATGGATGATGAGCACGTTGATGGCGCACAATACGACCAGTCCCTCGACGCGCTCGGCCCGCGCCTCGATCGCTGCATCGCGCTCGTCCTTGACCGCCGGCCGCTCCGCGCGCGCGGCCAGCACGCCCGCGATCACCGCATGCGCCACAACGAACAGGATCACCACCGCGACGTAGGTCCAGATCATGTGGCGAGCACCCACGTCCACGACCGCCCAGCTGTCCGTCATGCGCATCGTGAGATAGCTCCAGGCGAACAGGCTGGCGACCAGCGAACCCCAGGCGGACTTCTCGAAGTACGACATTGCTCTTGCTCCTCGCCGTCGCGGCGCAGGCCGACAGGATTGTAAAACATCTTTTACCCTGGAGCGGGAGCGATGTCAAACATGTTGTACTTCATGGGCGGTTCATTTCGTCTCGGATTTCGCGTGTTTGCCTGAAGGTATAATCCCGGCCACCCCACGCGGGCCCGTAGCTCAATGGTTAGAGCAGGGGACTCATAATCCCTTGGTTCCAGGTTCGAGTCCTGGCGGGCCCACCATGAAAATCATGGGCTTAGGGGAGT
>CAYWYS010000060.1:0-13077 GCA_964462675.1 uncultured Thioalkalivibrio sp.
TCGCCTGCTGCGTCTCCGGCATGGCGGTCGGCAAGCACATGCAGTTCTTCGGCGCGCGCGTCAACCTGCTGAAGACGCTGCTGTACGCCATCAACGGCGGCCGCGACGAGGTCTCCGGCGAGCAGGTCGGGCCGATGCATGCGCCGATCACTGACGACGTGCTCGACTACGACACTGTCATGAAGCACTTCGAGCCGATGCTCGACTGGCTGGCCGAGACCTATGTCAACGCGCTGAATATCATCCACTACATGCACGACAAGTACTGCTACGAGTCGGTGCTGATGGCCTTCCACGACCGCGACGTGTTGCGCACCCTCGCCTGCGGCATCGCCGGCCTGTCGCACACCGCGGACAGCCTCTCCGCGATCAAGTACGCCAAGGTCAAGCCGGTGCGTGACGAGACCGGGCTGGTCGTGGACTACGAGATCGAGGGGGACTTCCCACGCTACGGCAACAACGACGAGCGCGCCGACATCATCGCCACGATGCTCTGCACGATGATGATGAACCGCATCCGCAACCACGACACCTACCGGGACGCGCACCATATGCAGTCCGTGCTGACGATCACCGCGAACGTCGTCTACGGCAAGGAGACCGGCAATTCGCCGGACGGCCGCCGCGCCGGCCAGCCGTTTGCGCCGGGCGCCAATCCGTCCAACGGCGCGGACACGCACGGCGCGCTGGCCGCGATGATGTCGGTCGCCAAGCTGCCCTATGACGACTGCGAGGACGGCATTTCACTGACCATCTCGGTCGTGCCGACCTCGCTGGACTGCGACCAGGGGCGCAGGGAGCGCGTGGCCAACGGGCTGGATGCCTACATGTCGCACAACGGCTTCCACGCCAACCTGAACGTGCTGAACCGCGACACGCTGCGCGAGGCGATGGAAAATCCGGACAAGTTCCCCCAGCTGACGATTCGCGTCTCCGGCTATGCGGTGAATTTCGTCAAGTTGACCAAGGAGCAGCAACTCGACGTCATCAACCGCACCTTCCACGGCTCGATGTAGGCCCGCGATGGCCATCGACAATCTCGTTGGCAGCCGCTATGAGCTGAACGTTTCGCAGCAGGGCTGCGAGGACACACTCAAGGCGAAGTCCTACCAGGAAATCTACGAGTGCGATATTCCGGAACCGGTAACCGATCCAGGGAAGGATCTGGCCGGTTACGTGCACTCCATCGAGGTGGGCAGCACCGTGGATGGGCCCGGCATCCGTTTCGTGCTGTTCGTCAGCGGCTGCCTGCTGCGTTGCCAGTACTGCCACAACCCGGACACCTGGCATCGCCGCAACGGCAACCGGCGGACGGTCGAGGATGTCATGGCCAAGATCGGCAAGTACACGGAGGTGCTGCGGATCTCCAAGGGCGGGCTGACGATCTCGGGTGGCGAACCCGCGCTGCAGGCGGACTTCACCAAGCGCATCTTCCGGGAATCGAAGGCGCTCGGCATCCACACCTGCATGGACACCGCCGGCCTGCTCGGCAAGAACTTCAGCGATGAAGACCTGCAGGATATCGACCTGCACCTGCTCGACATCAAGTCCGGCGATCCGGAGATCTACCAGGCGGTCACGCGCCAGCCACTGCAACCCACGATCGACTATGCCAACCGCCTGTCCGACCTCGGCCGCCCGATGTGGGTGCGCTTCGTGCTGGTGCCCGGCCTGACCGACCAGGTGGACAACGTCGAGAAGGTAGCCGACATCTGCGCGGGACTGAAGACGCTCGAGCGGGTCGAGATCCTGCGCTTCCACCAGATGGGCATGGACAAGTGGAAGAAGCTGGGCATCGACTACCCGCTCGCCAGCACGGAACCGCCGACGCCGGAGCTGACCGAGCGCGTCCGCGAGCAGTTCAGGAGCCGCGGGCTCAAGGTGTTCTAGCGCAGCGCGCTGCTCGCCTGCCGGCCATCCCGACGCATTCATGCTTGGCGAGAATCGCGGTGAATTTCATTGCGAGCGGCGTGGCGCAGGTCGAGAAGTCCAGCATCGATGCTACCCGGGCTGCCGCCCTGGCGAGTCGCTGTGCCTCGCTCGGCTCAGCGAGCAACTCTGTGATCGCACTGGCCAGCGCGGTCGGCTGAGCGGGCGGAACCAGCCGGCCAGTGACGCCGTCGTGGATGACCTCGGGAATGCTGCCCGCGGTCGTGGCGACGACCGGGGTTCCGGAGCACATGGCCTCTACGACAACGTTGGGGATACCGTCCCGATTGCCATCCACCAGCTCAAGGCTCGGCATGACCAGCACGCTTGCGCGCGCATACCAGGACGCAAGGACCGGCTGGCTTTGAAAGCCGGCAATGGCCAGCAATCCGGCCAGCCCTTGGCCTGCGATCAATGCTTCCAGTTCGCCCCGCAACCGGCCATCGCCGACAATCACGCAGCGAAATGGCGTACCCGCCGCCTTCAACAGCGCACACGCCGCCACCAGGTCGTGGAAGCCCTTTTTCGGCGTAAGGCGGCCGACCGCCAGCAACAGCCCCGGCTCACGGTGTTCGGGTGCAGCGGCCTTGAACCTGGCCACGTCGGTCCCGTGGCGCACGTATATGACCTGATCGGCGCGCCGGCCGGCAAGCGCACGCAGGCGCTGGTAACCATCCTCGTGGCACGCGACCGCGAAGCGGGCATGCGCGAGCGCCCGCCGCAGGCGCGACGGCGATGTCGTATAGAGATCCTTGGCGTGCGCCGCAAATGAATAGGTAGCACCGGACAACGCGGCTGCCGAGCGGGCTACGTCGAGCGGCTTGTTGGCGAAGAACGCGTGCAGGTGCACCACGCTCCGTCGCCGCGACGCATATGCCAGCCAGCCGCTGAGCGCGAAGCGCTCGAGCCTGCGGCGCAACCTGCACGATCGCGACTCGCCACTACGCTCTGGCGATCGCCTACCGGTGGCAATCGTTCTGCCGAGCAACGCGACGTACACGCGTGGCCGACGCGCCGCCAGCACGACATGTGCGTATGCATACTGCAGCCAGCCCCAGCGACCGCTCGGCGGCCGGACGATCGGCACCGATAGCTCATCCGCCCCCGAATGCCTGTGCGATGGATGGCGCGCATCGAGTGACAACACGATCACCGGCAGGCCACGTGCCTCGAGCGCCCGCAATTCGTTGACGAGGAATGTTTCCGAGACAGCCGGAAATGCGTTGACCACGTAGCCGATACACGGCTCTCCGGTCGGCCTGAAGCTGGTATTCATGACCGCCGGCTTCAGAATGTCTTGAATGCGTTAAGGTAGATCGCCATGGCATCATAATTGCGGTCGTCGCGCGAAGAATCCGCGTCGCGGTACTCCAGTTGCCCGTCGAGGCCCCAGTTGGTTCCCATGATGACGCGGGCATTGATCAGCCCGTCGATGATGGTGTCGTCCCGGTCGTAGTTGCTCGTGCCGAGCGGCGCGTCTTCATACTCCCGATCCCTGACCCTGACCCGGCTGAACACCCGCCACTGGTCTGCAGGAGACCACTCGAGCGCGAGACCGACACCAATCGCCGACCAGGAGCTGGAGTCATCGCGGGCGTCTTTCTCGCTCCAGATCGCGAAGGCGCGCATCGCCGTTTCGTCCGTCAATACCAGGCGAAACATTCCGGTAAGCTCATCGATGTCGGCATCACGCCCGCGCTCGACTGTGTCGAAGTCCTGGCGCTTGCGCCGATACTCCAGGCTGGCTGACATGGTCGGGCTGATTTCATAGCGCCCAAAGAGCGACAGCGAGGCTTCATCCTGGAAGACGCCATTGCCTTCCTCGGAATATATCTTGTTCGGCTCATACGTGAGCCCGACACCAGCGCGGGCACGATCGAAGCGCGTCTCGGCGCCGCCCCAGAACGATTGCGAGTTCGCCCCGGAAATATCGTTGTTGAAGTATGCCTCGGCACCGCCTGACAGGTCCCACCGGCGGTCGCCATGCTTCAGCACCCGCTCGCCGGTCGCGTAGACGGATGCCACCAGAGCAGACTGCTGCTTTTGTGTCGACTTGTCGCCGGTCATGAAGAAGTTGTCGTGATACCCGAGGCCGGTGCCGACCTCGGCTTCCCAGTCCTGCGATCCGGACTGTGCGTCCGCCGCCGCGGGCATCATCAGGATCGCGCCGAGCGCTGCCAGCGCGGGAATCAAGTTCATATGGTTCATTCGCTCATCCCCCCCGGGATTGGTCGTGGTGGTTATTTGCCGACATCAGCAGTGACAAGGCGACCCGGCGCCATTGCGACCGCGCCAGGTAAACGCAGGCCAGCCGCAGCCGGGCGCATGATTCGTAGAATTTCAGCCGCACTGGATCGATCAGCCCCTTCCCTGGCCCGCGACCGACATGCCGCATGAACTCGGCCGACAATTCGCGGGCGTTGCCGAGCCGGCCCTGCAATTGGCGCAACTGGAGATGGGCGAGGAAATTCCCCAGGTCGAGCTCGGGATCCGCGAGGCAGGCGGTGTCGAGGTCAAGAAGGGTGGTTTCCATCGCGCCCACGAGCAGCTGCTTATCGTAGAAATCCCGGTGGCTCGGGACTTGCTGGCCGTGCAGCAACTGGGCCTCTATCGCCTGGAGCGTGTCCCACGCACCCGCCAGCTGCGGCTGCAAGTCCGGGCGGATGCTGGCCGCGAACTCCACCCAGCGCCTCACGGTGTTGAGCTCGTCGGCGGCGGTGTGCCGTTGCGTCCAGGTAACCCGGCGCGCGCGCAGATGTGCGATGACGTCGGCGGCACATTGCATCAGGCCCGGCCGGGGGTCGGTCGCCAGCTTCTGCAACATCGAATCGCCCGGCGACTCTCGCCAATGGAGCGCTCGGCCTGGCCAATCGTGCGATTCCGGGCACGGGATTCCTACGCGCGCCGGGCCATTCGGCGGACCGATGCCCGCGTAGGCCTCTGCAGCCCTGACATCCCGCTTGCCGGCGTAGAGCTTCGTGATCACGGGTCCGATCGCGCTCTGGCTGTATCGCAGGACGCACCGGTGCAACGGCTTATAGCCAAGGATCCGGATTTCCTGACGCACGATGCCCTGGCCGCTGGCAGCAGGCTTGCCAATGCCCCCTGCCCCATCAACGTCGATGTGTCGGCCAAGCACCAGCGCCGGGTCTGCGTGAAATCGCCACGCGAACACGTTATGCGCCGCCACCTCGCGGACCCCGGCGTCTGCGATGCCGGCCTCGAGCGCGCGCGGCATGGTGTCGTCGACATCAATAGATGCAAACGCGCACCAGGATCCGCTGCGCGTTCTCGCGCGGGCAAGCAAGCCGCGCGCACGGAAGGGCCATGCTTTCTCGATCCGCAAGGGCAGCTCGTCCTCGCGCAAGACGCCCGCCACCGCCAGGGCGCGACCGGCCAGCTCTGGTTGCTGCAGCCAGCCGGCTGCCATAGATTCACGCGCCATGCTGCACCGTTGTGGTCGCTTCGGCGGGCGCCGCCTGGTATTTCCGGTTCTGCGCCTGGGACCGCCATGCAGCGGCGTACCAGCCATCCATTGCGAGCAGCTCCGCATGAGTGCCCTGGGCCGCGACTTTGCCCTTCTGCAGCACCAGGATTCGGGTCGCGCCCATGACGAGCTGCAATCGATGGGCAACCAGGAATGTGGTACGACCCTGCGACAGCCGCTCAAGCGCGTCCGAGACTTGCGCTTCCGCCTGCGCGTCCAGGCCAAAGGTCGGTTCGTCGAGCACCAGGATGGGTGCGTCTCTGAGGAATGCGCGCGCGATCGCCAGTCGCTGGCGCTGGCCGCCCGAGAGACTGGCGCCCGCCTCCGCTACCAGCGTGTCGTAGCCGTCCGGAAGTGCGCGGATGAAACTGTCGGCACCGGCCATGCGCGCCGCGTGCTCTATTTGTTCCGCTGTTGCATCTGGCCGTCCCCAGCCGATGTTGTCGCGCACCGTCGCGCCGAACAGCACGGTTCCCTGGAGCACAACGCTGATGTGCTCGCGCAACGACTGCACGCGGTAGCGCTGGATGTTTCGCCCATCGATGGTGATTCGGCCGGACGCCGGCTCATACAGCCTGAGGAGCAGCGCCAGCAGCGTGCTCTTGCCGGCGCCGCTCGGCCCAACCAAGGCGACTGTCTCGCCGGAACCCACCTCGAAACTGACGCGCCGTACGGCAGGCGCTGCCTCGCCATAACTGAACGTCACGTTGCGAAAGGAGATCCGGCCCTCGATATTCCGGATCGACTTGGCATCCGGGGCATCCCGAACCGCAGGAACGGCCTCGAGAACTTCGATCAGCCGCTCCGCGCAGACGACGGACTTTGAAAACCTCGTCATGGTGCGCGCCAGGTGTCGCATCGGGCGTAGCGCACTCTGGACATACGCCATGAAAATCAGCAGGTCACCCGGCGTGATGTGGCCATGGATCACGCGGTGCACGCCGTACCACAGCACGGCGACCGTGCCACAGGCGAGCAGCACCTCCACGATGCGGGCCTGCGCTGCCTCCAGGCGCGTGGTGCGCAAGCCGGCGCGATGGCTGCTGCGGTTGCTCTTTGCGAATCGGTCATCGACGTGCTGTTGAGTGCCCGATGCCTGCAGGTAGGAGATGCCGGAGAGCGCCTCCTGGGCCAGTGCGCCGACACGCCCCTCGCTCTGTCGCTGGCGACGCGCCGCGTTCCGCACCTTGACGGAAAAGCGGAATGTCGTCAGGGCAAGGACAGGCAGAATCGCCAGCACGATCAGGCTCAAGCGCCAATCGATGAGCAGCAGGACAATCGTCATCAAGATCAGCAACAGCAGTGCTGACACGCCACGCAACATCGAACTGACGAGCATGTCGCGCAGCATGTTGATGTCGCCCATGAGTCGCATGAGCATGTCGCCGCGCTGCTGGCGCTGGTGGTAGGCGAGCGACAAGCTTTGCAGATGGGTAAATGTGCGCCGGCGCAGGCTGAACACCAGCGCCTGGCCCGCGCGCGCCGTCAGGTAGGTTTGCCCGTAGGAGAGCAGGCCCCACAGGATTGCGATCAACAGGACGGCGCCGCAGGCGACCCCGACCGCGGTGGCGGTCGGCAGGTCGCGAAACGCCGTCAGCCACGCCGGCGCGTCCCCGGCAGGAGGAATCAACAACCCGTCGAAGATCGCCTTGATCGGCCATGGCCGCGCCAGTTCCATCAGCGCCGCGCCGATGCCGAGCAGCAACGCGGCCGACATCGTCGCGGCATTCTCCCGCAGCGGCCTGCGGAACAGGCCCAGTGCACGCCTTACCCGACTCCAGCGAAGTTCCCGGTGTCGAGGCTTGAATCCAATGCTCATGCCACACCCGCCATGGCCAAGGCGCTCTGCCGGCGCCGCGACCGCCGGTCGCATGCCCGCAGGATCATGTCCTCCACCCGCTTTGCGGACACCTCCCAGCCGAACCGTGATTCGGCCCGGTGCCGCGCCCGCGCGCCAAGCGCGCTGCGTCGGCCGGTGTCGTGGTAGAGGTCGAGTAATGCGCGCGCCAGCGCAACGGTGTCCCCGGGCGGCACGAGCAGACCCGTTCGGCCGTCGGACACGAGCTTCGCCATGTCCCCGAGCGCGCTGGCAACCACCGGCAAGCCGGCCGCCATGTACTCGATGACCTTCAACGGACAGAAGTAGAAGTTGTCGAGCTTCGGATAGGGCGCAACGCCAACATCCGCGCATGCGAGCAGGCCGGGAACCGCATCATGCGGCACGGCCCCGGTCAGGGTGATCGCCTCGGACCCGTGCTCGGCTGCGGCCCGCTCAAGCAAGCCGCGCATCGGCCCGTCGCCAATCACCAGCAGGTGCGCGGCGGGCACCCTGGCGTGCAACTTGAGAAAGGCCTTCAAGAGAGGCTCGATGCCGTGCCAGGGTTTCAGTGAGCCTAGGAATGCCACCACGAAGCGCCCGCGCAGGTGCTCGTGCAGAGCCGCCGCCGGGGGTTCCGGGTTGCTAAACAGTGCACGATTAACGCCATTCGGCAGGACGTGAACGCCGCGGCGCCGTCCGGCAACCTGCTCGATGTGATCCTGAAGGTAGCTCGCCGGCACGCTGATGGCGTCGGCCTGCGACATGACCAGTCGTTCGAGTCCTGCTGCCACAGGCTGCAGGCTCAGTTCGCGCCAGGTCTGCTGCTCCTTGACGAGGGGCGCGTTGACTTCGAGCACGAACGGCAGGTCCCTGTAATGTGCGAAGTGCATGCCGGACCAGGACCAGAGACTGTAGCGTTCGTAGACGGCGTCGATGCCCCAGCGATCGTCCAGCTGGTCCAGCGCCTTGGCCAGTGCGGTGTTGAGCAGCAGCGCAAAGGCCTCGTTGCCCAGGCTCGCGTCGCCTCGCGACTGGATATCGTGGCGCAGCTCCTTGAGCAGCCGATCAAAGCCGAAGTCTGTGACGGCGGGCATGAAACCGTGCGGCGCATCGCCCTCGCCACGGGCCGTCAGGATGCGCACCTCGTGCCCGCGATCCGCAAGTGCCTGCGCCATGCCGCGAACATGGATAGAAGCGCCCTTGGTGCCGTACACGGGGATGCCCCGGTCACTGGAGATATAAGCGATTCTCATGCCGAGTGCCTCATGGCCGGCGCCGGGCTGCCGGATCCCGAGGATTTCAGGGACTCGCAGAACCAATCGTGCAGCACGGCGACGTTCTTGCGCCGGTCGAAATATTGTGCGGCACGGATTCTGCCAGCCTGGCCCATGCGCATGCGGTTCACGGGATCGCGTAGCAAGAGCTCGATGGCCTCAGCCAGTTTCGGCGCATCGGCCGGTGGCACAAGCTCTCCGGTGACGCCCCGCTCAACGATCTCACCGATGCCGACGATCGGCGTCGAGATGCACGGCAGACCGCAGGCCATGGCCTCGAGCAGCACCGTCGGCAACGTGTCCATATCGCCGTCGGCCGCAACACGACAGGGCAGCACGAAAACGTCACTCGCCTGCATCGCCGCGACAACCTGCTCGTGCGCTACTGCGCCTCTGAACGTGACCCTGCCATCCAGTCCGAGCGCAGCAGCCTGGCGGCGCAGCAGCGGCGCAAGTTGCCCGTCGCCGAACAGGTCCAGGCGGAAAGCGACGCCCTGCCGTTGCAGCAATCCACAAGCGTCCAGCAGTGTGTCGAGGCCTTTCTTCTCTACCTGGCGGGCGACGCACAATAAGCGGGCCTCGGCACTGTCCGTGAGGCGGACGGCGCCCGGCTGAAGCGCGGCAAGGTCAATGCCGTTATAGAGACGCCGCACGCTGCTGGCGAGAGGCTCGCCAACCAGCTTGGCAACGTGCCTGCGGGTCATATCGCTGACCGTGACGATGAACGAGGCGGCACGCGCCAGCCGACGCCAATACGCGGGGCCGCCCGGATTGGTCCATATGTCCTTGGCGTGCGCCGTCACGCTGAAGGGCACGCCGCACAACTGGTGCGCGAGCAGTGTCGTCATGGCCGGCTGGTTGGCGAAATGCGCGTGCAGGTGATCGATCTTCCCGGCTTCGGCCAGCCGGGCGATTTCGACGGCCTGGCTCAGCGCGCGGTGGCCCCTTTGCATCGGGTCCGACAGGGCGTTGAGCACCGCGCGGGCGGCGTTGCGCTGCGAATCCGGCACTCGGTAGCGCGCCGCCAGTTCCGTCCATGCATCGGTAAACGGCTGCGACAGCAACCGCACCTCCGCCCGCAGGCCGCCAAGCCAGGCGTGCGCGGCCGGCTCGTCGTTGACGCCGAGCGTGAGCACGCTGACCTCGGCGCCCCGTCGCTCGAGCTCGATAATTTCCTGGGCGATGAAGGTCTCGGAAACGCGCGGGAAGCGCTTCACCACGTAGCCGATTCGCAAGGGGCGAGTACCCATCATGCGACTCCCACACCCACCGGGTGCGCGCCGGGAAGCAATTCGCCTGCCCGTTGACCGATGCGCTGTCCGGCATCCTGGCGCACCGGCGCGTCCGCGGGGCGAGACAGCGCCCGTTCGACAGCGTTCCACAGGGATCGCGGATCCAGTGCGTACGGGTGGACGACCTCTGCCCGGCCCGATATTCCCAGCTGATACGCGCGCAGCCACTGCTCGCGGCGCGGCCATACACGCGGCACCAGAACCATGCGGCGGCCAGCCGCCAGCACTTCGCACACCGTGTTGTAGCCCGCCATCGACACCACGACATCGGCGTCGTGGATTGCGCGGTTCATGTCGGACTCGAACTCGATCATCGTCACGCCGAGATCCGCCAGGTCGGCGCCGGCCGGCACTTGTTCGGGCGGAAACTCCGGACCGAGGATGATCCTGTGCGAGGCGTCGGGCCGGCGGTCACGAAGAGCGGCGACGTAGGTCGTCACCAGCGCGCCGGCATCACTGCCGCCGCCCCCGGTGACGAGAATTCGTGGCCGTTGCGAACTGCTTCCGACGTGACGCTTCGCATGGCTCGCTTCGCTGCATGGCAAGTCGGCCAGCGGTTCACCAAGTTGCCCGCATATGATGGTGCGCGCGCGTAGCTGCGCGGGGATCATTCGGTAGGCTGCTGAATCATGATCACCGAACAGCCAGATCTCGTCGTACAGGCCGCGCAGTGCCGGGATGGCGCCAGCGGCGTCCCATTCCTCGCGGATCGCCGCATCGTCGTCGAGGACGTCGCGCAATGACAGGACGATTTTCGTGCCGAGACGCCGCAGCACCATCAGTGCCGGCAGTATCTCGCCACGAAGCCCGCAGGGCACGTTGTCGACCACCAGCAACTGGGGTGCGAACTGGACGAGCTCCCTGTCGATGATCGCGCGCCGGCTCGCAATGACACTGTCGATAGACACGGCGGGATTTCTGGCCTGGTATTCGGCCCGTCCGGTCTTGATGACCGCCGGGAGCGACACGAAACGAAAACCCGGGGGTGCGTTGAGCAGACCGCTCCACGGCGAACCCGTAAGGATCAGGCCGTCCTGGATTCCAATGCGATCCGTGATGGCCGCGGCCATTTTCAGGCAACGTCGCAAGTGACCGAGTCCCATGGTGTCATGGGAATAGAAAGCGACTCTTCCTCGGGTCTCCATCATTTCCCCCTCGAGGGCTCGTTCTGGATGTGATAGACGCCAACACCAAGACGCACTCGCGCTGTGCTGGCGCGCTGCATGGCGAGCTGCTCATGCCGCGTCAGCCAGTCGTCGACCTGTTCCAGGAATGCCATGCCTGCGGTTTCAAGGAACTCCTGGAAAGCCGGCACATCGCGCGGATCGATGCCGCTGTTTTCGGCCCGGCGTTCGAATCTCAGGCGCGCTTCGGGGGGCGCGACGAGGTCGTGGACAACGGTGTCGCCGAGATCCTCGATAACGCTCCCCGCCCTGAGCAGCTTCTCGGGATCGACACGGGCCTGGATATAGGTCCGCATCAACGCCGTGAGCAGGCCCTTTGGCCCCTCAACAACCGCTTCGACCCTGTGCAGCTCCCTCAGCAGGGCCGTCGCCGGCATGTCTCCGCCATAGCGCCGGCACAGCTCATGGAAGGATGGCGCCCCGCCTTGCTCCGGAATCTGCCGCGGCCTGCCGTCCTCCAGCAGGTAGTCCGGGTCCTGGTGCCAGGCTGAAAGCACCCGCTGGGCGGCATTCAGGTACGTCGGCGCCAGCGGCCCCTCGGCTTTCAGCGATTGCCGTTGCCGCCTGACTTCGTGGCGATTGATGCCCGTGAGCATGGCAACTCGGGTTGCGTTGGTCGGCCGTCCGCGAATGCCGAACTCGGCGCTTGCAACCTCGACAAAGACCGCCTTGGACATTTCCGAGAATTCCTTCCAGTTGATGCTGGCCTTGAGCAACAGGCGGACCACTGGTCGCAGCAACTGGCGACACGCGGCAAAGAGCTGAGGCTTCAGGCAAGATTCCATATTTGTTTGCTTTGCAACCAAATGTAGCTCTCCATTGCCGGGAATGCAAGCCCCCCGCCCAGACGCTGCAGCTCCCCGGCCACAACGCAGCCAGGCTAGGTCCACGGCACTTGCGCCACGCATCGGGGTCCGCGCCTGGCGGCTTTCCGAACCGAAATGCGTTGATCCATGCAGTACTTTCCGACCGCGCCAGGTACCCCGGAGGGCCGCCAGCAAATGCATCACGTTGTCACCGGAAAGATCACCAGGACTCGGGCCCACCGGCTGGCGATCCTGATGACGGCCATGCTTCCTGTTGCGGCCGATGGGACCGAGCTTCCTGCGGCTCCCGCCGATGCCAAACCGGCTGTGGCAGAGCGCTACCAGGCAGGGTTCGATCGTGCGTGGGCGCAGGCCGAACAGGGACGCGCGCCGACGATGGCCTGCGGCCAGGTGATCGGTACCGCCGTCGGCGGCGCGCCGCAGCAGGCGACGGACGAGCAAGCGCGCCGCGAGGCCGTCCAGGCGGCGGACGCATGTTACGTGCGCGCCACGGTCCGTTTCCTGAACCACCGTCTCGACAGCATCGAGGCGGGCGAGACGAACTGCAATTCACCGATCGCTGCAATGGCCGTACATCGCGCCTCGCTCGGCGGCTTCATCGATGAGCTCGGCGAAAGCCAGGCGGAGTTCGATCGCCGCATCGCGGCTGCGGTCGGCGACCGGATGCGTGCAGCCTGTCCCGATGCCGCCGGCATCATTCTCGGCGAGCAATGAGTCCTGTGACCGCCATGCCGATAGGAGAAATCCAGCACGTGAAAATGAAACTGACCAGCCTGGTAGTCGCCCTGGTCGCCGCCGCACCCTACGCGGCGGCGGAACAGTTCAATGGCCGCATCACCGGCACGATCGACGGCCGAGCCTTCGAGGTCGCGGTGGTGTGCAGCGATTTGCCGGGCGACGGGTGGTTCAAGGTCGTCTCTGACCCCAACCACATGAGCTCGGCGACCGACGGCGACGGCGACGGCATTGCCATCGTCGTCAATGGCAGCATCGCCGCGGGTATCACCACGTTCAACGCCGCTCTCGACGGGCGGAAGTACAACTTCGGCGGCAAAAGCGCCGTGTTGACCGAGCACGGACTCCGCTTCAAGTCGACGATCTACAGAATGGACAAGGAGACCCGCACGACTGTGCCGGTCTATGAGGTAGAGCTCGAGATCGACTGCTCGGGGCCGCCGTCGGGAAACGCCGGCGAATAGGTAAAATACCTGGTGCCCGGGGCCGGAGTCGAACCGGCATGACCTTGCGGCCGAGGGATTTTAAGT
>CAYWYS010000061.1:0-12959 GCA_964462675.1 uncultured Thioalkalivibrio sp.
CGCTACGAAATGAAGTAGCCGGGTACAGTCAATGCGGCCTTGGCATGACGCTTACTTACGTTCGTCGAAGCGTTGCAAACCATCTCGCTGACATCGCGAAGGACCACCCGGATACAGCCTTCGAAGCTTGCGAACGCTGGCTACGGGAGGATCCCTCTCCGAACCTGAAATGGGTCGTTCGTCATGCGGTTGGGTATCCGGCCAAAAAGAAAAGCGTAGCGGCACTGAAAATCCAGGCTGCTGCCAGAGGAAAATGACGCTATTCGCCACTCGTTGATAAAGAGATCAAGGATCAGCATATCCAATGCCGCCGGTTCAGCCCTGCGTCGCGCTCGTCACCTGCTCCGCCTTCCCGCAGCTTTACGAGGACGATCTTCTGCTCGCGCGAGCACTCGAGCGGCTCGGTATCGGCGCAGTCGCGGTTGTCTGGAGCGACGCGAACATCGACTGGGAGTCTTTCGCGGCGCTGGTGATTCGCTCACCGTGGGACTACTTCGAGCGTGCCACCGAGTTTCGCGCCTGGCTCGACGCGCGCATCGCCAGTGGCGTACTCATGTGCAATTCCGGCGACATCCTCGACTGGAACTACGACAAGCGCTACCTGCAAGATCTTGAGGCAGTCGGCATCTCGCTGGTGCCGACCATATGCATCGGCCGCGGCGAGCAGGCCGACGTGGCGGCGTTGGCGCTGGCGCGCGGCTGGAAGGAAATCGTCGTCAAGCCCAGCATCTCGGGTGGCGCCTACCGCACCTATCGCTTCCTGGTCGAAGACGCGCAGGACTTTGCCAGGGAAATCGACGACGTGCTCGCCGATCGGGGCGTGCTGGTCCAGCCCTTCTTGCCCGAGATACTCAGTAGCGGCGAGCTCTCGATGCTGTTCTTCGATGGCGTGTACAGCCATGCCGTATGCAAGCGGCCCAGGCCCGGCGATTATCGCGTGCAGTTTCAATTCGGTGGCACCAACGAAAATGTCGAGGTCGAGCCGGCGCTGGTAGCGCAAGCGCGGGCCTGTGTCCTGGCGAGCCCGTCCTTGCCCGTCTACGCCCGCGTCGACGGCGTGGTTAAGGACGGGAACTTTCTCCTCATGGAACTGGAAGTCTTCGAGCCGCTGATGTTTCTGGCCGGCCATCCCGAGGCGCCGGGGCGCTTTGCCCGCGCCGTGCAAGGGCGCCTCGCGCTGGCGCGAGGCTGAGCCACTTTGCAGCCTCCGCCTGACACAATGGCCCGGCCATTCGTTCGGTATCGAACAGAAGTCAGACTGCGGGGGCGGCACGATTGAAAGGTGTGCGACCTCCAGCGCCCCTCCACCAATGAGCGCATAAATGTCAATTAAACCAGAGCCGTCGCAGAATCATCTCCTCGCGGCCTTGTCGCCCGAGGTTCAAAGTCGCCTGTTTCCGTACCTGGAGCTGGTGCCGCTACCGCTCCGCGCGATCATGTACGAGGCCGGGCGTCCAATGCGCCACGTCTACTTTCCAACTGATTCCATCATTTCGTTGCAATACGTCATGGAGAATGGCGCATCGACTGCGATTCTCGTGGTGGGTAATGAGGGATTGCTAGGCATCACGTTGTTCATGGGCGGGGAGAGCACATCCAGCAGGTCGCTGGTGCAGAGCGCGGGTTACGCCTACCGCCTTCCGAGGTCGCGGGTCAAGGAGGAGTTCAAGCGTCACGGCCAGTTGCTGTTGCTGATGCTGCGCTACACGCAGGCGCTGATCACGCAAGTGGCCCAGACTGCCGTGTGCAACCGGCACCACTCAATTGACCAGCAACTTTGCCGCTGGCTCCTGCTTTCCATGGATCGGCTGTCGCACAACAACTTGACCATGACCCAGGAGTTCATCGGCAACATGCTTGGCGTTCGGCGCGAGGGCGTTACCCAGGCAGCCTTGAAGCTGCAGCAACTCGGCGTCATCTCCTATAAGCGTGGATTGATCAAGGTGCTTGACCGAGCGAAACTCGAGAATCTGAGTTGCGAGTGCTATGAAGTGGTCAAGAAGGAAACGGAGCTTCTGTTGGATTACCTGCCCCAGCGTCAACTGGTCACGAATGGCGACGCCATTCCGACGGTGACCCTCCAGAAGACGCCGTTGCTTGTGACGGGCGACCGGGAGCTGCGCCCCTGAACTGAGACGGGCGACGAAAACCCCGGTTATGCTTTCTTCGCGCCGCGAAACCAGCCTGAGCGTTGTTTGGCCGCAGCCTGTCGTTTAACCTACAGTTCTCTGCAACCTGGAGGTGCGAGCCGTGGAACTTGGCGCGTTCTCCGTCAGCCTCGCGGTGAAGGATATTGAGGCCTCCCGGGCGTTTTACGAGAAGCTTGGCTTCTCCACCATGGGCGGCGATCAATCACAGGGTTGGCTGATCCTCAGGAATGGCGCGACGGTGATTGGTTTGTTTCAGGGCATGTTTGACAAGAATATCCTGACCTTCAATCCAGGCTGGGACCAATCCGCGTGCCCGCTGAAGTCCTTCACGGATGTCCGAGACCTGCAGCAGTCGCTGGAAGCGCAGGGCATCAGTATTAGCACTCGCGCCGATCCGGACAGCAACGGGCCGGCACACATCATCTTCTCTGACCCGGATGACAACGTGATCATGCTTGATCAGCATGTCTAAGGTCTGGTCAATCCTGAATACATCGGGGGAATGACCGCTTGGGGCCACGCCGTATCTTGTAAGGGGGTCTTGGATGAAGCCTGCCCTGCAAGGATCGCGCATCGTCCTTCGTCCGGTGACCGAGGACGATCTTCCGGAGGTCCTGGCCATCCTCCGCGAGCCGGAGGTCGCTTGCCATTGGAGCCAGCCCGATGACATCTTCGACCGGCACGAGCTCCTTTCCGGTGATGATGCCGATGGTGCAGAGTGCAGAACCACTTTTGCCATCGCGCCGAAAGACCAGACGATTGGCTGGATTGCCGGATGGGAGAAGCTGCATCGCGACTATCGGCATGCAGGGATCGACCTGTTCCTGTCCACGAAGCACCAGGGCCAGGGCTTCGGGCCTGAGGCGATACGACTGGTACGCCGCTTCCTGTTCGAGGAGCGAAAGCATCACCGCATCACGATCGACCCGGCGGCTGACAACGCCCCGGCGATCCGGGCTTACGAGAAGGTCGGTTTCAAGCGGGTCGGCGTCATGCGGCGGTACGAGCGGGGCGCCGACGGAGCCAGACCAGCCCGCCCCGATCATCCGGGCCAGCCGAATCACCGGACAGCACAGCCGCAGCGGCGGGTGACGAATAAGCCAGCGCTGCGGCTGACGAAAAGGCCTGTCGCGCGGCCCGTCGCGGGCTCTCAGCGTCAGATGGGCGAGAGCAGCTGTGGAGATTTCAGGAGCATGAAATGACGGAGGGAAGCCAAGCACGGAGCGCAGCAAGAATCTCTGGCGTCCTTTACTTGCTGATCATCGCCGGCGGACTGTTCGCCGAGGTCTATGTTCGCGGGCAGCTGATTGTGTATGGCGATCCGGCAGCCACGGCGCGCAATATCTTGGAACACGAGCTGTTGTTTCGGCTGGGCTTCGCCGCCAATCTCACGTATCTCGCCTGCGCCCTGCCGCTGGCGCTGATCTTCTACGGGCTTTTCGAGCGCGTGAGCAGGCCGGTCGCGATGCTCGCGCTGGCGTTCACCCTCGTGGCCGTCGGCACCGAGGCCGTCAACCTGCTCAATCACTTCGCGCCCCTGCGTATCCTCGGTGCACGGGGCCTGGAGGAGTTTGCCGCCGCGGAGCAGCTGGCTTACGTGCATCTCAGGCTGTTCGGCAGCGGCTTCGGGATCAGCCTTGTTTTCTTCGGGATTGCTTGCGTGCTGAACGGCTACCTGATCTTCCGGTCGCGCTTTCTGCCCCGGCTCCTCGGTGTAATGATCGCCGTGGCAGGCGTATGCTACCTGGCCAACAGTTACTCGCTCTTTATTGCGCCCTGGCTGGCAGCCATGTTGTTCCCGTACATACTGGTGCCCTGCCTGGTGGCGGAGTTGTCGCTCGCATTGTGGCTCGTCATAAAGGGCGTCGAATTCTAGTGAAGATCGTCAAGCCGAAACGCGTAACCCGTTCCTATACGCAGAAGCTGGCGGGGCCGCCGAGCGCGGTCTTTCCGCTGCTGTGCCCGGTGCGGGAGGCCGAGTGGATTCCCGGCTGGGATCCGCTGCTCGTCGTCTCCTCCAGCGGTGTGGCCGAACGCGACTGTGTGTTCGTCACCCGGGCCCAGCCGCGCGACGCGATCTGGTACATCACGCGCCACGAGCCGGAAGCGGGCGTTCTCGAGATGATCAAGATCACCCCGGCAGTCACGGCCTGCCGGCTCACGATCCTGCTGCGCGCCACCAAGAAGGGGTGCGAGGCCGAAGTCACTTACTCGCACACGAGCCTGGGCCCAAAAGGCGACGAATTCATCGCCACCTTCACGGACTCCTTCTATCGGACCTTCATGCGAGATTGGGAGTCCAGGCTCAATGAGCACCTGCAGCACGGCATGGCGGGTCGAAACGCGTGATCACCTCGAGTTGCCACTGCGGTGCCGTGGTGCTCGAGACCGAGTTTCCCCCGGAAGTGGTCACCGAGTGCAACTGCTCGATCTGTCGCCGGCTGGGGGCGCGCTGGGCGCACTACACGCACGAGCAGGTCCACGTCACCAGCGCGCCCGGCGCCCTGGTCGCGTACATCTGGGGAGACCGTGAGATCGAGTTCTACCACTGCGCCCGCTGCGGTTGCACGACACACTACGAACTCGTGGACAAGCAGCCCGGCAGCCGGCTCGCGATCAACACTCGCGGCATGGACCCCGCCGTCGCCGCCAACGCCCGCGTCCGGCTGTTCGACGGCGCCGCCATGTAATTCGGGGTCAGACCCCCTGTTCGGGGTCAGACCCCCTTTCCAAGACCCCCTTTCCAAATGGTGCCGTAGAATGCCGGCATGAAGCTTCTTCAAGTCGCCATTGCCCTGCTTGCCCTCGCGCCGGCCCCCGCTTCGGCCTACCCGGTGGCCCAGCCGTCCGGCCCCGAGCTCGTCGTGCTGCTGCACGGACTGGCACGTTTAGCGGGCTCGATGGACGTGCTGTCAGGCGCGCTCAAGGACGCCGGATTCGAGGTCTGCAACGTCGGCTATCCCTCGACGGAGTTGCCGATCGACACGCTGGCCAGCGATATCGTCCTGCCCGAGATCCTCGGTTGCGCCGGGCCGGAACCGCGCGCCGTGAACTTCGTGACGCACTCGATGGGCGGCATCATCGTGCGCCAGCTCCGTGCCTCGGACAGCGGCTTGCGATTCGGGCGCGTCGTTATGCTCGGGCCGCCGAACCAGGGCAGCGAAGTCGTCGATGCGCTGGGCGAACTGGCGCCGTTCGAGTGGCTGAACGGCCCGGCCGGGCAGGAACTCGGCACGGGCGAGGAATCCGTGCCGCGCGCGCTCGGTGCGACGGACCTCGAGGTGGGCGTGATCGCTGGCCGACGCTCGATCAACCCGATGCTATCGATGATCATCCCGGGCGAGGACGACGGCAAGGTTGCGGTTGAGAACACCAGGCTCGAGGGCATGCGCGACTTTCTCGTCGTGTCCGTCAGTCACCCCTTCCTGATGAAGAGCCCGGAAGTCATCCGGCAGGCGATCCACTTCCTGCGGTCGGGACGTTTCGATCACGAAGGACAGAAGATCGCGGATGGCCGCGGGCCATGAGTTGAGCGAACCGGGCGCGGAGCACTATGACGTCGTCGTCATCGGCGCCGGCGCCGCCGGGCTGATGTGCGCGATCGCCGCGGGGCGGCGCGGCCGGCGCGTGCTGGTGCTGGACCATGCCAACAAGGTCGGCAAGAAGATCCTGATGTCCGGCGGCGGGCGCTGCAATTTCACCAACCTGCACTGCACCCCGGAGAACTTCATCTCCGCGAACCCCCACTTTGCCAAGTCCGCGCTGAGCCGCTATACCCCGGCAGACTTCGTCGCGCTGGTCGAGAAACACGGCGTGCCGTACCACGAGAAGAAACTCGGCCAGCTGTTCTGCGACCGCTCCTCGAAGGATATCGTCCGGTTGCTGCTGGCGGAGTGCGAAGCCGTCGGGGCGACCGTGCTGACGCATTCGCCCGCCCAGGTCCGCCGCCTGGGTCCGCCGCACTTGCTCGCGACACCGGGCGGCGAGCTCAGCTGCGAATCGCTGGTCATCGCGACCGGCGGCTATTCGATCCCCTCGCTCGGCGCGAGCGGATACGGCATCGACCTGGCCCGCTCGCTCGGCATGCTGGTGCAGCCAACCCGGGCGGCCCTTGTGCCGGTCACGCTCGAGCCGAGTCACCTCAAGCAGCTCGAGGGGCTCGCCGGGATCTCGCTCGACTCCGTGACGACCGCCGACGGACCTGCGTTCCGCGAGAACATCCTGTTCACGCATCGCGGCCTCAGCGGCCCCGCGATCCTGCAGGCTTCCTCGTACTGGGCGCCCGGCCAGCCGTTGAACATCGACCTGTTTCCCGATCTCGACCTGGTGGCCCATGTCCGCGAAGTCCGGCGCGCGCGCCCGAAACTCGAGCTCAAGAACCTGCTGGCCGAGCACCTCGCGCGGCGGGTCGCCCAGCGCTGGTGCGAGCTGTGGGTGGCAAACAAGCCGCTCGACCAGCTCGACGAGGCAGACCTCCGCCGCCTCGAGGCGGCGTGCAAGCCCTGGGTCGTCTGGCCGGCCGGGACCGAGGGCTATCGCACGGCCGAAGTCACGCTCGGCGGCGTCGACACGGCCGCGCTGTCATCGAAGACCATGGAATGTGCAGCGCATCCGGGACTGTACTTCATCGGTGAAGTCGTCGACGTCACCGGCCATCTCGGCGGACACAATTTCCAGTGGGCCTGGGCGTCGGGCCATGCCGCGGGACAATATGTGTAGCCTGCGAGAAGATGACGCATTCCGCAGCGCTCGACAGGCCTGCCAAAGGACCAACCCATGCCCCGCCTCCTCGTGATCCTGGCGCTGATCGTGGCGGCGGCGCTGCTGGCATCCGCCGTGTCGCCGGCCGACCGCCTGACCTGGTGGATGGAGGTGGCGCCGGTGCTGATCGCCGCGCCGGTGCTGGTGCTGACCTACCGGCGCTTCCCGCTGACGAGCCTGTTGTACACGCTGATCGCGCTGCACGCGCTGGTGCTGATCCTGGGCGGCGCCTACACCTACTCGCACGTGCCGCTGGGCTCCTGGCTGCAGGAGCTTCTTGGCCTGGCCCGCAACCCCTATGACAAGATCGGCCACTTCATGCAGGGGCTCGTGCCGGCGCTGGCGGCGCGGGAGATTTTGTCGCGCGGCGGCTATGTCAGCGGCCGCCGCATGCTGGGCTTCCTCTCGGTCTGCGTCGCGCTCGCGGTCAGCGCCTGCTACGAGCTGGTCGAGTGGTGGGCGGCGCTGATCATGGGCCAGGGCGCGGCAGAATTCCTCGGCACCCAGGGAGACGAGTGGGACGCGCAGGCGGACATGTTCTTCGCGCTGATCGGCGCGATCTTCGCGGTGCTGGCGCTCGCGCGAGTGCAGGATCGCCAGATACGCGACATCGGCACCCCGGGTGCGATAATCGGCCCCCCTCCGGCCGGCAGTCCGCCGGCACTGCGGAACACCGACAGCAAGCCAGATGGCAACGAGTCCTGATCCGAAGCAAGCCGCGGTTCCGGCGCACGGCCTCCGGGACGCCGTCGAGCTGTGGTTCATGCGCCTCGCCGCAAGTGGCATGGTGCCGGCACGGTGGTTCCTGCCCGCGCTGCCTGCGGAACAGGATCGCGCCGCGCGCAGCGGCCGGCTCAGCGTCGAGATCGTCACGCACTGCTGGGGCTACGCGCATCTGCTCGCCTACCAGCTGAGCTCGCTGGTGCTCCATCCGCCCTCCCGGCTGGACGTGACGATGACGGTTTTCCACGCCGCGGAGGACACGGATACGGTCGCGCTGCTGGCATTCTTCGATACTCACAAGGTTCCCGGCGTGACCTGGAACTGGCAGGTACTCGACCAGGGCCGCCTGTTCCGGCGCAGCATCGGCCGCAATATGGCGGCGCGCGCCACGAGCTGCGACTGGGCCTGGTTCACCGACTGCGACGTCGTGTTTCACGCCGGATGCCTGGATGCCCTGGCCGATGCGCTGCAGGGCCGCCGGGATACCCTGGTGTTTCCGCGCGACGAGCATTGTTCGCGGGTGCTGGAACCCGGTGACCCGATGCTCGAGGCCGGCAAGGGCCCGCCGCGACTGCTGGATATCGATCCCTCGCGCTTCACTGTCCAGCGCCGTGACCGCGCCACCGGCCCGCTGCAGATCGCCCACGGCGACGTCATGCGCGCCTGCGGCTACTGCGAGCAGCTGCGCATTTATCAACAGCCCGTGGCGCGCTTTGCCAAGGCGCACGAGGATCGCGCCTTTCGCTGGCTGTTGCGCACGCAGGGCGAACCGATCGACGTGCCGGGCGTCTACCGCATCCGGCATGTCAGCAAGGGGCGTTACCACGGCAGCCACGGCTCGAACTCCCTCCGCGCACTGATCAGGCGCATACAATTGCGTTTTCGGGAAGGCCGGCGGGGCAACCAGGAAAACTGACATGGCAAGCTTGGTGAAGCGGCTCGCGGGCCGCATGGGCTACGAGCTAAAGAGGAAATACGGCACGCTGCCGCCGCTCGATTTCCTCGAGACCCTGCTGCTCGGCGCGCTGGCGGCCGAGGAACGGTTGAACATCGTGCAGGTCGGCGCCAATGACGGCAGTCACAGCGATCCGATCCACCGCTTCCTGGTGGACCACAAGACGCGCACCGCGGCGCTGTTGATCGAGCCGCAGCCGGAGATCATCACCTACCTGCAGGCGGCCTACGCCGACCATCCGGGCGCGTCGATCTACAATGGCGCGATCGGCGCCAGCGAACGGCTGGTGTTGTATCGCATCAGGCCGGAGCTCTGGGATTCCTTCCGCGTCTCCTACCTGAAAGGCGCGCCGGCCTACCGCGCGCCGAGCGGGCTGACCTCGGGGAACAAGGCCCACGTCCTGGCGGCGGCGAGCAAGCATCTCGCCGGCAAGGTCGCGGCCGAGGACGCCGTCGAGGAACTGCACGTGCCCTGCATGCAACTGAAGCCCTTGCTGGAGGCACGCGGCTTCCCGCTGCAGCTGCACCTGTTGCAGGTCGATGCCGAGGGCGCCGACGACGAGGTGCTGTATGCCTGCAACATCGGTGAGCTGCATCCGGCGATCATCAACTTCGAGTCGAAGCACCTCGTCGGCCAGCGCATGACCGACCTCGACGCGTTCCTGTCGAAACACGGCTACACGCTGTACCAGTGGAACAAGACGGACACGGTGGCGCTCCGCCTGGGAACGGCGCCGGAGCCGATGACCCGGCGGGCACCGGGATGAGCAGCGCTGCCGGCCGTTCCGCGGCGCTGCCGAGAGTCGTGCAGATCGGCTTTCACAAGTGCGGCACGCGCAGCCTGGAGCGATTGTTCCGCGGCGCCGGTCACCGGGTGGTGAAATTCAAGCTCAGGCGGCCGCTGCGCCACAGCCGCAACGCGGCCCTGCTGATCCGGCAGAACCTCGAGGCCGGCAGGAAAGTGTTCGCCGGCATGGAGGATTTCACTTTCTACGCCGACCTGATCTACCAGTCGGATGACGACAGCTTCGAGCCGATCCGGCACTTCCGCGAAATCCTGCGAGACTATCCCGACACCATCCTGCTGCTGAACGTGCGCAAGCGCGAGGACTGGATCCGGTCGCGCCTGAAGCACAGCCACGGCGAGTTCCTCCGGCGCGTCATGCGCCAGCGCGGCACGGACTCGGCCGAGGAGATCGCCGCGGCCTGGCGGCATGAATGGGACACCCACCTGGCGGATGTCCGCGCCTTCATGGCGGACCGCCCGGAGCAGCTGGTCGAGTTCGATCTCGACCACGACTCCGTGCAGACGCTTGTCGCGCGCTTTCCGCAATATGGCCTGCGCGCCGAGGACTGGGACGACATCGGCCGCACCCGCGGCGTCCAGCGCAACCCGGTCGTCGCGAGTCTCAAGCGGCTGTGGGCCCACGTCCGCTGGCGCCCTTCCGACTGAGCCGGAACGATGAAAGTCTCGCTGGTCATGACCTCGATGGGCCTCGGCGGCGTGCAGCAGTCGATCGTGCCGTACTCGCTGGCGCTGCAGAGTCTGGGATACGAAATCCAGGTGCTGGTCGTCGAGGGCTCCGGCGTCGCCCGGCAGCTGGCCGACAACGGACTCGCGGACCGGGTCACGCTGCTGAAGCGCGGCCTGAAGCTGTTCCGCTTCCTGCCGAATGCCAGGCTCAGGGAGCACATCAAGGCCTTCGCGCCGGACGTCGTCATCGGCTTCGCGCAGATGGGATTCTTCGAAGCGGAGCGGGCATTGCGCTCGCTCGACGTGCCGCTGGTCACGCGCGTCGGCTCGATGAAGATCCCGCGCCTGAAGACTTTCCACAAGGCGGACGGCTGGCTGGCCACGACGCCGGAGATGAAGGACACGCTCGCCGGGCTCGGCTATCCCGCGGAACGCATCTTCCTGGTGCCGAACTTCCTTGCCCAGACCAGCACGCCGCGGCCGCTCGGCCAGCTCAAGACGCCGCCGCTGGTCGGCTCGATGGGGCGGTTCTCGCGGCGCAAAGGATTTCACGTGCTGATCGACGCGATCGCGCTGCTGCGCGAGCGGGGCGTCGCGGTCGAGTGCGCGATCGCGGGGGACGGGCGGAATCGCGCCGAGCTCGAGAAGCAGATCGCGGAGCGCGGCGTCGCCGGCTGCGTCCGGCTGGTCGGGTGGCTCGACAACGTGCAGAAGGTCCGCTTCCTGGAGAGCGTCGACCTGTTCGTCAGCCCCTCGCTGAACGAGCCGTTCGGCTTCGTCTACCTCGACGCGATGCGGGTCGGCGCGCCGATCGTCACCTGCCCGACGGTCGGCGCCCGCTACATTTTCTCGACGCCGGGCACGGCCGAGATCGTGCCGCTCGACGACCCGCAGGCGCTTGCCGGCGGCATCGAGCGGGTGCTGTCGGATGAGGCGCTGCGCGTCGCGCTCGGCGCCAATGCGGAGCGGGCCTTTGCCGCCGGGTTCAGTCTCGAGGCGGGCGCGCGCAACCTGGAGCGGGCGCTGACCCAGGTGGCGGCGATGAAGCGACGGCGCCGCCCCGGATGATCGCCATGGCTGGCGCGCCCCGCCAGGTGGAGATCAGGTTCCACGTCGGCGCGCACAAGACCGCGACCACGCACCTGCAGCTGACGCTGGCCCGTTGCCGGCTCGCCCCGGGCACGCGCTACGTGTCGCTGAAGCGGTTGCGCCTGACGCTGACCTCGCTGGTCAGGAAAGGCCGGCCGCGCCTGCCGTGGCATCGCTGGCATGACGGCCGCTGGCTGTTCTCCGACGAGAACATCATCGGCACCACGCTGGACTCGCCGCGGCTCTATCCCGAGCCGGCGCGCGCGCTGCGGTACTTCATGGATTGCCAGCTGAGCGTGTTCCTGTGCGTGCGCAGCTACGACACCTTCCTGCCGGCGGCATACTGCGAGCGCCTGTGGCGCAGCGATCCCGAGCCGTTCGCCGCCCGGTTGCCGACCCGCCGCTGGCCGGACGTCGTTCGCGACCTGCGGCGCGAGCTGCCTGGCGTGCCGGTGTACGTGTGGCGCTACGAGGACTATCGCGACAACGCCGCGGGGATCATCCAGCGCTATGCCGGCGGCGCGATCGCGGCCTTCGGGCCGCCGCCGCAGCAGGATCCGAAGTCTGGTTTTTCCGGCCGCGCCGTAGCCGAAGCGATGCGCCTCGGCAAGGTGCGCCAGCGCCGGGCGAAAGTTGTCCAGTTGCGCCAGGCGTATCCCGTCGGCGCCGACTACCCTCGCTTCAATCCGTGGAGCGATGCCGAGCAAGCCCGGCTGCAGGCGATGTACGCCGAGGATCTCGACGCGCTTGCCGGCCTCGCCGAGCTGTGGACGCCGGCGACTCACTCACCGAAGCGATAACCGAAGTAGTCGAGGTCGCGCTGGAAGCGCGCCGCGACGACGGCACGCGCGGCGTCGTCGTAGTATTCCCAGTAGGGCCGATGGGACGACCGGTTGACGTGCGGCAGTTCGCGCCGCCGCAGGCCGATGCGATCGCAGATGATGTCGAAGTCAGCCTGCAGCCGCTCCACGCGGCCGATGAAGTCGACGAGTACCCGGCCATCCGGCCCGCTGACCCAGTCGAGCGAGTTGCTGAGCCGCAGGTGGTGCGTCGCGTCGCCCTTGCGGCCGCGGAAAATTTCCGTCGCGAGCGCACCGTCGTTGTCGACAAACAGCCGCTGGACGAAGCTGCTGAAATCGGGCGCGGTCGCCGGGGTCCACGGGAAGATCTCCCAGTCGCGGCGCCGGTGGTAGTGATAGAAGGACACGACCTTGTCCCAGGGATTGCGGACGATCGTGAACTTGAAGTACTCGGCGGGGTCGCGCCCCTTGCGCGCACACAAGTCGAGGTAGTGCTGGATCGTGTTGTGCCCGCGCGTGCCGCGCGGCAGCGCGCGGCGCACGCTCAGCCCGGCGCACTTGTTGATGTGCACGAAGATTAACTTGTAGGGATGGTTGATCATGCGATGCTTTTCCGGGACGCGCTTGATGCTGCATTGCTGCCTTCGCTTCGGTCAAGACAGTCTGCCCGTGGCCATGCGCGTATGGAGGGCTTTCGGTCGGGTTGCTGTCTCCGGGCTCCAATGAGGCCCCTACGCAAAGGTGCTTGCGCAGCGGTATGAAAGTGGCTATATATGGGCGGAACCGACCATATACGTCACTTTACGCTGATGTCGCGAGGGTCGTCGCAAGTGATATTCAGGTGCGCTGTGTCATGCCTTAGGTGTGCCTCGTGCCTGTCGCCAGGCACAGCCTGACCGTCTGGTCGCGGGTTCGAATCCCCGCCCTTCCTGCGGCCCCCGCAGGGGGCGATCAACCTTTGTCTTTCGCCGTACCGCTAGCCTACCGCAAGGTCGGCAGGCACACCTG
>CAYWYS010000062.1:0-12955 GCA_964462675.1 uncultured Thioalkalivibrio sp.
GGCCCGGCGACATGGGCTTCGACGTCATCCACATGAACCTGCACAAGACCTTCTCGACGCCGCACGGCGGCGGCGGGCCGGGGTCCGGCGCGGTCGGCGTCAGCGAGCGCCTCGTGCCGTTCCTGCCGGTGCCGCTGGTCGCGCGCGACGGCGAGCGTTATCGCTGGGTGAGCGAAGACGAGCGCCCGCTGTCCATCGGCCGCCTGTCGGCCTTCATGGGCAATGCCGGGGTGCTGCTGCGTGCTTACGTCTACGCCCGCATGCTCGGCCGCGACGGCATGCCGCGGGTTGCCGAGTTTGCCACGCTGAACGCCAACTACCTGATGGCCAGGCTGCGCGACGCCGGCTTCCAGCTCGCCTATCCCGAGCGGCGCGCGAGCCACGAGTTCATCGTGACGCTGAAGCGCGAGGCGAAAGAGCTCGGCGTCACGGCGATGGACTTCGCCAAGCGCCTGCTGGATTTCGGCTTTCATGCGCCGACGACCTACTTCCCGCTGCTCGTGCCGGAGTGCCTGCTGATCGAGCCGACCGAGACCGAATCGAAGGAGACCCTCGACGCATTCGTCGATGCCATGGCCGCGATCCTGGCGGAGGCGCGCAGCGAGCCGGAGAGGGTGAAGGGCGCGCCCTACACGACGCCGGTGCGCCGGCTCGACGACGTGCGCGCGGCACGCCAGCTGGACGTGGCATGGAAGCCGGCTGCCGCATGAGCGCGCTGATCTGCGGGTCGATCGCCTACGACAACATCATGGTCTTCCAGGGCCGCTTCCAGGACCAGATCCTGCCGGACCAGATCCATGTGCTGAACGTGTCGTTCCTGGTGCCCGCGCTGCGCCGCGAGTTCGGCGGCTGCGCGGCCAACATCGCCTACAACCTGCGCCTGCTCGGCGATGTCGGCTACCCGATGGCGACCGTGGGGCACGACTTCGGCCCGTACCGGGACTGGCTGCGCCAACGCGGCGTGCCGCTCGATCACGTGCGACAGCTGTCCGATTCCTGGACCGCGGTCTGCTATATCACGACGGATCTCGCCGACAACCAGATCACGGCGTTCCACCCCGGCGCGATGGAACACGCCCACCTGAACTCAGTGCCGGCCAGCGCCGGCATCCGCTGGGGCATGGTCTCGCCGGACGGCCGGCAGGCGATGATCGAGCATGCCGAGCAGTTCGCCGCGGCCGGCATCCCGTTCGTGTTCGACCCGGGCCAGGGCCTGCCGATGTTCGGCGCCCGGGAGCTCGAGCGGTTCATCGAGCTGGCCGACGTGCTGGCCGTCAACGACTACGAGGGCAAGATGCTCGCCCAGCGCACCGGGCTGAGCGAAGAACAGATCGCGGCGCGCGTGGCGGCGTTCATCATCACGCGCGGCGCCGAGGGCTCGGTGATCATGGCCGGCGGGCAGCGCCACGGGATCCCGGCGGCGGCGCCGGAGGCCGTCGTCGACCCCACCGGCTGCGGTGACGCCTATCGGGCCGGCCTGTTGCACGGCCTGCTGCATGGCGCGGACTGGCCCACCACCGGGCGCATCGCCTCGCTGATGGGCGCGATCAAGGTCGAATCCCCAGGCACGCAGAACCATTCCTTCGATGCGGAGTCTTTCTCCGAGAGGTTCATGGCCAGCTTCGGCTATGACGCAGGACTCGGGAGCTAAGACGTGCACAAGTTTGTTGTCCTGGTAGCGCTGGCGGCGGCGGGCGCGCTCTCGCCGGCGGCCGCGCAACCGCCCTCGGCCACCGCGGTCGTCGCGCAGGAACCGTCCGACTGGCGCGCCACGCTCGAACGGATCGCGCCCAGCGTCGTGACGATCCGCGTCGATGCGCCAGTGGCCTTCGACACCAACTGGAACATGTCGACCCAGGCTACCGGTTTCGTCGTCGATGCCGAGCGCGGCCTGATCCTGACCAACCGTCATGTCGTGACGTCCGGCCCGGTGGTCGCCGAGGCCGTATTCCTGAACCACGAAGAGGTCGAGCTGACCGCGGTCTACCGCGATCCCGTGCACGACTTCGGCTTTTTCCGCTACGACCCGGCCAAGCTGCGGCACATCCGGCCGCAGTCGCTGCCGCTGGCGCCGGAGGCCGCCCAGGCCGGCCGCGAGATCCGCGTGGTCGGCAACGACGCCGGCGAGCAGATCTCGATTCTTGCCGGCACGCTCGCGCGGCTGGATCGCGAGGCGCCGTTCTACGGCCGCGGCCAATACAACGACTTCAACACGTTTTACATCCAGGCGGCGTCGGGGACTTCAGGCGGCTCCTCGGGATCCCCGGTGCTGGATATCCGGGGGCGCGTCGTCGCGTTGAACGCCGGTGCCAACACCCAGTCGGCCTCGAGCTTTTTTTTGCCGCTGGAGCGGGTGACGCGCGCGCTGGCGCTGATCCGCGCCGGCCAGCCGGTCACGCGCGGCACGCTGATGACGACCTTCGTGCACATGCCCTATGACGAGCTGGGCCGGCTCGGCCTGGACGCGGCGGCCGAGGCCCGCTTTCGCGCCGCCTTTCCCGACCTGAAGGGGCTGCTGGTGGTGCGCGACATCGTCCCGGGCGCGCCCGCCGAGGGGCTGCTCGAGCCGGGCGACATCCTGCTGGCGATCGACGGCGCGCCGCTGGCGTCCTTCGATGCGCTCGCCGGCCTGCTCGATGACCATGTCGGTGCAACGCTGCGCGTCGCCGTGCGCCGCGGCGATGCCGACCGTGAGTTCGACGTCGCGGTCGCGGACCTGCACGCGATCACGCCGCGCGATTTCCTGCAGATCGGCGACGCCGTGCTGCACCGGCTGTCCTATCAGCAGGCGCGCCACCTGAATGCGTCGCTGGACGGCGTCTACGTCGCCAACCCGGGCTACATGCTTTCCGCCGCGGCCGTGCCGCGCGGCGCGGTGATCGTCGAGATCGACGGCCAGCCGACGCCGGATCTCGAGTCGGCGCTGGCGATCATCGCGCCGCTGGCGGATCGCGCGCGCATGGCAATCCGCTTCTACGAGTTCGACAATCCGCGCACCACCCGGCTGCGCAGCGTGCGCATCGACCGGCGCTGGTTTCCGGCGGCGCACTGCCGCCGCGACGACGCGCTCGGCGACTGGCCTTGCGAGGCTTTGCCGCCAACCGGCGTGGCGCCGCCGCCGGCGCCCGCAAGCACGAGTTTCCCGCCGGAGAGCGAGCGGCGGCTGCGCACGCTGCAACCTTCGCTGGTGATGGTCGGATTCGAGATGCCATACCCGGTGTCGGGCGTGTCGGACCGCTTCTACCACGGCACCGGCTTGATCATCGACGCGGAGCGCGGCCTAGTCGCCGTGGACCGGAACACGGTGCCGGACGCGCTCGGCGACGTCACGCTGACCTTTGCCGGTTCGCTCGAGATTCCGGGCCGCGTGGCGTATATCCACCCGCTGCACAACCTCGCTGTCGTCAGCTACGACCCGGCGCTGATCGGCGACACGCCGGTGCGGGCCGCGACTTTCTCCACCGCGCGCGTGGCGCCCGGCGAGCCGGTCTGGGTCGTCGGCCTGAAAGGGGACCACCGGCTCGCGTCGCAGGCCACGCAGATCGCATCGATCGACGCGCTGTCCTTCCCCTTGTCGCGCACGCTGCGCTTTCGCGACACCAACCTCGAGACCGTGCAGCTCGTCAGTGGCCCGAGCGATTTCGACGGCGTGCTGGCCGATGTGCGCGGGCGCGTGCTGGGCCTGTGGTCGAGCTTCGCCGTCGAGGCGGGGCATGCGACGGAACAGACCAACAAGGGCGTGCCGGCGGCGCTGGTCAGCGAGGTGCTGGCGCTCGCGCGGGGCGAACAGGTGCTGCGCTCGCTGGAGGCCGAGTTCGTGCAGCTGCCGCTGGCGAGCGCGCGCCGGCTCGGCTTGCACGATGCGCTCGCGGCCAAGCTCGAGGCGCATGATCCGGAGCGCCGCCAGGTGCTCCAGGTCGTGCGCACGGTGGCCGGCACGCCCGCCGCGGCGCTGCTGCAGCCCGGTGATCTGCTGTTGTCGATCAACGGCGCGACCGTCAACCGCTTCCGTGCCGTCGAGGAGGCTATGCAGGTGCCGGTCGCGGTCACGCGCGTGTGGCGCCAGGGCGAGGTGCTCGAGCTGGAGATTCCGACCGTCGAACTCGGCAGCGGCGGCGTGGAGCGCGTCGTGTCCTGGGCGGGCGCATTGCTGCAGCCGCCGCATCGCGCGATGGCGGCGCAACGCGGCATCGAGCCGAGCGGCGTGTTGGTGGCATTCTCGTCCTTCGGTTCTCCGGCGAGCCGCAACGGTCTCGGCGCGGGCCGCAGGATCGTCGAAGTCGACGGCCAGCCGACGCCGGACGTCGATCGTTTCATCGAGCTCGTCACGGGCCGGGCCGACCGGGCGCCGGTGCGACTGCGCACCGTCAACTGGAACGGCCAGGTCGAAGTCATCACGCTAAAGCTCGACCAGCGCTACTGGCCGGCCTACGAGCTGGTGCACGGCGCCGACGGTTGGCAGCGGCGCGAGCTGTTCTAGGGGTGCAAGTCGACCGCGGCAGCGCGCCGTCACAGGCCCGCTGTGCTCGGCGAAATCTTTAGCTCGCCCAGCGGGCCTGCGACGTCCCGCTGCCGCTGCTGCGTTGACAGTGCAGGCCCCTTGTCGCGACTGGTGGTGGCGGCACCCGCTGGCGCAGCGCGGATGCGGCGGCGCCCGCCTTGGCAAGGCCCAACGGCGTCGCCGATTGCAACGCCCAGGCGCGCCGCCGCGGCAGGGCGCAGCGGCCGGAACATGACAGGGTTCCCTGGGCGAGCTAAAGATTTCGCCGAGCCCGGGGAACCCTGTCGTGGTCCGGTCGCGGTACGGGCTGGCAGCGTCCCGGTCAGCCCTTCAGTGCTGTCGTCAGCCCGGACAGGCTGTCGACCGGCGGCAGGCAGGTCGTGCCGCGACAGATCCATGCCATGGCGCCGGACTCAGGCGCGACTTTCTCGGCCAGCGCCGGCGGCAAGTCGGCCGCGTCGGCGGGAATCTCGAACACCAGCCGGCGTGGTGCGTAGACGAGGCGCGCGGTGCGCGCCCACTCGCCGGCGCGCTTGGCCGTGCCGCGCACGATGACGATCTCCGGTGGGTCGAGCTGCTCCTCCAGCGCATCGAGCAGTGCGCAATGCGCGAAGGGCGCGCGTCGCACGACCGGCAACGCCGAGCGCACGGCGCGCTCCGCCGCCTCCAGGTAGCGCGGTTCACCGAGCAGGCAGCCGAGCCGGTTCAGCGCGAGCGCCGCGACCCCGTTGCCGGCCGGCATCGCGTCGTCGGCCAGCGGGCGCGGCCGCTCGATGAGTTTCTCGTGATCGTCCGCCGTGAACAGGAAACCGCCGCCGACGGGGTCCTCGAAATGTGCCAGCAGGGCGTCGCCAAGAGTCGTGGCAAAGGCAAGGTCATCGGGATTCCAGCGCAGCTGGAGCATCTCCAGGGCGCCGTCGAGCATGAAGGCGTAGTCATCGAGGTAGGCCGCAAAGCGCGCGCGCCCATCCTTCCACGCCGCCCGCAAGCGGCCGTCGACCAGCAGCTCGCGGCGCGCAAAGGCGATCGCGCGGTCCGCCGATGCGGCCAGTTTCGCATCGCCGAGGATCCGCGCCGCGATCGCCATGCCGCGGATCATCAGGCCGTTCCACGCGGCGAGCACTTTCTCGTCGCGTCCGGGGCGCACGCGCAACTCGCGCGCCATCAGCAGCTTCGAGCGCGCGCTGGCGAGCCGCGCCTGCACCTCGGCGCCCTCGAGCCCGCTGCCCGCGGCGAACTGGTCGGGCGACATGAAGGTGTGCAGGTGCCAGCGGCCCTCGAAGTTGGGGCCGCGATCGAGGCCGAACACCGCGTGGACGGCGGCGAACTCGCCGGGCTCGAGCAGCCGCTGGATCTCCTCGCGCGACCAGGCATAGAAGCGGCCTTCCTCGCCCTCGGAGTCCGCGTCGAGGCTCGACCAGTAGCCGCCCTCCGGCGCCTGCATCTCCCGCATCACCCAGCCAGCGGTCTCGCCGGCGATGCGCCGGAACAGCGCCTCGTTGGTGACCGACCACGCCTGGGCGTACAGCGGCAGCAGCTGCGCGTTGTCGTACAGCATCTTCTCGAAGTGCGGAATCATCCAGTGCCGGTCGACCGAGTAGCGGCAGAAGCCGCCGCCGAGCTGGTCGTAGATGCCGCCTTCGGCCATCTGCTGCAGGGTCGAGGTCGCCATGTACAGGGCCTCGAGATCCGGCTTGTCGCCGAGCGCGGTGCTGCGCCAGTGGCGGAACAGGCGCACCAGGCTCGGCGGGTGCGGAAATTTCGGCGCCGCACCGAAGCCGCCGTGTTCCTTGTCGAAGGTGCCCGCCAGCTCGTGGCGCGCCGTCACCAGCAGTTCGCGGTCCAGCGTGACGGCCTCGAGCTCGCTGCCGGCCGGTGCCTGCCAAACTTGCGCCAGGGCTTCCTGCATCGCGCCGGCATGCTCGCGGATCTCGTTGCTGTGGTCGCGCCAGTAGCCGGTGACCCGGTCCAGCAGCTCGGGGAAGCCGGGCAGGCCGTGGCGTGGCGTCGGCGGAAAATAGGTGCCCCCGAAAAACGGCGTCTGGTCCTCCGGCGAGAGAAACATCGTCAGCGGCCAGCCGCCGTTGCGCTGGGTGATCATCTGGTGCGCGAGCTGGTAGATCCGGTCGAGGTCGGGCCGCTCCTCGCGGTCCACCTTGATATTGACGAACTGGGCGTTCATCTGCGCGGCGATCTCGGCATTCTCGAAGCACTCGTGCGCCATGACATGGCACCAGTGGCAGGCCGAGTAGCCGATCGACAGCAGGATCGGCTTGCCTTCGCGGCGCGCCAGCCCCAGCGCCTCGGCGTCCCAAGGGTGCCAGTCGACGGGATTGTCGGCGTGCTGCAGCAGGTAGGGGCTGGTTTCGTTCGCGAGGCGGTTGGAGTGATTCGACATCGGTCGTCCAGGCAGTGGAATCGGTTAGACTTGTGCGCAACTATACCGGACCTTTCCCGGTGCTTCCCCGGATCCTTCGCCCGTGAACGCCGCTGCTGCTGATTACCCCGAACTCCGGCTCAGGCCGCGCGAGGACCGCCGGCTGCGCGCCGGGCACCTGTGGGTCTACAGCAACGAGATCGACACGGCGGCCACGCCGCTGACCGCGTTCGCGCCGGGCGCGATCGTGCGCCTCAACAGCGCCGAGGGCCGTTTCCTGGGCTATGCCGGCGTCAGCCCGCACAGCCTGATCGCCGCGCGCATCCTGGCGCGGGACCTGGCCCATCCGCCGGACCGATCGCTGCTCGTGCACCGGCTGAAGGTGGCCCTCGCATTGCGCGAGCGGCTCTATGAGCACGGCTGCTACCGCGCCTTGTTCGCGGACGGCGACGGCCTGCCCGGGCTGATCGCCGATCGCTTTGGCGACATCGTCGTGCTGCAGGCCGGCACCGCGGCGATCGAGGCGCTGAAGGGCGACATCGTCGACGCCGTGCAGAAGGTCCTCGCGCCGGCCGGGATCCTGTGGCGCAACGACGCCGGGACGCGCGAGCTCGAAGGTCTCGAGCGCTACGTCGAGGTCGCGGCTGGCACGGTGCCCGACGAGACGCGGCTCATCGAGAACGGCGTCGAGTTCACGGCGCAGCCGCGCAGCGGCCAGAAGACCGGCTGGTTCTACGACCAGCGCGACAACCGCGCGCGCCTTGCCCGGTACCAGCCGGCCAGCGTGCTCGACGTGTTTTCCTACACTGGCGCATGGGGGCTGTCGGCGGCGACGCGCGGCGCGCGAGCGACGCTCGTGGACGCCTCGGGTGGGGCGCTCGACGTGGCGGAACGGGACGCGCGCCGGCTCGGGCTCGAAGTCGAGACGGTGCAGGGCCAGGCCTTCGACGTCATGAAGGCGCTCGCCGACGAGGGCCGCAACTTCGAGGCGGTGGTCGTCGATCCACCGGCCTTCATCAAGCGGCGCAAGGACCAGAAAGTCGGGCTCGCCGCGTACCAGCGCGCCAACCAGCTCGCGATGCGCCTGCTGGCGCGCGACGGACTGCTGGTGTCCTGCAGCTGCTCGTTCCACCTGTCGCAGGACGAGCTGCTGGTCGCGATCCAGCGCGCCGCGCGGCACATGGGGCGCTTCGTGCAGGTGCTGGAGCTTGGCAGCCAGGCAGCCGACCACCCCTCCCATCCGCTGATTCCAGAAAGCCGTTACCACAAGGCGGTGTTCTGCCGGGTGCTTCCCGAATAACGCGTGGCGCGCATGAAGCGCCGCTTGAAACAGTGTACTGGCAGCCCGGCCAGGCGACTCATGGTGCCGATCGGGTTGGCTTTCCCGCAGTGTTCCGAGACGTCAGTCGGCCCGCGGCTCAGGCGGGCTGGTACACTACGCCGCCATGATTCCCTACCCGAACATCGACCCGATCGCCATCCAGCTCGGGCCGGTCGCGATCCGCTGGTATGGCCTGATGTACATCATCGGCTTCGCCATCGCCTGGCTGCTCGCGCGCCACCGCGCGAAGCAGCCGGGCTCCAGCTGGAACGCGCAGCAGATCGACGACCTGATCTTCTACAGCGCCCTCGGCGTCATCGTCGGCGGGCGCCTTGGTTCGATCCTGTTCTACAACTTCGAGGCCTGGCTGCACGACCCGGTCATGCTGCTGCGCGTCTGGGAAGGCGGCATGTCCTTCCACGGCGGACTGCTCGGCGTGCTGGTCGCATTGTGGCTGTATGGCCGCAAGCTGGGACGCGGCTTCTTCGAGATGACCGACTTCGTATCGCCGCTGGCGCCGCTCGGGCTGGCCTTCGGCCGCATCGGCAACTTCATCAACGGCGAGCTGTGGGGCAAGCCGACGGACGTGCCGTGGGGCTTCGTCGTCAACGGCGTCGGGCGCCATGCCTCGCAGCTCTACCAGGCGGCGCTCGAGGGCGTGGCACTGTTCCTGATCCTGTGGTTCTTTTCGGCGCGCAAGCCGCCGCGCATGGCCGTGTCCGGCCTGTTTGGCGTCGGCTACGGCGTGTTCCGTTTCCTGGCCGAGTTCGTGCGCCTGCCGGACGCCCACATCGGCTACCTGGCGTTCGGCTGGTTCACGATGGGCCAGCTGTTGTCACTGCCGCTGATCGCCGTCGGCCTGGTGCTGCTGTGGCTGGCGTACCGCCCGGCGTCGGCGAAGGCCTGAGCTGATATGCAGCAGTATCTCGAGCTGTTGCGCCGCGTGCGATGCGAGGGCCTCGAGAAGGGCGATCGCACCGGCACCGGCACGCTGTCGCTGTTCGGCTACCAGATGCGCTTCGACCTCGGCGCAGGCTTTCCGCTGCTGACCACGAAGAAGCTGCACATCCGCTCGATCGTGCACGAGCTGCTGTGGTTCCTGTCGGGCGACACCAACATCGCTTATCTCAAGCAGCACAAGGTGCGCATCTGGGACGAGTGGGCGACGGAAGCGGGCGATCTCGGGCCGGTCTATGGCCGGCAGTGGCGTGCCTGGCCGACCGCGGACGGCGGCGCCATCGACCAGGTGGCCGAGGCCGTCGAGACGCTGCGCGCGCGGCCGGACTCGCGCCGGATCATCGTCATTGCGTGGAATCCTGCCGAGCTGCCGGACGAACGCATCAGCCCGCAGGACAATGTGCGCGCCGGCCGCATGGCGCTGGCGCCGTGTCACTGCCTGATCCAGTTCTGGGTCGGCGCGGGCAAGCTGTCGTGCCAGCTCTACCAGCGCAGTTGCGATGTGTTCCTCGGCGTGCCGTTCAATATCGCGTCGTACGCGCTGCTGACGCACATGATGGCGCAGCAGTGCGACCTGGAAGTCGGCGACTTCGTCTGGACCGGGGGCGACGTGCACCTGTACCTGAACCATCTCGAGCAGGCCGACCTGCAGCTGACGCGCGTACCCGGCCCGCTGCCGCAGTTAAAGATTCTCCGTCGGCCGCCGTCGATCTTCGATTACCGCTTCGAGGACTTCGAAATCACCGGCTACGAGGCGCAGCCGCACATCCCGGCGCCGGTCTCGGTCTGAGGTTTATAAGCCATGTCACTGCCCCCGGTCGCCGCAAGGCCTGACGTCATCCTGATCGCGGCGGTGGCCGCGAACGGCGTCATCGGTGCCGGCGGAACGATGCCGTGGCACCTGCCGGCAGACCTGGAGCGCTTCAAGCGGCTCACGATGACCAAGCCGATCCTCATGGGCCGGCGCACCTGGGAGGCCATCGGCAAGGCGCTGCCGGGCCGGCTGAACCTGGTGCTCGCGCGGGACGCCGTATGGCGCGGCACGGGCGCGATGCGCGTCGCTTCGCTGGACGCGGCACTCAGGGTCGCCAGCGACATCGAGGCGAAGGAGCTCTTCGTCATCGGCGGCGCCAGCGTCTATGCCGAGGCTCTGCCGCTGGCCAAGCGCATCTACCTGACGCGCATCAGCACCTCGCCGCCGGGCGATACGCTGTTCCCGGCGCTCGCGCCAGGGGAATGGACGGAAACGGCGCGCGAGGACTACCCCGCCGATGCGCGCAATGCATGCGACATGTCGTTCATCACGCTGGAGCGCGCGGCGCAAGGCTGAGCACCGTGCGCCTCAGCGGCGCCAGCCGCATGCTGGCTCAGGGGAACGCGCAGCCGGGCCGCACGCCCGCTTTCTTCAGGATCATCGCCAGCGGGCAGAAGCCGGTGAACGCGGCCTGCAGCATGTTCAGGCCGACGAACGCCGGTAGCAGCAGCCACCAGGCGCTGGCCAGCTGCGCCAGCACCAGGCCCAGCAGCACCACCGAGCCGGCAAATGCGAACACGAAACGATCGATATTCATGGGACGTACTCGCCAGGAAATGTGGGTCAGGCCATTATATTAGTGATTCATTATATTAATTGCAACTGATATTACCGCCGCGGCGGCTGCGCGTTTCCGGCTAATATTCGCTTATGACAAATGAACGACCCGAGATCACCCTGGTCGCCGCCGTCGCGGACAACGGCGTCATCGGCGCGGAGGGCGGCATGCCCTGGCACCTGCCGGCAGACCTGGCGCACTTCAAGCAGCTCACGCTGGGCAAGCCGGTGCTGATGGGGCGCCTGACCTGGGAGGCTATCGGCAAGCCGCTGCCGGGGCGCACCAATCTCGTGCTGAGCCGGGATGCCGCCTGGCAGGCGGATGGTGCCACGCGCGTCGCATCGCTGGACGAGGCGCTGAAAGTTGCCGGTGAAGCCGCCGCCGGCGAGCTCGTCGTGATCGGCGGCGCCGAGGTCTATCGCCAGGCGCTGCCGCTTGCGAAACGCATCTACCTGACGCGTGTTCATGCCGAGCCCTGGGGCGACACGCTGTTTCCCGAGCTCGAGCCGGACGAATGGGACGAGGTGGCGCGCCGGGAGCAACTGTCCGACGAGCGCAATGCCTGGGACATGACCTTCGTGGTGCTGGAGCGCGCGCGATAGGCGCGGCCGCGGTTCTGCCCGGCGCGAGGGAAGCCGTTTTTCGGATGCGACGATGATCGGCGAGTCCCTCCAGTACGGCGCGATGACCATGGGCCTGCTCGGCGGTCTCGCCGTTTTCCTGCTCGGCATGGAGCAGATGACCGCCGGTCTCAAGGCCGCGGCCGGCGGCCGTATGAAGGGCCTGCTGGCGCGCATGACCAGCAACCGCTTCCGCGCCATCTTCGCCGGCGCGTTCATCACGGCCGTGATCCAGTCGTCGTCGGTGACGACCGTGCTCGCCATCGGCTTTGTCCATTCGGGCCTGATGAGCCTGCAGCAGGCCATCGGTATCACGATGGGCGCGAGCATCGGCACGACCGTGACCGCCCAGATCATAGCCTTCAAGGTCACGAACTACGCGCTGGCCGGCATCGCGCTCGGCTTCGGCATCCATGCCTTCGCCAAGGATGAAGTCGCCAGGCGCTTTGGCACGATGCTGCTCGGGCTGGGGCTGGTATTCCTCGGCATGAACCTGATGGGCGAGGCCATGGCGCCGCTGCGCGACTGGCCGCCATTCATCGACGCGATGGCGAAGTACTCCTGGCCGGTGCTGGCAGTGCTGGTCGGCGCGCTGTTCACGGCGCTGATCCAGAGCTCGTCGGCGACCACCGGCATCATCATCGTGCTGGCCGCGCAGGGCATGATCACGCTGGAGACCGGCCTTGCACTGGCGCTCGGCGCCAACCTCGGCACCACCGTCACGGCGTTGCTGGCGTCGATCGGCAAGCGGCCGGAGGCGGTTCAGACGGCGCTCGCCTACTTGATATTCAAAGTCGTCGGCGTCGTGATCTGGCTGTTGTTGCTGGCGCCGCTGGCCGACCTGGTGCGCCTGTTCATCGCGCCGCATCCCGAGCTCGAGGGGGTGGGCCGTCTTGCCGCGGAGACGCCGCGCCAGATCGCCAGCGGCTACATGTTGCTGAACGTGCTGAATGCCGTGGTGCTGGTCTGGTTCACCGCGCCGCTCGTGCGGCTCGTGCAATGGCTCGCGCCCGGCAAGCCGGAACCCGTGCCGACGATCGAGGTGCCGAAGTATCTCGATGACTCGTTGCTCGACACGCCGGCGCTGGCGCTCGACCGCGTGCGCATGGAACTCGGGCATCTCGGCGAAACCGTGCTGCGGATGCTGCGCAAGGCCCCTCGGCTGGTGTACGAGGGCACGGCTGAGGAGCTCGCCGAGCTCGCGAAAATGGACAGCGACGTCGACAACCTGCACGTCGCGGTGATCGGCTACCTCGGGCGCCTGTCGCAGCGACCGATCGACAAGGCGCAGACCGAGGCGCTGCACGACTACATGTCGGCCGCGGACTATTTCGAGGCCATGGGCGACATCGTCGAGATCAACCTCGGCCATGCGGCGCGCACGCGCCTCAGCGCGGAACTGACCGTCAGCGCGCAGACCCGCGCCGTGCTCGAACCGCTGTGGGAGAAGACCATCTGGGCCGCGGGCCTGGCGACCAAGGCGGTGGCTTCGACCTCGATCGATGCGGCCCACGAGGTCATCGCCGCCAAGGCCGAGATCAACCTGCTGGCGCGGGACGCCGAGCTGCATCTTGCGCGTCGCCTGAT
>CAYWYS010000063.1:0-12350 GCA_964462675.1 uncultured Thioalkalivibrio sp.
GCCTAGCCCGGCGTTGCGCTCTCGGCTGACCGAGTCGACCGTGGCCGGACCACGACAGGGTCCACCGCGCTCGGGAAGTCTTATCTCGCGCGGCGGACCCTGTCATGTCCCGGCCACTGCGCTGTTGCCGCGGAGACGCGGAGACGCCATCAGGCGTCGCGATTGGCGACGCGGCAGCGGGATCGGGACGTCATAGGCCCGCTAAGCGAGATAAAGATTTCCCGAGCGCAGCGGGCCTATGACGGCGCGGTCCCGCGGTCGACTGACGGCGCGGTCCCGCGGTCGACTGACGGCGCGGTCCCGCGGTCGACCGGCAGCCAGGGGTCAACCGGCAGCCGCCGCCGCGTCGCGGGCCGCCTCGACGGCGGACTGGCGCCGCGCCAGCAGCAACTGGCTCATGATCGCGCGCAGCGCGGCCGGCTTGACCGGCTTGCGCATGATCGCGAAGCCGGCGGAACGGACACGCTCGCGGACCTCCTCGCCGTAGTCCGCGGTGATGATGACAGCGGGGATCTCGCCCCAGCGTGCCCGCACCGCTGCAATCGTCTTCAGGCCGGTGTCGCAGCCGTCGAGGTGGAAGTCCGCCAGCAGCAGGTCCGGGGAGCGGCCGGCCTCGTCGAGAATGGCAAGCGCAGCGGCCGTATCCGCGGCGGTGGCGACTTCGCAGGACCAGCCGTCGAGCAGGCTCGCCATGCCCTCGAGGATGCTGGGCTCGTTGTCGATGCAGAGCACCAGCGCCTCGTCGAGGCGCGCCGCGGGGCGCGGCGTGCCGCCGTCGGTCGCGATCGCCGCCGGCGTGCGCGATATCGGCACCTCCACGGAGAACACCGAGCCACGCCCGAGCTCAGAGTGCACCCGGATCTCGTGCCCTAGCGCGCGCGCCATGCGATGCACGATGGCGAGCCCGAGACCCATGCCCTTGGCGCCGAGCTCGTCGCGCGGCTGGAAGCGCCGGAATTCCTCGAAGATGTCCTTGTCGAGGTGTTCGGCCGGGATGCCGGGCCCGGTGTCGAGCACCTGGATCGAGACATGGTCGCCGCGCCGCCGGCAGCCGATCAGCACCTGGCCCTCTTTCGTGTAACGCAGCGCGTTCGACAGGAAATTCTGCAGGATGCGGCGCAGGAACTGCCGGTCGGTGTGCACGGTCAGGCGGCTCGGCACCGTGCGGAAGCGGATGCCGCGCTCGCGCGCGATGATGCCGAACTCGACGCTGAGCGTCGCGAGCACGTCCTCGAGGCGGAAGTCCGACGGGCGCGGCTCGAGCGCGCCGGCGTCGAGCTTGGAAATGTCCAGCAACGCGGTCAGCAGCTCCTCCGCAGCGCGCAGCGAGCTGTCGATCCGGTCGACCGCGCGCACCGTCCTGGCGTCGTGCTCGCCCTGGCCGAGCGCCGAAGTGAACAGCCGCGCCGCGTTCAGCGGCTGCAACAGGTCGTGGCTGGCCGCGGCAAGAAAGCGCGTCTTGGACAGGTTGGCGGCCTCCGCGTCGGCCTTGGCGTCGCGCAACGCACGCTCGATCCGGTTGCGCAGCTCGATCTCGCTGCGCAGCCGGCGGTTCACCTCGGACAGCTCGCGGGTGCGGTCCTGCACGCGCTGCTCGAGCGTGTCGTACGCCTCCTTGAGCGCCCGCTGCGCGCGGCGACGCTCGGTGATGTCATGAAACAGCGCGAAGAAGCCCTGCACCTTGCCGGCGGCATCGAACTGCGGGATGTAGGTGGCTTCCGCGTAGCGCGGCTCGCCGTCCTCGCCGGCCGCCGACACCTCAAAGCTCTGGCGAATGCCGGCCAGCGCGCCCTCCATGTGCACTTCGCGCTCCAGGAAGCGCTCGCGCCCCAGCACCTGGTCGACGCGCCGCCCGCAGATCAGGTCGCGGTGCAGGCCGACGGAGCTCTCGTAGGCCTTGTTGACGAAGCGATAGACCATGCTGCTGTCGACGAAGGCGATCAGCACCGGGACATTGTCCGTGTAGACGCGGATGTCGCGCTCGCTGTCGCGCAGCGCCCGCTCCGTACGCTTGTGCTCGGTGATGTCGCCGAAGCTGGCGACGTAGCCGCCGCCGGGGAGCGGATTGACCCGCATCTCGATGACCGAGCCGTCCTCCCTGACACGCTCGAAGACATGTGGCTGGCCGCGCCTGAAATGCTCGAGGCGCTTGGCGACGTGTTGCTCGACGTCGCCCGGCCCGCAGCGGCCGAGGCTGGCGTTGTGACGGATCAGTTCCTCGACGGGCGTGCCGATGCGCAGCAGTTTCGCCGGGTAATTGAACAATTCGGCATAGCGCCGGTTCCACGCCACGAGGCGATTGTCGCCGTCGATGACGCTGATCCCCTCGGCGACGTGCTCGAGCGTCTTCTCGAGCAGGTCGCGGTTGAAACGGGATACCTGCGAGGCCTCGCCGACGATGCTGGCGACGTCCTCGATCTGCAGTTCGGCCCCTCTCAGCGCCGACACCAGCACCGTGCGCGCGGCCGTCGCCCCCATCGCGCCCGACAGCAGCCGCTCGGTCAGGTCGAGGACCTGGGCGTCGGCGCGCTGGCCCTCGGCTAGCGACAGGCCGCGCTCCCTGAGGTGCGCCTCGAAGGCGGCCGTGGCTTTCTCGCGGCCGATGAAGCGCTCCGCCAGGATGCGCAGGTCGCCGACCTTGGCCGAGCCCTTGATGCGATCCGTCGACGCCGGCAGCTGGGCGGCGCCGCCGACGAACGCGGCCGCCTGGCGGCGCTCCATGAGCCGCGGCGAGGTCCGGTACGAGATGCCGACGAAGCAGGCGATGTTTGCACCGAGGCTCCACAACACGCTGTGGGTCACGGGATCCAGACCGTTCAGGCCGAACAGGGCGTAGGGGCTCAGCCAGGCCAGGCCGAACGGGCCTTCGCTGATCAGCTGCGCCGGCAGCCAGCCGGTCTGTGCGAACGCCGGGACCAGCAATGTCCAGATCCAGATCGCGAAGCCGACCGCCATGCCGGTGATCGCGCCGGCGCCGGTCGCGCGACGCCAGTACAGCCCGCCGATCATCGGCGGCCCGAACTGGGCGGCCAGCGCAAAGGACAACAGGCCGATCGACGCCAGCGCGCCATACGCGCCGATGACACGGTAGGCAAGCCAGGCGAGTGCCAGGATGGCGACGATCAGCACGCGCCGGATCCTGATCAGCAGCAGGCCCAGGTCCGGCCGGCTCGATACTTCTTCGCCGCGCAACCTGACGAGCGCCGGCATGACGATCTCGTTGCAGAGCATCGTGCTGCAGGCGATCGTCGCAACAATCACCATGCCGGTGGCCGCCGAGAAGCCGCCGAGAAACGCCAGCAGCGCCAGGCCTTCCTGGCCGCCCGCCAGCGGCAGGCTGATCAGGAAGCCGTCGGCGTCTGCGCCGGTGCCCTTCATGACGATCCCGGCCGCCGCGATCGGCACGACCAGCACCGTGAATATCGCCAGGTAGAGCGGAAACAGCCAGCGCGCCAGCGCCAGGTCGCGCGGGCTGGTGTTCTCGACGACGGCCACGTGGAACTGGCGCGGCAGGCACAGGATCGCCAGCATCGAGATGACCGTCAGCACCAGGAAGCTGTGGCCGATGGTCGCGGTCGAGTAGAGCTGCATGACGGCCTCGTCGGCGCGCGAGGCCTCGAGCAGCGCCCGCGGGCCGTCGAACAGGCCGTAGATGACCCACACGCTGACCGCGATGAACGCCACCAGCTTGACCGCCGACTCGAACGCCACCGCCAGCACCATGCCGCGGTGGCTCTCGGTCGAGTCCACCTGGCGCGCGCCGAACAGGATCGTGAATACCGCGAGCACCGCGGCGGCGACCAGGCCGACGTCCTCGCCGACCCGCGGCACGACGTCCATGCCGGCCCCGCCGGTGATCAGGCTGTAGCTGCCCGCCACCGCTTTCAGTTGCAGTGCAATATAAGGAAGCACTGTGACGAGCGCCATGACGGATGCGAGCGCGGCGATGCCCTGCGCCTTGCCGTAGCGGGACGCGATGAAGTCCGCGACCGAGGTGATGCTCTGCTGCTTGCTGACCGCGACGATGCGCGCCGGCAGGCGCGTCATCACCAGGAACACGATGATCGGCCCGAGGTAGATCGTCATGTAATCCCAGCCCTTGGCCGCCGACATCCCGACGGCGCCGAAAAAGGTCCAGGAGGTGCAATAGACGCCGAGCGCCAGGCTGTAGACGATCGGGGTGGGCACATAGGTGCCGCGCTGGTGCAGCCGGTCGCCGACGTAGGCAACCAGGAACAGCAACACGACATAAGCCAGCGCCACGACCGGGGGAACCCAGGTCTCGAGCATCCGCTCCCCTCCCCGCCCGTCCGGCAATGTCGTTATCGGGGCGCCGGTCCAGGCAAGCCGATGCTACCCAACTCCGCGGCGGCGCGGAAGCGGCGCGCGGCGGCCAATGGCGCCGCGTGTGCGACTAAGGTCGCAGCGACAAGCCCGGGGGCGCGCTGCTAGCTTCTGCAAGCCTGCCCGGCAAGCGTCCGCCTGCCGGGCAAGACAACAGACAAAAGGCCTTCAAGGTCCCATCCCAGTCGGAGGGAGGAAACGCAGTGTCCCAACTATCAGCCGCAGATCGCGTCGAGCATTGGCGCCGCACGAAAAATCTGATGATCGTCCACCTGGTCATCTGGTTCATTTTTTCCTACGTCGTCCACTGGTTCGCCATAGGACTGAACAACATCAATTTCTTTGGCTGGCCGCTGGGCTACTACATGTCCGCACAGGGCTCGCTGGCGATCTTCGTGATCCAGTTGTTCGTATTCAACAAACAACAGCACGCCATCGACACCAAGTTCGGCGTCGCCGAAGACCAAAACTAAGGGGGACCAGACATGGGCATGCAATGGGAAGGTAAATCCTTCATCGACAATCTCCCTAAGATCTACGGCGTCTACACGGGCGGCTTCCTCGCATTCTTCGCGCTGATGGCGTTTTTCGAAACGCTCGGCATGAGCGCGGATGTGATCGGCATCCTGTTCGTCGCCTTCACAATCACCATCTACGCCTTCATCGGCGTTCTCTCGCGGACGATGGCCGTCGAGGCCTACTATGTCGCCGGCCGCAGCGTGCCGCCGGTGTTCAACGGCATGGCGACGGCGGCCGACTGGATGTCGGGCGCGTCCTTCGTCGCGATGGCCGGCGGCATCTTCATGGCGGGCCACAGCTACATGGCCTTCGTGGTCGGCTGGACCGGCGGCTATATCCTCGTCTCGACGCTGATGGCGCCTTACCTGCGCAAGTTCGGCTGTTACACGGTGCCGGACTTCATCGGCACGCGTTACGGCGGCAAGCTGACGCGCTTCTGCGCCGTCGTGGTGCTGGTGGTTGCGTCCTTCACCTACGTGACGGCGCAGATCACCGCCACCGGCACGATCGCAGCGCGCGCCTTCCAGATCCCGTTCGAGGTCGGCGTGTGGTTCGGCCTGGCGGGCATCCTGGTCTGCTCGATGCTCGGCGGCATGCGCGCGGTGACCTGGACCCAGGTGGCCCAGTACATCGTGCTGATCATCGCCTACCTGATCCCGATCTTCTGGATGTCGGTAGTGCAGGGCTTCGGCTGGTTCCCGCACCTGGAGTATGGCGGCGGCGTCCAGCGGATCATGGAGCTCGAGCCGATCATCGGTGTCGGCACCCCCGCAGCCGAGGCCGTGCCCGGGCTCTCGGTGCTCACGGCCCTGCATGCGACTCCGAAGGCCGGTGCACTGGCCGCGTGGCAGTTTGTCACGCTGGTCGCCTGCATGATGATCGGCACGGCCTCGCTGCCGCACATCCTGATGCGCTATTTCACCACCCCGTCGGTGCGGGACGCGCGCAACTCGGTGGCCTGGTCGCTGTTCTTCATCTTCCTGCTGTACTTCTCGGCGCCCGCGCTGGCGACGTTCAGCAAGCTGCAGATGATCGATCCGACCCTGCCGACGGCCATCATCGGCCAGCCGATCGAGAGCGTGATGCAGCTCGAGTGGATCCAGAAGTGGGGCTCGATCGGACTGCTCGCGATCCGGGACAGCAACGCCGACGGGATACTCCAGATCAACGAGTTCTTCCTGAACCCGGACATCATCGTGCTGGCAACGCCGGAAATGGCCGGCCTGCCGTACGTGATCTCGGGCCTGGTCGCCGCCGGCGGCATGGCGGCCGCCATGTCGACTGCCGACGGCCTGTTGCTGGCCATGGCCAACGCCCTGTCGCACGATCTGTACTACAAGATCATCGACCCGAAGGCGGAGACCCGGAAGCGCCTGCTGACTGCCCGCATCCTGCTGCTGGTCATCGGCGCCGCCGGCGCGCTGGTCGCGAGCTTGAAGCTCACCGGCATCCTGGGCGCGGTCGCATGGGCGTTCTGCTTCGCGATGTCGGGCCTGTTCTTCCCGCTGGTGCTCGGCGTGTGGTGGAAGCGCGCCAATCGCGAAGGCGCGATCGCCGGCATGGTGGTCGGGCTCGGCGCCGGCTGGTGGTACCTGCTCGCGGTGCGTAACCCAGAGGCCTGGTACGGCATCGCCAAGCCGTGGATCGGGCTGAACGACCTGCGCTTCGGCATGGTCGGCGTCACCGCGAGCCTGATCGCGATGGTCGTCGTGACCTTGCTGACGAAGGCGCCGAGCGAGGAGATCCAGCGCATGGTCGACGAAGTGCGCATCCCGAGCGGCGAGACGATCATTTCCTCCAAGGCCTGATCGAACAGCGCATGGCACTGAGGGCCGGGGCGAGGCAACTCGCCCCGGCTCTTTTCATTGTGAGAGAATCGCACGCCGCGAAAATCTACGGAGTGGCTCGATGATCGAGGGAATCCCGTTCTGGGCAGTCGCGCTGGACTACGTGCTCGGCATGATCATGTGGACGCTGGTCGGCCGCTTCGGCATGCGCCTGTTCCTGCCCGAGGACAGCAAGTTCTTCTTCAGCCGCTTCTTCATCCGCGTCACGAACCCGCTGATCCGGCTGTTCGAGCCGATTACGCCGAGCTTCCTGATTCCCGCCATGGTGCCGCTCTACGTCGCGTGGTTCTTCTTCATGTTCCGCTTCTACCTCATGCCGTGGCTGCTGGGCTACTCGGTGCTCGGCATGCTGTCGTTCCCGCTCGAGGGCCAGATCGCCCAAGGCATCTACTACCTGGGCAGGCTGCTCAGCGGCAGCTAGGGCCTGTTCACACTTGGCGGGGCGCGTGATCCGGCAGCGACGCCAGCAAGGCCGCCATGTCGAGGTGACTCGCGAAGTCACGACGCACTTCCTGCCAGCGGAATCGCACCGAGTTGCGCACGATCTCCTCGTCCAGCTCCTTGAGCTCGTCCATGACCGGCGCCCAGCGCACCAGCCCGGCGGGACTCTCGGTAAAAGCCGCCTCGTCGCTGCCCACCGCCAGCCAGTCGGTGCGCGCCACGCGGTCCCGGACCCGCTGGCCGTGCGCCGCGAACTCGTCGCCCGCCTCGGCCGGCACGCCTGTCTTGTCGAGAATCCCGTCCACCAGCGCGGGCATCAGTTGGGCGATACGCAAGGTCTCGCGCGGCGCCTGCTGCGCCACGCGACTGCCCGCATAGACCGTGATGTCGGACAGGCAGTCCAGCCAGACGTGCCACTTGGCGATGTTGATTGACGCCACGAAGGGATCGTCGTCGAACAACTCCGGGTAACGCATCCCGGCGCGGGTCCGCAGATAACCATAGAGCGAGGTCTGCGCCATGAAGCTGGCACGCGCCTCGAGAAATCGCGCCAGTGACGCCGGGCTGTCGATGGGTTCGATGGCGCCTTCCCGGCCCAGGCCGAAATACGACTTGAATGTGCTCCAGATCTCCGCGGGGCGCAGCGATGACCACGACAGACGCTCGCGCTCGCCGTGGCGCTCGCGCTGGACGACGCGACGGGAGCGGGGCTTCTCGGGACCGGTCATCGGCAAACCTGCGCAGCAAGGAATTCGTCCGGGGATTATACGGCGCGCAACCGGGTGCGGCATGGCGCGCGTTGGCGCTATGATTGAAGCCATGAGCAACCCGCTGGCCGACGTCGAAAAGTTCCTCGAGGAGACCCCGCCCTTCGACCTGCTGGATCCGAAGGAGCGGCATCGCGCCGCAGCTTCGATCGAGGCGGTCTACCGGCGCAAGGGTACCGTGCTGCTCGAGATCGGCGACCAGAACAAGTTCCTGTCCATCATCCGGCGCGGCGCGGTCGAGGCGCACGACCGGCACGGCAACCTCGTCGGCCGTTTCGGCGAGGGCGAGAGCTTCGGCCTGCAGTCGTTGCTGACGGGCAAGCCCGCGCGGTTTCGCATCACGCTGATCGAGGACGGCCTCGTGTGGATGATGCCGCAGGCCGCCTTCCACGAGCTCCGCAGCCGCTCGACGGACTTCGACAATTTCTATATCCGCAGCCTCGAGGAGCGGCTGATCCTGGCGCTGCAGCCGATGACCGGACGCACACAGACCCAGACACTGTTCATGACGCCGATGGGCGAGCTGGCGAAGCGCGAGCCCATTTCGGTGGCGCCCGGGACGACGATCGCCGCGGCGGCGCGCATCATGCGAGAGCATGGCATCTCCTCGCTGCTGATCAACGAGGGCGAGCAACTGCGCGGCATCGTGACCGACCGCGACCTGCGCAACCGGGTGCTCGCGGTGGATCGTGATCCGGCGGAGCCGGTCACGGCGATCATGACTGCCGCGCCGCTGACGCTGGACGCCTCGAGCCCGGTGCTGGCCGGCATCCTGGCGATGGCCGGGCGCGGCATCCATCACCTGCCGCTGACGCAGGGCGAGCGCGTCGTGGGCATGGTCACGACCCGCGACCTGATGAGCCTGCAGACGCACCACCCGCTGTACCTCGCGGCCCAGCTGCAGAAGCAGGAGTCGGTCGAGGGCCTCGCCGAGGTCTGCAAGCGGGTGCCGAAGCTGTTCGAGCTGATGCTCGCTTCGGGCATCCGCGCGGAGCATGTGCCGAAGGTGCTGACGATGATCACCGACACGGTGACGCGCACGCTGGTCGGGCTCGCACAGCGCCGCCTCGGTCCGCCGCCGGCCGACTTCGCCTGGCTCGCGTTCGGCTCCCAGGCCCGCGAGGAACAGAGCCTCAAGACCGACCAGGACAACGGCATCGTCTACGCCGACGATGCGCCGGCCGGGTCCGATGAGTATTTCCGGCGGCTCGCGACCTTCGTCTGCGACGGCCTCGACGCCTGCGGCTATCCGTACTGCCCCGGCAAGATCATGGCGACCACCGACGACTGGCGCCGGCCGCTGTCCGGCTGGCTGAAGCATTTCTCGGACTGGGCCAGCGTGCCTGACCCCCAGGCCGTGCTGCGCGTCAGCATCTTTTTCGACCTGCGTGCCGTCTGCGGCGACCTCGCGCTCGCCGCGAGCATCAGCAAGGCACTGGGCGAGTGCGGCAGCGGCACCGGCAAGGCCGTGTTCCTGTCGGCGCTGGCGCGCCAGGCCGCGAGCTACGACGTGCCGCTCGGCTTTTTTCGCCGTTTCGTGCTGGCCGGCAAGGGCGAGCACCGCGAGACGCTCGAGATCAAGGCCGCGGGGCTGATGCCACTGACCGACCTGGTGCGCGTGCGCGCCCTGCAGGGCGGCGTCACCGTGCCGGGCACGCAGGACCGCCTCGCGCGGCTGGTCGAGGCCGGCAAGATGAGCCGGAGCGACGCCGATCGCCTGGCCGGCGCACACCACCTGCTGGCCGGGCTGCGCGTGCGGCTGCACGCCGAGCATGCGCGCAAGGGCGAGGAGCCCCACAATCACCTCGACGTCCGCGCCATCAGTCACGCCGAGCGTGCAGCATTGAAGGACGCCTTCCTGGTCATCCGCGATGCCCAGAAGGGGCTGGCGCTGGACTTCCCGTAATGAATATCGTGCAGCGGTTCCGCCTGGCGCGCGCCCGGCGAAATTGCCGCCTGCCGCTGCAGGCGCAATTGTTGCAGCAGCCGCTGCCGGCGCGCGGCACGCGGCTTGCCGACCTCGAGATCGTCGCGCTGGACTTCGAAACCACCGGGCTGGATCCCGCCCGGGATCACGTCATCGCGGCGGGCTGGGTGCTGCTGCGCGGCGATCGCATCGTCATGGCCAGCGCGCGCGAGCTGCGGGTGAGCAGCGGCGGCGCCGAGGGCGTCGGCCAGAGCGCCGTCATCCACGGCATCGTGGACAGCGACCTGGACGACGCCGAGAGCATCGAGGCGATGGTCGAGCACTTGCTGCCGGAGCTCGCCGGGCGCGCCATCGTCGCGCACGCGGCGGTCATCGAGCAGGGCTTCCTCGCCGCGCTGCTGCGCCGCATGGGCGGCGTGCCGTTGCCCAACCCGTTCATCGACACGATGGCCCTGGAGCGGCACCTGGTCGAAGGCAACGGCGGCAGCGTGCGCGAGCTGCACGGCGACCTGACGCTTGATTCATGCCGCGCGCGCCGGCAGCTGCCGGAGCACCAGCGCCACTCGGCCGGCGCCGACGCGGTGGCCTGCGCCGAGCTGCTGCTCGCGCAGATCGACCAGCTCGGCGGCGCCGCACAGGTGAAGCTCAAGGACCTCTGCTAGATCAGTCCGTAGCTGATGCCGATGGCGACCGTCAGCGCCAGCCACATGATGATCTGCAGCGGCACGCCGACCCGGAAGAAGTCGCTGAACTTGTAGCCGCCGGCCGACAGCACCATCAGGTTGGTCTGGTAACCGATCGGCGTCAGGTAACTCATGTTGGCGCCGAACAGCACCGCCAGCACGAACGGTTCCGGTGGCACGCCGAGCCGCTGCGCGATGAACATCGCCACCGGCGTGCCGAGCACCGCGGCTGCGTTGTTGGTGACAATCTCGGTCAGCAGCGCGATGACCAGCATCAGCCCGCCGAGCGCGACGATCGTCGGCACGGGCGCAGCCGCGACGACGAACAGGTCCGCGATGTACTGGGTTCCCCCAGTCACGGTCAGCGAGCGGCCGAGCGCCAGGCTGGTGACGATGACGATGATCAGGCGGCGATCCAGCGCGCCGAGCGCGCTGCGCCAGTTCAGGCAGCCGCTGGTCACCATCGCCAGCACGCCGACCAGCGCCGCCATTGCGATCGGCAGGACGCCGAACGCCGCCGTCAGCACCACGGCAATCACGATGCCGCCGGCCACCGGCGCCTTGTCGGTGTGCAGCAGGTCCATGGAGCCGTCCACGACCAGCACGTTGCCAAGGCGCTTGACCGCGTCCAGCGACGGGGCCGAGCCTTGCACGAGCACGATGTCGCCGGCGCGCAGGAACACCTCGCCGATGTCGCCGACATCGGCACCCGGCGAGCGCGGCCGGTGGACGGCGACCGGCAGCAGACCGTGGTGGGCAAAGAACGGCACTGTCTTGAGCGTGCGCCGGTGCAGCGGCGAACCGCGCGTGACGACGATTTCCGCCATGCGTTGGTTGCCCGCTTTCAACCGCTCACCCTCGCGCAGCGCCTGCGACGAGTCGCCGCCGTCGTACAGCGTTGCGCCGAGCTGGATCTCGAAGCGCTTGAGTTTCTCCGGGGTGTCGCGAACGTGCAGCCGGTCGCCCGCCCTGACCGTCAACGACGGCAGCTTCGCGACGAACAGGCCGGGGCCGCGCTCGATCGCCCCGAGTCGCATCTTCCCCTCGGTGCGCGCAACCAGCTGGGGCACCGTCATGCCGACCGCGATACTGTCTTCGCCGAGATGCAGCACGGCCTCGAAAACCCGCGGCGAAGTGTCCGGCATCGGCGGGGTCCGCGGCGGCACCAGGCGCGGCGCGATCAACCACAGGTAGAGAATGCCGAGCGCGGCGCCGGAGAGCGCAATGCCGGTGAAATGGAACATGCCCATCGGCGCCAGACCCATCGACGATGACACCTCCACGACCAGCAGGTTCGTCGAGGTGCCGATCGTCGTGCTCATGCCGCCGATGATGGTCGCGTAGCCGACCGGCATCAGCATCGCCGAGGCGGGCTGGCCGGTGCGGATCGAGACACTGATCAGGATGGGCAACAACATCGCCACCACCGGCGTGTTGTTCAGGAACATGCTCAAGCCGCCCGCCAGCAGCAGCGCGGCAAGCAAGGCCAGCTTCGGGCTGTGCATCCAGATGCGCGCGAGCCGGTCGACTACCGGCTGCAGCGCCCCGGTGACCTCCAGCGCGCGGGTGCAGATCAGCAAGGCCATGATCGTGATCAGCGCGTTGTTGCCAAAGCCGGCGAGAAAACCGGCCGTGGTCAGCGTCTCGCCGGCGGGCGATACATAAGGAAAGACTTCGAAGCCGACGATGAGCGCCACCAGCACGACCAGCGCCGAGGTCTCCATCGGGATCCGGTCGCGGCTGAACAGGAACAGCGCGACGGCCGCAAGCAGCATGATGGCGATGCCATGGGGATCGGGCGGCGGCGGCATTGGGGCTCTGC
>CAYWYS010000064.1:0-12187 GCA_964462675.1 uncultured Thioalkalivibrio sp.
GTCGGCCACGGCGCGAGGATCGGCCCGCGGCCCCCGCCGCGCCGAAACCGGCGGCGGTCGCAGAGGCCCAGGCGGCGCCCGGGGACGCTGGCGACGGCACCCAGAAGAAGCGGCGGCGGCGGCGCAAGCGCAGCAGCCCGGCCGGCGGCAGCACCCCGGCCGAGTAGCCCACTCGCCGCTCAGCCGTCGCCGCGCGGCGGCCGCCGGGGCAGCAGCTCCGAAATGCTGTCGACGCCGTGAAAATCCTCGGCGGCCAGCGGCGGGCGCGACGAGTCGGGCCGCAGGATCGCGACGACCCGGGCAATGCCGTAGTCATGCGCCGAGCGCAGCACGGGCAGGCTGTCGTCCACCAGCAGCGTCCGCGCCGGATCGAAAGGCTCGATGGCGCGCAGCCGCTCCCAGAAGGCGGCATCCTCCTTCGGCAGGCCGAGGTCATGGCTGGAGTGGATCGCGTCGAGGAACCGGGCCAGGCCGGTGCGCTCGAGCTTGATCGACAGCGCAGCACGATGCGCGTTGGTGACCAGCACCGCGCGCTTGCGCAAGTCCCGCACTGCGCCGAGGAACTCGGGCACGTCCGGCAGGAAGTCGATGTGGTCCTCGGCCTCGCGCTTCAGCGCCGCGACGTCAAGACCGAGCTCGCGGCTCCAGTGGTCCAGGCAATACCACTCCAGCGTCCCCCGGGCGGCCGCGAAACGCGGCACGAGGACCGCGACCGCCTCCTCGTGCGGCAGGTCGTGCAGCGCCGCGTAGCGGGATGGAATCAGTTCCTGCCAGAAGAAATTGTCGAACCTGAGGTCCAGCAAGGTGCCGTCCATGTCGAGCAGCACGGTATCGTAGTGGTCCCAGTCGAACGGCTGCCGCGAGACGAGCTCCATGGACCGGTATCATATACGTCCTCGCCCCGACGGAGCCTGACCCATGAGCAAGCTTGCAGAGGACACGCTGGAGTCGGTCGCCGGAATCGCCACGACCGCCGGGCGGGCCATCCTCGAGATCTACGACAGCGACTTCGCCGTGGAGGCCAAGGCCGACCAGTCGCCGATCACGGCTGCCGACCGTCGCGCGCATGACGTGATCCAGGCGGGGCTCACCGCGTTGCCCGGCGACCGCCCGATTCTTTCCGAGGAAGCGCGTGCCCTGCCCTGGGAGGTGCGCCGCCACTGGCGGGAGTACTGGCTCGTCGACCCGCTCGACGGCACCAAGGAATTCATCCAGCGCAACGGGCAATTCACCGTCAACATCGCCCTCGTGCGAGGCGGCCGGCCCGTGCTCGGCGTCGTCCACGTGCCGGTGTCCGGCGTGACCTACGGCGGCGTCGTCGGCCAGGGCGCGTGGCGCCGGGACCGCGACCGCGAGCAACGACCGATCCGGGTCAGCCCCGCCGCGGCGAAAACCGTCCGGGTCGTCGGCTCGCGTTCCCACCGGGGCCCCGACCTGGACGGCTACCTCGAGCGGCTCGGGCCGCACGAACTCGTCCCGATGGGTTCGTCGCTGAAGTTCTGCGTTGTCGCCGAGGGCGAGGCCGATGTCTATCCGCGGCTCGGCCCGACCTCCGAGTGGGATACCGCGGCCGCCGAGGCGGTGCTGGTCGCGGCCGGCGGCAAGGTGGTGACCAGCCTGGGCCTGCCGCTGGCATACAACAAGGGACCCGACCTCCTGAACCCGTGGTTCATCGCCTCGGGCGGCGACCCACGCGACTGGACCAGCTTCCTGCCGTGAGCATCGACCCGCTGGTGGCCATCGCGATCATCGTGCTCGGGCTGATCTGGTTCTGGCACGCGAGCATGACCGCGCGGGAGAACGCCAACGGTGCCGCGCGGGAGGCCTGCGAGCGCCTCCGGCTGGTCATGCTGGACGGCACCGTCTCGATCGCGCGGCTGTGGTTCAAGCGGGACCTCGGCGGGCGATTGCGGGTCGAGCGCACCTATGGCTTCGAGTACACCGACGACGGCCTCCGCCGGCTGCGCGGCTTCGTCGTCACGCTGGGACCGAGGATCGTTTCGGTCGGCCTGGCCGCGGCAAGCCACACCGACGTGGGCGGACGCCAGGCCGGCCCGGGCGGCTGATCCCGGCAGGCCGGCTTCACTCTGGCGGCGGCGCGAGCAGTTGGCTAAGCTTGGCGCCTGCCCCGCGGCGCGCGCATCCGGATAGCGACCCCGATGAACGACAACAAGGTCGACACCTACATTTTCGGCAACATGACCCGGCTGAAGGAATTGCGGGTCGCGCATCGCGATCTCGACGACGTCATCACGCGGCTCGCCGAGAATCCGCTGGTCGACCAGCTGCAATTGAAGCGGCTGAAGAAGCGCAAGCTCGCGCTGAAGGACCAGATCACCCGTCTCGAGAGCGAGCTGATTCCGGATTTGAACGCATAGAAGAAAGGGGGACACAGCTCCAAGGAGCAGTGTCCCCTAGGCGGCTTCCTCTGGCCGGTCGTGCTGGTACCTCGCCGGCAGCAGCCAGGTCGCCAGCGCCGGCAGCAGCAGGATCGCGCCGAACATGTTCACGAGGAACATGAAGGTCAGCAGGATGCCCATGTCGGCCTGGAACTGCAGCGGCGAAAACACCCAGGTGAACACGCCGATCGCGAGCGTGATGCCGGTAAACACCACGGCGTTGCCGGTGACCCTGAGTGTCGTGGCATAAGCGTTCTGGATACTCATGCCTTGCTTGAGGAAATACTGGAAGCGGCTGAAGATGTAGATGCCGTAATCGACGCCGATGCCGACGCCGAGCGCGGCGACCGGCAGGGTGTTCACCTTGAGCCCGATGTCGAGGTAGGCCATCAACGCGTAGGCCAGCAGCGACACCAGCGCCAGCGGGATCACGATGCAGGCCACGGCGCGCAGCGAGCGGAAGCTGGCCCAGCAGAGCAGTATCACGGCGCCGAAGACGTAGACCAGGATCGGGAACTGCGAGGCCGCGACCTCCTCGTTCATCGCCGCCATGACGCCGACGTTGCCGGTCGCGAGGCGGAATTCCATGCCCTCGATGGCGTGCGCCGCCCGCCATTCCTTGACCTCGGCGATGACCCGCTCGATGGTCTCGGCCTTGTGGTCCACCGTGTAGACCATCACCGGGATGACGCTGCAATCGCGATTCAGCAGTCCGGTGCTGGTCTCGACGCGCGCCAGCGCCTGCACCAGTATCTGCTCGTTACGCGACAGCACGCGCCAAGCGGGATAGCCCTCGTTCCAGCCGGCCGTGACGATCTTCGCGACCTGCGGCAATGCGACCACGGTCTGGACACCGGGGACGTTCTGCATGTGCCAGGCGAAGCGATCGATGACGTCCATCACCTCGTAGTTGATACAGCCGCCGTCCCCGACTTCGACGATGACGTTGATCAGGTCGACGCCGATCGAGAAGCGGTCGGTGACGTCCTGGGAGTCGAGGTTGTAGCGGGAGTCTGGCCGCAGCTCGGGAACGCCGGCGAGCAGGTCGCCGATCCGCACCTGCGAGCCCTTCCAGGCGCCGAACACGAACAGGCCGGCGGCGATCGCGATGATGATCGTCGCGGGGCCGCGCGTGGCCACTTTCGCGAGGCCGTCCCACAGCGGGCGCATCTGCCTGGCGCGGTTGAGCAGCTTGTCCTTGTAGCTCGGCGCCGGCTGCACGTAGCTGATCAACACCGGCAACAGCACGAGGTTGGTCAGGATGATGAAGGCCACGCCGAGCGACGCCGTAATGGCCATTTCCTGGATGATGCGGATGTCGATGAACAGGATCGTGATGAAACCGATCGTGTCGGAAAGCAAAGCGATGCCGCCGGGCACCAGCAGCCGCCTGAAGGTGGTGCGCGCGGCGGTCTCGGCGTCCGCGCCGTCGAACACCTCGGCGGCGTAGCCGGAAATCATCTGCACACCGTGCGAGACACCGATGGCGAACACCAGGAACGGCACCAGCAGGCCCATCGGATCGATGCCGAAGCCGAGCAGCGGCAGCGCGCCGAGCTCCCAGATCACCGCCAGGACGCTGCATACCAGCGGCACGATCGTCAGCCGCACCGACTGGCTGTAGATGAACACCAGGATGGCGGTGATGAACAGCGCCACGCCGAAAAACAGGACGATGCGGTTCGCGCCTTCCTTGACGTCGCCGACGACCTTGGCGAAACCGATGATCCGGACCTTGATCTGGTCGGTCTGGATCTTGTCGCGCACTTCCTGCTCGAGCAGCCGCGCCACGTCAAAATAATCGAGCCGCTCCTGGGTGTCGGGATTGACCTCGAGCAGCTGGGCGCTGACGATCGCGCCCGAGAAATCGTTCGCGACGAGCCGGCCGACAATGCCGGCCTTGAGGATGTTTTCCTTGACCCGCTCGAGCCCGGCGGCCGTCGGCTGGAAATCCGCCGGGATGACGTCGCCCGCCTCGATGCCCTCCTCGGTGACCTCGAGGTAACGAACATTCGGCGTAAAGATCGAGGTGACCCGCGCCCGGTCCACGCCCGGAATGAAGAACACGGCGTCGGTAGCCTGTTTCAGCGCCCGGAAGAAATCCGGGTTGAACATGTCGCCGCTCTCGTCGACCAGCGCAATCAGGATACGATCGGCGCCGCCGAAATCCTCGTAGTGCTCGAGGAAGGTCTCCATGTACTCATGCTCGAGCGGCAACTGCTTGCTGAACCCGGCATCCACGCGCAGACCGGTGATCGCACTCCACGCGAGCAGGACGGTGACCAGCGAGAAGAATACGATGACGATCCGGCGGTTGCCGAAGATCAGGTTCTCGAGCGCGGTGGTGACTTTCGATGGCTTGGGGGCTGACATTGGCTACTCCGCTGCCAGTGCGCCGGCTTCGAGACGCTCGACGCCCGGCTCGCCAATGACGATAACCGCGCCGTCGCCAGTCGCCGCGGCCGACATCAGGGACTTGCGATCGGGACGCTGGATGAGGCGGAAGCGATCACCCTCCCGGCTGAGCAGCATGACACCGGCGGTGCCGACGACGATGACGCCGCCGTTTGGCAGGCGCGCGCCGCCGAACAGCGAGCTATCGACCGGCAAGTCGACTCGTCGCCAGGTGGCGCCTGCATCCCAGGTGCGGAACATGTTGCCGCGCAAGCCGAACACCAGCAGCGACTGGTCGTCGGGCGCCACCGCGCCGAAGAAGGAGCCGTCGTAGGGCGGGTCCAGCGCCAGCCAGGTGTGGCCGGCATCGTCGGAACGGAACACGACGCCTGCCTCGGCCGCAAGGAACAAGCGGCCATTGCTGTCCTGGTTGATCGTGTTCAGGTGGAGATCCGCAGTGGCCGAATCGTCGTCTGCCCAGTCCTCATCGTCCCAGGCGCCGTCGTCGTCGAGCTCATCTTCGGCGAGCTCGTCATCGGCAAACTCCTCGTCGTCGTCCGCGCCCACAGCGTCGAGCACTTCGAGCTGTTCTTCGCGCCAGCTCAGGCCGCCGTCGGAACTGCGCAGGAAATAACCGTAGGCGCCGACGGCAAAGCCGTTCTGCGCATCCGAGAACCACACGTCGAACAGCGGGCGCTCGAGCTCAGGTGCCGAATGCACCTGGCACCAGGTCTCGCCGCCGTCCTCGGTGCGTAGGATAACCGCATCGTGGCCGACGGCCCAGCCGAGAGTGCGGTCATGAAACCAAACGCCCGTCAGCGGCACGCGCGTCGGGGTGCGTTTCTGGATCCAGCTGCGGCCCTGGTCCTCGCTGATCAGCACGTGGCCGCGATCGCCGACCACGACGAAGGTCTCGCCGACCTGCGCGATGTCGAGCACCAGCGACTCGCGCGCGAGCGGCATGACCAGCGACCACTCGGACTCCGGCACCGGCTCGGGGCAGGCGCTCCGGGCCGCCGCCGGTGATCCGGCAAGCAGCGCGGCCAGGAGCAAGGAAGGGAGGAACTTGGGCACGACGGAAGCGCCTCGCGCTGCGTTGGTAACCTGGTGAAGGAAGCGGAGGCGCCCCGCCACGGGGCGCCTCCGCCTGACCCGTCTAGCGGACGCCGGCGCGGCGCAGCGACGCCGGGCTGAAGTCTTCCGGCGTGTAAGTCACGCTGAAGTCGTAGGTCCCGCGCTCCTCGTTGTTCAGGCCGATGCCGAGATAACGGCCGGACTGCAGGTCCATCGTCAGCTCGAGCGTCGTCCAGAAGCTCGGCACGTCGTAATAATTGATCGAGTGCGCTTCCTGCACGCGCCAGATCTGGTCGCGATTGTCGTAGCAATCCACGACCATCGCCTGCCAGGAGTCCTCGTCGAGGTAGAAGGTGCGCCGCTTGTAGACGTGGCGGGTGCCTTCCTTGAGCGTCGAATCGACGACCCACACGCGGTGCAACTCGTAGCGTGCGTGCTCCTGGTTGATGTGGAGCGGATTCAGGATGTCGCTGTACTTCAGCTGGTTGGAGTGCAGCTTGTAGCTGTTGTACGGGACCAGGATCTCCTTGCGGCCAACCAGGTTCCAGTTGTAGCGCTCCGGGCTGCCGTTGAAGATGTCGAGCTGGTCCGAGGTCGCCAGGCCGTCCGCCGCCGTGCGGGGATTGTCGTGCGCCACGTTCGGCGCACGCCGCACGCGCCGCTGGCCGGGATTGTACAGCCACGCCTTGCGGTTCTCTTTCGCCTGGTTCAGCGTCTCGTGCACCAGCAGCACCTCGCCAGCCAGGCGCGCCGGCGCAGTCACGGTCTGCTTGAAGAAAAGGATGACGTTGTTGAGGTCCTCCTCGCGCGCGCCGGCCAGTCCGTAAGCACCGAGGTACTCGTCGGTGAACATCACCATCGTGTAATTGCCGTCGCGGGTCACCGGCGCCTGTCCGATCGTGCGCCGCGCGCTGTCGACGCGATAGCGGGTGATGTGATTCCAGATGGCCTCGGTGCCATTGGCCGGAATCGGGAACGGAATGCCCTCGGCGCCGCCGCTGAAGCCGTTACCGCCCTCGATCAGGTGCGTCGTGGCGGCGATGCGCCTGGTCGCCTCGTAGATGCGCTCGGGCATCGCGGCGCTGCGGCGCGTCGGATACACATCCATGTAGTAACCGGGGTAGGTCCGGAACATGGCCTTGTGGCCTTCGGTCAGGATGTTGTCGTACTGCGCCATGTTGGCGGCCGTGATGCGGAACAGTGGCTGGTCGCTGGCGAACGGGTCCGGGTGGTGGCCACCCGACACGAAGTTCGGGAAGCCGGCCTCTGCCGAGCTGCGAATGCCGCCGGTCCACTCCGGAATCGTGCCCTCGGCATTGCCCGCGCGGATCGCGCCGATCGGCGTCAACTCGGCGCCGAGGCGCGCGATCTGGTCGGCCGGCAAGCCGGCCGCGAAAGCCGGCGCCGCCAGCCCGGTCAGCGCCACCGCGGCGAGAGCCTGTACTAGTCTGTTGTTGCTCATTGAATGACTCTCCAACGCGTGTCTAGAACGAGACCTTGGCCGTGAACGACAGGAAGTCACGGTCATTGGACGTGTTGTAAATGCCTGCGCCGCTGAACTCGGCATAGGTCAGCTCGAGCTCGTACTTGTTGCGCAGCGTGCCCTTGAGGCCGAGCGAGAGGGCAGTGCGGCCGTCGATGAAGTTGCCGCCGGGTCCCGGGCTGTTGCCATTGACGTCCTGGGACCACGCCACGACCGGGGACAGCGACCACGGCCCGATGGCATTGTTGTAGATCAGGCTGCCGCGCAGCCGGTAGCCCCACGACGTGCTGTCCGGAAAGGCGCTGCCCGGATCGAATTCATTGAAGTGCCGGTCGGCCAGGGCGGCATTGCCGGACAACGAGGTGCCCTCGCCATTCAGGCGCAGGCCTTGGCCGTTCGGGCCGCCCGAGTTCTTGTTGGGCAGGTCGGGCACGTGGTTCATGCCCAGCTCGACGACGAATGCGCCGGCGCTGGCGCCGAGCATCGGGCCCGACAGGTAGGTGAACGTCGTCTGCGCCTGGTAGACGTCGAGCTCGACGACGCCGCTGATGAGCTGGTTCAGGCCGAACGGCCCGATCTGGTTGAAGCAGCCGAGCGGGCCGACGGCGGCGGGGTTGGTCGGGCAGACATAGCCCGGCGCCCCGAGCGCGTCGAGCGGCGATAGCGCCGCGAACAGCAGCTCCACGTCGTCCACCTGCAACGGCGAATCCGGGCGATAGGAGACTTCGCCCTGCCACGCGATGCCGGTATTGAACAGGTAGCCGCTGAAGCTCAGGCCGAACAGGTCGAGGTCTTCCGGGAACTCGGTGAAGTAGTGCGAGGTCTGGGCGAGCTCATCGGAGGCGAACGCGCCGGCGACCGCCGCGAGGTCGCCGCCGCCGAGGAAGGTGTTCGCCGCGATCGTCGCGCGATCACGCGCCCTGGCCTGGCTGATATCGCCGCCGAGCGCCGCCGCCGTGTTCATCGCCTGCGCCGTCGCGGTGTTGACAGCCGCGTCGAAGGACAGCCCGGAAGCGAGGCCGATCGCAGCGGCCTGCGCCGCGGTAGCCGCGGCCGCGGCATTGCCGAGTCCTGCCTGCGTGCCGGTGCGACCGCTGATCAGCGGCAGCCTGCTGTGGTAGCGCAGGTAGTAGGCGCCGAATTCCATGCCGCCCATGAAGTTCTCGGCAAAGTAGCGCAACGCAAGGCCGTACTGGCCGCCATCGTCGGCCGCCTTGCCCTCGCCGCGCGGCACGAAGTTGAAGTCCGGATCGAAGGCCCCGCCGAGCGAGGTGAAATCCGTGCCCAGGTCGGACCACTCGCCGAAACTGAGCAAGACCTTGTTGCCGCCCTTGGCGGCCAGGTCATTGCTCGAGAAGTAGCTCCCGACCGGGTCAGGCTTAACTCTTTTCCAGTCGTACTGGTAATAGCCCTCGACGCTGAAATTCGTCGTCGGGGAGATGTTGAAATAGGCCATGCCCTGGGGCAGCAATGCTTCCTTCAGCTCTGAGCCCGGGACCCGCAGTTTCGACACGTCGAACGGGTTCGTCAGGTTGATGCCGCCCTGGATGAAGGTGCTCTCGCCCCAGCTGATCACCTGGTTGCCGACGCGGAGCTCGCCGGGCATGCTGCCGGCGTTGAACGGCACGAACACGAAATAGTCGAGCATCTTGCCGCCGCGTTCCACGAGGGTCTTGGCGCCGTCGGTCAGCTCGGTGCGATTGGTGTCGGCCGCCTTGTCGTCATAGAAGGCCGTGCCGCGCGCGAAGATGCCCCATGAATCGCGGAACTTGAGCTCGATCTCGGAGGTGCCCTTGATGGCACTGGAGACCTGCCCGGTGTCGAAATTCAGGTTGCCGTCGTCGATATTGGCGCTGCGCCCGCAGCCGCCGTTGGCGTTGGCGATCAGGCGGCAATCCGGGCTCTGGACCCGCCAGATCGAGCCGTAGGAAAGCGTGGTATCCAGGCTGCCGGTCCAGTTTTCCGTCTGGATCGGAATTGCCGATGCAGGCGCTGCATAAGCTGCAGCGAGCGCGGCCGCGACGGCGGCCGCCAGGATGCGTCCATTGCCAGGACGGGCCCTGGAGGGTTGCGTGCTCATGAGGACTCCCCAGTTTCTAAATTGTGTTATGCACGTTGCCCCGCGACCGGATTCTACCGGCGCGTCGCGCTACTCTTACAGAATCCGTGCCCGGAAAACAACATCTTGGCCTGACGAACTTTGCAAGGCTTCACAACGCGGATGCAAGCTGTTGCGTGAAAACCAAGACGCGCGCGCGAGGGGCGCTTGAGGTGTGCGCCTGCGCGCTGCGATGCAGCATACAGGCGCTGATTTCTCGCTAGAGATTCATCGCCTGCAGGACGTCCTGGCGCAGCCGGTCGCCGAGGAACACCCGCGCATCTTCCATGGCGCGCGTCAGCATGTCGTCGAACACCAGCAGGCCCGTCTCGTCGGTCTTCAGCACGCCGTTCTTGCGCAGGCGGCCAATGAAGCTTCGAAACAACGACTTGTCGAAGAACTCCGGCGCGCTGAACTGGAACAGCATCGACATCCGCTGCGCCATCAGGTGGCAGAGGTCTTCCAGCTGCGCGGGCCTGAGCGTGCCCGAGCCGTGCTTGGCGAGCAGTGCGGCCGTCATGTAGAAGCGTTCCAGCGTCTGCAGCGAGCACTGCGCAAGTATCCACAGCTGGATCGCTTCCGGCGTGTGCGGCGCCGGGCGCAACAGGCACGTCTGGCCGTTGCCGTCGTCGCGCCGCAGCAGGCCGAGCTCGACCAGCGACGCGATGACGCGATCGACTTCGGCATCCACTTCCTCCGGTTGCCAGCGCAGGAACAGTTCGCCGCCGAGATACGGGTAGACCATGTGCGCCAGGCCCCGCACGCGGTCGACCGCCAGCACTGACTTGTCGAGGAAGCAGCAGGCCACGAGCGACGGTATCGCGAGCAGGTGCAGGATGTTGTTGCGGTAATAGCTTGCCAGCAGCGCCTCCCGGGGCGCCAGCGAAAGGATGTCGCCGAGCCGGTGCGCGCGACGCTCGATCAGCCCGAGGCGCTCGCAATAGGCAATCATGTCGGGGCCGCCGATGTCGGTAATCGTGACGCCGGCATCGTACGGCGCCTTGCGCAGCAGTGCTGCGAACAGCTCAAGCATCCTCGCGAGCGGCTGCTCCACCATGCTTTGGCGCGGTGTCGCTAGCAGCACCGCAGCCAGCAGGTTCACGGGACTGACGGCTGCCGCCGCATTGATCCTTCTGAGGATCTCGTCGGCAATCGACTCGACGACGGGCCCCGACCAGCCCGGCTTCTCGTCGTCATGGACGGCCTCGTCGCGCCAGCCGGGGCGACGTTCGTCGAGTACCGCGTCGAGAAAGAAGGGCTCGCCGAAATTGACGTGCACCCGGCCGAACTCGCGCCGCAGCTGCCGCACCGACTTGAGCATGCCGAGCAGCGACTCCTTTTGCTTCGGGCGACCGGCCAGCTCGGCGACGTAGGAACCACCCTCGAACAGGCGCTCGTAGCCGAAGTAGACCGGCACGAACACGACCGGTCGCACGGGCTCGCGCAGGTAGGCCCTGAGCGTCATCGCGAGCATGCCCGGCTTGGCCGGCAGCAGCCGCCCGGTGCGGCTGCGGCCGCCCTCGATGAAATACTCGATCGCCACGCCCTTGGCGAGGTTCAGCGCAAAATACTTGCGGAACACGGCGGCATACAAGGGATCGTCGCGGAAGCTCCGCCGCATGAAGAATGCGCCGCCGGTGCGCAGGATCGGCCCGATGACCGGCAGGTTCAGGTTGACGCCGGCGGCGATGTGCGGCGGCACGAGGCCGTTCCGGTAGACGACGTAGGACAGCAGCAGATAATCGATGTGGCTGCGGTGGCAGGGCACATAGATGATCTCGTTGCCCTCGGCCACGGCCTTGAGTCGCTCGATGCCGCCGACGTCGACGCCGTCGTACAGTCGGTTCCACAGCCAGCCGAGCAGGCGCTCCATGACGCGGACCGTCGTGTAACTGTAGTTGGCGGCGATCTCGTTCGCGTATCGACGCGCCTTGGCCACCGATTTCTGGATCGGCAGCTTGTTGACCTCGCTGTCGCGCCGGATCGCCTTGCGCACCGGCTCGGCATTCAGCACCTGGTTGACCAGCGTGCGCCGGTGCGAAAGGTCGGGGCCGATGGTTGCGATTCGCAAGCGCCGGAAATGCACCCGGAGCACGCGGCCCAGCTTGCGTGCCACCAGCGCCGGATTCGGTCCCTCGGCGACGAGGCGCGACAGCAGCACCGGCTCGCTGAACTGCACCAGCACATTGCGGCCGTGGAAGATGATCATGAACAGCCGCCGCACCCGCCCCGCGAGGCCCCAGTCCTCGGAGAACAACAGCCTGAACCACGAGCCTTCCTTGTCCGGCGAGCGGCCCCAGTAGATCGAGACCGGCACGACGACGACCTCGGGAACGCGGCCGGCCTGCACCGCTTCCGCCAGCCGCTCCAGCCGCCCGGGCCGCGGCCTGCCGCCCCTGCGCGTCGTCCGCCGCAGGTAGGCCACGGCCCGCCACTCGCGCAGCCCCTCGCCGCCCATGGCGGCGCCCGGGCGCGGCAAGCCGGCACGCAGGCATTCCTGGTCGAGCACCGCGAGGTCGGCCATCCCCGCGTGCTCCAGCACGTAGCAGACCGGCTTGTCGGCCAGCGCCTTGACGCGCTCTCGCTGGCCGTCGAGCGTGCGCGTGCGCACCCAGAGGAACAGCAGCTTCCTCGTGAGCAACAGCGCCAGCCGCCAGAATCCATGCCACGGATACATAAGGCTCGGCAGTTTACTCGCCCGACCGGCTGCGCGTCAGCGGCTGGCGGCGGCGCGGCGCG
>CAYWYS010000065.1:0-10720 GCA_964462675.1 uncultured Thioalkalivibrio sp.
TGATCGGGCCCGACGGGCTCACCTGATACTGCCGCACTTCACGCCCTGCCAGCCACACAGCGCTACCGGACGCAGACACGGCCGTGAAGAGGCTCCCCCTGTCGTTTTGGCTGAGCAGCAAGTCGGCCATCCGGCCGCCCCAGCCCAGCGTGGCCCCCTCCGGGGCGAACGCCTGCCAGGCCGACTGCTGATCGTTGTGCGAGTAGAGCTTCTCTGGCCTCGGATGGCGGGCCAGGCGGTATTGCGCCTTGCTGGTCGCGACGACGAGCGGCCCCACGTTCGCCACGATGCCCATCCGTCGCTCCACGTTGAACATGCTCTGGAGCGTGCCAAGCATCGGATGCAGCGAGAGGCCCCGGCCCACCGCGCTTCGCTGAGGTGCCAGAGCAAGCACGCCGCCCAGACGCGCCGGAGACTCAGGCGCCGCAGCGGGGTCCCCGGGCGCGCCGGGTGGCAACAGGGCGATGGCATCGCCGGGGCCCTGGCGCACCGCGTTGTAGGCGCTCCAGGAGTCAGGGTCCGTCGCCAGCACGGTGTTGAAGCTGTCGTTGCCGCCCAGCAGGAATACGCACACCAGTGCCTTGTAGTCAGTTGGAGCAGTCTGCGCGGCGGCGGCGCCCAGGGTCGCGAGGTTGAACGCGAAAGGGGCACCGGCAGCGCCCACGGCGGACAGGGCACCGGCACGACGGAGAAACTCCCGACGCGAGGCAGAGGTCAGACCCATCGCAGACTCCCCCTTACCGTTGGACGACGAACTCGGGTGACACCAGCGTCAGCAGCACCGCGATCTGCACGCGCTTGAGCTTGGCAGCCTGAATCTGCGCCAGGTTCGACGAGGTCGGCGGGAGCGCGGGGATGGCGGCCGACTCGAGGGCTCGGCGGATTTCGTTGCGCAAGCCCTCGGTCATTTGCCCGTATAGGAGCCGCTGGTTCATGCGCTCGACGAGCTCATCCGGGTGCTCCGCGATCGCCAGTTCTGCCGAGAAGTCCACCTGCACGTCACGTCGCGGGGCCTTGTGGTCCACACCGTTCTGGCCGACGCCGTAGCGAACGGCGGACAGCATGTAGTTCGCATAGCCGGCGACGGATGCAGCATGCGTGATCTGCATCTCGGGCGCCACGAGGCCCGCCGCGGCGAGGGCCGTGCCCGGGGGCACGTAGCCCGGGCGGTAGAAGTTGAAGACCGAAGGCGCGCGCAGGGGCGACTGTCCGAGCGAGATGCCAGCGTCGTCGGTGATGCCAACGAGGTAGCGTCCACTGTCGGACGTGGCATTGAAGGCGCGCAGGAACGCCGTCAGACGCAGCACCGGCTCGCGCAGCTTGCCGAAGGCAGGATCACGGGCCCGTGACTCGCTGCGGGCTTCGGGATCGAGCAGGATGGCTCGAACCACGGCCTTCATATCGCCGCGCACGCCAGCCCCGTTGTCGTCGAAGGCGGCTGCCAGGCGCTGCACGTATGCAGGACTCGGGTTGCTCGTCACCAGTCGCTGGATCAGCTGCCTGCCGATGAATGGTCCGACGTTGGGGTGATGGAACAGCACATCCAGGGCTGCGCGCAGGCTGTCTTCGGCGTTTGTGCCGACTGCCACGGTGTGCCCCAGAAACCGCTTCTCGCGAGTGGAGTGGAACTTCGCGTACGCGCGCATTCCGTGCCACTGACGGTCCGGATGCTGGCAGGTGGATCGCCCGTAGAAGCAGGCGTCCTCGTCCCGATCGCTGTACCAGCTGAAACCAGTGAACACGTGGGACAGTCCGACGATGTCGTCGCTGGTGTACGTCTCCAGCGGTTGTCCCTGTGCATCGAGCACCGGCGTGCCGTCCGAGCGCAGCTGGTTGAGTCCGATCGTGAACAGTTGCATCACCTCACGGGCGAAGTTCTGGTCGGGCACCCGCCCGGTGGCGGGATCGTCCTTCTGGTTTCGCAGATGCGAGAGGTACAGGCCCATCATCGGATGCCGTGCGACCGCCTCAAGGAGGTCGCGGTAGTTGCCGAAGCTGTGCTTGGCCAGCATGTCCATGTAGCCTGCCACGCCGCGCGCATTGGCGGCCACCCCAGCGTCGAGCATCGAGATCACGGAGATCTGCGACAGCGCGAACGCCACGCGCTGTCGCAGCTGGTCGTCCCCCCGGATCGCGCGTGCCCAGAAGCTGTCGAGCACCTCGCGCTGGCCCGCCTTGCCGGCGGGGTTCGCGGCCTTGATCTCCGCATCGGCTCGATCCCAGGCCTCCCGGTGCACGGCGGCACCCCCGCGCCGGAACTGATCCTCGATCCAGCCCCGGTAACCCATCGACATCACCGCGTCGACGTCGCGGTCCGTGGGCCCGAACGTGGCCTGCGTCAGAAAGCGCGCCGCTTCTTCGCGACTGGCCGGCATGTCCGACACCGCGCCCGAACCACCGCCACACCCCGACATTCCTAGGGAAACGCTGATCAAGTCCACCGCATCGTAGTGACATGCGTTGGAGGTGTCGATGCAAGATGCGAGGATGACGATGAAGCAGATGACCTTGGCAGCGGCGGCCGATGCGTCGGCGGGATTCGAGCGCTTTCGTAAGCCTACGCGCCGCGACGCATTCCTGGCCCAGATGCAGACGATCGTGCCGTGGGGGCGGCTGGTGGCGCTGATCGAGCCGCACTACCCCAAGCCTGGCAATGGCCGCCCGCCCATCGGGCTGGAGCGCATGCTGCGCATCCACCTGCTGCAGCACTGGTTCAACCTGGCCGATGCGGCGTGCGAGGAGGCGCTGTACGACTCGGCGGCGCTGCGCGCTTTCGTTGGCATCGATCTGGGTCGCGAGCCGGTGCCCGACGCCACCACGATCCTCAAGTTTCGTCACCTGCTGGAGAGGCACCAGCTGGGGCAAGCCATCTTCGCCGAGGTCGGCCGCATCTTGCAGGAGCGAGGGCTTCGCCTGAGCGCGGGCACGATCGTGGACGCCACCATCATCGCCGCGCCGAGCTCGACCAAGAACGCCGAGCAGCAGCGCGACCCCGAGATGAAGCAGACGCGCAAGGGCAAGCAGTGGTACTTCGGCATGAAAGTGCACGTGGGTGCCGACAGCAAGACCGGGCTGGTGCACAGCGCCGTGGTCACCAGTGCCAACGTGCATGACAAGCATGCCTTGCCCGATCTGCTGCACGGTGCGGAAAAGCGCGTCTACGGCGACCGCGGCTACCAGGGCTGCCGCGACATCATCAAGGCGGCAGCACCCCAGGCGCGCGACTTCACCAACCGGCGCGTGCGCAAGCCCGACGGGCAGGACGAGGCCGAGCGGCTGCGCAACCGCACCAAGAGCCGCACTCGGGCGCGCGTGGAGCACCCGTTTCACGTGCTCAAGCGCCTGTGGGGGTTCGTCAAGGTGCGCTACCGCGGACTTGCCAAGAACGCCAACCGCGTCTTCACGGCGCTAGCGATGGTCAATCTGTATATGGCCGCGCGGCGCGTGCCGGCGTTGGTGCGCCCATAGTGCGCCCAATGCGGGCCAGGTGGCCCGAAAACGGGCCCGCAGGGGCCGCCAGAGCGAGCAAAATCGTGCCGCCCAAGCCCGTACAGCCCGCATCGCTACCCCTGCTGCAACTTGATCAGCGTTTCCCTATGTGTGGTTGTTGCGTGAAGCGCGCGTTGGTCCGAATACGCCGTGCAGCGCAATTCCGATCGCGCCGACCACGATGGCCGAGTCGCTGAGGTTGAACGCCGGCCAGTAGTAATCGCCCCAGTACCACTGAATGAAGTCCACGACGTGGCCGTGCAGCGATCGGTCGATGACATTGCTCAGCGCGCCGCCGATCACCAACGCGTAGGGCAACGCAACCTTGTAGGCGGAGCGTGGCGTCTGGTACAGCCAGTAGGCCAGGAGTCCGCTGATACCCAACGCCAAGATGCTAAACACAACCTGCTGCCAGCCGCCGGCATCGCTGAGGAAGCTGAAAGCCGCGCCGGTATTGTAGCTGCGGTACCAGTTCCACACGCCCTCGATCACCGGTACCGCGGTGTACTCGGGCAGCGTGGCCAGTACCCAGTACTTGCTGGCCTGATCCAGCGCAATCACCAGAGCCGAGACCGTCAACCAGATGAGGGCGTTGGGGGTTTGAGCCGTGCGCACGCGATGAACGTTCATGCGGAGCCCTGCTACTTCTTCCATGCGGCGCCCACCAGGGCAGGCACCTGTCGGAAGTTGCGCGCCAGCAGAAGCATCGCGAGCCCAAGATAGATCCACGCCATCGTGGTCAGCACGGCGATCTCTCGTGCCGGAGTGGCCTGGTAGAAAAACGCGAGCCCCAGCTGGGTCAGGAATAGCACAGCCAACGCCACGGCACCCCAGACACTCAGGCGCAGCTGCAGCAACAGCGCGAGGCCGAACAGCGACTGTGTCGCGGTGAGGAAGAATTCCTCTTGCTGGCGGGCATCCAACGGCAGCTAGTCAGTTCTCCCGCGCCGATGCTCATCGCAATGGGCAGCATGCCGACCAGCAAAGTCCACTGGTTGATCTTGTCGCTGATCATGGTGGTCAGACCGGCACGAGCGCGACCATCGAGCACGAACAGGACCGCAATCGTCACCGCCGGCGCTTCGCTGGCCAACGGCGCCAGCCATTGGATCAGCAGGAATTCGTCTACGCCCAGATTTCGACCGCTGGCCACCAGCGATTCGGCGAACGGTTCGGCGGCCAGCAGGATCACGCCGGCCGCGAACATGGCCATCGCGCCCATCACCGCCCAGCGACGCACCGGCGAGAAGGTGGCGATGACGGCACCGGGACCTGGCTCCTCGTCTTCTTCCTCCTCTTCGTTCTCGGCCCGCGACGTCCGCCACAAATAGGCGCCGAACAACGCTCCCAGCACGATGAAGTCGACGATCCCGATACGGTCCTTGAGCACGATCACGAACGCATACGCGCTCGCCAATGCCAGGAATACGATCTCGACCGAGTTCTCCGGCCGCAGCGTGATGCCACGCTTGCGCGAACGCCACCAGTACAAACCGACCAGCAGCGGCCAAGCCAGACCGATCAGCAGGCGGTTGGCGCCGGTCATGTTGGCCGCAGCATAGGCGACATAGCCCGACGTCGGGTCCTGACCGGCACGGTAGGCGTAGTAGAAATCCACCGCGTATTCGGGCAGCACGGTGATCAGGGCGACGACTGCGAGCACGAACCCCGTGGCGATGTACTTCTCCGCCGCCTCCGCGCCCCACGACAACAGAAAGCCCGCCGCCAGGATCGCCAGACCGAATAGCGCTGCGTCCCCCAGGACTCCGACGCTGCGGTCGGTTAGGCGTAGGAACAGCGCAGGCACAACCGCCAGCACGGCTACAGCCACGGGAGCGTACAGTTCGCGAATGGCGTTGTGCTGTCGAGTCATCGTCACAGCTCCTTTAGGATGAACACTGAAGTGAGTAGTCGTTGCTGCGCAGACTCAGGTAGAGGACGAGACGGCGCCATCAATCACAAACACCTGTTCGACCGGACTGACGTAGACCGCACCGGCGTCGGTGCGGCCGGTGCGTCCGACGCGGCGAAAGATTTCGACCGCGCGCTCCACTTCGCCGTCCTCGCAGAACAGTTCCATCTGCACTTCGCTGATCACCTGATCGCCGAACTCGACCGAGTAGTCCTGCTCGCGCGCACTGAGTGCGCGCAGCAGGCCCTTGACGTCGAACAGGGAAAGCCGCCGGAACCCAGCGGCCTCCAATTCATGGATCAGGTCGGCGACCCGGTTGCGATGGACGAAGGCTTTGATCTGTTTCATCACGCGTTCTCCTTGGAGTTGCGTTCGGCCGCCTTGCGGTCGGAACGGTTTTCGAGCCATTCGTACAGCACGGGCAACAGCACCAACGTCAGCAGGGTCGAACTGATCAGGCCGCCGACGACCACCGTGGCCAGCGGGCGTTGGGTCTCGGCCCCGACGCCACGGGAGAGCAACATCGGCACCAGGCCTAGGATCGCGACGCTTGCGGTCATCAGCACCGGCCGCAAGCGCAAGGCGGTGCCTTGTACGACGGCGTCGCGTACTGACAGGCCTTTGTCGCGCAACTCATTGAGGAAGTTTACCAATACGATGCCGTTGAGCATGGCCACGCCGAACACCGCGATGAAGCCCATAATAACGGCCCCTGACAGGTTGACAAAGGATGCAGTTCCTACGGTCAACGCCGTTCTGTGATGAGGAGCAAAGCAACTTCAGCTTCGCGCCGGGTAACGAGACCAGGAAGCACCCTTCCTCCGCCGTATACCCACCTTCTCAGCTCCCGCGCAGAAGCATCCCAGTCCCGCTGATTGACCCGCCGCCGCAGCGTCGAGGTCTGCAGCCGCCCTGCGCCGAGGTTGAAGGTGAAGTCCACGATGGCCGCGAGCCGCTCTTCCGGCTCGATTGCCAGTACAGGGCAGTAGCGCAACGTGGCGGCGAGCGCCACCCTCAGATCCTGGGCGAGGTAGGCCTCGGCCTCGCCTTCCGTGATCGGCGGGTGCTTCGGGTCGCACAGATGCCCGTAGCCGATGGTCCAGTAGCCGGCCGGGCACACGTACGGGTGCGCGCGCCCCGGATCGTGCTTCGGCACGCGGTGGAAGCCCTCGAAGCGTTTGGCCAGGTCGATGGCCGCCTGGGGGACCGCGATCACGGCCGCACCCGGTCGAACACCCGGCCCAGGAACCAGAAGTTCAGGACGCCGGCCCACAGCGCCTGGTCGGCCTCGGTCCAGGCCGCCTGGATCGCCGGGATCCACTCTGCCCCGGCCTCGACGGCGCCCACGAAGGCGGCGGTCTTGGCGGCGCAGTAGAGGGCCATGAACCAGTAGGTGATCACGGGGCGGACGCTGCTGGAGAGCGCATCGGCCCAGCGGGTGCCCGATCGCTGCCCCTGGGCAGCCACCGCCTCGCGCAGGGTCTCGAGGGCGCCCACGTTCCAGGCGGCATCGGCCCCGGCGCCGATCTCGGCCATGCGCTGGGCGCCGCGCAGCTTCTCGAACTCCAAGGCCTTGTCCTGCATGGCGAGTTCATGGCTGCGCTCGCCCTTGCGGTCCAGCCACTTGAGAACCTCGGGCGCCAAGCGGAAGGCTCCGCCCAGGAGGCCACCGAGCAGTGTCTCGATCATTGGCCACCTCCCATCAGCTTCAGCTTGATGGCGGCCCCGACCAGCAGTGCGGCGAGGATGGCGGTCGTCAGCAACTTGATGGTGGTCTGCCACGCCGTACGGCGTGCGTCACGCCACGCCTCCAGCAGATCGCGCAGTTCGCGGAGGTCGCGTGCGGCGTGGCCGTTCTCGAGGCCCAGGTGGGCCAGCACCCGCTCGGCTCCGCGCTCGGCGGCGCGGTCGAGCAAGTCGTCGAAGTCCTCGCGGCGCAGGAGCAGCATGTTCTCGACGAGGGCGGGGGCTTGGGTCGGTTCGGTCATGGGCGGTCTCCAAAAAACGACGAACCCGCCACGCGGGCGGGTTCGGGGATGACGGATCGGGGTAAGGGTTCAGACGGAAATGCCGGCGCTCCAGCCGCCAGCCTTGTAGACGGCGAGCCTGTCCTCGGCGGCAATAAAGGCGAGCCAGCCGACCTTCGGCGCGTGGTACTCCCAGGCGCCCGCGATCCGCACCGCGATCTGGTCGGTCCTGCCGGCCCAGGCGCCGGTGGCGCCAGCCGGCACGATGTAGCGATCGCCCTCGGTGGGGCTGGCGGGCGGCGTGGTCGTGGTGCGGCTCGTCACCGACAGGCCCACGATGGCGCCCAGGCGCTTCAGGTTCGCGTCCATCCCGGCGTGCCAGCCGGACTCGCCCAGCGTCCAGCCATAGGCGAGGTCCAGGTTCGGATCGGTCAATGGCATCGGTTCATCTCCTCACGGTATCGCAAGACTCGGCAGTGACCCCAAAGCCGTGCTGCGCGTGCGGCGGTGGTGCTGGTTCGGGTGCTGCCGCCAGTGGCGGCCGACGAGGGGCAGGTGCAACACGCTGCCCTGCCGGGCCACGAGGCGGGTGAGCCACCAGTCGGCGCCGGCGTCGAGATCGGCGATGCGTGTCAGCACCGGATCGACGGCGCTTCGGCGCATCACGATCAGGCCGTGGACATGGCTGGCCGAATGGGCGTGTTGGAAGGCGCTGTAGGCCAGTCGCCGCACGCCGAGGCTGTCGCCGTGCTCGTCGATCAGGGCCTCGTCGGTGTAGGCGAGCACCGCGGAGGGACAGGCATCGAGCGCATCGGCCAGGGGCGCGAAGGCGTGGGCCTCGTAGCGGTCGTCGGGATCGACGAAGGACACGAGCGGCAAGGTCCCTCGCGCGAAGCCCGCCGCGCGCGCCTTCCCGACACGCCCCGGGATGCCGGGCAGCAGGTGCAGGCGGATCGGCGCGCCGGCGATGCTCGCCAGGCATTCCTCGCGCCAGTGCCCGGGCTCGTCGAGGGTGAGCAGGTGCACGTCGATGCGCGGCTGCGGGTGCAGGTCGAGCGGCGTCTCCATCACACCCCGCCCCAGTACTGCCCCCAGCGCAGGCCATAGCCCGCGCGCTCGACGCTGCGCACCTGTGCCTGCCAGCTCACGAGCCCGTCGCGCTCGGCCTCGATCTCGACGGTGACGCGGTCGCCTGCGACGCCGGCGTCCAGGGCGGCGCTGGCCACGTCCCAGGTCCAGGCGTTGCCGGTGAGGCCGGTCTCGCTGCGCACCAGGGTGCCGTGGCGGTCACGCAGGCGCACGCGGTAGCTCGTGCCCGGCTCGGGGCCGATGTCGCCCTCGTCCTGACGCACGAGGTAGGCGGTCTGGAGTAGGCGGTCGCGGTGTGCCCAAGTCAGGATCAGGTCGCCGGCGACCACGGCGGGCTCGCGCTGGCCGTTGAGCCGCACTCGCCCCGGTGGGTACGGCCGCGCCTGGCGGCCCGCGAGCACGAGGGGCGCACCGTTGGCAGCCAGCACCGCATCCCCTTCGGCGCTGGCCGTGCGCGGGATGGCGGCGACGAACACCGACTCGCCCGGCACGCGCTCGATGGTCTCGGCGGCCAGCCATTCGCCCACGCCCACCAGCCGGGTGCCGACCGGATGCATCTGTGGCGTGGTGTCGAGCACCCCGCGGGCGAGATCCACCGTGCCCGCGGTGGCATCGAAGGCGAGGATCGCCACCGCTTCACGCGGGGCGCCGGCCGCATCGACCAGGTAGGCGTAGTCGCCGACCGCCAGGCGCTCGGGCTGGGCCAGGGCCGTCACCGGTACGGCCACGGCATCGGCTTCGGTGGCCGGCAGCGCCTGGCCGAGCGTGAGCAAGGGCGCGTAGTCCTCCGGGGCCACCGCCTCGAGATCGGCGCTCGCGGGCCCCGTGGCGAGCTGCCAGTTCAACTGCCCCGTGCCGCCGGCACAAGCCAGGGCTCCCACGTAGGTGTCGGTGTCGGTGAGGGTGGCGAGGTCGGCCCGGCTCAGGCGCCGCGCGAGTTCCCAGTACGGCACCTCGACCGCCAGCACCAGGGCCGGCGGCAGCGCCTCCAGCGGCGGCTCCTCGAGGCGCGGCGGGGTGGGCGTGAGCACGGTCTGGCCCATGCCGAAGACGTCCTCCACGGCCTCGATGCGCCATTCGGTGGCGCCCAGCGTGCCGGTGTCGATGCCGGTGACGCGCACCACCATGCGCTCGATGCCCAGGCGTGGCCAATGCAGCAGGAACACGTCTCCCGGCAGGGGCGGACGCTCCAGGGCGCCGGGGGCGATGGTCAAGCTCATGCGCGCCAGGGGTGAGCCGAGTGCACGCAGGTCGCGCAGCGCCAGCCGTGCGGCCAGCGGTCCATGGTTCACACCCGGATAGTCGCGCCGCTGGTTGATCACCCCGCCTTGCAGTTGGATCGCGGCGAGGTTTTGCACCGAGACGGTGGCCTCCTTGCCGGTGGCCCAGTCGGTGTAGACCACGGTGATCTCGTTGGGCAGTTCCCCCCACTGCGCGCGCTCGAAGCGCTCCACGCGCACGATCTCGTCGGGGCCCAGGAGCGGCAGGCCCTCGATCCAGTAATCGTCGCGCAGGAGCTTGAGCTCGAAGGTGCCCTGCTCTGGGTCGAGGTAGAGGATGCCGCCGACGTGGTCGAGCACCTGGGCGATGAAGGCCTCGATCGGTTGCTGGCGCGTCCAGACCAGGTTCAGGCCGAAGCCTTCGCTTTCGAGCGCCCAGGCCGCGTTCCAGAAGCTTGCGCCGAGGGTGGATGGCGGATAGCCCATGCCCCAATGCGGGTCGGTGAGGCACTGCACCAGGATGTGGGCCGGGTTCATGCCGACGGTGAGATGGGTGCCGGTGTCGGCATCCCAGGTCCGCACCTCGGCGTTCCAGGGCATCCAGGGTTCGTCGTGCCAGCCCGCCGTGAAGCGCCGCACCCGCACCGCCCAGGGCTTGAGGTAGGGGTTGTTCGCGGCGAACAGGATCTTGCGCGCCACGAGCGACAGCACCCCGCGGAAGGCCGGGATCGCCGCGCCCAGGCGGCTCATCAGGTAGTCGTTGCGGTCTTGCGCGGCACTGCCTGCGAGCACGTCGAGGTCGCCCACCACGCCGCCTTCGCGTTCGTCGCCGCCGAAGAGCGTGGGCCGATCGATGCGCAGGCGCCCCAGCCCATGGCCGCTCGGCAGCGGCACGCGGCTCGCGTCGCCCCAGGCGCTGCGGTCGCCGACCTGGATCTCCTGCACCGCATCCACCGGCCCCTGACACAGCACCAGGTGCATGCCGATGCGGTAGCGGTAGCCGACGGTCTGCTTCTTGCGGCGGCCGCCCATCAGCGCGGCTC
>CAYWYS010000066.1:0-8984 GCA_964462675.1 uncultured Thioalkalivibrio sp.
CGAAGCGGCCCTTGCGCGCGGTCAGCGCGCCGGTGAAGGCGCCCTTTTCGTGGCCAAACAGCTCGCTTTCCAGCAGGTCCGCCGGGATCGCGCCGCAGTTCACGGCGACGAACGGCCCGTTGCGGCGCAGGGAATGGTAGTGAATGTGCCGCGCGGCGACTTCCTTGCCGGTGCCGGTCTCACCGAGCAGCAGCACCGTCGAATCGGTCGGCGCCACGCGCTGGATCATCCGGCGGATGTTCTGCACCGGCTCGCTCTTGCCCACCAGCGAACGGAACAGCTCGACATCGCGCCCCCCCGCGGTCTCGCGCGCCACCAGCTTGCCGAGCAGCGGCGCCAGCTGCGCTTGCCGCAGGGGACGCTCGACACGGCCCAGCAGGCGCGCGTGCAGGCGCTTGAAGCGGTCGGGGATCGGCTGCTCGAGGCCCACGACAATCACCGGCGGACCATCGTGCCACGTATCGAGCGTCTTGAGCGCCGCGCCATCGCTGCCGTCGCACAGCAGGACAGCCGACCATCGGTCGGGCGCGCCGGCATGATCGGCGACGGAAGCCGGCGAGACGACTTCGCTGCGCAGGCCGAGAAAGGCCAGGGCGCCCGACAGCTCGTGGGCGGTCGTGCCGTCCGCCACGATCATGGCGGGCGGCAGTCGCTCCAGCGATGCGGCTTCTGCTTGTGCTGAGCGGCACGTGTCCATGTGTCCCCGGCAGGGTGGCGCCTGCTGTGCGTTTTTTTTCAGGCCGCAGAATGCCCGGAGAACGGGTCCCCGGCAATCGTGCGGCGCGAGTATCCTAACGGAACGCAGACAAGCTTAAACGATTGGCGTCACATTTCTGACGCCATCGGCACATGGGGGCGGGCTGGAGAGGGGCTGGCGGCAGGGGTGTGCCGCGGCGCCACGAGGCTATGGGTCCAACGCCGGCTTGTGCTGGGCGATGCTGCGGCGATGGCGGCGGAACACCAGCCGCTCGAGGCGCTCGGTTACGCCCGGGCCAAGACGGCGGAATTCCACGCAGGCGTGGCCCTCCTCGCCGGGTGGCGTTTCGACGACCACCCCGTACAGCACCACCGGGCGCGGCAGGCTGGCGCTGAAGTGGACGCTGAGTTCGATCACGGTGCCGGTCTCGATCGGTACTCCGGCGTCGAACACCACTCCCCGGGAAGAAAGGCGCATCGCCACCGGCCCGGGCGCCGCGGCTTCCGGCAGCAGCGCCTCGGTCAACAGGGTCAGCACCAGGTCGAACTTCGCCTCCAGCCGCTCCATCTGCGCAATCAGCGGCGAGGGATCCTCGGTCTGGCGAACCGCGGCTTCCTCGATCAGTGTCAGGGCATTCAGCAAGGCGGTGTTGCGCTCGTCCGTGCGCACCAGGTGGTCGTGGTCAGGCAGGCGATCGAGCACCCGCCACTGCAACGGCAAGGCGCCGCTCCAGCTGAGCCGTCCCTCGAGAATTCTCGAGTTCAAGCACCGCGCTCCGCATCGTACGCGCTGCTGGCACGCCGACCCAGGCGCACCTGGCTGAGTTCCTCCGCCACGGCCGCACGGCAATTCTCGGCCAGGCTCATCACCCGGCGGTAGATCATCGCGACGGTCTCGATGGCCTCCGCCTGGGCGAGGTCCTGCGGCCCCGTGACCAGTTCCTCGAGCAGCGCGCGGCACAAAGATTCCAGCTCCAGCGCCTCGTCCCAGGCATCGGCCGCGGCCGCAGCTTCCAGCGCATGGGCCGTTTCGAGCAACGCTTCCATCGTGGCCAGCGGCACTGCGCCGGCGAGCTGCGATTTGCGGGCCGGCATCATCGCGCGGCCTCCGTGCCGCCGACGATGCGATCCCAGGCCTGCTTGATCTCGCGCAGCAGCTGCGATACCTCGTCGAGGATGGCGACTTCGTTGCGCAGGTTGGCCTCGAGCAGGCGTCGGGCCGCGTACTCGTACAGCGCGTCGAGATTACCGGCCAGCTCACCACCGCGCTCGTGGTCCAGCGAGGCGCGCAGGCCCTCGACCAGGCTGATGGCTTTGCCGATGCGCTCACCCTTGGCGGCGATCTGTCCGTTCTCCATGGCGCCGCGCGCCAGGCTGATGCGGTCCAGCGCGCCCTCCAGCATCAGCTGCACGAGGCGCTCGGGCGGCGCGCCCTCGACCTGCGAGCGGGCGCCGACCTGCTCGTATTCCTTCATTGCGCTGCGCATGCTGTATATGTTCATGTTGTTCGATTCCCACCCCTACCCATGGGCCTGTGGTTCTTGCTTGCGCCGCCTCAAGCCCCCGGCACCGGCAGGGTGGCGAGCCGGGACGCAAGGAAACTGCTGGTGTTCTGCATCTGGGAGATCATCTGGTCCAGCGCGCTGAACTGCCTCATTAACCGCGCCTCGACGCTCTCCATGCGGCGGTCCAGCTGGTCCCGCTGCAGCTCGAGCGAGCGCAGTGACGACTGCAGGCTCTCCGTGCGATTGGCCAGCACACCGTCGGCGTCAGTGTAGATCCCGATGTTCTGGGCCAGCGCATCGCCGAAGCCACGCAGCGAGGCGAGCACTTCCGCCGGATCGTCCAGCAGGCGCGCGTCGAAAGCCGCTTCGTCGACGCTGAGCTTGCCATTGCGGTCCGAGCGCAAACCGAGCTCGACGGCGTTCCAGGTTGCACCGGTGTCGGCGCCGAGCGCCGCGGGCAGGGCGCCCCGGATCGAGCGCAGCGTCGAGTCGCCCGTCAGGGCCGAGCGCTGCCCGGTTTCGACGTTGAAGTTCGACAGCTTGGCAGACAGGTCGATCATGGCGTTATAGGCCGTGACGAACTCGTCCAGCGCAGCACGGGTCGCTTCCGCATCCCGGCCGACGGCGAGCTCGACCGGAGCCTCGGTGAGCCTCCTCAGATTCAGGGTCACGCCAGGCAGCACATCGTCGACCACGTTCGAGGAGCTGCTAAGTTCCAGGCCCGCCACGCTGAAGCGTGCGTCTGCCGGCGCGACCGTCTCGGTCATCGTGGCAGAGGCCAGGTTGCCATCCAGCCCACCGGCGACCGACACGCTGACGGTGTTCGCCAGGCCGCTTTCCTCGGCGCTCAACAGCAGCCGCCACTCGGCGCCGTCCCTGACCAGGGTGGCCAGCACGCCGGCGTTCGCATCGTTGATGGCGTCGCGGACATCGCGCAGGGTGTTGGCGCCCTCGGCGATGGTGATGGTGACCGGGTCGCCGGCCCCGAGGGCAATCGTCAGATCGCCGGCGCCGAGCGCGGCGTCGGGATCGGCAAAGCCCGCGCTGGCCAGCGACTGGGCGCGGGCCAGCTCGAATACTTCGATGTTGTAGCGCCCCACGTCGGCGGCCGCGGTAGCGGTGGCGGACAGGGCCGTCTCGTCAGAAAGCTGGACGCTGCGAGCGTCGGCGAGCGCCGACAGCTTGGCCAGCGCCTCGTCCAGCGTGGCCAGGCCGCTCTTGACCTGGCCGAGCGCCGAGATCTGGGATTCGAATCTCGACTCGAGGCGGTTCAGGCGGCCTTCGGCCGGCGCCCGCTCGGCGGCGACCAGCTGCCGGACCAGGGACCCGAGGTCCAATCCTGAACCGACGCCGAGAGAGGAAATGCCTGCCATGCCGATGAACTCCTGGAAATTCTGGGGCTCGGTCCCGGGCGGGGGCGGCCGGCCGGGCTGATGCCCGTACCGGCCGCCTTTCCATCCCGGGATCCGGGCTGCGGCCTGGACCTAGCGGAGCAGGTTCAGGACGCTCTGCGGCGCCGCGTTGGCCTGCGCGAGCATGGCCACGCCGGCCTGCTGCAGGATCTGGGCGCGGGTCAGCGCGGCCGTCTCGGCGGCGAAGTCCGCGTCCATGATGCGCGAGCGCGAGGCCGACAGGTTCTCGGCCGCGGTCTGCAGACTGCGCACGATGGACTCGAAGCGGTTCTGGACCGCGCCGAAGTCCGCGCGCGCGGCGTTCACGCTCTGGAGGGCGGTATCCACATCGTCCATCAGGGTTTCCGCCCCGCCGACGGTGAGCACATCGCCGGAGATCACTGCATTGACGTCCACCGTATCCACGTCGACCGTGTCGCCGCTGTTCGCGCCAACCTGGAAGCTCAGGGTCGAGTTGGAGTTCAGCAGCTGCACGCCGTTGAACGTGGCCGCGCCGGCGACGCGGTCGATCTCCGCGATCAGGGTCTGCACCTCTGCGTCGAGTGCCTCGCGGTCCTCGGCGGAATTGGTGGCGTTGGCCGACTGCACGGCCAGCTCGCGAATGCGCTGCAGGTTGTTGGTCACCTCGGACAGCGCGCCCTCGGCCGTCTGCGCGAGGGAGATGCCGTCGTTGGCGTTGCGGACCGCCTGGTTGAGGCCGCGGATCTGCGTGGTGAAGCGCTCCGAAATCGCGAGGCCCGCCGCATCGTCCTTGGCGCTGTTGATGCGAAGACCCGAGGACAGGCGCTGCAGCGAGGTCTGCAGGGCGCCCTGGGAATTCGTCAGGTTGCGCTGAGCGTTCAGCGAAAGAATGTTCGTGTTGATGACCTGTGCCACGTCTAGTACTCCTTGAGAAAAAAATGACTCTCTAGCTTCAGTCGGCCGCCGCTTGTGGCGGGGCATCCCGGCGGCGTGACTGCGCCGCGTCAGTCTTCTTATCGGCGTTGCGGCCTGAGACTTGAGGGCTCTGCGCGCCAAAATCTAGGTTTTTTTGCTTGCAATGCAGTGGTTTGCGTGACGCCGTTCACACTATCCGCACGTTTCGCCCGGCTGACGTTCAGCGCAGGAAGTCGAACAGCGAGAGGCGCGCAAACATCGAGTACGACTGCTGCGCGGCCTGCAGGCCCACCATGCGGAGGTTGAAGCGCGAGATGGCCTCGGCGTAGTCGAGGTCCTCGATCTCCGACAGGGTGCGGCTGAGCTCGATGAATTCGACCTCGCGCTGTGCGCTCTGCGAATCGATGGCTGCCAGGCGCGCACCGACGGTGGAGCGCACTTCGGAGAACCGCCCTGCGGCCTGGTCGAGGTCCGACAAGGCGCGGCCGATCGCGCCGACCTGGCGCGCCGAGTCGGCGGGGCCGGCGATGGGCTGCTCGAGTGCGTCCGCGAGATCCGAGTAGATCGCAAAGATGTCCTGGCCCGCCGACGCGCGCAGCTCGAAGCTGTCGCCGGCGGCCGGCGTGCCGCCGAGACGCACGGAGAGTCCTTCGAAGGTGATCGTGCCGCCGCTGGCATAGCTGCCGGTCGCCACCACGTTGCTGGCCGAATCCAGCACCTCCCAGGTGTCTGGCGCGTTGAAGCGCAGCGTGCGCTCCGTGCCGTCCCAGGCGCCCGGCGCGCTGACGCTGGTTTCCTGCACGGCGCCGGTGCCGGTGTTGGCGGTATTTTCGGTGACCACGAAGCGGCCATTGCCTTCCGGGATGCCCATGAACACGGCGTCGCCGGCATCGCCCAGCGCGATGCGACGCTCGTCGCTGATCGCGACCTGGCGCACCTGGTCGCCGCCGTTGTACGCCGCGCCGCCGGGCGTGGCGACGAACGGCCGGTCCAGCGACGCGAAGCCGGCGAAGATGTACTCGCCATTGGCGTCACGGGTGTTGGCCAGCTGGTACATCTGCTCGAGCTGCTGGCGGATCTCGACGGCGATCGAGCGCCGGGTCTCCGGCGTCTGCGACGCATTGTTGGCCTGGATGGCGAGCTCGCGCACCCGCTGCAGGCTGTCCATCGCCTGGCCGAGCACATTCTCCGTCTGGTTGAGCCGCGATTCGGCCAGGCTGCCGTTGCGGGCGTATTGCTCCAGCTTGGCCATGGAGTCGCGAAACTGCAGCGACTGCACTGCGCCGCCCGGATCGTCGGACGGCGACAGGATGCGCTTGCCGCTGGCGAGCTGTTGCTGGACGCGGTTCATCTCCGCCTGCTGGCGCTGGATCGAGTCGAGCCCGGCGTTGTAGATCTGGGAAGTCGAGATGCGCATCAGCCTACCTCCGTACCGCCATCAGCAGCGTGTCGAACATCGTGCCGGCGACGGCGATGACCTGGGCGGCCGCCGAGTAGGCCTGCTGGTAGCGCAGCAGGTTGGCCGCCTCCTCGTCGAGGTTGACCCCGGAGATCGACTCGCGCTGGGCGCGGGAAGCGTCCAGCATGCGGCCCTGGGCCTCGGCGGACAGCTGGGCCTGGCGCGTCTTGACGCCGACATTGGCCACCAGCTCGGTGTAGGACGCCGAGATGCTGGTGGTGCCGTTGGCCAGCACGCGTTCCGAGGCCAGACCGGCCAGCGCCAGTGCATTGCGATTGTCGCCGACGACGCTCGTGCCGGGCGTCGCGGGAGGCTGGGCAGCCGCAAAGGCGCGCGGATCGGTGATCGCGACGCCCAATTCGGCCGCCGCCGTGCGCGTGGGTCGAATATCAAAGCTGTCGCCCGCTGCCGCGCCGGCAATGGCGGACAAGTCGAGCTCGAAGCCGTCGGCGGCCAGCGTCCCGCCCGGGGCAGCGGTCGCCAGCGGCGTCGCAGAACCGGCCCGCGTCAGGCGCCATTCCACGCCGTCGAAGCTGGCGCGGTAATCGCCGGTGGTCAGCGCCGCGGCATCGGTGTAAGTGAGCGTCGGCTGGCCGGCGGCGGCGTTGCCGCGCCCGACCAGCACCTCGCCCTGCGGCATCCGGAAGAAGTCGCCGCCGGCCGCGCCGTCCAGGTCCACGCCCTGCCGGTGCAGCTCGTTGAACGACAGTGCCAGGCCTACGGCCGTGCGGCCGAGCGAGTTCTGCGCCGGGTCGAGGATTTCGCGCCGCACGTCGAGCAGGGCGCCGAGCTCGCCGCCGGAAATGATGTCGGTGACGCCGATGGTCGAGCCGGGGTTGACCACCGCGATCTCGGTGCGCGACGGATCGGCGGACAGCGGTTGCGCGGTCAGCGTGGTGGCGCTGTTGCCCATCACCAGGTTCTGGCCGTTGCCGATCATCACGTTCACGGAACCATCGTCCTGGGGCAGCGTCTGCACCGAGACCAGCCCGGACAGCCGTTCGACCAGGGCGTCGCGCTGGTCCAGCAGGTCGTTCGGCGCAGCCCCGCCGCCCTGGCCGATGCCCTGCGAAATTCTCTGGTTCAGCTCGGCGATGCCGGCCGCGAGCCCGTTGATCTCCTGGACGGCGGCGCCGATCTGTCCTTCGACCACCTGGCGCTGATCGTCCATGCGCCGTTGCAGGTAGGCGAAGCGGTCCGCGAGCGCCTCGCCCTGGCTCAGCAGCACCTGGCGCGCAGCGGTCGAGGTCGGATCATTGGCGACGTCCTGCACGGCCGCAAAGAACTGCTGCAGCACCGGCGCCAGGCCGGCGGCGGGGTCTGCCAGCAGGTTGTCGGTGCGCTGGGCGTACTGGTAGTAGACCTGCTGGCGCGCGGAGCCCGCGGTGTTGTCCAGCACCTGGCGCTGCACGAACTGGTCCGCCATGCGGTTGACGCCGACGACATCGACACCCTGGCCGTACCAGCCGGCGCCGGAGAACTGGGGATTACGCACCGCCAGGTCGATCCGCTGGCGGCTGTAATTGTCGTTGCCCACATTGGCGATGTTCTGGCCGGTCACCGAGAGCGCCCGCTGGTAGGCCAGCAACGCCGAGGTGCCGATTCCGAATACTCCGGACATCAGCTGGTCTCCTCACTGGCCGGGTGCGGCCGAAGGTGGGCGACCTCCGGGTCACCCGATGGCGTGTTTGTCGGCCTGCCGCCCGGAACCTTAAGCGGCGCGCCGCTCGGGCTGTCGCCGGACAGGCCCGGCAGGCCGCGCTTCAGGATCGAGAGAATCTTGTCGGCATAGGCCGGATCGGTGGCGTAGCCGGCCTCCTGCAGGCCGCGCAGGTAGGCCTCCGGGCTGCCGGCATTGGCGATCGCCTGCTGGTAACGGGGGTGGCCGCCGACCAGCCGCACATAATCCGCAAAACTGGCGGCTTCGTCAGGATAGCCGCGAAAGGCCGCCGTTTCGCGCCGTGGCAGGCCGTCGCGGTACTCCAGGGTGGAGACGCGCACGCTGTTGCCGGCCCATCCACCAGAGGCCTTGATGCCGAACAGGTTGTGGCTGGTGCGTCCCGCCGCATCGCGCATCACGTGACGGCCCCAGCCGGTCTCGAGAGCCGACTGGGCGATCAGTACCTCGGGGGCAACGCCAAGCTGCGCCGCGGCGCGCCGGGCGTGCGGCAGCAGCCGCTGGACGAATTCCTCCGGACTGGCCGGAGGCAGGTTTCCGTTCGCGGCGACAGCGGACGCCGGGCCCTCCCAGCGCGTTCTGCCGGCCGCCTGTGAAGGCGCCGTGGATGCCGCCGGCGGGCCGATCTCGATCAACGGCGCCGGCCGCGCCGGCAGTCGATGGGTCGGGAAGTGCAAGGGCAGCAGCTCGTCGCCGGCCGGCGGCGCACTGCGCGGCAGCAACTGCCGCTCGATGGCATCGGCCAGGCCGATGCCGCCGCGCTGCGCCATCGCCAGCGAGAGTTGCTGGTCGTGCATGCTTTCGTAGAGCTTCATGCCCTCGCTGTCGAACAGGCCGCCGTCGGCGGGCATGGCCTCGCGCATCTGCTTGATCATCATGTTGACGAACAGCGCTTCGAACTGCTTTGCGGTCTCGCGCGCCGCCGCGGCATCTCCGGCACGCGCCGCACGACGCAGATCGGCGATGGTCGCCGTGCCGTTCGTATCGGTGATTGCGTGCAGACTCATGCGCTGCCTTTCGTCAGATGATGATCAGCTCGGCGCGCAAGGCGCCCGACTGGTGCAGGGCCTCGAGAATCGCGATCAGGTCCCCGGGCGCCGCACCGACCTGGTTCACCGCGCGGACGATCTCGTCGAGCGTGGTGCCGGGACCGAACGGGAACATGCGCCCGTCGCCCTCGACGACTTCCAGGTCGCTCTGTGGCGTCACGACGGTATTGCCGCGGTAGGAGAACGGCTCAGGCTGCGAGACCGCGAAGCTTTCCGTGATCGTGACCGAGAGGCCGCCGTGCGCGACTGCAGCCGCCAGCACCTTGACGTTGCCGCCCATGACGATGGTGCCGGTGCGGGAATTGACGA
>CAYWYS010000067.1:0-8236 GCA_964462675.1 uncultured Thioalkalivibrio sp.
TGGACTGCGGGCCTGTCAGACACCCGATTTCACCCACACGAGTTCCTGAAGACCCAAAATTATGAACACACTATCCGCGACACCCGGCTTCTCATCCTGATTGTCGCGCACCTCTCATCCAGATTGACGCGCTACACACACCTGACTTCGGCCACTTCGTCCCGGTGGACTGGATACTCCGCCACCCTGAACTCCTCGACAGCGACGCCCCGCCAGTAAAGGCCTCCCTTGACCGTTTCGAGCAGCTCTTTCAGGCCTTGAACGAGCTTCTCTAAACTCTGTTGGCACGCTGACTTGCCGGTGGCCTGACACGGTGCAACTATGTCTGCTCAGGTATCAAGCCATGAAGAGAAGTACCTCGGCCAGCCAGGCTCTCCCTCTTCCTGCGAGCAAGGGCTACAGCGGGTGGATAGTTCACTTTTCCTCCCCCAATAGGTCACCTATCCGGTTTTGCGCGGGTTTTTGCTGTTTTTTCGTGGTCATCGCGTTCACAAGAGACATGGCTCCCCCGGCGGCAGCAATCGTCGTCGGACCAGATACAGATTGGCTAGCGCGAGCAGACTGAACAGGCGGGCAGTGTTCTTCGCCAGACCGCGATAACGGACTTTGCTCTAACCCCGCAACCGCTTGACCACGTGCAAGGCATGCTCGCCGCGGGCACGGACCCGGGGAGCGAATCCGGCTGATCGCTTTCTGATGCTCGGTGAGCGGCCGCAGGTAGCGTGCGCTGAGCCCGCCCAGGCTCATCTCCTGAGCCAGCGATGGGGATACACTCAGCATTGGAAAGCCTGAATTTGCGACGAGGACTCATGGAAGAGTACGAGCGAGATCCGTGCCTTGGGGACATGCCTGTCATCCACTTCAGCCTGGTGGCGGACGCCGGTGCGGCCCGCCGGCTGAGACGCGCGGTTGCGACGGGCGGTGCGCGCACCGGCTGGCTGGCGGGTACGTGGCGGGAACTGGTGGACCTGGCGTTGCGCGCCTACGTCATCCCGCCAGATCAAGCGGACTGGAGCGCACGGTTCCAGCAGTTGCTGCGAGATCTCCCCGATTCATTCTGGTCGGCCAGCCTGGCGGTGGCGCCCGAGGAGACCTCGGCGACGGTGTTCGACGCCCTGGTGTCCATCCTTGCATCGACGGATCCCGCGGAGCCCCTGGTCTGGGGTGATCTGTCCAGCCTGCCGCCGCGGGCTGCCCGGCACCTGAACGACTTGGCGGCCTTGGCGAAAGCGCTGGATGGTCGCTGGCCGCCGGAGCTTGCCGCCATTCAGTCGCTGCTGGGCGTGGATGCTGTCGATGCGCTCCACGTCATCCAGGTTGAATTACTGGATGGACAACCCGAGCTGAGCCGCTGGCAGAAGGCGCTTGTGACGAAGCTGAATCGCGACGCGGACACGGCTGCCCCAAATCTGCGGGGCATGGGCGCGGCCGGCGAGGTTCAGCCCCCGGTCGATGCGCCCTCGGGGGACTCGAAGCCGGACACCGCGCTTGGCTATCTCCAGCGTGCCTTATTCATGGACACTTCCGGCCGGGTGGCGCTGGATGCCTCCCTGCAATGGCTCGCGGTGCGTGATTTCCTGCAGGAGGCGGAGGTTGCTGTCGGGATGATCCAGGAGCGGTTGGCGGCGGATCCATCGCTGACAGCGGCCGACATCGGCGTGCTGCTGCCGGACAGCTTCGAGTACACGGTCGCGGTCGACGATGCATTTCGCCTGGCTGGGTTGCTGACCTCCGGTCTGGCTGCGGACTGGTGGCGACGCGACCTGGGCATGGAGTGGCTGTTCCATTTCCTGTACTGCCGCCAGAAACCGGCGCCGGCCATGGCGCTGGCGGTCTGCCTGTCGTCGCCCTTGATGCCGTGGTCGAGAGAGATCGGCGCGGGCCTCGCCCAGCAGGTCATGGACGGAGATTTCCGGCTGGATCCGGCGCACGTTCATGGGCGTCCCGCGCAGCGCATGATGGCGCTGATCCGGGACGGCGACAGGGATCCACAGTCGCTGCGAGAGGTACTGCGGGAAATCCCGGGCCTGCTCAATCGTGACGAGCGCGTTTCAGGCCATCGTGAGCGCCTGGAGGCTGGGTTGCAGACCCTGGACGGACTGCTTGCGAGCGCGGTTGAGCTCGACTGGTCGGCCCTGCGGCGCGCGGTCAGGCCTCGAGTGATCCGATCCGACACCTCGGCAGACTTCAACCAGGAGGGGGTCACGATCTGGTCCGAAAGCCAGGAACCCTGGCGACCGGTTCGGCACCTGCTCGTGCTCGGCTTTGCGCGCGGCGCTTACCCATCGCGCGAGGGTGCCGGCGCGGTGTTCTCCGAGTCAGACGTGGAGGCGATCCGTATCGGCCTCGGCCTGCCGGTCGATACGCCGGCACGACAGGTCGCGCGACGCCGCGGACTGTTGCGCCGGCAACTCGGAGCGGTCAGCGATTCCGTCAGCTTCCTGGCGCCGCGCCGGGATGCGAGCGGGGGATCGCAGGGGCCGTCGGAAAGCCTGGTGTTCATGGGCCAGCTGTTCGAGGGCGTGGCCGAGGCGGAAGCGCTGCTCTGCGAACTCGACACCGCCGACGGGCAGGCCCGTGCCCGCGGCATCGCCCTGGCGCCCCCGGCTGAACCGCAGCCGCCGCGCCCGCTCGCGGCCGAGGACATGGAGTTCGGGCAGGACCTGGTGATGCTGCGCAAGGACTCGATGGGCAACACCCGGCCAGAGTCGCCGAGTTCGCTGGAGTTGCTGATGGTATCGCCCCTGGCGTGGCTGCTCCGGCGCCTGGGTGCGGAGCCAACCCTGTGGGCTCCCGAGGGAGCTGATGCGGCGCTGCTCGGCACGATCGCGCACAGGGTGCTTGAACTGACCTTCAGGGCGGGTCGGGCCATTCCCAGCGAGACGGAGATTGCCTCGGCCCTGGAGGGGCAGGTTGACGAGGTGCTGCGCACCCTGGCCCCGACCATGCGCGGCGTGCAGTGGCAGATGGAGATGCGGCGCTTTCGCGAGGCCTTGCTCACGGCTGCCGTGCAGTGGCGGGACATTCTGCTGCGCCTGGATGCGGAGATCCTGGTGAACGAGCGCTGGCTGCAGGGCAGCTGGTCGGGTATCTCGATTCGTGGCCAGACCGACCAGATTCTCGGACTCCCCGGGGGGCGCCTGCTGGTGGTCGATTACAAGCGGTCGAAGTCCACGAGTCGGGCCCCCCGGATGGAGAAGGGCTATGACTGCCAGGCCAACCTCTACCGCGTGATGCTCGAGACCGGCGGTCTGAAGGACGCAGGTGACGAGGCACTGAACGAGCGGCTGCGCCAGGCGCGTGACATCGGGATCGTGTACTACCTGCTGAACGACCAGGTGGCGCTCAGCGACACCGACTTGGCCGAGGCCGGGGCCAGTCCCGCGTGGCGGGTGCTCGGTCCGGATGTGTCCAGTCAGGCGATGGCGGCGATCGGAATCCGACTGGCAGAAGTGCAGGGCGGGCGCCTGGTGCTCAACCGGTCGGGTGACCGGGAGCGGTTCGCCAGGCAGGCCGGGATCAAACCCTATGCGCTGGACAACAGCCCGCTGATCGACCTGTTCAGCGTTGCCGACGCCGAGGAGGCAGCGTCGTGAGTCTCCCGGCCCTGACACTGATTCCCGCGGGTGCCGGTTCAGGCAAGACCTTCACCATCCAGAAACAGCTGCGCGCCTGGGTCCTGGCTGGACAGGTCGCGCCCGAGCGGATCATGGCGGTGACCTTCACCGAGGCGGCGGCAGCCGAACTGCGGGACAGGATCAGCGCGGAGCTCATCGCGAGCGGCCAGGTCGAACCCGCCCTCAAGCTGGATGAAGCCTACATCTCGACCATTCACGGCTTCGGGTTGCGGATCTTGACCGAATTTGCCTTCGAGGCCGGCGCGTCCCCGCAACCGCGCCTGATCGACGACCATGAAAAAGATGCCCTGACGCGCATCGCCGTGGCGCAGACCGACCGCGTGGAGTTCATCGCGGCCAGGCCGGAGGCATTCGGCTACAGCTACAGCTTCGGCAGCGGTGCATCGCCGGAGCAGGCGCTGCGCGATGACGTGCTGCGGGTGGTCGACAGGCTGCGCGAGATCGGCTGGCGACCTGGGGAGCCGCTGGATGTCGAGCGCGTCCTCGCGCCGATCCGTCAGCACTATGGCCCGGTGGAGGACGGCGAAGCATTGACCGAGCTGATGCGGCAGCGAGCCACGGCGCTGCTGGATGCATTCCCGCAGGGACTGGCGCGCGAGTTCCCGGACAACAAGACTGCGCGCCAGCAGCTGGACAAGGATTTCCGGAACCTGCACAACGCGCGCCAATGGCGGGGCCTGGAGGCCAACTGGAAGGCCTGGAACGAGTTGCGCGCTCTGCGGACATCAAAGCGCGGTGCGCCCCTGCCAGCGGGCTACGATGAACTGGCGCAGGCTGTGCAGGCGGTCGCCGAGCGGTTGCCTGTGCATCCCGGTCCCCGGGAGCAGGCCTGTCGGCACATCTCGGCGCTGATCGGGGCGGCGCAGGACGTTCTCGTCGAGTACGAACGTGCGAAGCAGGAGGCAGGGCTCCTCGACTACAGCGACATGATCATCCTGGCCGGCCAGTTGTTGCGTGACCGGCCCGACGTCGTGCAGACCCTGGCCAGCAGGATCGATTGCCTGGTGATCGACGAGTTCCAGGACACGAACCCGGCGCAGTTTGCACTGCTCTGGCGCCTCAAGGAGGCGGGCGTCCCGACCCTCGTGGTCGGCGACCTGAAACAGGCCATCATGGGCTTCCAGGGCGCCGATCCGAGGTTGTTCGAGGCGTTGCTCGCGCAGCATCGGGATGTCGCCCGTCCCCTGACCAGCAATTGGCGTTCCCAGCCGGCGCTGATGGAGTTCATCAACGCCGTGGGTCCAAGGTTGTTTGGCGCGGACTATGTGTCGCTGAAGGCAGAGAGCCCGCCCAGTCCGCAGGCCGCGCTCGAGGCTGTCCGGTTTGGCGAAAAGGCCAGGAGGGGCCAGGACGACGTCCGGGCGTGGTCACTGGGCCAAAGGCTGAAGCAACTCCTCGATGACCCGGGCGAACAGGTGATCGATCGGCATTCCAAGGCATTGCGCCCACTGAGGGGCGGCGACATTGCCGTGCTGTGTCCGACGCACCGGATACTCGGCCGGTATGCCGATGTGCTGCGCGCGCTCGGCCTGAGAGTGCGGTTGCCCGCGGACGGCTGGTTCAAGTCGCGCCCGGTGCAGATCGCCTTCCATGCGCTGGCGTACCTGGCCAACCCGTCAGACCGGCATGCGGCACTTTACCTTGCGGTCACGGAAATCGGCAGCCTGACCCTGCAGGAAGGGTTCGAGCAATTGATGGCCGGCGGCCGGGTGGATGATCCGGTGCTCAAGCAGCTGGATGGGTTGGCGCCGGGCGTGCTCGATCGCACGATCTATGCACTCGTGGCAGACGTCCTTGCTGCACTTGGCTTGTTCGACACGGTGGTCACCTGGCCGGAGGCCGAGCAGGCGCGCGCCAACTTGCTGCGACTGCAAGCCGAGGCCGCGGAGTTCATGGATGCGAATCGCGAGGCCTTGGCGTACGGCGGGTTCCACGGTGCGGGCATCCAGACATTCCTCGCCTGGCTGGTCGCCAAGGTCGAATCCAAGGACGGCGATAAGCAACCAGAACCCCGGGTGCTCGATGAGGATGCCGTCGTGCTCTCGACCTGGCACAGCGCCAAGGGCCGTGAATGGCCCATCGTGGCCGTGGCCGGCCTGGACCGGGAGGTCAGCGCAAAGGTGCCGAGCATCGATATCGCCTATGACCGGTTCGACGATCTGGAGCACCTGCTCGAGTTCGCCCGGATCGAGTACTCGCCGTCGTTTGACGCCAAAGAGAGCAAGGAGCGTTCCCTGTCGCTGCTTCAGCCGGGCAGTGAACTCGAGGCGCGGCGGCTGCTGTACGTCGCGCTCACGCGGCCGCGTGACAAGCTCATCCTCGAGTGGCCCGCCTTCAAGGCGGGGAAGGGCGATCGGAGCTGCTGGTCCATCTTGGCCGAGGATTGCGGATTGGCGCTCGGCGAGGATTGTCTCGAAATCAATGGGGCGACCTTGCCATGCGTCATCCACGAGGGTGCGACGGAGCTGCCTGAGGGATTCTTCGAGATGGGCGAGGCCGCGGAGGTCTCGCTCGCGGCCATCGGCCGCAGGGCGATCCGGCCGGGCTCGAGGCCGGTGCACAAGACACCGGACAGCCGCACCCCGTCCGGAGCCGGGCCTGGTGAGGCTGCGGCGACACTCGACGGGGTGATCGTCGAGGCCTGCGGCGTCCCGCTGGAGATCCCGGCCACGCTGCACGGCGTCGAACTCGGCACATGGCTGCATCGCTGCTTCGAGGTGCTGGGTCGCCGGCCGATGCTGATCGACCGGCTGGGGTCGCCGGGATCGGCGGATATCGATCCAGCGTTTCGTCAGGCGGTACTGGCGGCGGTCAAACGCTTCGAGGCGTGGCTGAGCGACCGACTGGGTGCGCAACCGGTACTGCGCGAATGGCCGCTGCTCGCGCTGGGCCATGATGGCGCGGTGGTCTCCGGCGTCGCCGACCTGGTCATCGAGACACCCGAGGGATGCTGGGTGATCGATCACAAGTCCGACCGCGTGACGGATGCTCGAGCAGGCTTCGGCGTCTACGAGGCCCAGTTGCAGGGCTACGTGGCGATGCTGGAAGCCGCGGGACAGCGCGTTGCCGGAGTGGGCATTCACTGGATTCGCCGTGGCGAGGTGGCGCTCAGGCGCCGGTAAGCCATGAACGATGCGGACCCGCGAACGCCGAGCGCCCAGCGCCCAGCGCCTCAGGCCAACAGGGCCTTGAGATCCTTGAGCATCAGGAACAGGTGATACGGATCAGTCGGGCTGGGCTCGAATTCCCACGATTCGTACCAGTGCCGTGCTGCATCGTCCTTGGCATGCACAAGCAGACAGCGGATGCCGGCGATGTCGGCGGCCTGTGCCGTGCGCAGCAACGCATCCTTGAGCAAGGCCTGGCCCAGTCCCTGGCGCTGATGCGCCTTGTCGACAGCGAGCCGCGCCAGGATCATGACCGGAACCGGGTGACGCGCCAGACCCTTCATCACTCGGCTTGGTGCGGCTTCCGGATCGACGCTGCCCACGGCGAGGCTGTAGAAGCCAACCACCACGTCACCCTGGCAACAGACATAGGTCTGCGCGCTGTTGGCCTTCTGGTTGACTAGCGCGTAGCGCTGCAGGAACTGGTTCAGCGCGGGCTGGCCGCAATCGAAAGCATCGACCTGATCCGTTGCGGCGAGCTTGCGAACGGGCGCGTAGTCACGGCTCAATCAAGTATCCCGGGCTCACGCAGCAATTTCTCCAGGCGCGGCTTGCTCTGCACCGGCCGATCCAACGCTTCCTGGAACGCCTGCCACTGCGTTTCGTCCAGCACGAACTGACGACGATCCGCCAGCGTTTGCGTCGCCGCCGTCACACCCGCGTCGAGCAGGAACTCGCTGACGTTTTTGTGGCTGGCCCGAGCGGCCTCCTGCAGCAGTTGCTTGACCGACGCGCTTGCGCGAACGTCAATGCGTTCGGTCTTGGAAGGATTCGGGGTGCTCATGGCGCCGCTCCGGACTGAATTTGGATGTCCCGATTGTAGGCGTCCGGACGATGTCCTGACAAGTGGTCTAGGCGAAAGGACTGATCCTGTATTTCATCGAGGATCGCGTCGGTGTCAGGGCGTCAGGTCGATCGCCCAGCGTCTCAGTTCCGCGGTATCGATGTCGGCACGCTCCAGCAGGGTGACGAGTTCTTCCTGGCGCGGCTGGCCGAACACGACCCGGTAGGCCGCGAGCTGGCGCTTCAGCCGCTTGAAGCCCTCGACCTCGCGCGTGTAAGGCAACAGTGGCACACGCCGCTGGACCTTGAAGTCGCCGTCTGCGATCCAGTAGGGCACCAGGTCACTGGCCCCGCGGGCGCGCGCCTCGTTGTTCGCGAGCTCGAACACCCGGTTCCACAGGCAGTCACCGGGGCGCCATACCGAGATCGCCGCCGGACCGTGGCTCTGCGCGACATTCCGGCGCACCGCGTGGCCCTTGTAGCGATGGACGCGTCCCTCGCGCTGTTCGAGATCGACGGGATTGCCGGGCAGGTTCCAGTGCACCAGCCGATGGCACCACGGATGGAAATCGAGCCCCTCCTGCCCGACCGAGGTGCTCGCGAGGACGAATGGGCGAAACGGGCTGTTGAAGGCCGCTCGAACCGCAT
>CAYWYS010000068.1:0-7785 GCA_964462675.1 uncultured Thioalkalivibrio sp.
GATAACTACGAAACTACGACCCGGCACCTGAAATTGCTTGTCATCCGCCTTGATTGGCCTTAGCTTGCAGCGCTTCGGTGATTTCCGGAAGCTGCGAAACGGCGACCCGGCACCCACGTACACTTGGGAGGATGTGGATGAAGCTCGGATTCTGGTCACTTGGCATCGCCGTCGCGCTGTCGTCGGCCGCATTCATCGCTGAGGCTGCCGAGGTCGAGGCGCTGGCAAGGTCGGTCGAAGCCAGCGTCGTCGAGTGGCGTCGCGACATCCACCAGCACCCCGAGCTCGGTAACCGCGAGTTCCGGACCGCGGCGCTGGTCGCTGAGCACCTGCGCGGCCTCGGCCTCGAAGTGCGCACTGGCATCGCGCACACGGGCGTGGTCGGTATCCTGCGCGGCGGCCAGCCGGGACCGCGCATCGCACTCCGTGCCGATATGGACGCATTGCCGGTCACGGAGCAGGTAGACCTTCCCTTCGCCTCGCGCGTGACCACGGAGTTCCGTGGCCAGACGGTCGGCGTCATGCATGCCTGCGGTCATGATGCGCACGTCGCAATCCTGATGGGGGTCGCCGAAGCGCTGGCCGGCATCCGGGACAAGCTCAACGGCGAGGTGATGTTCATCTTCCAGCCGGCCGAGGAGGGGGCCCCCGAGGGCGAGGAGGGCGGCGCGGAGCTGATGCTGCGCGAAGGTCTGTTTGATCATTTCAAGCCCGACGCAGTGTTCGGGCTGCATGTCATTGCCGGCATACCGTCCGATGTCATCGCGGTCCGGCCTGGCCCGTTCATGGCCGCGGCAGATTCGTTTCGGATCGTCGTGAAAGGCCGCCAGACACATGGTTCGCGCCCCTGGAGCGGCGTTGATCCGATCGTGGTCGCGGCGGACATCGTCAGCACCACGCAGACGCTGGTCAGCCGCCGCACCGACCTGACGCGCGCGCCCGTCGTGGTCAGCTTCGGCGCGATCCAGGGCGGCATACGTGACAACATCATTCCCGATGAGGTTGAGCTGATCGGCACAATCCGCACGTTCGAGCTGGACATGCGGGATGACGTGTTCGCGGGCCTGCGGGAGATTGCCGAGAATGTCGCCGCGGCGCACGGCGCAACGGTGGATCTCGAAGTGCCGTGGATGGCAGGTTACCCGGTGACCCGCAACGACGCCGACCTGACCCGCTCGATGCAGGAGGCGCTGCGGCGTGCCGCGCGTGGCAAGGTCATCGAGATTCCGCCGATCACCGGCGCGGAGGATTTCTCGTTCTACGGCCACCATGCGCCGGCGCTGTTCTTCTTCGTCGGTGCGACGCCGCCGGACCAGGACATGGGATCGGTGGCGATCAACCACTCGCCGCTGTTCTATGTCGACGAGGCGGCGCTGCCGCTCGGCGTGCGGGCGATGCTTGAGGTCGCGCTGGGCTTTCTTGGTGCCACCCAAGGTGCCGGGTCGTAGTTTCGTAGGTTTCCGCCCGCGGTACCGGGTCGCAGTTTCGTAGGTTTCCTTCCGCAAGCGTTTCTCGTCGATCCGGGCAGTTTCCGGGGCGGGACACGTGTGCACGGCGGTCGTAACCTCGTGCCTCGATATACCGATGCACGAGGCGATCAAGATGGCACGCCGCCTCCGCCTGCACGTCCCGGGTGGCTTCTATCACGTCACCCTGCGCGGCAATCACCGGCAGCCAATCTTCTTTTCTGTCGATGATCGGGAGTTGCTCGACGGGCTGGTCGCCAGGGCCCTTGAGCACAGGGGCGCACGCTTGCATGCGTATTGCTGGATGACCAACCATGTGCACCTGCTGGTGCAGGTCGCGGAAGCCCCGCTGGGGCGACTGATGCTACAGATTGCGAGCCCATATGCCCGCATGGTGCAGGCAACGCTGGACACCACCGGACACCTTTTTGAGCGGCGCCACCACGCTGTGCTGGTGGATGCAGACGATTACCTGCTGACGCTGGTCCGCTACGTCCACAATAATCCGGTGCGTGCCGGGCTGGTGGCTGACGCAGCCGCCTATCCCTGGTCGAGCCACCTGGATTACCTGGGCGCCCGGCGCCGCAGCTGGGTCACGACGGACCATGTGCTGCAACGCCTGTCCCGTCGCAAAAGGTGGGCGACTGCGAAATACCGAGGACTCATGTCGCGTGCCGGCGAAGATCGCTGGGGCAGTGGGATGCTGGTGCCGCATCCAAAGGAGCCGCAGATCCTGGGCAGTGAAGACTTCGTACGCCGCGTGTTAGGTGACTGCAGCGGGTTTTCTTCCCGCGACAGCCTGGACGAATTGCTGCGTCGATGCTGCGAGCGATTCCAGGTCACGGAGGAAATGCTCGCTTCGCCTGCCCGGGCGCGTCGCCTGGGTCCGGCTCGCGCCTGGCTCGCGCACCAGGCGCGGGCGGCACGGGCCGCGAGTACCTGTGAAGTGGCCAGGCGGTTAGGCCGCAGCGAAGGCGCGATTCGCCAGTTGATGGCGCGTCACCCCTGGCTCACAGCTGCCGCCGAACGGCATGACCGGGTCGTAGATTCGTAGTTATTGGCCAAGGGGCAGCCGTTCAGGACATCCTTCCGCCGCCATAGGCCGGTAGCGACAGGTTCCAGCGTATCGCAGCGAGCCGCAGGCCGGCGCACAGGCTGAAGGCCACGGCTGCCGACAACAGTGGATCGGCACCGCCGGCATCCAGCAGCACATATGCGACGCTGCCGGAGAGTGCGGCCAGCGCATAGATCTCCTGCTGCAGCACCAGCGGGACCTCGTTGCACAATACGTCCCGAATGATGCCGCCGGCGATTCCTGTCGTGACGCCCATCATGACGGCGATCCCACCGTGCGTGCCGGCGCTCAGTGCGAGCTGTGTGCCGGCGACGACGAACAGGCCGAGCCCAAGTGCATCGGCGATTCGCAACCAGCGCAGCCGTGACTCCAGCAGGCGTGCCCATGCGAAGCTGACCAATGCCGCGACGATGCAGACCGCCAGGTAGCGCGGGTCGGCGACCCAGGTCACCGGGTGCAGGTCCAGCAGCAGGTTGCGCAGCGTACCGCCGCCTAGCCCGGTGACGATCGCGATGACGACGAAGCCGAACGGGTCGAGGCGGCTGCGCGCCGCGGCAAGTCCGCCGGACAGCGCGAACACGAAGGTACCGGTCAGATCGAGCGAGTAAATCAGTGGGTTCATGTGAGCTTCATGTCGTTCATGTGGTGCCGGGTCGTAGTTTCGTAGGTATTGGCTTGTCGTCGCGCTTGTCTACCGGCATGGTGGCATTTGAAAGCCTGGACACGCGCAACGGAGTCGGCCGTCATGCCCTTGCTGAAGAATAACTACGAAACTGCGACCCGGCACCAACTTTGGCGCCTGGCGGCCGTTGCGTCGGCGCCGCTGCTGCTTGCGCAGGGCCTCCGGGTCAGGCGGGTCACGCCGCGGTTGCCCGAGCCGCCCGGGCCGCGATCAGGTTCGGCGGGGCAAGGTCCAGCGCTCCGGGTGCTGATTGCCGGTGACTCGGCGGCCGCCGGCGTCGGTGCAGCCCACCAGGACGAGGCATTGTCCGGCTCTCTCGTGCGCGCCCTGGGGGCAGACTACACCGTGTCATGGCGGCTCGAGGCGCGGACCGGTCTCAAGACAGGCGGCATGCTGGCGCAGCTGGAAGCGATCGAGCCCACGCGATTCGACATCGCGCTGCTTTCGACGGGCGTCAATGACGTCACCGGGGGCACGCGGTCGGCAGCGTTCCTGATGCAACAGCGCCGGCTCGTGGACCTGCTGAAGAATCAATTTGGCGTCAGGCATGTACTGTTGACCAGCCTGCCGCCGATGCATTCGTTTCCCGCGCTGCCGCAACCGCTGCGCGCCGTCCTCGGTATGCGGGCCCGGCAGTTCACGGCATTGCTGATGCAGTTGGCCGAGGGTGACCCGGATTGCGAGGTCGTGGCGCTGCGATTGCCGCTGGAGCGGGCGTACATGGCCAGTGACGGTTTTCATCCGGGGCCGCTCGCCTATGCCGAGTGGTGCCGCGAGGCGGCTGCGGTGATCCACAGACGCCTGGCTAGCCAGCAATAACTACGAAACTACGACCCGGCACCGCCGCCCGGCACCACCGCCGCCGCCCCCACCCCCGGCTCAGTTCAGCCACCAGAGACTGAGATTCAGCACCCACGCGAAGCTGACCCACGCGAGATACGGCGCCATCAGCCATGCGGCAAGGCGCGAGACCGGCCGGAAGGCCAGCAGCGTCAGCAGGATCAGCACCCACAGCGCGGCCATCTCGAGGAGCGCAATGCCCAGCCAGTGGAGTCCGAAGAACAACGGCGTCCACAGCGCATTGAGCGCGATCTGGCCGAACCACAGCGTAATCGGCCGCGCGCGCCAGCCGGTCCGCTGCCAGACCAGCCAGGCCGCCACCGACATCAGGATGTAGAGCGTGGTCCACACCGGGCCGAACACCCACGATGGCGGGTTGAAGAAGGGTTTCTCGAGCCCGGCATACCAGCCGGCGGGCGGGAAGAAATACCCGGTGGCGGCTGCGCCGAACGCGCATGCGAGGAACACCACCAGGGCGATGACGCTCTGCATGCCGGACTTCACTTCATTGCCTGGGCGCGCGTCTCAGAACTTCTCGGGCCGCAGCACGCCGACGTCGCTGAAGAACAGGATCATGGCGTAATCGGCGTAGTAGTGCGCCTTGAGGTGCTCGGCAATCGCGTCAGCGATCGCCGGGTCGCAGACGACCTCGACGCGGATGTTGCTGCTCGCCTCCCAGCCGGCATTGCGTGCGCCACGCGTTCCCTCGCCGCGGGCATCGCTGATTGTGTAGCCGTGCGCGCCGAGGCGTTTGAGGTCGTCGACGAGGCGTCGCTCGAGGGCCGCCTCGGTGACGATCGTGACGAGCTTGCGGGCTTCAGCGCGCATGGCTTCATCCTCCGGCGCCGTGGAGCAGCACGGCGAAATGGTGATAGACCGGGATACCTACCAGGATATTGAACGGAAACGTGACGCCGAGCGAGGCCGTCAGCGACAGCGCAGGGTTGGCCTCCGGCAGCGCGAGGCGCATCGCCGCAGGCACTGCGATGTACGAGGCGCTGGCAGCCAGCGTCGCCAGCAGCATCGTGCCACCAGCTGACAAGCCGAGCAGCCAGCCCAGCGCCGTGCCGACCACGGCCCCGAACAGCGGAAAGAGCATGCCGAAGCCGAGCAGGAACAGGCCATGGCTGCGCAGGCTGCCGAACTGCGCCGCGGCGACGAGGCCCATCTCCAGCAGGAACAGCGCCAGCACGCCGTGGAACAGGCCGAAGAAAAGTCCGGCGACGGGCTGCAATGCCTCCGGGCCGGCCGCCCAGCCGATCAGCAGGCCGCCGACCAGCAACACGATGCTCTTGCCGAGGAACACCTCGTGCGCCAGCAGCTTCCAGTCGGTGGTGGCCGAGACGCCGCGCGCCAGCATGATGCCGACAATGATCGCCGGCACTTCGAGCATGACCAGCAGCAGCGGCATGTATTCCTCGAACGAGATCTCGCGCGATACCAGCCACGCGACCGCGACCGCGTAGGTGCCGACGCTGACCGAGCCGTAGTGCGCAGCAATCGAGGCGGCATCGACTCGCGCGAGGCCCCCGAGCCCCCGCAATACCGGGTAGGCCATCAAGGGCAGCGCAAGGCCCATCAGCACCACGGCGATCATGGCGGGGAGCAACGTGAGCAGCGACTGCTGTGCGAGCTCCACACCGCCCTTGAGCCCGATCGCGAGCAACAGGATGACGCTGAGAAACTCGTAGATTGCGCCCGGCAGCCGCAAGTCGGACCGCGCCAGGCCGGCCGCGAGCCCGAGAATGAAAAACAGGACGATCGGGTCGATCGAGATCAAGATGCGGCGATCACTACCGGACCAGCCCGTCGCGGCGCGCGCGGGCGGCGATCGCCTTGGCCGCCTCGTTGCTGATTTCCAGCCGCGACCCCAGCGGCGGGATTACCGTCTCGATGCGATAGAGCAGCGCGCCGTTCTCGCCATGGAACACATCGGTCGAGAGCGTCATGGTTCGCTCGGGTACCAGATACTGCGGATCTTCGAAGAATTCGTAGTCATAGCGAAAGAAATCCAGCGGCGTCTGGTCCTTGCGCTGGACCTTGACACCCGCGGCCTCGCCGGTCTTCGCGATCTGCACCCGCTGGTCCAGCAGTCTCGTCACCATCACGAGGTTGGCGCCGGTGGCTTGCACGACCCGGGTCAAAGTCTCGCGATCCAGCGTTGCCGAGGTATCCATCTCGCGACTGCTGGCCCAGGCCGTGTTGCCGGTGCTCGTCAATCGCTCGACCAGCATGTCCTCGAACGAGCGGCGGACGTTCAGGTCCTTCGACATGCTGACCACGAGCACCCGGTCGGCCGGCAAACCGCTGCGTTCGCCATGCCAGGTGCTGGTCACCTGGGTGGACTGCGCGCAAGCGGCCAGCAGCGCCGCGAGAAGGCCAGCAAATGCGAGTCTGGGTGGTATCGGGTGTGGCACGTGGAAAATCCTTGGCCGGAGGCTCGGATTATTCCCCCGCGCGGTGACCGGGGCAAGGCGGCGGCCGGACGGCCACGAAAAGCCTGCCGTACCTGGCGCAACTGGGCTGGCAACCCCTGGAACTTGTGCCACACTCAGTGGACGACGCACGGTTATGGATGGCCGGCGGAGCTTTATCGGATGCCGAGCCGGCCCCGTTATGGGGAGGTTTACCCGATGAAAGCACTCGTGTACCACGGCCCGGGCAAGCGCGCGCTCGAGGAACGCCCCCGCCCGGAAATCCTGGCGCCGACCGACGCGATCGTCCGCATCACGCGGACGACGATCTGCGGCACGGACCTGCACATCATGAAAGGCGACGTGCCCGCCGTCACCGACGGCCGCATCCTCGGTCACGAGGGCGTCGGCATCGTCGAGGAAATCGGCCCCGGTGTGGCCAGCTTCAAGCCCGGCGACCACGTGCTGATCTCCTGCATCAGCTCCTGCGGCCGCTGCGCCAGCTGCAAGCGCGGCATGTATTCACACTGCGAGAACGGCGGCGGCTGGATCCTGGGACACCTGATCGACGGCACCCAGGCCGAGTTCGTGCGCATTCCGTTCGCCGACAACAGCCTCTACCCGATCCCGGAAGGCTCGGACGAGGAGGCGCTGGTCATGCTCAGTGACATCCTGCCGACCGGCTTCGAGTGCGGCGTGCTGAACGGCCAGGTCAAGCCGGGTGACACGGTCGCGATCGTCGGCGGCGGCCCGGTCGGGATGGCGGCGCTGCTGACGGCGCAGTTCTACTCGCCGGCCGAGATCATCATGATCGACGTGGATGAAAGCCGCCTGCAGCGGGCCCGGAAATTCGGCGCCACGCAGACCATCGACAACCGCGGCGGCACGGCCCGCGAGGCCGTGATGGCCCTGACCGGCGGCAAGGGCGTCGATGTGGCGATCGAGGCGGTCGGCGTGCCGGCGACCTTCGAACTGTGCGAGGCCATCGTCGCGGCCGGCGGACACATCGCCAACATCGGCGTGCACGGCAAGCCGGTTCGCCTCGAGCTGGAGCGGCTGTGGTCGCACAACATCACGCTGACGACCCGCCTGGTCGACACGGTGACGACGCCGATGCTCTTGAAGACAGTGGCTGCGGGCAAGCTGCACCCCGAGCAGTTGATCACGCACCACTTTCCGCTCGACGAAGTCATGGAGGCCTACGACACCTTTGGCAATGCCATGCACGAGCAGGCGATGAAGGTGATCCTGGTGAACCAGGCCGCGTGATTTGGGGGTGGTGCCGGGTCGTAGTTTCGTAGTTATCGG
>CAYWYS010000069.1:0-6790 GCA_964462675.1 uncultured Thioalkalivibrio sp.
GCGTGAGCACCGCTTGGGGACCCAGGATTGGGCGGGGGGCGTGGCGGAGAGGGCGGGATTCGAACCCGCGTTAGGGGGTTACCCTAAACTTGCTTTCCAAGCAAGCGCCTTCAGCCGCTCGGCCACCTCTCCCTCCGGTCCCCGGCGCGCCCGGCGCGCAGAGGGGCGGGAAATGTACCCCATGGGGGTGAGCGGTTCAATCTGGGCGGCGGCCCGCCTACAGCATCTCGACGATGCGGTCGTCGGTGATCAGCCAACCGGTGCCGCTGGGATGCGGCGCAAGGGTCAGTTCCTTGACGACGGCGCGAACGTTGTCGCCGAGGCCGAACTGTTGCACGAATCGCGCCCGCGTCGTCCCGTCGGCACGCATGCTTACGGTCACGCTGTCGGGCTCGATGCTGGTCGTGGCCGGCACTTCGAACAGGCGCTGCTGCTCGGCGCGCCACGCGGCGTTGCTCTCGTAGCCCTCGGGGGTGAATCGCGGGTGGTAGAGCCGCACCCAGGCATCGAAATCACGCCGGCCCCAGGATTCGGCCCACTGCTCGACGAACGCGGTGACATCCTCGGTGACGCTGGGCGGCGCGGTGCGTGCGATCACGCCAGCCTCATAAAGAGATCCCGGGCGAATCGGCAGGTTCTCGGGGTTCGGCTCGCCCGATTCTGCGAAGAAGCGCGGCGGATCAGAGACGCAGGGGCCTGACGGCGGCCGTCCTGGCGCGACGCCCGGCCCCGGCACGCGCAGCGCCAGGCGGCGGTCTGGCGCGTCCAGCCCCTCCGGGATCACCAGTGGCGGCACCGCGACCGCATCGACATGCGGTCCCGTCGGGCAGACGTTTCGTGCGCAGCCGCTCAGCAGCAACGCCAGGGCAAGCAGGCCGAGGCCTCGAATCGGGGAAATCAAGAGCTGTATTCCACCCCGGCGCGCGCCAACGCGGCACGCACCTCGTCGTAGTAGTGTTCATCCAGCAGCGTCAGCGGCAACCGGATGCCGGATTGGATCAATCCCATCTGCATCAGCGCCCATTTTACCGGGATCGGGTTCGGCTCGACGAACAACGCCTTGTGCAGCCCTTCGAGCCGGTCGTTCAGCGCCGCGGCCTTGCGCGGCTCGCCATGGCGGGACGCCTCGACCAGGCCGTGCATCAGGCGCGGCGCGACGTTGGCCGTGACGCTGATGACGCCGTCGCCGCCCGCGAGCAGGAAGTCCATCGCCGTCGCATCGTCACCGCTCAACAGACCCAGCCGGTCGCCGAGGAGTTCCCGGAAACGCGCCACGCGGGCGGCGCCGGGCACGGCTTCCTTGACTGCGACGATGCCGGGCACCTCGGCGAGCCGCGCAACGGTCTCGGGCAACAAGTCGCAGGCAGTGCGTCCCGGGACGTTGTAGAGAATGACGGGCAGCCCACCCTCGCGGGCCACGGCCTCGTAATGCAGGTAGAGGCCCTGTTGGGTGGGCTTGTTGTAGTACGGCGTCACGACCAGCGCTGCCGCGGCGCCCGCCTCTCGGACCACGCGGGTCAACTCGATCGCCCGCGCCGTCGAGTTACTGCCGCTGCCGCCGATGATCGCCAGGCGGCCCGCCGCCGCCTCGAGCGCGACACGAATCAGCGTGCGGAGCTCCGCAGCCGACAGGCATGGCGACTCTCCCGTCGTGCCGGAGATCACGATCCCGTCGGTGCCCGCCGCCGCGTGAAACTCCACCAGCCGCGCCAGCGCGTCGAGGTCGAGCGAGCCGTCCCGATGCATCGGGGTGACCAGGGCCACGTTGCTGCCGCTGAACATCGACCGTCTCCCGCGCGCCCTGGCGCCTTGAAATCAACCGGTGATGGTATCGGGCGGCTCCCGGACCAGCAAGCGCCGCCGGGCCGCCGCCGCCCCGGGCGCTCTTCGCACCCGGCGCGGTTGCGGGTACACTGCCCGCCATGTCCCCATTCCCGATCTCCCGTCCGTGTCCGGACAGCAACCAGTGAAGCAACTCGTCGTGATCTCCGCGGTCGGCGGCGACCGCTCCGGTGTCGTGCACGACCTGACCCGCGCGGTCCTCGACTGCGGCGGCAACATTCTCGACAGCCGCATGATCGCGCTTGGCTCCGAGTTCGCGATGCTGCTGCTGGTCAGCGGCAGCTGGCACACCCTCGCCCGGCTCGAGTCGGAGCTGAAAAAGGTCGAGGAACAGTCCGGGCTGGCCTTGTCGATGCGGCGCACCGAGGTGCGCCCGGCGCGGACGGATATGCTGCCGTATGCGATCGACGTCGTGTGCCTCGACCAGCCGGGGATCGTCTACAACCTGGCGAGCTTCTTTGCGAGCCGCGACATCGACATCGCCGAGCTGTCCACGCGCAGTTACTCGGCCGCACATACCGGCGCCCCGATGTTCTCGGTCCAGATGACCGTCAACATTCCGGGCAACCTGCAGATTTCGGCCCTGCGCGACGAGTTCATGGACTTTTGCGACCACCTGAACCTCGATGCCATCATGGAGCCGGTCAAGGGCTGACATTCGAGGAGGATCCAAGGCATGTCAACCGCCGTCATTGGCAAGAAAATTCCCGCGTTCAAGCTGCCGGCCACCGGCAACAAGCAGCTCGGGCCGGCCGATTTCAAGGGCCGCACGCTGGTCCTGTACTTCTACCCGAAGGACGACACCCCGGGCTGCACGACCGAGGGCCAGGGGTTCCGGGATCACTTCAAGGCCTTCCAGAAGGCCGGCGCGGAAATCGTCGGCGTGTCGCGCGACAGCATCGCCTCGCACGAGAAATTCAAGGCGAAATACGAGTTTCCGTTCGAGCTGATCTCGGACGCGGACGAGACCCTGTGCGCGATCTTCAACGTCATGCGCGAGAAGAACATGTACGGCCGCAAGGTCATGGGCGTGGAGCGCAGCACCTTCCTGATCGACGCGCAGGGCGTGCTGCGCCAGGAATGGCGCAAGGTCAAGGTGCCCGGCCACGTCGAAGAGGTCCTCGAGGCCGTCAAGGCCCTTTGAGTCCGTTCCCCTGAGCCCGCCCTGCGCCCGCCGGCCCCGGCAGGAGTCCCCTTGAGCATCACCGAAGAACCCCGCCGCGTCTTCGTGCTGGACACGAACGTGCTGATGCACGATCCGGCCGCGTTGTTCCGCTTCGACGAGCACGACATTCACCTGCCGATGGTGGTGCTCGAGGAACTCGACGCCGGCAAGAAGGGCATGTCGGAGGCGGCCCGCAACGTCCGCCAGGTCAGCCGTTTCATCGACCAGATGATCCATGGCGCCGACAAGCGCGACATCGATCACGGCATCGAGATCCCGGGCGAGCACCGGCGCAATGACGGCGGCAGCGGCCGCCCGGGACGGTTGTTCTTCCAGACCCGGCCGAACCAGCCGCTGTTGCCGGATACGCTGCCGGGCAGCCGCGCCGACAACTCGATCCTCGAAAACTGCCTGATGCTGCAGGAAGCGCACCCGGACGCCCGTGTGACGCTGGTATCGAAAGACATCAACCTCAGGATCAAGGCGACCATCCTCGGCGTGCACGCCGAGGATTACTACAGCGACCGAACGCTCGAGGACCTCGACCTGCTGTATTCCGGCGTCGAGATCCTTACGCCGGACTTCTGGGAGACCCACAGCCGCGAAATGGATTCCTGGAAGGAAGAGGGCCGGACCTTCTACCGGGTCAGCGGCGAGCGCGTCAAGCACTGGCACGTCAACCAGTTCCTGTATCTCGATGACGACAGCCATTTCGAGGCGCTGGTCCGCGAGCTCGACGAGGAAACGGCCGTCATCGAGCTGGCCGACAATTTTCGCGGCCGCAACAGCGTCTGGGGCGTCACCGCCCGGAATCGCGAGCAGAACTTCGCGCTGAACCTGTTGATGTCGGAACACGTCGATTTCGTCACCATCCTTGGCCCGGCCGGCACCGGCAAGACCCTGTTGACGCTGGCCGCCGGGCTGGCCCAGACCCTGGACAAGAACCGCTTCCGCGAGATCATCATGACCCGCGTCACAGTCCCGCTCGGCGAAGACATCGGATTCCTGCCCGGCACCGAAGAAGAGAAGATGGAACCTTGGATGGGCGCGCTGATGGACAATCTCGAGGTGCTTACGCAGAGCGAGGAAGGGGGCGACTGGGGCCGCGCAGCGACCCGCGACCTGCTTCGCAGCCGCATCAAGATCCGCTCGCTGAATTTCATGCGCGGCCGCACTTTTCTCAACCGATTCATCATCATCGACGAGGCCCAGAACCTGACGCCCAAGCAGATGAAGGCGCTGATCACGCGCGCCGGGCCCGGCACGAAGATGATCTGCCTCGGCAACATTTCGCAGATCGACACGCCCTACCTGACGGAAACGACGTCCGGCCTGACCTATGTCGTCAATCGTTTCCGGGGCTGGCCGCATTCCGGCCACGTAACCCTGATGCGCGGCGAGCGCTCGCGGCTGGCGGATTACGCCTCGGAGTCGCTCTGATGCCGGGAACCGCCGGGCAACCGGGTCGGTCCTAGGGACAGGGGCGGAGCGAATCGCCCATGCCGGGAATACGCATGCTGAACCGCCTCCTTGTCGTCCTGACCGCCTGCCTGCTGACGGGCGCCAGCGGCGCTGACCCGCATCGGGACCTGCCAGATATCGGCAGCATGGCCGATACGGTTTTCAGCCGCGCCCAGGGCGAGGCGATCGGCCGGATGGTGCTTCGGCAGCTGCGCGAGCAGGGCAGCATCCTCGAGGACCCGGAGGTGGCCGACTATGTCGCCTCGCTGGGCCATCGGATCTCGGCCCACGCCCACGAGGGCGAACTGAGCTTCGAATTCTTCGTCGTCAACGAGGATGCGATCAATGCCTTCGCCCTGCCGGGCGGCTACATCGGCATCAATACCGGGCTGATCACGGCGACGCGCACCGAGAGCGAGCTCGCCGGCGTGCTGGCCCACGAAATCGCGCACGTCACCCAGAAGCACATTGCGCGCCGCATTGCCGCGACCGAGCGGACCAGCATTCTCGCCACGGCCGCAGTGATCGCCGCGATCCTGCTCGGCGGCGGCGGTGATGCCGTGCCGGCGGCCATCATGGGCGCCCAGGGCCTGGCGGCCCAGGAGCAGATCAATTACACGCGGTCCAACGAGTACGAGGCCGACCGCGTCGGCTTGCAGTTCCTCGCCAAGGCCGGCTTCAACCCGATGGGTATGCCGGCATTCTTCGAGGTACTGTCGCGTGAGTACGGCTACTCGGGCATGCGTGTTCCGGAGTACCTGCAGACCCACCCGCTTTCCAGCAATCGTATCGCCGAGACCCGCGACCGCGCGGAGCGTGTCCAGGTTCTGGAAGTCTACGAAAGCCCTATTTTTGACTTGATTCGCGCGCGGGTACGCGTCCTGAACGCCCGCACCGGCGAGGATGCGCTGGCCCGTTTCAAGGGCGACCTGTTCCGGGAGGGAATGACGCCTTCGCCGGCGTCACGCTATGGGCGGGGCCTCGCGCTGGTCCGCGCGGGACGCCATGACGAAGCCGTGTCGGTGATGCGCGCGCTGCGCGCCGACGACGAGTCAACGGTGCTGTTCCACTCGGCGCTGGGCGAGGCCCTGATTCTCGCTGGGGAACCGGACGAAGGCCTTGAGGTGTTTGCGCGGGCGCTCGAGTTGTTCCCCCGCAACCGGCCACTGACGGTGCGTTACGCGGAGGCGCTGATCCGCACCAATCACTATGAACAGGCCCACGTCATGCTGCTCGACCTGTTCAACAACGTGCGACCGACGCCGCCGCAGGTGCGCCTGATCGCCAACGCCGCCGATGCCGCGGGGCAGACGGCGGAAGCGCTTTATTACATGTCCGAGTATCATCTGCTGACCGGGCAACTCGCCATGGCGGTCGACAAGCTGAACCATGCGCTGGCCGAACCGAATTTGCAGCCATGGCAGAAGGCCCGCTTCGAGGCGCGGCTGGCCGAACTGCAGCCGATTCTCGACCGGCGCACTGGCAATCGCGCACGCCCCGAAAGCCAGGCCAGATAACCACCCCCGACCAGGAACAAGCCGATGGATCGCTTCCCGCTCAGAAACAGGGTTGGCGCCTTGCTGGTCATGGCGCTTGCGATCGCGATGCTCGCGGGCTGCGCATCGCAACCGCGTGCAGCCGAGGAGCGCGATCCCTACGATCCCCTCGAGCCGCTCAACCGGCAGGTTTTCGCCTTCAACATGGCGCTGGATCGCGCCATCCTGCGCCCGGTCGCACGTGGTTACGACCGGGTGACCCCGAAGCCGATGCAGACCAGCGTAGCGAACTTCTTCGACAACCTCAGCACGCCCATCTGGATACTGAATCACCTGCTGCAGGGCGAGTTCAGGCACGCCGGCCGGCAGACCACCCGGTTCGTGCTGAACTCCACGGTCGGCATTCTGGGCCTGATGGACCCCGCGGCGGACTTCAAGCTCTACAAGAACTCAGCCCACTTCAACCAGACTTTCGGCAAGTGGGGCGTGCCCTCCGGACCCTTCCTGATGTTGCCGGTGCTCGGCCCGAACTCGGTGCGCAGCGTGGCCGGTATCTATGCTCGTTACCGGACCGACATCGTCTGGAATTACCTGGACGACAACCGCAGCCTCCGCGACAAGCTGCTGGTGCTCGAGATCATCGATACGCGGCGGCGGCTGCTGCCGCTCGACCGGCTGCTCGAGCAGGCGCCGGATCCGTACATCTTCGTCCGCGAGGCGTACCGCCAGCGCACTGAATTCGAGATACGCGGCGCGGGCGGCGATGAGGACATCGGCCTCGATTTCGAGGACGAGGACTGGGACGACGAAGAGGACGAACTCTAGT
>CAYWYS010000070.1:0-6728 GCA_964462675.1 uncultured Thioalkalivibrio sp.
CCCACCGGCTAGCCAGCCGCCCACAAGCTGCGGATCGCGGCGATGCCCTGCGCGCCTGCGGCCCACGCGGTCTCGAGGTCCGCCGGACTCACGCCGCCGATCGCATAGACCGGCACCGGGACATCAACGACCAGGTCCGCGAATGCCTCCCAGCCGAGCCCTGCCGCGCCCGGATGACTGGCCGTCGGCCGGACGCTGCCGAGAAACGCGTAATCGACCCCGGCGGCCTGCGCGGCATCGAGCTCTGCAGCGTCGTGGCACGAGGCGCCGAACCACATCTCGTCGGGCACGGGCCGGCCGGCCAGGCCTCGCAGGCAGCGCGCCGGCACGTGCAGTCCGGCCACGGCGTCGCCAAGCCGGGCCCGCAATGCCGGCGGCGGCTCGAGCAACAGCGGCGCCAGCAGCGCGGGGTCGCCATGCAGCAGCAGGCGCGCGCCGCTGCCCTCGATCCGGCACGCGGCGCCGGCGGCCAGCTCGAGCAGCGCCCCGGCGTCGAGGTCGGGACGCCGCAGGCAGATCAGGCCGATGTCGCGCGCCGCCGCGGCCTCGAGCGCGTCGAGAAAGGCGCCTTCGCCCTCGGGTGCGGCCGGCGGCGTCACCATCACCACGGCGGGCAGGCGCACGGCGTTGACGATCACGGCGTCGGCCGGCAGCAGGCCGACCTGCAACAGCTCCCCGGGCGCATGCCAGGCCAGCGCCTGGCCCTCGCGGCCGTGCGGTTCGCCCTGCCAGCGGGTGACGCGCCAGGCGTCGAGGTCGACCTCGAGCTCAGGATAGCGATGCAGGTAGCGGATCAGCGGCCGCGCGGCCTCGACGTGGATGCCGAGTTCCTCGTCGAGTTCGCGCGCGAGGCCGGCGAGGCGCGCCTCGCCGCCGTGCAGCTTGCCGCCGGGGAATTCCCAGGCGCCGGCCAGGCTCTTGCCGGGCGGGCGCTGCGCGATCAGCACGCGGCCGGCGGGATCCTCGAGGACGGCGGCGACGACATGGATGCGCGGGCTCGGCGCGCTCAGCTCAGCTGCCCGTGACAGTGCTTGTATTTCTTGCCGGAACCGCAGGGGCAGGGCTCGTTGCGGCCGACCTTGCGCTCGCCCCGGACGAAGGTCTCGACCGGCTCGACAACTTGCCGCGGCCGCGCCACGGGGCCTTCCGCATCGCCACCGCCGAAACCGCCGCCGGCCATGGCCGACTGGGCCTCGGCGTGCTGCAGCTGCAGCTTCGCGGCGGCCGCGTCGCGGCGCTTGCGCTCGAGCGCCTCGACTTCTTCCTCGGTGCGGATCTGCACGCGCGACACGATGCTGATGACGTCGCGCTTCACGCGGTCGAGCATGTCGCTGAACATCTGGAAGGCTTCGCGCTTGTACTCCTGCTCGGGGTTCTTCTGCGCGTAGCCGCGCAGATGGATGCCCTGGCGCAGGTAGTCCATCGCGGCCAGGTGTTCCTTCCACTGGACGTCGAGCTGCTGCAGCATGACGGCCTTCTCGAAGTGCCGCATGACCGGCGCGCCGATCTGCTCGACCTTGTGCTCGTAGTGGCGGTCGGCCTCTTCGAGCACGCGCGCGCGGATGGTCTCGGGGTCGGCGCTGGGGTCGTGCTTGACCCAGTCCTCGAGCTCGATCCTGAAGCCGAAATCCGTCTCCAGCTGCTTCTCGAGGCCGGCGATGTCCCACTGTTCCTCTACACTGTCGGGCGGCACGAAGCGCGCCACCAGGTCGTTGACGACTTCCTCGCGAATGCCGGCGATCGAGTCGCCGATTTCCTCGGCCTCCATCAGCTCGGTGCGCTGGCCGTAGATCACGCGGCGCTGGTCGTTGGCGACGTCGTCGTACTTCAAAAGCTGCTTGCGGATGTCGAAGTTGTGCGCCTCGACCTTGCGCTGCGCGCGCTCGATCTGGCGGCTCAGCAGGCGGCTCTCGATGACCTCGCCTTCTTTCATGCCGACGCGCGCGAGCAGCGCCTTGGTCTTCTCCGGCTCGCCGAAGATGCGCATCAGGTTGTCTTCCATCGACAGGTAGAAGCGGCTGGAGCCCGGGTCGCCCTGGCGGCCGGAGCGGCCGCGCAGCTGGTTGTCGATGCGCCGCGACTCGTGGCGCTCGGTGCCGATGATGTGCAGGCCGCCGGCCTCGATGACCTGCTGGTGGCGGGCCTGCCACTCCGACTGGATGCGCGCCTTGAGCTCCTCGTCGTCGCCGGCGGCCTCGAGGTCGGGCTTGTGGTTGCCGCCGAGCACGATGTCGGTGCCGCGGCCGGCCATGTTGGTGGCGATCGTGATCGCGCCGGGGCGGCCGGCCTGGGCGACGATCTCGGCCTCGCGCGCGTGGTGCTTGGCGTTCAGCACCTCGTGCTTGAGCTTGTCCTTGGCGAGCACGGTGGACAGCAGCTCCGAGGTCTCGATCGAGGTCGTGCCGACGAGCACCGGCTGGCCGCGCTGCTGGCAGTCGCGGATGTCCTCGAGGATCGCCTCGAACTTGTCGCTCCGCGTCAGGTAGACGAGGTCGGCGTGGTCGGCGCGGACCATCGGCTGGTGGGTCGGGATGACGACGACCTCGAGCCCGTAGATCTGCTGGAACTCGAAGGCCTCGGTGTCCGCCGTGCCGGTCATGCCGGACAGCTTCTTGTACATGCGGAAGTAGTTCTGGAAGGTGATCGACGCGAGGGTCTGGTTTTCCTGGCGGACCTTGACGCCTTCCTTGGCTTCGATGGCCTGGTGCAGGCCGTCGGACCAGCGGCGGCCGGGCATCGTGCGGCCGGTGAACTCGTCGACGATGACGACCTCGCCGTCCTTGACGATGTACTCGACGTCGCGCCGGTAGACCGCGTGCGCCCGCAGCGCTGCGGACAGGTGCTGCATCAGCATGATGTTGCGCGCATCGTAGAGGCTCTCGCCCGGCTGGATCAGCCCGGCGCTCGCCATCAATTCCTCGACCGTGGCGTGGCCGGCCTCGGTCAGGTAGACCTGCTTGGTCTTCTCGTCGATGCTGAAGTCGCCGGGGCCGTCGGTCTCGGTCTGCGGCTTCAGCGCCGGCACGAGCTTGTTGACGCGCAGGTAGGTCTCGGTGCTGTCCTCGGCGGGGCCGGAGATGATCAGCGGCGTGCGCGCCTCGTCGATCAGGATCGAGTCGACCTCGTCGACGATCGCGAAGTTCAGGCCGCGCTGCGCGCGCTGCTCGAGGCTGAAGGCGAGATTGTCGCGCAGGTAATCGAAGCCGAACTCGTTGTTCGTGCCGTAGGTGATGTCGGCGGCGTAGGCGGCGCGCTTGTCGGCCGGCTCCTGGCCGGACTGGATCACGCCGTAAGTCAGGCCGAGCGCCTCGTAGACCGGCCCCATCCACTCGGCGTCGCGGCGCGCGAGGTACTCGTTGACGGTGACGATGTGCACGCCCTTGCCGGACAGCGCGTTCAGGTAGGCCGGCAGCGTGGCGACCAGCGTCTTGCCTTCGCCGGTACGCATTTCGGCGATCTTGCCCTCGTGCAGCGCCATGCCGCCGATCAGCTGGACGTCGAAATGCCGCATCCCGAGGGTGCGCCTGGCCGCCTCGCGGGCCAGCGCGAAGGCCTCCGGGAGGACCTCGTCGAGGGTCTTGCCGGCGGCGACCTCGGCCTTGAGCGCGGCGGTCCGCGCCTTGATGGCAGCGCCGTCGAGGGCCGCGACGCGCTCCTCCAGGGCGTTGATTTCTTTTACGTTCTTTCCGTAACCCTTGAGCAGCCGCTGGTTACGGCTGCCGAAGATCCCTGCAAACAGATTGCGCACTACTGGATACCTCGGGGGCGCGCTCGCGGTGGCGGGCGCCCGTGGCGATCAAAGACCGCCTATTTTACCTTACTGGACGTACTTGCGCGGATTGGCGACGCGGCCGTTCTCGAGGACCTCGAGATGCACGTGCGGCGCCGTGGAGCGGCCGGTGGACCCGACCAGCGCGATGGTCTCGCCCTTCTTGACGGCGTCCCCGATGGACACCAGGTTTTCCTTGTTATGGGCGTAGCGGGTGACCAGGCCGTTGCCGTGGTCGATCTCGACCAGGTTGCCGTAGTTGGCGCGCTTGCCGGAGAAGGTCACGACGCCCGCCGCGATCGCCAGCACGTCGCTGCCCTTCGGGCTGACGAAATCGAGCCCGCCGTGGAAGGCGCGCTTGCCCGAAAACGGATCCGTCCGGTAGCCGAAGCCCGAGGACATCCAGCCGCTGCGCACCGGACGGCCCTCGAGCCGCACTTCGTCCGACAGCCGCCGGTTGAACATCAGCGCCTCGAGCACGTCGAGCTGGCGCGAGCGATCCTCGATCTGGTCCTGCAGCTCGTCGAGCAGCACGATGATTTCGCCGGATTGCAGCGACACGGCGCCTTCCTGGTTGTCCGGGCCGCCCTGCGGCGGCAGGCTGCCGAAATTGAACTCGCCGTCCTCGAGGCCCGCCATCGTGACCAGCCGCTGGCCCAGCGCGTCGAGCCGAATGATGTGCGCCGACATCTGGCCGAGCCGCACGGCCAGCGCGTCGATGTTGCGCCCGGCCTGCTCGCGCACGGTCTCGAGCTCCGCCTCCTGGGCCGCCAGCTCGGCGCGCAAGGCGGAGAACAGTTCGGTCTCGGGGGCAGGCTGAAGGATGAGCCGGCCGATGAGCAGGCCGGCGAAGAAGGTGACCGAGAAGGCGGCCATGACGACGACCGCGATGCCGCTACGGCTCAGCGGGACCTGCAAGGTCCGGCCACGACGGGTCGTGAACACAAAAAGGTTCAACGACCTGCCCATCCGCGGCGATTTCTGGATCCTGGTTCCATACTGCTCGGCAGCTCCGCTGTCATAAGTCCGGACCCGCCAGGGGCACGGGCAGCTCAGACCGGTGGCTTTGCGACGGCGCCTCGCGACGCCTTAGCCTTTTACAAGCTGCCCGACTATGCAGCAAAATCGGCCCAGGCTCAACCCGGAAATTCACATAATTCGCCGCGAACCCAGGCTGCTCAAGGATCTGCTGGCTGGAAACGACCTTTCCCAGCTGGTTTCGCGTGCCCGCGAGGCCGGGGAACTGGACGCCAGGGTCCGCTCCCTGCTGCCGGAAGCCCTCGCGGTCCATGTCACCGGGGCCGTCCTGCACGAGGACACGGTCGTGGTGCTGGTCGACAGCGCCGCCTGGGCCAGCCGGCTGCGCTTCCACGCCCCGGAGCTGGTCGAGCGCCTCGCGCCTCGCTATGACGGGGTCGTGACCCGGGTCCGGGTCAGGGTCCGGCCGGCCGGCGCCTGAGCGCACTACGCGGCGGCGGCGGCGAAGGTGAACGGCGCGTCGCGCTCGTCCTCGAAGGTGACCTCTTCCCAGGCCGACTCCCGGCGCACCAGCTCGCGCAGCAGCATGTTGTTCAGGCCGTGGCCCGACTTGAAGGCACTGAACTGGCCGATGATGCTGTGGCCGACCAGGTACAGGTCGCCGATCGCGTCGAGGATCTTGTGGCGCACGAACTCGTTCTCGTAGCGCAGGCCGTCGTCGTTGAGGATCCGGTAATCGTCGAGCACGATGGCGTTGTCGAGGCTGCCGCCGCGGCCGAGGTTCATCGCGCGCAGGAATTCCATGTCGCGCATGAAGCCGAAGGTCCGCGCGCGGCTGACTTCCCGGAGGAACGAGGTCGCCGAGAAATCCATCGAGGCGCGCTGCAGGTGCCGCTTGAACACCGGGTGGTCGAACTCGATCTCGAAATCGATCTTGAAGCCGTCGAAGGGCGTGAACCGCGCCCACTTGTCGCCATCGCGCACTTCCACCGGGCGGCGGATGCGGATGAAGCGCTTCGCGGCGCCCTGCTCGTCGATGCCGGCCGACTGGATCAGGAACACGAAGGGGCCGGCGCTGCCGTCCATGATCGGCACCTCGGAGGCCGACAGCTCGACGGTCGCATTGTCGATGCCGAGGCCGGCGAAGGCCGACATCAGGTGCTCGATCGTCGCGACCCGGACGCCGTCTTTTTTCAGCACGGTGCCGAGCGTCGTTTCGCCGACCAGCATGCAGTCGCCGCGAATCTCGTTCGGCGGCTCGAGGTCGGTGCGCCGGAACACGATGCCGGCATTGACCGGGGCCGGCCCGAGGGTCATCAGGACCTTCTCGCCGGTATGCAGGCCCACGCCGGTCGCCCGGATGGTGTTGCTAAGCGTCCGCTGTCTGAGCATCGCGCCAAAATAACATAATCGGACAGGCGCACCCAAGCGGACGCCGCCGGGGGGAGAAGAGCGGGGCTCCCCCGAAGGCGTCCGCCTGGCCCGGGCCGTCAGTCGGCCTGGCGGCGCAGGAAGGCCGGGATGTCAAGCAGGTCGGCGTCCGTTCCGCCCCGGTAGTCGTAGCTCTGGCCAACGGCCCGCTTCGGCACCTCCAGCTCGTCGAGCTCGTCGTTGTGGCGACGTCCGCCCGGCGGCGAGTCGAGGTCGTTGTAGTTGACCGGGCCGGTGCTGCGGCTGACCCGCGAGGTCCGCCGGGTCGCCACCGCGATCAGCTCGGGCTGCCGCTGCCGGCTGCTCACCGCGCTGCCGAGTCCGGTCGCGACGACCGTGACGCGGATCTCGCCTTTCATGTCCGGGTCGATGACCGTGCCGAGCACCACCGTCGCGTCGTCGGAGGCGCGCTCCTTGACGACGTTGCCGACCTCGTCGAACTCGCCGATCGACAGGTCCTCCCCGGCCGTGACGTTGACGAGGATGCCCTTGGCGCCCTCGAGGTTGATGTCCTCGAGCAGCGGGCTGGAGATGGCCGCCTCGGCCGCCT
>CAYWYS010000071.1:0-6572 GCA_964462675.1 uncultured Thioalkalivibrio sp.
GTTAGGCATGCCGCCAGCGTTCAATCTGAGCCAGGATCAAACTCTTCAGTTCAAGCTAATGAGCTGAAACGTCGATCCACCATTCACTCAATCGGTTAACTGACTGATTTGGTGCTCGACCAATGTCTGCGACTGCAGGCATCGACACGAGCTCCCACACAAATTACTTGGTCCAAATTTTTAAAGAGCGGGCCGCGGCACAGTGGCCGAGGCAGACCGACAAGTATACGCGAGGAACCCGGGCTGTCAACAGTGCGGGACGACAATTTTTCGTCCCTGCTGACCCCCCGTTTCCTCGCCGGATACGTCGGTGGGGCGCGCATTATAGGCGACTGTTGCGGCGCGTCAACCCCGCCCGAAAATGTCGCCCGCGCGCCTCAATCGACGAGGAAATACTCGACCGTCGTGACCACCCGCACGGTGTTGCACGCCGGCTAAAACGGGCCCGGCCGTTTTATAGTGTTCGCTGCCGACCGTTATACACGGGGAGGGACGGATGGAGCGACAGCTGGTCTGGGACCTGCCGGTGCGACTGTTCCACTGGTTGCTGGTGCTGCTTTGTGCAGCCTCGTGGCTGACCGCGGAACTGGGCCGGATGGACCTGCATCGCTACGCCGGCTACGGCATTGCGACGCTGCTGCTGTTCCGCCTCGCGTGGGGCTTCGTCGGCCCGCGCTATGCGCGCTTTGCGAACTTCGTCAGCGGCCCGCGGCGCGTGTTCCGCTACCTGCGCGAATGGCTCGGCGGCAGCGCGCACGAGCCGGCCGGCCACACGCCGCCGGGCGGCTGGATGATCCTGCTGCTGCTCGCGCTGCTGGCGGCCCAGGTCGCGACCGGCATGGTCAACAGCCACGACGGCCTCGATGCCGGCCCGTGGTACTGGGCCGCGTCCGCAGCACAGCGCGAGCTCGCCAATACCTGGCACCGCTGGCTGTTCGACGCGCTGCTGGCGCTCGCCGCCGCGCACGTCGTCGCGGTGCTGCTGTACCGGCTGCGGCCCGGCATCGACCTCATCGGCCCGATGTTCAGCGGCCGCAAGCGCACCGCCGAGCCGGCGATCCCGGGCTCGCGCCCGTGGCTGGCCGCGGCGCTGTTGCTCGCGGCCGCCGCCGCAGTCTGGCTGATCGTCCGCGCGGCGCCGCCGCCGAGCCTGGCCGACCTCGGGATTTACTAGGGCCTGTTCACACTTCGCGGGGTCGCCGCGTTGTTGCCCCGAATCGCGCCAGGCAAGGCACGAGAAGAGAAGTTTGGTCACTCCAAACGAACGACGAGTAACGCCGCATGGCGCGATTCGGGGCACAACCCGGAGGGACGGGGCCATTTTTCCACCAGCCGGCGTTGCAGCTCGCTTGTGTAGAACGACTACACCGCACTCGCTGCGCCTTGGCTGGTGGAAAAATGACCTCCGTCGCGGCGGCCCGCCAAGTGTGAACAGGCCCTAGCGCTTCACCCGGAACTTGTCGTGGCAGGCGCGGCAATCTTCGGTCAGCGCGCCGATCGCCTGCCGCGCGGCAGCCTCGTCGCCCGAGTTCGCGACCTCGACCAGCCGTTCGGCGCTGCGCCGGGCGTTCGCCGCGAGCTCCTCGAAGCTCGCGAAGTCCTCCCAGATCACGGGCAAAGCCTCGGTCTTGAGCTCGTGGGCGCGGGTGTCGGAGCGAAAGGCGTCCGGGATCATCGTCGTCATCCACGCGATGCGCTGGGCGTTGCGCGCAAACAATGCCTCGTCCCACGGGATCAGGTCGCGCGCCATCGCGCCCATCGGCGTGATGTTCCAGCCGACGACCTTCAGCACCGCCTGGCGGGTTTCGGTCGCCTTTTGCGCCTGCTCGGCGTCCAGTGCGACGGCCGGCCCGGCCAGCAACAGCGCGGCAGCCACGACAACCAGCTTGCTATTCATATTCATCATGCGTCTCCTCCATTGCGTGCTTGAATCATTCTTGCCCGGCAGCGCTACGCGCCACGCAGCTCGACCTCGACGATGCGGCGCTTGCCGACGGCCAGCACGTAGCGGCCGCCGGCCTTCAGCGTCATGCGCTGGTCCTCGACGCGCTCGCCGTCGACGCGAACCGCCCGCTGGCGAATCTCGCGGAAGGCCTCCGAGTTGCTCGCCGTCAGGCCCGCCGCGGTCAGCGCGGCGGCGAGGCCGATCTCCGCGCCGTCGATCGCCACCACGCGACGTTCCATGTCTTCGGGCATCGCACCGGCCCGGATGCGCTGGTCGAAATCGCGCCGCCCGGCGGCTGCGCCCGCCTCGCCGTGGAAGCGCGCCGTGATTTCCTGCGCCAGTTCGAACTTCACTTCCATCGGGTTGCGCCCCGCCGCGACCGCCGCCTTGAGCGCCGCGATCTCCGCCAGCGGCCGGAACGACAACAGCTCGAAGTAACGCCACATCAGCGTGTCGGCGATCGACATCAGCTTGCCGAACATGGTCGCCGGCGGCTCATTGATGCCGACATAATTGCCGAGCGACTTCGACATTTTCTGCACGCCGTCGAGTCCCTCGAGCAAGGGCACGGTCATGACGACCTGCGGCGGCTGGCCCCAGGCCTGTTGCAGCTGCCGCCCGACCAGCAGGTTGAACTTCTGGTCGGTGCCGCCGAGCTCGACGTCGGCCTCGAGCGCCACCGAGTCGTAACCCTGCACCAGCGGGTAGAGAAATTCGTGGATCGCGATCGGGCGCCCCTCGGCGTAGCGCCGGCTGAAGTCGTCCCGCTCCAGCATCCGCGCCACGGTGTGCTTCGCCGCGAGCTGGATCAGGTCGGCGGCGCTCATCTTGCTCATCCAGCGGGAATTGAAGTCGACCCGCGTCAGCCCGGGGTCGAGGATCTTGAAGATCTGCGCCTCGTACGTGCGGGCGTTGGCCGCGATCTCGTCGGGCGTCAGCGGCGGGCGCGTCGCGGTCTTGCCGGTCGGGTCGCCGATCATCCCCGTGAAGTCGCCGATCAGGAAAATGACGTCGTGGCCGAAGGCCTGGAACTGGCGCATCTTGTTGATCAGCACGGTGTGGCCGAGGTGCAGGTCCGGCGCGGTCGGATCGAAGCCCGCCTTGATGCGCAGGGGACGGCCGGCCGCGAGCCGCTCCTCGAGTTCTTTCTCGAGCAGCACATCCTCGGTCCCCCGCCGCAGTTCCGCGAGTTGCTCGTTCGCAGGTCTCATGAAGTCTCCGTGGTGACTCGCTGTTTTTATTATGAGAAGCAGTCGATTGACCGGAACGCCCGGGACCGCTAGGGTAACGCAAAATTTTCTGCCTGCGATGTGGTGGGTCGAGTGGAAAGCGGAGTCCGGCACGATTACAAGACCAGGGAGCGCGCCCCGGGGGCGTCGCGCCGGCCATATTCCCGTCGGCATGTCGCCGCTGTCGTGTGCCTGGCGGTCTCGGCCGGCATCATCGCCCTGTGGATTGACGAGCCGGCCGAGGGCAAGCAGATGCCGCAGGCCGAGCTGGCCGCGCGGGCCGCCGAATTGCCGTTGCCCGCGCTGCCGCCGGCCGCCCCGCCGGCGGACGATGCCACCGCCGGTGATCCCGCGCAGGACGACATGGTGCTGGCGGCCGTCGCGTCCCTGGAGGCCGCGGAAGCCGCGCCGCCGGTGGCTGCCGGCGAGCGCATCCTGCTCGAAGTCCGGCCTGGCGACAGCCTCGACCGGCTGTTCCGGCGCCAGGGCCTGTCGGTCGGCGACCTGCACCGGCTGCTGAAGGTCGCCGATGCCGCGCCGCACCTGAAACGCATCCGCCCGGGCGACACCTTCGAGATCCTGCGCGACGGCGAAGCGGTGCTGGCGTTGACGCGGCGCGTCAGCGAGACCCGGAGCCTGGTCGTCGAGCTCGGCGAGCAGGGCTATGCGGCCAGTTTCCTCGCGCACCCGGTCGAGGTCCGCACGACCCGCGTGACCGGCCATATCACGAGCTCGTTCTACGCCGCCGGCCTCGCGGCCGGGCTCAGCGACGCCACCATCATGCGGCTCGCCGGGATCTACGCCTGGGACATCGATTTCGCGCTCGACATCCGCCGCGACGACTGGTTCGCCGTGGTCTACGAGGAAATCTGGCAGGACGGCAGGAAGCTCCGCGACGGCGAGATCGTCGCCGCCGAGTTCAACAACCAGCGCCGCTCCTACCGCGCCGTGCGCTTCGCCGACGAGGACGGCCGGCCGCGCTACTACACGCCTGCCGGCGACGCCATGCGCAAGGCCTTCCTGCGCGCCCCGGTGGACTTCACGCGCGTCAGCTCGAACTTCAACCCGAACCGGCTGCACCCGGTGCTGAAGACGCGCCGCCCGCACCAGGGCGTCGACTATGCGGCCCCGACGGGCACGCCGATCATGGCGGCCGGCGACGGCCGGGTGATTTCCGCCGGCGTGAACGGCGGTTACGGCAAGGCCGTCGTGCTGCAGCACGGCGGCAACGTCACGACGCTGTATGCCCACATGTCGCGCATCGCGCCGGGCATGCGGGCCGGGCAGCGCGTCCGGCAGGGCCAGGTCATCGGCTATGTCGGCATGACCGGCCTGGCCAGCGGGCCGCACCTGCACTACGAGTACCGCCTCAACGGCGTGCACAAGAACCCGCGCACGGTCGAGTTGCCGAAGGCCGACCCGGTGCCGGCCGCGCGCCGCGCAGAGTTTGCCGCCGTCACGGCCCCGCTGGTCGCTGAGCTGGAGAGCCTCGGCCCCACCCGGCTTGCGGCCGTCGACTAGCGACGGCGCCGTGGCCCGTTCCACGGAGCCGCTCCCCGGTCTCTACCTCGGGCTGATCTCCGGGACCTCGATGGACGCGGTCGATGCCGCGCTCGCCGAAATCACCGCACAGGGATTCCGCGTGCTCGCCGCCCGCAGCACGCCGTTGCCCGCGCCGCTCGGCGCGCGGCTGCGCCGCCTCGCGACGCCCGGCGCCGGCGCCGATGGCGATCCGATCGACGAGCTCGGGGACCTCGACCACCAGGTCGGCGAGCTGTTCGCCGAAGCCGCGCTGGCGCTGCTGCGCGCTCATGGCCTGGCGCCGGCGGCGGTGCGCGCGATCGGCAGCCACGGCCAGACCATCCGCCACCGGCCCCGGGCGCCACATCCGTTCACGCTGCAGATCGGCGATCCGAACCTGATCGCGGCGCACACCGGCATCCCGGTCGTGGCCGACTTCCGCCGGCGCGACATGGCCCTCGGCGGCCAGGGCGCGCCGCTGGTGCCGGCTTTCCACCGCGCCGTGTTCACCGACCCCGGCGAGTCCCGCGCCGTGCTGAATCTCGGCGGCATCGCCAACCTGACGCTGCTCGTGCCGGGCACGCCGGTAACTGGCTTCGATACCGGGCCGGCCAGCGGGCTGATGGACGCCTGGGCCCGGCGCCATCTCGGCAAACCTTTCGATGACGGCGGCGCCTGGGCCGCCGCCGGCAAGGTGTCGGCGCCCCTGCTCGACGCGCTGCTGGCCCACCCGTTCCTGTCGTTGCCGCCGCCGAAGAGCACCGGGCCCGAGGACTTCACCGTGCCCTGGCTCGACGCGCTGGTGGCGCGCGCCGGCCCGCTGGCGCCGGACGCCGTGCAGGCGACGCTGTGCGAGTTCACCGCCGCGACCGTCGCCGCCGCGCTGGCCGGTGCGGCGCCAGCGCGCCTGATCGTCTGCGGCGGCGGCGTGCACAACCGCCACCTGCTCGCGCGGCTCGCGGCCCGCCTGCCGCGCACCCGCGTCGAGAGCAGTGCCGCCCATGGCGTCGATCCGGATCATGTCGAGGCCGCGGCGTTCGCCTGGCTGGCGGCGCGCGCCCTCGCGGGCCTGCCCGGCAACCTGCCCGCGGTGACCGGGGCGAGCGGCCCGGTGGTGCTCGGCGGGACCTGGCCGGGCGCGCCGGACGGCACCGCGGAAGCCGGGTCGTGAGCACGGCCGGCCACCCGGATCTCGCCCGGCCGGAGCTCTACCTGAACCGCGAGCTGGCGGCGCTGGAATTTCACCGCCGCACGCTCGAGCTCGCCAGCGATCCCGGCGTGCCGCCGCTGGAGCGCTTGCGCTTCCTGTGCCTGTCCTGCACCGGGCTGGACAAGTTCTTCGAAATCCAGGTCGGCGGCATCAAGGAGCGCATCGAGCTCGGCACGTCCTACCTGCGGCGCGACGGCCTCAGCCCGGCCGAGATTCTCACGGCGATCACGCGCACGGCGCGCGGCATGGTCGCGGAGCAGTACCGGGTGTTCAACGAGTCGCTCGGCCCGGCGCTCGCGGCGCACGGCGTGTGCTTCCTGCCGCGCGGCGACTGGAACAGCGCACAGGCCCGCTGGGCGGGGCGCTTCTTCCGCCGCGAAGTGCTGCCGGTGCTGACGCCGATCGGCCTCGACCCGGCGCACCCGTTTCCGCGCATCCTGACCAAGTCACTGAATTTCGTCGTGGAGCTGTCCGGCACCGACTCCTTCGGCCGCGGCGCCCGCCTCGCGGTCGTGCAGGCGCCGCGCTCGCTGGCGCGCATCATCCGCGTGCCGACCAGGATCGACGGCACCGGGCCCGACGATTTCGTGTTCCTGTCCTCGATCATCCATGCCTTCGTCGGCGAGTTGTTCCCGGGGCTCGAGGTGCTCGGCTGCCACCAGTTCCG
>CAYWYS010000072.1:0-6515 GCA_964462675.1 uncultured Thioalkalivibrio sp.
GTTCGCAGTTATTGGGCGCGCCCAATAACTGCGAACCTACGACCCGGCACCGTATACTCCCGCCATGACGTGGTCCGTCCAGCAGGTCGGGCAACTCCTCAAGCTCGCTGAGGCGGGCGAGCTTTCTCACGCGGAGCTGGAGCGCGCGGCAGAGTTGGCGCCGCTGCACCCGTCGCGTGACGACTGGCTGCTCGCTGTCGGCCGGCTGCTCGCGTTCGCCGGCGCCTTGTTGCTCGGCGCGGCCGTGGTGTTCTTCTTCGCATACAACTGGGCGGAACTGCATCGTTTCGCCAAGTTCGGGCTGGCCACGGCCGGCCTCGCCGCCTGCGTGGGCGTCGCGCTGTTCAGCCAGCCCTTCGGAACGGCCTATCGCGCGGCGCTGCTCGGTGCCTGCATCATGACCGGCGCGTTGCTTGCGCTCGTCGGCCAAGCGTACCAGACGGGCGCCGACATCTGGGAACTGTTCTTCGCCTGGTCGACGCTGATGCTGCCGTTCGTGTTGCTGGCGCGTTCCTCGGCGAGCTGGGCGCTCTGGCTGGTCGTGGCCAACGTCGCGTTGGCGCGCGGCTTATCGCAGGCGCACTGGTCCGTGACGCTCGGGGACTGGTTCGGGCCAGTGGCGATTCTCCTGGTGGCCGGACTGAACCTCGCGGCCTTGCTGCTGTTCGAGCTGCTCGGCGCACGGTTGATGAGTGTGCCGCGCAGGCACCTGCCGCGGCTGGCGCTCGCGGGCGTGCTCGCGCCGCTGATTCCGGGCGCGACGATCGGCTGGTGGGGTGGCGAGTTCACGGCCGTGACGCTGGTGTTTTATGTGGCGCTCGCTGTCGGCTTCAAGGTCTATTTAAGCCTGCGCCGGGACGTGCTGGCCCTGGCGCTGGTGGCATTCAGCTTGATCGCCGTCATGACCGCCGGCCTGTATCGCGCGTTCGACGCACTGGCATCGCTCGGCGCGGTCGAGAGCATCTTCGTCCAGCTGGTCATGACTGTCATTTACCCGCTGATCGCGGTGTTCCTGATCGGCAGCTCCGTGGTGGCGGCGCGCTGGCTGCTGCAGTTGCATCGACAGGGCGGCGGGTCATGAACGCGCGCGCGGAGTTCGCGACGGGACTGGCGGCGCGCGGTGTCATCGACGCGAGACGGGCCGCCGAACTCGCTGAGGTAGTGGCGACGCCCTGGTGGCTGACGATATTGATGGCTATTGCCGCGTGGTTCGCCTCGCTGATGCTGGTCGCGACGTTTTTCGCGCCGCTGTTCCTTGCGGGCTTCGGTAGTGGACCAGTGGCGCGAGCCATTGGCGGTGCAATGCTGTTGGCCGTTGCAATCTGGCTGTTCGGTCGCGGCAGGGGCTTCACCGACCAGATGGGACTGGCATTTTCACTGGCAGGCCAGGCGCTGTGGGTCAGCGCGTTCGCGAATGTTCTCGACCCATCGGTCACCAGCTACGACCTGCTCTGGACGGTGGGCCTGTTGGTCGCTGTCGGGATGATGGTGCCGCCTTCGACGCAGACCCATCGCACGCTGTGCGCCCTGCTGGTCTGCGCGCATCTCGGCGCGCTGATCGGCTTCGGCAATGGCTTTTCACTGTACGCGGTCGCACTGACTGCGGGCGCAGTCGCAGCGTGGCTCGGGCGCAGTTGCTGGGGTAGCTTGCCGGCGGTGCTGTCGGTCAAGCCGATTGCGCATGCGCTGACGCTAGGCGCACTGGTTTGTGCCTGGCTGGTCGGCGTGGATGCGGCCCGTGATGCGCTGCTGCTGTTGGCCGGGGAGGATGCGGGCGCCCGGGCGCTGAGCTGGGTGTATCCAGCCGGGGCCGGCATCGTGCTCTTTGCTGCGGTGAGCTGGCTGGCGCGAGAAGCGCCGCCTGCATTCCGCCGCATCGTGCTCGCTGGCGCCGCCCTGTTCATCGTGGCGGCCTGGCATGCGCCGGGGCTGATCACCAGTGCAGCGATCCTGCTGGCGGTATTCCATGCCTGCCATCGCGCCTGGAGCTTGCTGGTACTGCTCGCGGTGTTGCTATATCTCGGCGAGTTCTACTACAGCCTGCAGGCCACGCTGTTGCTCAAGTCGGGGGCGCTGGCGGCGACCGGGCTGGCGCTGCTTGGCCTGCGCTTCCTGCTGGGTCGTTGGCAGGAGCGTCGTGCATGAATCGCGCAGCTGTCCGGATTGCGCTGGTGGCCGGCTTTCTGCTGGTAGCTGGGGTTGCGCTGCTCGCGGTGCGCGGCTACGAGCGAACGCTCGCCGAGGGGCGGATCGTGCTGGTGGAACTCGCGCCGGTAGATCCACGCTCGCTGATGCAGGGGGACTACATGGCGCTCGCCTTTGCGGTCGATCGCGAACTGGCCGAGACATTGTCTGTGCTGTCGGAGGGGGGCGGGGCGCCGCCGCGCTTCGCTTATCTCGCGCTGGATGCTGACGGCCGGGGGAGTCTTGCCGGGATCGGTGATGCCTTGCCGCCTCCGGAGGAGGGGCGCATGGCCGTGCGAATCCGCAGTCGCCATGGCACGCCGAGCATCGGCCCGAACGCGTATTTTTTCCAGGAAGGCTCGGCGGATCGGTTCGAGGCCGCGCGCTGGGGCGAGTTCCGCGTGGCGGCGGACGGCAAGGCGCTGCTGACGCACCTGCGGAACGAGGAACTCGAGAGGCTGTGAGGGTGGTCTGAGGGTGCCGGGTCGCAGGTTCGTAGTTATTGGGCACGCCCAATAACTACGAACCTGCGACCCGGCACCTTGGACGGTACAATTCGCGCATGTACTTGCGGAACACCTTCGCCATCTTGCTTGTCGCGCTGCTCGCGAGCGGCTGCGGCAAGCAGGCGCCAGCCCCCCCGGGTAATGCCTCACCGTTGCCCGACGAGCCGGCCGCGCGTGCGCTGCACTGTTACCTGCTGCTGACGCTGACGATTGATCAGATGGCGGAAGTCGACGGTCCGGGACGCCAGGGTGGCTTCGTCGCCAAGCGCGGCACCGACGAGTTGCTGCGCGCGCGGGCGCGCGTTGCGGCGCAGCTCGATGGCGAATTGCTCGACGAACTGGACCGCGATCCCTGGCCTAGGCTGGAGGAGCTGCTGGCGGGCTTCGACACCGACGGGGACGGGCAGCTCGCAACCGCCGCCGAGGTCGACGAGTTCAACCGGCATGTGGCGGCCTGTGCCGCCGGTGCCGGGTCGTAGTTTCGTAGTTATGCACGCATAACTACGAAACTACGACCCGGCACCCGCTTCGGGCTGGCTCCGGCGGCTCCACACTGCGTGCGCGAAGCAGATCGGGCCAAGCAGAATATAAACGAAGCCCGGGAGCCCGTAGAGAACGCCCCAGCCGGCTGCTGCCAAGCCAATGGACAGCAGGCTTACGAGCGTAAACGCGAGGTAATGCCTCGCCAGGAAGGCAGCCTCCCAAGCTTCCAGGCCGTCCAACTCCAGTTCTGCGCGGCGGCGCCATGCATGCGAATAAAGAGAGGCGATGAACAGGAAGACTGCAGCGAAGCCGGCGCTGTAAAGCATGAACAGCATCGCCAGTTCGTCGATGCCTGTAACCGTGATCCCTGAGCTGCCTATGCCGAGTACGCCGCTGAAAAAACTTTCGGTAAGGAACTTCAGCGGAAAGACGTAAAACAGCACGACGAACAGCAGCCCGCTGTTCAAGAACACGGTCCAGCCATCGTGGATCGCATAACGGCGGTAAAACGCCTTGTGTATTGTCCAGATCGCAACCAGCGCGCCAAAGGTGATCGCGAAGGCGGCAAAGCCTTGCAGCTGGCTGACCAATGCCTGGAAGTCCTTTGGGACCTCGAGCGACACCACGAGGAGAGTGGCGGCAAAGGCGAATACAGCGTCACTGAAGCCTTCGAGGCGGGACGTACTGCGGCGCTCGGCATCTGGCATGGCTCACCTGGGGCACTGCGTTCGGTGCGGTTCCATTATTGCCGCTGTGTCTCGAGTTCGTCGAGAAAGCGCTGCACGGCCTCGACGGTGGCCGCGGGGTCCTCTTCATGGCCCACGTGTCCCAGTGCATCGAACACGACGAGCTGGCTGTTCACGATGTCATTCGCAAAACGGCTCGCGGTATCCGGCGGGATGAGGTGATCCTGGCCGCCCCAAAGGATCAGCGTCGGCTGCGTCACCATGGTGATGCGATCGGCGCGCGCTTCGTGGTTGACGGCCTGCTCGAGGCGCAGGCTGAGGGCGCGGCGGTTCCCCTCGCGCAGCGCCAGCTCGTAGTAGCGATCCACGAGATCATCGGTGACGAGCGCCGGGTTGCCGTAGACGTCGTACACACTGGCGGCGACCATTTGGCGCGGCAGCAGGTGCTTTACGATCGGTTGCAGTGACGGGTTCAACGCGATCTTGAATCCGATCGGGATCGACTTGGGCTCCAGCGGGTAGCCGGCGGCATCGACGAGGATCAGCGCTGCGACCCGCTCCGGTGCAGCCACGGCCAGCTCCCATGCGAGTTGTCCGCCGAACGAGTTGCCGGCGACGATCGCCCGCGGGATTTCGAGGTGGTCGAGCAGCGCAAGGACGAAGGCGACATACCGTGTCACGTGGTAATCACCTTCCGGGAAAGGACCGGTCAGCCCGAAGCCCGGCAGATCGGCGCGCACCACGCGGCGGCTCGGCGACAGCGCCTCGGCCCAGCCGTCCCAGGTGTGCAGGCTGGACGAAGTGCCGTGCAACAGCAGGATCGGCAGCGCATCGTCGCCCATGTCTTCGTCGCGGAGGTGCACCGACATGCCCTGCAGCGGCACGAACACCGACGGCGGCTGGGCCCAGCGGTCCTTGAGGTCGTCCACTTGCCGGTCGGGCGCCCAGGCGATGCCGATCGCAAGCGCGACCAGCAGGATTGCGGCGAGGGCCAAGCCTATCAGTATGTTCTTCATTGGGCGGTAGCGATTTGGTGATGCCGTTCGTTTGGCGGTGCCGGGTCGTAGCTTCGTAGTTACGGCATATCTACGAAGCTACGACCCGGCACCATCGGGCTTGGGCCCGTACCAGCCCCGCGCGGGCGGGCGCGGTTGCCGGCATTCGGGGATCAGCGCCCGCATGCGCTGCGCAAAGCTGCGCAGGCAGACCTCGCTGTCCCCGAGCGGCCCCGTGTCATAGCCACTCGAGGCCATGCCCGCCTGCACCCGCTCGATCAGCGCCTTGTCCTCCAGGTTTACTTGCCGGTTGATGCGCCAGTTCAGGTAGCGCGCCGCGCGCATCTCGCGCCGCTCGTCCGGATGCACGTATGCAATCTCCCGGATCAGCGTCTCGGTCGGCGACACCGGAATGAATTGCATGAAGTCGACCTGGTCCGGATAGACGTCGAAGGCCGTGTTCGGCCACAGTTTGTAGTAGGTCCAGCTGCGCTGCTGCGCGGGCCGCAGGTGTGGAACCGGCGGCAGCATGGACTGGTAGAGCCGTTCGGACCAGTTTGCCGAAGGCGCATCGCGCAGCTCGCCCCACATCTTGTCGACCCAAGCCTGCGCTTCGATCCCGTAGCTCTTGCCGAACAGCCGCGTCAGGCCCGGATGCGCGACGTTGATATGCAGCGCGTCGGCATAGTTGTCAGCGACGTTTTTCCAGTTCACCGCGCGCGGGCGCAGCGTGACGCGGCCCTGCGGCACCAGTTCCTCGAACCGCCGGGCCGCCAGCTCGTCGAGATAGGGCGCCATCATCTCGCGCACCGACGGCAGCCCGGGCGCGAGGCGCACGAACACGAAGCCCATGAAGATTTCCTGCTCCAGCGCAACGAGGCCGTACTCGCGCATCTCGAGGCCTCGGTAATCATCGAGTTGCGGTACGCCGATGAGCGTGCCGTCGAGCGCATAGGTCCAGCGGTGGTACGGGCAGGCGATGCGCTTGCCGCAGTGTCCCTTGGCGCCGTCCAGCAGCCGGGCTGCTCTGTGGCGACAGACGTTGTAGAAGCTGCGTAGCTGGCCGTCATCGCCGCGCACGGCGACGAGTGGCTCGCCGAGCACGTCGAGCGTGTGGAAGTCGCCGCGATTCGGGATGTCGTTGACGTGGCACACGAGCTGCCATGCCGTGCGGAACACGGCGGCTTTTTCGGCCAAGAAGAACTCCGGGTCGTGGTAGATCCAGCCGGGCAGCGCAGTATCGTCGGGATGCGTCATGGGTTGCGGCTAGCCGCGGCCGTGCTTGCGGGCACTGCCGCGAGACGTGTCGACCGGGTATTTTTCCGCGTTCAGCGCGATCTTGTGGTGCGCTGCGGCGACGAGATCGATACCGAGCTTGTCGGCCAGCCGGACGAGGTACAGCTGGATGTCGGCGAGCTCCAGCGCGACGGCGTCCCGTTCTTCCGGCGGGAGTTCGCGGCTCTGTGCCTCGCTCAGCCACTGGAAATGTTCGAGCAATTCCCCGGCCTCGCCGGCGAGCGCCATGGCGAGGTTCTTCGGTGAATGAAACTGGTCCCAGTCGCGCTCGGCCGCGAACTCGGCGAGACGTCGCTTGAGGTCTTCGAATCGCATGGTGGGTGGTGCCGGGTCGTAGTTTCGTAGTTTTTCTATGATAACTACGA
>CAYWYS010000073.1:0-6440 GCA_964462675.1 uncultured Thioalkalivibrio sp.
CCCAGGGAGGGTGGCGGGCGAGCGTCGCGTTGGCGCTCGGTAATTCAGACGCCGCAACGCGGCAAAAGTTCCGGACGGGTTCCAGAATCTTCGGCTAGCGACAAAAGCCAGTCAGATCATTGAGTTAGTGCGCCTTGTCCCAGTTCGGCCCGGGGTCGGCCGATTCCTGGAAGCCGGTTGTCGGCGCCGCGAATTCTTCTATCCCCGTGAACACGACATCTACGATCGCCGCCCCGAGCTCGGTCGTCACCGTAGCCACGATCGACCGGCGCAGGCGATCGGCCTCCCGGACGTCGAGATGGCTGCCCGTCTCGTCCAGCAGCACGTGGATCATGGCGTAGATCGTGCGCCCGGGACGCACGACGCGGACGAAAAGGTCGCGCATCGCAATCCCCGCCAGGGCCGAACGAGCAGCACGCTCGATGCTGTCGACGATAGCCTTGTCCGGCGCGCGCTGCAGCAGCGCAAACAGGGCGCGCATGGCCATGCGCGCGGGCACGCTGAAGGTCAGGATCACGACGAGCCCGACCAGGATCGGGTCGACGAGCTGCGCTTCGGCGCTGCGGCCGGCGAGTTCTAACGCCAGCGCGAGGCAGAAGGCCACGAACATGCCCGCGGAAATGGCGAGGTTCACGGTCCAGTTCTCGACATCGCCCTGCACCAGCGGGCTGCCGGTGGTGGTTGCGACCCGAAGCAGCGGCACTCGCACCGCGGCGCAGAGCGCCACGGCGGCCGCCGCATAGGCCAGCGCAAGGCCCGCGGTCACTGGCGTGCCGCCGCGGTACAGCGCGATCCCGGCATCGAACAGCGCAATCAGCCCGACGCCGATGATCAGCAGGCCCTTGACGAGGTTGATCAGCGGCTCGAAGTGGAGATAACCGAACGGGTACTCGCGATCGTCCGGGCGCTGCAGGAGTCGCGCGACGCGCAACGTCATCAAGGCCGCGATGAAGAAGCAGACATTGAATGCGCCGTCGAGCAGGATCGCGCCGGAGCCGGTCAACAGCGCCACGACAACGGCGAGGGCCCCGATCAACAGCGCAGCCCCGGCCGACAACACCAAGGCCTGCCGTTCGGTCATCAGTGCGCCTCGTCCCAGTTCAGCCCGGCGGCAGCCTGGACTTTTAGCGGCACGGACAGGTCCACCGCCTCGCCCATCAGCGTCCCAAGCTCGGCGATCAGCGCCTCGACGTCGCCCGCCGCGACCTCGAGCACCAGCTCGTCGTGCACCTGCATGATGAGCCGCGCGTCGACCTCGCCGCGCCCCAGCCAGCCGGCGACCCGGATCATGGCCAGCTTGATGATGTCCGCCGCGGTTCCCTGCATGGGCGCGTTGATGGCGCTGCGCTCGGCGTACTGGCGGCGCTGGGTGTTGCGCGAGCGGATCTCGGGCAGGTGCAGGCGTCGGCCGAGCACGGTGGTGACGAAGCCGTCCTCGCGCGCCTGGTGGCGGGTCTCGTCCATGTAGCGCTTCACGCCCGGGTAGCGCTCGAAATAAAGATTCACGTACTCCTGCGCAGCGCCGCGCTCGATGCCAAGCTGGCGCGCCAGCCCGAAGGCGGACATGCCGTAGATCAGCCCGAAGTTGATGGCCTTGGCGGAGCGCCGCTGCTCGCCGCTCACCTGGTCCAGCGGCACGCCGAACACCTCCGCGGCGGTGGCCTGGTGGATGTCGCGATCCTCGCGGAAAGCCTGCAGCAGGCCCTCGTCGCCGGACAGGTGCGCCATGATCCGAAGCTCGATCTGCGAATAGTCGGCCGCCACTAGCCGGTAGCCCTCAGGGGCGACGAAGGCCTGGCGGATGCGCCGGCCCTCGGTCGTGCGGATCGGAATGTTCTGCAGGTTGGGGTCGGAGGAGGACAGCCGGCCGGTGGCCGCGACCGCCTGGTGATACGAGGTGTGCACGCGGCTGTGCGCATCCACCAGCTCAGGCAGCTTGTCGGTGTAGGTGGACTTGAGCTTGGCCAGGCCGCGGTACTCCAGCACGCGGCGCGGCAGTTCGTGCTCGGCGCTCAGCTCCTCGAGCACGTCCTCCGCGGTCGAGGGCTGGCCGCCGGGCGTCTTCCTGAGCGGGGTCAGGCCGAGCCGGTCGAACAGGATCTCCTGCAGCTGCTTGGCCGAGCCGAGGTTGAACTTGCCGCCGGCCGCCTCGAAGGCCGCGGCCTCGGCGGCCGCCATGCCTTTCTCGAGCTCGCGGCTCTGGCGCTTCAACAACGCGGTGTCGAGCAGCACGCCGTGCCGCTCCATGGCCGCGAGGATCGGCACCAGCGGGCGCTCCAGCGTCTCGTAGACGTTCTCCAGGCCCGGCGTCGAGGCAAGCTGCGGCCACAGCGCGCGATGCAGCCGGAGCGTGATGTCCGCGTCCTCGGCGGCGTAGGGCGCCGCGGTGGCGACCGGCACCTGGTCGAAGCTGATCTGCTTCGCGCCCTTGCCGGCCACGTCCTCGTACGTGATGGTGTGGTGGCCGAGGTACTTGAGTGCCACCGAGTCCATGTCGTGCCGCGTGGCGGTCGAGTCCAGCACGTAGGACTCGAGCATGGTGTCGTAGCGGATCCCCGCGAGCGCGATGCCGTGGTTGGCCAGCACGTGCCAGTCGTACTTCAAGTGGTGGCCGATCTTGGCCTTGCGCGAATCTTCCAGGAGGTGCCGGAGCTTCGAGAGCGTATTTTCGAGATCGAGCTGCACCGGCGCGTCCGGGTCGCGGTGCGCGAGCGGCACGTAGGCGGCTTCGCCGGGCTCGACCGCGAAGGACACGCCGACGATGCGCGCGCGCATGTAGTCGAGGCTGTCGGTCTCCGTGTCGAAGGCGAAGGCCTCGGCGTCGGCGAGTCGCGCCAGCCAGGCGTCGAGCGCTGCTTCGGTGGTCACGGTGTCGTAACGGAGCTCTGGCGGGTCTGCGGTCGCCTGCGCCATTGCCGGCACAGGGGTGGATGCGGGCGATGCAGGGGAGGTGGCCCCCGCGGTCGGCGCCGCGCCGCGACCCTCATGGCCCCCGAGCTTGCGCAGCAGCGAATTGAACTCCAGCCGCTGGTACAGCGCGCGCAAGCGCTCTACGTCGGGCGCACGGCGCTGCAGGTCGGCGGGCCCTTGCTCCAGCTCGAGGTCGCAGCGGATGGTAGCGAGCTCGCGCGACAGGTCCAGCTTGTCCAGGTGCGCCCGCAGGCTCTCGCCGATCTTGCCGCCGACCTCGTCGGCGCGGGCCTTGAGCGTGTCGAGATCGCCGAACTCGGCCAGCCACTTGGTGGCGGTCTTGGGACCGCATTTCGGCACGCCGGGAATGTTGTCCGAGCTGTCGCCGACCAGAGCCAGCCAGTCGACGATGCGTTCCGGCGGCACGCCGAACTTTTCCACCACGCCGGCCGGGTCGAGCCGCGTGCCGCTCATGGTGTTCACCAGCGTGACCCGCTCGTTCACCAGCTGGGCCATATCCTTGTCGCTGGTGGAGACCAGCGTGTCCATGCCGGCCTCGGTCGCCTGGCGCGCCAGCGTGCCGATCACGTCGTCGGCCTCCACGCCGGGCACCTGCAGCATCGGCAGGCCGAGCGCCTCGACTACCTCGAGAAGGGGAACCACCTGGGCGGACAGCTCGTCCGGCATGGGCGGGCGATTCGCCTTGTACTCGGCATACAGGTTATCGCGGAAGGTCTTGCCCTTCGCGTCGAACACCACCGCGAAGTGCTGCGGATCGTGCTCCTCAAGCAGCTTGAGCAGCATGTTGACCACGCCGAGCACTGCGCCCACCGGCTCGTCGCGGCTGTTGGTGAGGGGCGGCAGCGCGTGGAAGGCGCGGTACAGGTAGGACGAGCCGTCCACCAGCACCAGCGGCTTGCCGCTCACCGGGGCGCCTCCTCGAAGCGCGCCTCGCCGGCCCACAGGGATTCCACGGTCTCGCGCCGGCGCACCAGCCGCGCCTCAGCGCCGCTGACCATGACCTCGCAGGCGCGCGGCCGGGCGTTGTAGTTCGAACTCATGGTGAAACCATAGGCGCCCGCGTCCAGCACGGCCAGCAGCTTGCCCGGCGCCACGGCCAGCTCACGGTCGCGGCCGAGGAAATCCCCCGTCTCGCACACCGGGCCCACCACGTCGACCGGCTCCGGGTCGGGCCCGCCGCCGGCGCGCACCGGCACGATGTCGTGCCATGCCTCGTACAGCGCCGGCCGGATCAGGTCGTTCATGGCCGCATCCACGAGTGCGAACTTCCGGCCGTGGCCCTGCTTGAGGTAGGCCGTGCGTGTGAGCAGGAGCCCGGCGGGACCGGCGATGGCTCGCCCCGGCTCCAGCACGATCTCCAGCCCCAACCCGCAGAGCGCTTCCAGCACCACCGCGGCGTACTCGGCCGGGGTCGGCGCGACCTGGCCGTGGTGGTCGATGCCGAGCCCGCCGCCGGCGTCCACGTGGGTCAGCGCCACGCTGTCCGCCTGCAGGGCGCGCACGAAGTCCGCGAGCTGGCCGAGCGCCGTCGCCAGCGGATCGAGCGTCATCATCTGTGAGCCGATATGGCAGGCCACGCCGTCGAGCCTGAGGCCGGGCAGGGCGCGGGCCCGCTCGATGAGCGCGCCGGCATCCTCCAGCGCAATCCCGAACTTGTGCTCCCGCCGCCCGGTGGAGATGTGGCGATGGCCACCCGCTTCCACGTCAGGGTTCACGCGCAGCGCGACGCGTGCGACGCGTCCCGCTTCGACCGCGAGTTCGGAGAGTCGATACAGCTCGGGCTCGGATTCCACGTTGAAGCAGGCGATGTCCTCGGCCAGCGCGAAGCGCAGTTCCTCGTCCAGCTTGCATGCGCCGGAGAACACGACGCGCCGCGCCTCGCCGCCGGCCTTGAGCACGCGTGCCAGCTCACCGCCCGAGACGATGTCGAAGCCGGCGCCACGCGCCGCCAGCGCGGCCAGCACCGCCAGGTTGCCGTTCGCCTTGACCGCGTAGCAGATGCGCGCGCGCCGGCCGGCAAAAGCCGCGGCCAGCGCGTCGTAGCGGGATTCCAGCGCCGCGCGGGAGTAGACGTAGCAGGGCGTGCCGTAGCGGGCCGCGATGTCCTCGAGCGGCACGGACTCGGCCCACAGCTGCCCGTCCCGCCAGTGGAAGGCCGGGCTCACCGCGCCCCCGCCGTGTCGTCCTCGTCCTCGTCCGGATCGGGCTCGGGCCCGGGCTCGGGTTGGGCCTCGGGCTCAGCCTCGGCCTCGGCCGGAGCGGGCGGCGGTTCCGGCTCCTCCAGGTACAGCGGGCCGTACATGCCGCAGCCCGCCAGGAGAAGCAGCGCGAGCGCCAGCACTGCGGAGTTCCGGACCAGCGGCATCAGGCCTGCCCCTTCGGCATCACGGCCGTTGTCAACCGCGAAATGCAGGCCAGCCGCCCGGCTTCGTCCTCGATCCGGATCTCCCAGACCTGGGTGCGGCGGCCGATGTGGATGGGGCGAGCCGTGCCGGTCACCTGGCCGCTAGGCACCGACCGCAGGTGGTTGGCGTTGATCTCCAGCCCAACCGCGTATTCCTTGTCCATGTCGAGGCAGCAGTTCGCGCCGGAGCTGCCGAGGCTCTCGGCCAGCACCACGCTGGCGCCGCCGTGCAGCAGGCCGAAGGGCTGGTGCGTGCGCGCGTCCACCGGCATGGTCGCGACCAGGTAATCGTCGCCGACCTCGGTGAACCGGATGTCGAGCCCCTCCAGCATCGTGTTCTTCGACAACGCGTTGAGGGACTCCAGAGTGGGGCGGTGGCGCCAGATGCTCATTCGGCGTCCTTGTCCTTGGGCAGGACCTGGTCGCGGAGCGACCGCAAGGTCTCGCCGACACGCCGGTAGGCCTCGCGGAAAGACAGGCCATGCTCGGTGACCAGCCTGTAGGCGTCTTCGGTGGCATAGAGCTGCTGCTCCATGCGGATGTTCTCCTCGATGAACCGAACCTCGGGCAGCGCGTGCGCCATGATGCCGAGCGTCGCCTCGGCGAGATCGATGGCCCGGAACAACGGCGCCTTCAGGAGTTGCAGGTCGCGATGATAGCCCGAGGTCAGCTTGGCGGGCACGGCCAGGACCTCGGCCAGGCAGCCGAGCGTGGTGGCGGCGCGGCCGCGCACCAGCTCGAACACGTCCGGGTTGCGCTTCTGCGGCATGATCGATGAGCCGGTGGTCATGGAGCTCGGCAGCGCCACGAAGCTGAACTCCTGGGTGCAGAACAGGATCAGGTCGGCGGCCAGCCGCCCGAGGTCCTGCATCAGCAGGTGAATCTCGAACACCAGCTGCGCCTCGGCCTTGCCGCGCGACAGCTGCACGGCCGTGACCGGCTCGTGAACGGTGGCGAAGCCGAGCGCCGCGCGGGTGTGCTCCCGGTCGAGGCCGAGTCCCGGCGTGCCGTAGCCGGCCGCGGAGCCGAGCGGGTTCCTGTCCGCGCGCCGCGCGGCGCCGCGCAGGCCCTCGGCATCGTCGCGCAGCTCCGCGGCGAAGCCCTG
>CAYWYS010000074.1:0-6108 GCA_964462675.1 uncultured Thioalkalivibrio sp.
CCCCTTACTCCCTTAGCAGGGGAGCGCTTTCGACCACTCAGCCACCTCTCCGTCGGTCCGACGCGAGCAGCACTCCCGCCGAAAGGCGAGGAATGATAGCGGGGGGTGGGGGGCAGGTAAAGGGCTCAGTCTTCGGAGCGCTTGTCCGCGTGCGCGGGCGCCACCAGGGCGCCGCCGGCGCCCTGTTCCTTCTGGATGCGCTCGTAGATCTCCATGCGGTGGACGGAGACGTCACGCGGGGCGGTGACCCCCAGGCGAACCTGGTTGCCCTTGACCCCGAGCACGGTCACCTGGACTTCGTCGCCGATGACGACGCTCTCGCCCACGCGCCTGGTGAGAATCAGCATTGTTACTTCCCTGCCCGCTGAGGTCATCCGCAATCTGCTGGATTCTAGTCAATTCCCGCCGGACTCACACCACGGGAAAACTCAACGTCCTGAATTTAGGACAAATTTCCCATATATGGTCATCGTGGCGCTTTCCGTGAGGTGTTATGACCTATTTTGCGGGGCCTGGTTCCCGGTCCAGCCCGAAGGCCTCGTGCAGACTGCGCACGCCGAGCTCCAGGTACTTCTCGTCGACCAGTACCGAGATCTTGATCTCCGAGGTGGAGACCATGCGCACGTTGATGCCCTCGCGGCCGAGCACCTCGAACATCGTCGTCGCGACGCCGGCGTGGCTGCGCATGCCGACGCCGACCACCGAGATCTTGGCGACGTTGGGACTGCCGAGCACGTCGCCGGCGCCGATCTCGGTGGCGGCGGCGCGGACGATCTCCATCGACTGCTCGTACTCGTCGCGCGGCACGCTGAAGCTGAAGTCCACCATGCCGGCCCGCGGCGCGTTCATGACGATCATGTCGACGACGATATGGGCCTCGGAGACGCGGTTCAGGATCGCGTAGCCATGGCCGGGCTTGTCCGGGACGCCGGTGATGGTCACCTGGGCCTCGTCCCGCGAGAACGCAATGCCGGAGACGACGGGTGCTTCCATGTCAGGTTCCTCGTAGCTGATCAGGGTCCCCTCGCCCTCGCCGCTGTTGCGCAGCACGCGAACCGGGACGTTGTACTTGCCGGCGAACTGCACCGAGCGGATCTGCAGCACGCGCGAGCCGAGGCTCGCCAGCTCGAGCATTTCCTCGAAGGTGACGCGGGCCAGGCGCCGCGCCTGCGGCACGACGCGCGGGTCGGTGGTGTAGACGCCGTCGACGTCCGTCAGGATCTGGCACTCGTCGGCGCCGAGCGCGGCGGCCAGCGCGACGCCGGTGGTGTCGGACCCGCCGCGGCCCAGCGTCGTCACCTGGCCCGCGCCGTCGATGCCCTGGAAACCGGCCACGACCGGGATGACGCCCGCCGCAAGGTCGGCCTTGAGCCTGGCGGTCTCGACTTCCTCGATGCGTGCCTTGGCGTGCACGCTATCGGTGTGGATCGGCACCTGGTGGCCCAGCCAGGAGCGCGCCTTCAGCCCCCGCTCGCGCAGCGCCATCGCCATCAAGGCGATCGACACCTGTTCGCCGGACGACAGCAGCATGTCGAGCTCGCGCGGATCCGGCCGCGGCGAGATCGCCAGCGCCTTGGCGAGCAGCTCGTCGGTCGAGTCGCCCATCGCCGACAGCACGACGACGACCTCGTGGCCCGCCTCGCGCTTGCGGGCGATCACGCCGGCGGCGGAGCGGATGTGATCGAGCGTGGCGACAGAGCTGCCGCCGAACTTCATGACGTACAGCGCCATGGTCAGGCCGACAGCCGGGCGCGCGCGAACACGCGGGCCTGTTCCAGCGCTTCGTCGAGGCGCGCCGCATTGGAGCCGCCGGCCTGGGCGAGGTCGGGCCGGCCGCCCCCCTTGCCGCCGACCAGCTCGGCCGAGGCATTGACGAGGTCCACGGCGCTGATCCGATCCGTGCGATCGCGGGTCACGCCGGCGACGAGCCGCACCTTGTCGCCGTCCGCCGCGCCCAGCAGCACGACGCCGCTGCCGAGCTTCTGCTTGAAGCGATCGACCGCATCGCGCATCACTTTCGGGTCGCTGCCGTCGAGCCGCGCGATATAGATGCGCGAATCGCCGACCGTCTCGGCCCGCGCCGCCGGGTCCTCGCCGCCTCCGCCGGTGGCCAGCCGGGTCTGCAGCTGCTGGACTTCCTTCTCGAGCTGGCGTGCGCGCTCGACCAGGTGCTGCACTTTCTCGCCGGCCTCCTCCCAGCCGCCCTTCAGCAGCGCGGCGACCTGCTGCAGCGCATCCTCGTGGCGCGCGACCCAGGCCAGCGCGCCCTGCCCGGTGACCGCCTCGATGCGACGCACGCCGGAGGCGATGCCGCTCTCCGCGACGATCTTGAACAGCCCGATGTCGCCGGCGCGCCGCACGTGCGTGCCGCCGCACAGCTCCATCGAGAAGTCACCGAGCTTCAGCACGCGCACGCGGTCCTCGTACTTCTCGCCGAACAGCGCCAGCGCACCGCCGGCCACCGCCTCCTCGTAGGGCACGACCTTCGTTTCCGCGGCAGCGTTGACGCGCACCTGCGCGTTGACCAGCGCCTCGATCTCGGCGAGCTGCGCGCGGCTGAGCGGCTCGTAATGCGAGAAGTCGAAGCGCAGCCGGTCGGCCGCCACCAGCGAGCCCTTCTGCTGCACGTGTGGCCCGAGCACGCTGCGCAAGGCCGCGTGCAGCAAGTGCGTCGCAGAATGATTCAGCACCACCGCCTGGCGCGCCGCACGATCGACCTCGGTGCGCACCGATTCGCCGCCCTCGAGCCGGCCGCGCGCCATGCGACCGTAGTGCGCGTGCGCCTTGCCCCACTTGCGGGTATCGGTGACCTGGAATTCTCCGGCCGCGGCGCGCATCACGCCGACGTCGCCGACCTGGCCGCCGGACTCGGCGTAGAACGGCGTCTCGTCGAGCACGATCACACCCTCGTCGCCCTCGCCGAGCGCATCGACCTGGTGAGCGCCGTCCTTGTAGATTGCGAGAATGACGCCGGTGCCGCCGAGCACATCGTGGCCGACGAACTTGGTTTCCAGCTGCGTGTCCTGCTGCGCGCCGTAATCAGCGTCGAAGCGGCTCGCGGCGCGGGCACGCTCGCGCTGGACCTGCATCGCGCGCTCGAAGCCGGCGCTGTCGACCGACAAGCCGCGCTCGCGCGCGATGTCGGCCGTCAGGTCCAGCGGAAAGCCGAAGGTGTCGTACAGCCGGAACGCCGTCTCGCCGGGGATGACGCCGCCCTCGAGCCCGTCGATCGCGGCATCCAGCAGGCGCATCCCCTGGTCGAGCGTCTCGGCGAAACGCTCCTCTTCCTGGGCCAGCACGCGCTCGACGTGGCCGCGCGCCTTGACCAGCTCCGGGTACGCCGCACCCATCTGCTGCGCCAGCGTCTCGACCAGGCGCCAGAAGAACGGCTCCCTGATGCCGAGCTGGTAGCCGTGGCGGATCGCGCGCCGGATGATGCGCCGGAGCACATAGCCGCGGCCCTCGTTGCCCGGCAGCACGCCGTCGACCACCAGGAACGCGCAGGCGCGGATGTGATCGGCGATGACCCGCAGCGAGGCGTTGCTGGTGTCCGCGCAGTGCGCGAGTTCCGCGGCGCGCTCGACCAGCGCGCGGAACAGGTCGATGTCGTAGTTAGAGTGGACGCCCTGCAGCACGGCCGCCAGGCGCTCGAGGCCCATGCCGGTGTCGACCGAGGGCTTCGGCAACGGCGTCAGCGTGCCGTCGGCGGCGCGATTGAACTGCATGAACACGAGGTTCCAGATCTCGACATAGCGGTCGCCGTCCTCGTCCGGCGAGCCGGGCGGGCCACCGGCGATGTCCGGGCCGTGGTCGTAGAAGATCTCGGAGCACGGGCCGCAGGGCCCGGTGTCGCCCATGGCCCAGAAGTTCGAGTCCGCGCCGAGCCGGCCGAAGCGCGCCGGATCGACGCCGATCTCCTTCAGCCAGATGTCCGCGGCCTCGTCGTCGTCCGCGTAGACCGTGACCCAGAGTTTCTCGGCCGGCAGGCCGAGCACGCCGGTGATGTAGTCCCAAGCGTAGCGGATCGCGTCCTGCTTGAAGTAATCGCCGAAGCTGAAATTGCCCAGCATCTCGAAGAAAGTGTGGTGCCGGGCCGTGTAGCCGACGTTCTCGAGGTCATTGTGCTTGCCGCCGGCGCGCACGCAGCGCTGCGACGAGGCCGCGCGGCGGTAAGGGCGCTTGTCCTGCCCGAGGAACACGTCCTTGAACTGGACCATGCCGGCGTTGGTGAACAGCAAGGTCGGATCGTTGCCCGGGACCAGCGGGCTCGACGGCACGATCTCGTGCCCGCGGGCCGCGAAGAACTCGAGGAAACTGCTGCGAATCTCGGCGCTATTCATAGGGTTCAGGCCACTAATCGGGGTCAGATACGAGTTTAAACCCGTCATTGTGCGTCACAGCAGGGCCCGCGGCCAAGACGGGCCGCGGAATCAGGGGGGTCAGTCGTCGTCCCCGCCGAGCGCAGCGCGGATCTGCTCGCTGGTGAAGCCGCGGTATTCGAGAAAACGCGACTGCCGGACGCGCTCCTTCCATTCGCCGGGGAGCTCGCTGCCGAAGCGCCGCCGGCGCGTTTCGCGGGCCAGCCGGGGCCAGTCCGCGACGGCAGCCTCGAGCGCGGCGTCGATCTGTGCCGCGTCGACCCCGCGCTCGACGAGTTCGCGCCGGATGCGCATCGGGCCCTGGCCGCGACCGATGCGGCTGGCGAGCAGCGACTCGGCATAGCGCTCGTCGGATTGCAGCCGTCGCGCCGCCAGCGAGTCGAGCACCGTGTCGACCAGTTCTTCCGGGATGCCCCGCTCAGCCAGCTTGCGCTGCAGCTCGGCCCGGCTGTGCTCGCGCCGCGCCAGCAGGCGCACCGCCGCCGCCTCGACGGTGGCGGCGGTCCAGTCCCCGGCCGCGCCGTCAGCCGACCGTTTCGCTCGCATCGGCCTCCTGCGCGGCGCCGGCCTTCTTCGGCAGCAGCAACTCGCGCAGCTTGCCCTCGATCTCCGCGGAGATGTCCGGGTGCTCGACCAGGAACTGGCGGACGTTGTCCTTGCCCTGGCCGATCCGGTCGCCGTTGTAGCTGTACCAGGAACCGGACTTCTCGATGATGTTGTGCTGCGCGCCGAGATCGATGATCTCGCCCTCGCGGCTGATGCCGGAGCCGTAGAGAATCTCGAACTCGGCCTGGCGGAACGGCGGCGCGACCTTGTTCTTGACGACCTTGACGCGCGTCTGGTTGCCGATGACCTCGTCGCCCTTCTTCAGCGAGCCGATGCGGCGGATGTCGAGCCGCACCGAGGAATAGAACTTCAGCGCATTGCCGCCGGTCGTGGTCTCGGGGCTGCCGAACATGACGCCGATCTTCATGCGGATCTGGTTGATGAAGATCACCATCGCGTTGGTGCGCTTGATCGAGCCGGTCAGCTTGCGCAACGCCTGCGACATCAGGCGCGCCTGCAGGCCGACATGGGAATCGCCCATCTCGCCCTCGATCTCGGCCTTCGGCGTCAGCGCCGCGACCGAGTCGACGACGATGACATCGACGGCGCCGGAGCGCACCAGCATGTCGGTGATCTCGAGCGCCTGCTCGCCGGTGTCCGGCTGCGACACCAGCAGGTCGTCGAGGTTGACGCCGAGCTTCTCGGCGTAGGTCGGGTCGAGCGCGTGCTCGGCGTCGACGAAGGCCGCCGTGCCGCCGAGCTTCTGCGCTTCGGCGATGACCTGCAGCGTCAGCGTCGTCTTGCCGGACGACTCCGGCCCGTAGATCTCGATGACCCGGCCGCGCGGCAGGCCGCCGATGCCGAGCGCCACGTCGAGCCCGAGCGAGCCGGTGGACACCACGGGCAGATCGCGCACGATGGCCGAGTCGCCCATGCGCATCACGGAGCCCTTGCCAAACTGTTTCTCGATCTGGCCGAGGGCGGCGACCAGGGCTTTCTTGCGGTTATCGTCCATGGGCTGTATGTCGCTTTTCGGTGACGTGTGGAAGGCGTCGATTATTTCACATCCAGCCAGGCGCGGCAGCGCCGATATCCGGCCGGAGTCCCCCGATTGCCGGGTACTTGACCGCGGGGCGGGCGTGGCAGGGTTCCCTTCGCTCAAAATAACTTCGCTCAGGGAACC
>CAYWYS010000075.1:0-6021 GCA_964462675.1 uncultured Thioalkalivibrio sp.
GGAAAACACGCCCGCCCACGGCGCCTCAATGTGCCCTGCAACTGTCAAAGTCGGGTTCGAGCGCCTCGGCATGCTCGGCCTCTTCGGCGGCGAACTCCGCGGCCAGTTCGCGGATGTGCTCGCTGCGGGCATTGGCGGCAATGCCCGCGTAAAAGGAATGAGCTGACTGTTCCGCCGCCAGGGCCAGCTTGAGCGCATGGTGGGGCGTCATCAGGTAATGCGTAGACTCCACCTCGCCGCTCTCGGGGCTTTCGGCACCCGGCCAGTCGAACTCCCATGGCTTGATGTCGGGCAGTCCGTTGGCGTGCTCGGCCGCGAGCTGCGTCGCCTCGGCGAGGTGCAGTCTCGAGTAGGACGCCATCTGGCGAAACAGCGCGGCCACCTCATTGTTGTGATGCACTTCCATCGTGTCTGCCAGCTCGTCATATCGGGTTGCGGCCTCGTCTTCCAGCACCACCGCATGGACGAGAAACACGCCGAGATCGTCGAGTGGGCTCATGATGCCACCTCGAACCGCGAGGCGATCTCTGCAAGCGATGCGGCGGGTGCAGTATCCGGCCCATAGCAAGGGCGCGGCGCCCGATAAAGGATACCGGTGCCGAAGCCGTCGTCATCCAGCAGCGCCATGTAAGCGGTGCGGCGATCCGCAGTCGGCGTGAAGCTCGCGTGCACCAGTTTCTTCCAGTCCATCTGCTCGGGCCGGAACGTGATGCAGGGGCTGAGCACCTGGATAAACGCGAAGCCGGGAAACTCGATCGCCTCGGCGAGGAGTTGCGCCAGCTCGTTGGGCGCATTCGAGAAGGCGCGGGCGATGAACGGGGCCCCGGCGGCCAGCGCCATGTCCAAGGGCTGGAAAGGCTGCTGGTGGGTGCCCTGTGGCGCGAGCTTCGAGCCGGTCCAGTCCGCTGCCGTGGTCGGCGAGGCCTGGCCCTTGGTCATGCCGTAGACGGCATTGTCCATCACGATATAGGTCAGGTTGGCGTTACGTCGGCAGGCGTGAATGAAGTGATTGCCACCGATCGAAAAACCGTCGCCGTCACCGCCGGTCGCGATCACCGTGAGCTCCGGCCGACTTACTGCCAGGCCGGTGGCCACCGGCAGCGCGCGGCCATGGACGCCGTGGAAGCCGTAGACGTTCGTGTAGGCCGGCAATCGAGAGGAGCAGCCGATCCCCGCGATCAGCGCCACTCGCTCCGGTGCCAGCTCCAGTGCGGCAAGCGACTTGGTCAGCGCGTTCAACACGCCAAAGTCGCCGCAGCCGGCACACCACACGGGCTTGTAATCTGACTTGTAGTCCTTGTGCGCGAGCGCCTGTATCTGCAACGGCGGTTCGCTGTTCATGGTGACGGTTCCCTGTTCAGGACGCGGACTGCGGCCGCAATGCGGCCCGGCTTCAGCGCCAGCGGGCCGGGCTCCGCGAGATGGCGGGTATGCGCGGGCAGGTCGAGGTGGCCGCGCAGGTGACGAAGGAACTGGCCGCTATGAGTCTGCTCGACCACCAGCAGGCGGTTGATCCCGTTCAGCGCCCGCGCCATGCGGGCGGGATCAAGAGGCGAAAGCAGCCGCAACGAGACCAGGCGCACGGCCCAGCCTTCGGCTCGCAGGCGCTGCGCCGCTTCACGCGCCGCCTGGGTGGTCGAACCCCAGGTGAGTATGCCCGTTTCACCGTCGCCCTCGATGTCGGCCCAGTCATCGCCGTAGTCGAACTGCGCCAGCTTGCGCCGGCGCTTGTCGAGTTGGCGATGATGGTCCGCGACCATCGCCGAGGGGCGCGCCGACGCCATGTGCGTCAGCCCCGTCGCCGTGTACTCGCCGCCTCGCGTGCCCGGGATGGCCATCGGCGAGATGCCGTCCGGGGAATCCGCAAAGCGCGCATAGTCGACGACGCCGGCCCCGGCGACGCGTCGCCGGGCGTGCCAGTCCCGCTGCGGGGGTGGCTCGATAGCCGCGCGCGCCTGGCCCAGCTGCTGGTCGCTGAGCACGACCGCCGGGCACTGCAGTGCTTCTGCCAGGAACACCGCCCATTGGGTCGTCGTCAGGCAGTCGCCGATGCTGTTCGGCGCCAATACGAGATGGGGCGCGTCACCATGGGTGCCATTGACGGCGATCGCCAGGTCCGCTTGTTCGGACTTGGTCGGGATGCCGGTTGACGGACCGCCGCGCATCACGTCCACAACGACCAGGGGTATTTCCGTCGCCACCGCCAGCCCCAGCGTTTCGACCATCAGCGAAAAGCCCGGCCCCGAGGTGGCTGTCATCGCGGGCACGCCGCCGAAGGAGGCACCCACGCACATGTTGATGGACGCCAGCTCGTCCTCGGCCTGAACCAGGCAGCCGCCGACTTGCGGCAGGTGGGCGGCCAGCCATTCCTGAATCTCGGTCGAAGGCGTAATCGGGTAAGCCGCGCAGAAGCGCACGCCGCCGCGCAATGCACCCATGCCAACCGCCTCATTGCCGGTCAGCAACCAGCGGGGCTTAGGCATCGGCGGGGTCAGCCCGCAGGGTGCCTCCAGCGCACCTGCCGCGTTCATGCCGGCCTCCAGTCCGGCGAGCGCACCGGCGACCAGGCGGCTGCCCTTGCGGTCGAAAAGGCGCTGCAGCGTGGCTTGCGCGCGCTCCGGGTCGAGGCCCAGCAGTCGGACCGCGAGGCCAACGGTAATCGTATTGACCCGGGCGCCGCGGTGTTCGCGTGCCAGCTGCGCCAGGTTCACCTCGACGAGCGTGGCGCCGGAGGTGACAACCCAGGCCGGTGGCTCGCCCTCGACGGGATCGGCAATCACCAGGCTAGCCGCATCCAGCACGATCTCGTCGGCAAAGCGCTCCGCCTTGCCCCAATCGAGAGCGATGAGCAGGTCGACGCGATCATCCTGGCAATGGACTGACTCCAAACCCAGCCGCACCAGCGCCGCCGCCTCGCCGCCGCGAATTTGCGGGCCGGTGGAGCGGGTCATCAGCCCGAAGTATCCGGCGTCCGTCGCCGCGTCCAGCAGGATTTGTCCCGCCGTCATCACGCCAGCCCCGCCGCTGCCGATCAAGGCCAGCGTGCAGCTGTCGACACGATTTCTTCCCGGATCACTGTTCATCGGCGAGTGACTCTGCGTGGCCCGCCAGCAGGTCGAGTCCCGCACTCGCGGGCCGAGCGCAGGCTACGGCGTCGAATTCCCGCGCTATGGCTGACGCTGCCGGCGTGAAATAGACGAGCACCTGGCAGTGCAGACGTCCCTCCGACACGTGCCGCACGAACATGCCCATCTCCGCCGGGCATTTGCACTCGCGGCAGGCTTCATCAAAGCGCCGCTGGATGGCGACCAGCGCATCGTGCGCCAGCATGGCATCGCCGAGGTTGCTGACATGCCAGTCGGTCACGATGGCGTGTCTCCTGGCGCCGCTGCGAGCGCTTTCACCAGTGCCGCCGCCCTGGGGTAAATTGCCCCGGCGTCCTCGGCGGAGAAGTCCATCCCGTAGCGTTTCCTTACGCCGTAGCGCTGCAGCTCCATGTGCTCGTCAGGCTCGATGCCATGGCGCGCCAGCGTGTTTTTCACGCAGGCCAGCGCACACCCGTCCAGCGCCAGGATCGGCCGGCCGGACTTCGCGAGCCGAACGAGCTTCGGGACATCTCCCCCCACACCGGCGATGCAGGACATTTCCGCCTCTTTGCTCCGGTCCAGGCGCAAGGCGACATGATTGGCGAGCTGCGCGGCGCTCGAGCACCCGGAGCAACTGTAGACGAGCGGGCCGGTCTTGCGTGGCATGGACACTCTCCTTCAACTTGAGGGGATGCGTAGCAGCGCAGCCAGCAGCAGGAGCAGCGTGAACAGCAACACCGACTCGCGAAGCGCAAGAACCTGCAAACTCAAATGAGTCGTGGCGGCGCCCAGCTGAAACACGATCGCCGTCAGGCACAGCGCGATGAGCAGGGGCGCCAGCGACTTGTTGCGCCACTTTTTCGCGCTCCGCAGGAACTGCGGGCTCACCAGGGTGGCGAGCATAGCGGCGAACATGACGTTGGCGATCACGGCGGCGATGCTGCCGGGATAGGCGAGGAAGCTGGCACGGGCCGCCAGCCAGAGCACGAACAGCGCGCCCAGCCGTGCGGCCGAAATCCGGTTAATCAGGAAACCGGCGACCACGGCGAGCGCGAAGCCGAACAGGAGTTCGTGGGCGTGTCCGGGCACGCTGGCGAATCCCGGCGACAGGGCGTGACCCGAAAGCATGCCATGTACCGACAAGGGCACGGCAACCGCGCCAAAGGCCGCCGCCGCGGGAAAGAACATCTGGTCCGCTGCGTTACGGCGAGTACCACGAACTGCACGGGTCGCCTCGACAGGCCGGCCTGCCGATCCTGCACGTACGGTTTGGAAGCTTCGACTCAAAACACCTAAGCCAGATATTGATTCGTGTAAATAATATACATCAAATCGCCGGCTTCGGCGTTGGGCACGAAAAGCGCGCCGTGATTGGTGTGAGATCGCGCTCCCGCGCATTGTCCGCAATCGAGGAGGTCGCGCAGCAGTCGTGGCCGCCGGCGATGGCGATGCGGATGTCCTGATCTCTTTCCAGGTCCAAGGGCACCCGCTTGAATCCCTGAATTCAAGGTCGTGGCGCATTCCAGGCGCCGATGCGTAGCGGCATCATCTACCGAAGATTCCGGGACCTGGCCTGGCGGGAGGTCTTGCGGTCGAACTGCAGGAGCTGCGCGGCCACCGGGCTGCTGCCGAGACTGGTGATCAGCGTGGGCGAGGGTTCGCCCACGTGGTAGCCCTGGGCGAAATCGATGTTCAGCGACTGTACCTTTTCCATGACCACTGGGCTGTGCACGTATTCGGCGACGGTCTGCATGCCGAGACCGGAGGCGAACAGGTGGATGCCTCGGGTTACGCTGAAGGCCACCGGGTCACTGTCGAGGTTCTCCACCAGGCTGCCGTCGATCTTGATGATGTCCACGTCCAACCTCAGCAAGTGCTCGAAGTTGGAGTAGCCCGTGCCGAAGTCGTCGATGGCGATGCGGCAACCGAGCTGCTTCACCTTGTCGATGAATTGGCGGACCTCCGCGTAGTTCTCGATCCCTTCCGACTCAAGAATCTCAAAGATCACCCGCGGCGCTATGTTGCTCTGTTCAAGACTGTTGGTGATGAAGTTCATCAGTTCGGGGTCCAGCAAGTCTTCGCAGGACAGGTTCAGGGAGAACTCGTACTGGTTGTCTGCAAAACGGCTGAAGCATTGCTGGACCATGGTGCGGGTAATGTAGCGGTACAGGCGAATTTTTTTCGCCACCGCGAGAAACTCCAGCGGACTCACGGGCTGCCCCTGCTCGTCGATCATCCTCGCAAGGCATTCGAACTTGTCGATTCGACCTGTTTTCAGGTCCAGGATCGGCTGGAAGAAAGGTACGATCCGCCCTTCATTCAGGGCTTTCTTGAGTCGATTGGCCCAGACCAGGTTGTGCTCGTAGCTTTCGCGAGTCTTCTGCTCGGGATCGTATAACTGGCAGGCCAGCTTGTGCTGGCGCGCGAATTTCAGCGCGATGTTGGCGGAAGTCAGCAACTGTCCGTCAGTGTCGTGTGTACCGTCGGGTTGCAGGCTTGTCGATACGCCGATGGTCACACTCAAGGGGATTCGATGGTTCAGCCAGGAGACCGTGAGCCCGTTGACCGAGGCCAGCAGCGCGCTGGTCAGTTCATCGAGCGTCCTCCTGTCCATGCTCTCGCGTATCCATATGGCCATTTCATCGGCGGGTAACCGATACAACTGGCTTGCCGAAGCCCCTGGCTGATCGTCGAGAAACCTTCGCAGGGCCGCTGCCAGCTGGCCGATCACATGGTCACCGCACTGGTGGCCGTAAAAATCGTTGATTTCCTTGAAAGCATCGATATTGACCAGCAGCAGGGTGCCCGAGTTGGCCTTGCCGAGGTCCATCAGCAGCTTCTCGCGGTTGGGTAGCTGGGTCAGCGTGTCGGTATGCAGGATGCATATTCCGCCCCATCGTGACCGCTCATTCCGTTTGAACGTGACCGCCTGTTC
>CAYWYS010000076.1:0-5227 GCA_964462675.1 uncultured Thioalkalivibrio sp.
CCTTGACCTGCCCGGTCATGCCGGGCTGGCTGGCGCCGGCGTGTCGCGGCGTATGTGAATAGGGGTCGGTGGGGAATGCGCCGTACTCGGCGGGTGACTTGTTGAAGCCGATGCCGGCCCGAATCCGGTAATACAGCTCACCGAGGCGCTGGCACACCGCCGGCCCAGAGTGTTGGTCGAGCGCTGCGAAGAAATTCTCCTGCACTGCCAGCAGCAGCTTGGCCACCATGTGCCAGTAGATCGAGCCCAGGCCCTCGAAGGCGAACATGGTTCCGGAGCGGCCGGTGAAGGCCTTGTGATTGAACACCGCCTCGTACAGCGAATCCAGCGCCGGTCGGGCGGCAGCGACTTCATCGCCGTATTCGGGCACCAGCGCGTCGAGTGTCGCCCGCAGGTCGCCGGCGTTGCGGAACTCGGCACTGAAGCGATAATCCCCGTCGGCATCACGCAAGACGATGCGTGCGTCATTCCTGGCCAGCATGGTGCGCAGCAGCGGCACCGCTTCGACGTCCGCGGCGCCGAGCCGGTTCTTCTCGAGAAACCCGGGCAGCTTGCGGTCGGGGTAAAGCAGGAAGCTGTGCTGGTCGGCGCGGTAGATCTCGCTCGCGAACAGCGCCTCGAGCAGCTGCACCACCTCCCCAGGCGGCAGGGCTCCGGAACTCAGGGCCGCCACCTGGCCTTCCAGCATGAGGTACAGCGTCCTGATCTCCAGAGTGCCCGAGCCGAACTGCACGAGGTTATAGGCGTGGAACAGTCCATCTTCGCGACGATTGGCGCCGATGCTGTGGTCAATGGCTGCCAGCGCGTCGTCGAGCATCTCGCGGATCGGTGCCGTGTCCTGCAGGCGCGTCCCGGAAAAGCCCTCGTTCGCGTAAACAGCCTCGCGGTAGCGACTCGAGGCCTCGCCGAGCGCGACCAGCGCCTCGTACCGGACCGCCGTGCTGACAGGGCCGTTGCCGAGTTCGTCACGCAGCCGGGCCAGCACGGCCGCGGTCTCCGCCAGCCAGTCCCCGACTTCGGCGGACAACGTGAACGGTTCGTCCTCGTTCGCCAGCAGTTCACCGAGAAACAGGACATAGCGGCGCATGTACGCAAGCGTGACCATGGACAAGCCGTTGCCGACGATGGCGTTGTTGGCATCGTTCCATTCTGGCCGCTGGGTGTTCAGCCAGATGCCCCCGTCGATGACGAGATTGCCCAGCTTCCCCAGCAGCGGCACCAGCAGCTTCTCGAGGAGATTGACCTGCCAGATCGCGCCGTCCGCGCCCAGCACCAGCTTGCCGTCGGCCCCGATTTCCGTCACCCGCTGCGCAATCCGGGCGGCCAGGGGATCGTCGTAGATCACGGTGTGCTTCGGATTCGCGAGGATCGCTTCGAAGGGCTTGATCCGGTAGGGCACATTGGCATAGGAGAACCAGGGCGTGCGCAGCATGCTCTGCAGCCTGTTCGGCTGGAAGTGGGAAGACAACTCCAGCAGCTTCTGCAGGTAGATCACCTGGTGGTCGCCCCAGTAGCCGATGTAGCTCCAGGGGTCGTGCGGCTCCTCGACTTCCCAGTCGATCCCTTCCTTGGTGATGCGATAAGGGTTGTAGCCGTCCACGGTGGAGGCGTTGACGAACTTGGCGATCATGCTCTCGACGAACAGGGGAAAGCTGATGGCCAGCGCCTCCCAGTTCTGGAAGATGTCCCGCCAGTTTCCCTCGTAGGACAGCAGGTCGTTGCCGTGCTCGTCCTTGAGGCGGATGGCGAACTGGTTCCAGGGACGGCTGGGATCGCCGTGGCGCCGGCCGAAGGTGAGCGGCAGGTATTCGCGCGTCAGCCGGGACAGCTGGGCATCTCCCGTCCCGGCGACGGTTGTCAGCAGTTCGTCGTATCCGAGGTGTTCCGGCAGGGACTTCAGCAGCGTCCGGTGCCGCTCGTAGACCCCGAGGTTGAAATGCCGGATCGTGCGCGCGAAATCACGCGCCAGGATTGTGTACTGGTCGAAGAAATAGCCGCCGCGGAGCACGTTGAAGAGCACATTGGCGTAATGGTGGACCGTCACGTTCTCCTCGGCCGTAGCCTGGAACCCGTCGCAGCTGCCGATGATCTTCGCCAGCCTGTCCGTACCCGAATCGATGGACCTGGAGATGGCCTCGCCCAGCTCTGCGGGGTCCTGCAAGGCCCGGCGCAGCGCGACCACGTCCCGCTGGCTCTGCTCGGTGTCCGCAACGATCTTCCAGTGCTTCTTCGAGTTGCAGGGCAGATCGAAGGAACTGCTCACCAGGTAGGCGCCGCGGATGCCGCGCTTGTGCAGTTCCTGCTTCAGCTGCCTGTCGTGGCGGAAGGCGTCGATCTGCGTGGCCGACAGCAGCCGGACGGGCTGGTCCAGTCCGATGGAATACACCACGGTGGCCTTCAGGCTCTCGCTCGGCTCCGCGCGGTCCGTGATCGTCGAGTAGAGCGTCATCAGCGCGAGGCCCGTAGACGGGTCGAGTTCGTTCCACTTGTAGGCATCGACCAGGTTGCTGAAGTTGGTCTGGGTGAATGGCGGCGTGCCCGCGGGCAGGACGTTCAGCAGGCCGTCGAGCAGGTCTATGCGTTGCTTGAGCGCGCCGAGGTTCTCCAGCTCGCAGGCCCTGACGAAACCGTACTCCCTGCTGGTCATCCACGTGTAACGGAAGGCCAGGCGCAGGTCGTGATTGATTTCCTCGAAGCAGAGCTTGTTGCCGAGGATGTTCTTGTAGAGGTTTCTCGTGATGGTGAATCCGCCATCGCGCTCGCGATTGAAGGGTTCCCAGAGCGTGACACTGCCCTTGCCGCGGACACGCAAAAGGGTACGGCTGCCGGTGTGGGTAGCCGACTCCTGCACCTTGTCGACGGGGATGTACGGGAAGAGGGCCGTTGCGGGGGAGACGCGGCCCGCGGTCAGGCCGCCGGTCGAGGAGGCGAACAGCCAGTGATCGTCGCTCGATACCACGCTGGTGAAAAACGGCGCCATCTCTTCCACGTTGCGGATCGCGTAATAGCGCTCGCCGGCGAGCTCGGCGAACTCACCGCTGACCATGTGGCGGTCTACACTGGTGTCATTGTGGCAATCGTACTGGTCCACGTTCGTCCCGCGGCTGTCTGGTACAGACATTCAAGCCCCCAAGCAAAGATTGCGTCGCGCCCGGTTTTTTGTTCCTGGCATTCGGCACGAGCCCGGATTGTAAAGAATATTGACAGCGCTGTCAGCACCGCGCGGCCGACGATCGGAAACCGGGCAAGGCGCCCGGGCGCGCGCCGCTGTCCGATGCCATTTTCCTCAGCGGCACCGCAACAATACCTGTTGCATTGCACCCCGAGAATCTGCGCGCGGGGAATGACCCGCTAACCGCCGCGTCCGCCGGGAGGCGAGCGAACGACCAGCAGCTTCTCCAGTTCCTCGAGGCTTCGACCCTTGGTCTCGGGGAGAATTCGCATGACGTACGCCAGCCCGGCCACCGCGAACAACCCGTACAGCAGGAAGGTCGCAGCATTGCCGATGGTCTGCAGCTCCCAGGGAAACACGAAAGTCACCGTGAAAGCCGTGGCTGAATTGACCAGCCCGACGAAGGAGATCGCCATGCCGCGAACACGGTTCGGGAACAGTTCGGAGAACAGGACCCACATGATGGGGCCCAGCGAGACCGCAAAGCTCGCGACGAAGCCGAGCGTCGCCAGCAGGATCAGCCGGGCGTTCACGGTGATCGCGGCGACGATCAGGTCGCCCTCGTGATTCTTGAGCGCTTCCTCGCCGATCGCGGCAGACACTGCCTTGCGGAAGTCGATATCGCTGGTGAAGGTCCGGTCGAGCACTGGTGCCAGCGCATCGCGGTCGATTCCTGCCGGGAGGCTGGTCACCTCCCGGCTGTCGAGCGTGTAGGTCGCGGACCCGAAGCCGTACGCCAGCGTGAACATGCACACCGCGATGCCGACGAGCCCGACGCCGAGCAGGGGACGGCGGCCGACGCGGTCGATCAGCAGCAGCGCGACGATCGTGAACGCGAGGTTGACCAGGCCCAGCATGGCGGCCTGGACGAATGCCGCATTGGTGCCGATCCCGGACTGCTCGAAGATCATGGGCGCATAGAAAAACACCGCGTTGATCCCTGTGATCTGTTGCAGGATGCCGACTGACACCCCGATCAACAGGACCATGCGCATCGAGGGCGCCAGCAGTTCCCGCCACGCGGCCGGCTCGCGGCCGGTTTCGCTGGCGACGCTCGAGCGAATGAGTTCATGTTCCCTGGCCGCCGTACTCGCGTCGCTGGTCCGCGCCAGGACCTCGAGGGCCTCCGCATCCCGCCTGCGCATGACCAGCCAGCGCGGGCTTTCCGGCACCGCCAGCAGGGCGAAGAAATAGACGACGGCCGGCAGGATCTCCAGGCCGAGCATCCAGCGCCAGGCCCATTCGACCAGGTTGAGGGCGCCGATCCAGCCGGCGTCCGACTGGCCCAGCCTCAGCACGAGGTAATTGCTGAAGAACGCGGCGGAGATGCCGATGACGATGTTCAGCTGGTTGAAGGAGACCATCCGGCCGCGGTCTTTCGCGGGCGCGATCTCTGCGATGTACATCGGGGCGATGATCAGGGCTGCGCCCACCCCGAGCCCGCCCAGCATGCGGCCGAACACTAGGAGGCCGAAGGTCGGGGCGATTGCGCAGATGATCGCGGACAGCGCGAACAGGGCGGCAGCGATCCTCAGCACCGGGCGCCGCCCGATCCGGTCGCTGAGGGGGCCGGACACGAGCATCGCCAGCGTGGCGGTCAGCACCAGCGAGGAGACCGACCAGCCGAGCTCGATCTTGCTCAGCTGGAACTCGATCTCGATGAAGCCGACGACCCCGGAAATTACTGATGCGTCGAAGCCCATCAGGAAGCCGCCGAAGGCCGCAATGAGTGCTACAGTACTGGTGTATTTCAAGTGCGGCAACGCCTTCGGGCGGGATGTCCAGCATGGTTCTAGCGATGTTTGACAACGCTGTCAATTTTGTCGAAGGAATCGTGCCGGGGCTGCACCGGGAAGCTGGGAGCCAGGCAGGGTAGTTGGCATGCCGATGGAAGCGGCCGGAGCGGGTTGCAACCGCAACACACCTGTTGCGGTCGGCGCCGGCATTCACCTAGTCGTCTCCGGCCGCCGGTTCCGGCAGGACAGGCCCTGCAGGGCGGTCCCGGGCTGAGCCATGCAGCTGTTCATCGATTTCTACGAGGCGATCCGGGACTTC
>CAYWYS010000077.1:0-4774 GCA_964462675.1 uncultured Thioalkalivibrio sp.
TGGGGGTGGGGGGGGGGGGTGGGGGGGGTGGTGGGGGGGGGGGGGGGGGCGGCCCCCCCCCCCCCCCCCGCCCGGGTGGTGTTGCTGGACGCTGCCTGCAGCAGCGAAGCACTGGACCTGCCGGCCGCCGCGCTCGACGAGGCACGGGCCGCGGGATGCCGCACGACGCTGTGCCTGAGCGGGGTAGGCAGCGAGCCGGCCGTCGCCGAGCTGCTCGCCGCGCTGCGGGACCGTCTTGGCCGCGAGGGCCAGGGACTCGGCCCGGAGGCGCTCGCGCTGCCCGCCGCAGTCGCGCGGCCGGAGGAGCTTGCCCTGGGTGCCGCAGCGGCTTGTGATGGCGCGCCGCTGATCTACCTGATGTTGCCGCCCGGCGCGCTGGAGGCGATCCAGCGCGGCCGCGGTCTGCCGCTGGCGAACGGCGGGGAGCTCGATGCGCGCAGCTGGTGGTGTGGATTGCTCGCCCTGGCGGCCACCGCGCCCGCGGTCAGCCTGGTGCCGGAGGCGCCGGGGCCGGGGCTTTCCATGCTGGCGCCGGGGCAGCGCTGGACTGGCCCGTCGCCCGGCCTGGCCGAATTGATCCCGGCCGCACCGCGCCGCCTCAGGCTCGACCTGGATTTCGCCGCACTGGTGGCCGCCAGTCGCGATTGCCCGCGGACGCTGGCACAGCTCGCCGGGCGAATCGTCACCGCGTCCGACGAACTGCTCGGGCGACTGCTTGGCCCCGGCGGACCGCGGCGCCTCGCGCTGCAGCTCGGAGGCATCGCGCTGGGCGTCATCGCCAACGGCCGCGACCCGCGCAGCTTCGCGGCGCTGAACTGGGCCAGGAGCCGGCTGCAGGCATTCCGTGACGGCGCCAGCGCGGCATCGGTCCGGCTGGCGCGCGAGCGCGGCGCGAGCGGGGGCGTGCAACCTGTTCCGTTGCCCGGGACGCTGGACGTCGCCGATGCCGGCGCGCTGGACCATGCGATGCTGATCCACGGCGCGCGGCATTCCCACCTGGTGTGCCTTTCGCCGTGGAGTCTCGCGCCACCCGAGGCCGGGCGCGATTGCCTCGGACTGCTGCCGGCGCTGGCTTGCGCCGACAGCATCGCCTGGCGGCGGCCCGAGCAGGAGTACCCCGTGGCACTGTATGGCGAGGCCTTGCGCTTTGCCTGGGCCGTGGCCTTGCGTCACTAGCCCGGCGAACCGCAGCGTGGTAAACGTTGGCCCCCCCGCCGCCGTCCCCGGGCCTGATGGAAACGATCGCAACCCTCGCGCTGCCAGATACCCACGGGCTCGCCGTCATCGGCCTGGCGCTGTTTGCGCTGGTGGCGCTGACCCGGCCGTCGGTGCCGCAGGAATCCACTTGCCTGATGGTGCTGATGTTGCTGGTGCTGGGCTTCGAGGTGTTTCCCTACCAGGGGGCGCGGGGCGCCGTGGAGCCGGCCGCGTTTCTCTCGGTGTTCGGCAACTCGGCGCTGATCACGATCGCGGCACTGCTGGTCATGGGGCGGGCGCTCGAGGTGACCGGCGCCCTGCAGCCGCTGATCCGCCTGATGCTCAAGGTGTGGGCAGGACCCCGGTCGCTCGCCTTGCTGGTGACCTTGCTGGTATGCGCCGCCGTCTCCGCCTTCCTCGCGAACACGCTTGTCGTCCTCGCCCTGCTGCCGGTGCTGGTCGGCGCGTCGAGCCGGCGCCGTTTCCCGTCATCGCAGGTGCTGATGCCGGTCGGTTTCGCGGCCCTGCTCGGCGGCATGATGACCACGATCGGCACCTCGACGAACCTGCTCGTCGTCAACGAGGCCGAGTCGCTCGGCCTGCCGGCCTTCGGCATGTTTCACTTCATCGTGCCCGCGCTGGCCGGCGCCGTGGTCGGCTTGCTGTTCCTGTGGCTGGTCGCGCCGCGCCTGCTGCCGGAGCGCGAGGCGCCGATCCGGCAGGCCGCGCCGCGTATCTTCAAGGCGATGTTCTTCGTGGCCGAGGACAGCTGGGCGGTTGGCAGGACGCTGGCCCAGCTGCGCGAGCGCACCGGGCGGCGCATGAACGTCGCGCGGGTCCAGCGTGGCGACGGGCTGCAGGTGGCGAAGCTGCCGGCGATGCGCCTGCAGGCGGGCGACCGGCTGCTGGTGGCCGATACGCGCGAGCACCTGAAGGAGTTCGAGCGCCTGCTCGGCGCGCGCATGCACGGCGAGTTTGCCGGCGACGAGGAAGACGCCTTCGAGGATGCGGAATCGACCGAGCAGCAACTCGCTGAGCTGGTCGTGACGCCGGACTCCGCGCTGTATGGCAAGACGCTCTCGACGACCCATTTCAGGCAGCGTTTCCGCCTGTTGCCGCTGGCGATCCATCGCGCCACGGCGGCCGGCATGAGCGAGGTGACCGGTGACTTCGAGGACGCGGTCCTGCAGGCTGGCGACGTGATCCTGGTGCAGGGCGCGCCGGAGCGCCTCAGGGAGCTGCGCGCGAGCGGCAGCATGCTGGTGCTGGACGGGCGCGTCGATCTGCCGAAGACCACGCGGGCGCCCCTGGCGCTCGGCCTGGCGGCCGCCGTCGTGCTGGCCGCCGCCACGGGCATCCTGCCGATCAGCGTGAGCGCCTCCGCCGGCGCGGCGCTGTTGATAGCGACGGGGTGCATCGGCTGGCGCGAAGTCGCCGGGTCACTGTCTGCGCCGCTGGTGCTGATCGTCGTGGTCAGTCTTGCGCTGGTCGATGCCAGCGTCGCGACCGGGGCCGACGTGTTCGTGGCGGCGCTGTTTCTCGAACTCTTTGCCGGGCTGCCGGCTGCGCTTTCGCTGGCGCTGGTGCTGCTGCTGGTCGCGATCGCCGGCAGCCTCGCCCCCAATGTCGCAGTGGCGCTGCTTGCGGTGCCGGTGGCGGTGGCGGTGGCGCGCGGCCTCGGCGCGCCGCTCGAGCCGTTCGTGCTCGCGGTGCTGTTCGGCGCCAACCTGAGTTTCGCAACCGCGCTGGGCTCGCGGCCGAACCTGGTGGTCGCGACGGCCGGCGGCTACCTGGCGCGCGACTTTCTGCGTGTCGGGATCCCCCTGACGGTGCTGGTATGGCTGGCAATCTCGTGCGCGCTGGTGATCCGGTACGCCGTGCCGTGGACGACGCCGGCCGGCTGACAGCGGGGGCCGCGCCTGCCGAGGGGGTTGACCGCCGACCAAGGCCGGGTAACATCCGGGGCAGCATGATCGCCCAGAGTTTCAGCGCGCGCGGCCACTGGTGGTGGCGAATCGGGTCCCCGGAGGGGGTCCGGTCGCGCGCAGCCGGCTGAAGCGGCTCACGCCCCGAACCCATCTCCGGAGCTTGCCGGGGGTGGGTTTTTCGTGACCTCCTCCCGGACGGCCCACGCCTTGAGGAGGAATGATGCACTCTCCGTTCGATATCTCCGCCGACCTTGATACGCCGGTCTCGGCGTACATGAAGCTCGCGCCGTTCCGGCCGCGCTTCCTGCTGGAGAGTGTCGAGGGCGCCGAGCGCCTCGGGCGCTACTCCTTCATCGGCTTTGGTGACGCACTGACCGCTACGCTGGACCGTGCCGGCCTGCATTACGGCGGCCGCACGGACCCGTTGGCGCAGGGCCTGCTGCCCGCGTTGCGCGCCGCGCTTGCCTGCGCGCCGACCCTTGCGCCGGAGGCGGGCCTGCCATTCGACGGCGGGCTCGTCGGCATCGCGGCCTACGACATCGTGCGGCATTTCGAGCGTGTGCCGGGCGGGCGCGGCGACTTTCCGGAGGGCCTGTGGGTCGCGCCCGAGTCGCTGCTCGTGTTCGACCACCTGACGCGCCGCGCGGCGCTGCTGCATGCCGGCAGCGAGGCGCAGCGCCTCGCCCTGCGGCGCGAGGTCGTGCAGGCGCTCGCCGGGGGCGTGCCGTTCCGGCGCACGGGCCGCCACGAGGCGCCGCGCGCCAGCATGAGCGAGGCCGGGTTCATCGACGCGGTGGCCAAGGCCAAGGGCAACATCACGGCGGGCGACGTGTTTCAGCTCGTCTTGTCGGTGCGTTTCGCGGGTCGCAGCGACCTGGCGCCATTCGAGGCCTACCGCGCGCTGCGGTTGTTGAACCCGTCGCCTTACATGTACTTCCTCGAGCTCGACGGGCTGTCGGTCGCCGGCTCTTCGCCGGAGGCGCTCGTCAAGCTGGACGGGCGCCGCGCCGCGCTGCGGCCGATCGCCGGCACGCGCCCGCGCGGCGATACCCACGAGCAGGACCTTGCGCGCGAGGTCGAGCTGCTCGCCGACCCGAAGGAGAACGCCGAGCACGTGATGCTCGTGGATCTCGCGCGCAACGACCTCGGCCGGGTGGCCGTGCCCGGCTCGATCCAGGTCGAGCCGAGCCGCGCGATCGAGCGCTACAGCCATGTCATGCACATCGTCAGCGGCGTCAACGGCGAGCTCGAGGCCGGACGCGACGCCTTCGACCTGTTCGCGGCGACTTTCCCGGCGGGCACGCTGGTGGGTGCGCCGAAGGTGCGCGCGATGGAACTGATCGAGGAATACGAGCCGGTCGGCCGCGGCCTGTATGCCGGCACGGTGGGCTATTTCTCGAAGCGCGGCGGCATGGACCAGGCGATCGCAATCCGCACGCTGGCGTTTCGAGGCGACGAGTACAGCTACCAGGCCGGTGCCGGGATCGTTGCGGACAGCGTGCCGATCAGCGAGTACCGTGAAGTGCTGGCGAAGAGCGCGATCCTGCGCCGCGCGCTCGAGATGGCGGAGGAGGGCCTGTGAGCGCGCGCGTGCTGATGATCGACAACTACGATTAGCATCCATCAAGCTCCACCGTGTTCCATGGAGA
>CAYWYS010000078.1:0-3678 GCA_964462675.1 uncultured Thioalkalivibrio sp.
AGCCAATCTGTCAGCGGCGCCGCCGGGTCCGGAAGATTGCCGCGGCGACGGGCTTCGTGCAGGCCGACGACGGCGCGCGAGCCCGCGCCGAGACGGCGCGCCTCGTCGAACACCCGGGCCGCGTCGGCGAAGCGTTCCTGGGCCAGCAGGATCTCGGCGCGCAACAGGACGACCCGCGGATCGCCTTGCGGCGCGGCCCGCTCGAGCCGGGCCAGCGCCTGGCTCGCGGCGTCGAGGCGCCCGGCGCGTCGCTCGAGGTCCACCAGCATCGCCAGCATGACGGTGTTGTCCGGCTCGAGCGCCAGGCCATTCACAAGGTGCTCGCGGGCGCGCTCGCCCTCGCCGAGCGCCAGGCTGGCCCGCGCGCTGTTGTACAGGTAGCGGGCTTCGGCCGGGTTGATCTCCCGCGCCCGCGCGAACTGCGGCAAGGCGCCGGTCGGATTGCCGGCCTCCAGCAAGGCCACGCCGAGCGCATTGGCGAACGGCGCCGAATTTGGCGCAATCGCAACAGCTTCACGCGCCACCGCGACCGCTTCGGCGGCCCGACCGGCGGCAACAAGGTACTGGGTCAGCACGAAGCGGGAGCCCCCATCCGCCGGGTCCGCGACACGGGCGCGTTCCAGCGCGGCGAAAGCGTCGTCGCGCCGGTCCTGCGCCCAGTCGATCTGGGCCAGCGAGGTCAGCGCGACGGCGTTGCCGGGCTCGCGCGCGAGGATGCCGTTGAACAGTTCGCGCGAGCGGTCGAGCTGGCCCTGGTTGGCGGTGATGCGTCCCAGGTTGAAAGCAGCAGCATTGTTGCCCGGCTCGATCGCAAGCGTCTCCTCGAACCAGGCGGCGGCTTCATCGAGCTGGCCCGCACCCTCGAACAGGGCGCCGAGCGTGTTCAGCAGCGCGACATCGCGCGGATGCGCGGCCGCTGCCTCGCGGGCCAGGGCACGTGCGGCGGGTGTGTCGTTGCCTTGCAAGTGCGCTGCGATGCCGATCAGGTCGGCGCGCTGGCGCATCACGCCTGCGCCCGCCTTGATCTGCGCGAGCTCGGCCAGCGCTTCTTCGGTGCGGCCCGCCGACATCAGGCTGACGGCCAGCAGCGAGCGGGCTTCTTCGTTGTCCGGATCCGCCGCGACCTGGCGGCGGAAAATGTCGATCGCGGCATCGGGATCGCCAGCCCGCACACTCGCGACGCCCGCGAGCGCCGCTGCAGCGGGATCGGCGCTGTCGGCAATGCCCGGGCCAAGCGCCTCGAGCGCGCGCTCGGGCGACTGCAGGCCGAGTCGCGTCTGCGCCAGCAGCTTGCGCGCCGGCAGGTTGCCGGGATCGCTCGCGATGGCACGCTCGAGGTAACGCTCGGCCTGCGTCGTCTGGCCAAGCGACAGGCTGGCGGCGCCGGCCATCATGTTGCCGACCGACGAGTCGGGCTGGGCGGCGAGCACGGCCTGGGCGTAGGCGAGCGCCTGGTCGGCGTTGCCGGCCTGCAGCTCGACGCGCGCCATCAGGTAGTTGGCCACCGGGTTGCGATTGTCCTGGCTCTGCAGGTCGCTGGCGACCGTGCGGGCTTCGTCGAGTCGCCCGGCGGCGAGCAGCGCTTCGGCCTCGCCGGCCCGGAACATGAAGCGGCGCGCGCCCACGGGATCAACGACCACCTCGGCTGCCTTGCGAAATGCCTGGACCGCATCCTCGGTCTGGCCCGATTGCAGCGCTGCGAAGGCCTTCACCTCCCAGTAATCGGCATCGCTGGCCATCGCGCCCGCCAGAGGCTCGAGCATCGCCAGCGCGTCCGCCGGCCGCTGCTCGGCGAGCGCCAGGCGCGCCAGCGCAACCTGCGCGTGCTTGCCGTATTCGGGCGAATCACGCAGGGCCTCGAGCACGGCTTTCGCTTCCTCCGTCTGGCCGGCGCGAGTCAGCGCAAGTGCCCGCCAGAAGCGCAGCTCGGGCGCGTCGCCGGCTTCCGCCGGATCGGTGTAGCGCAGCGCTTCCTGGATGCCGCCGGCGCGCACCAGCGCTTCGACCAGCGGCAGGCGGAAATCGTCTACCTCGGCGCCCAGGTCGATGGCGCGCAGGTACTCCTTTGCCGCGCCGTCGAAGTCGCCGGACCTGAGCGAAGCCTCGGCGAGCAGCAGCCGCGCCGTGACGTTGCTCGGATCCTCCTGCAGGACGTTCTTCAGGTGAATGACGGCCGTCGGGGCGTCACCCTGGGAAAGCTGTTCGCGGGCCAGGTCCATGCGCTCATCAGCCGTGAGGCGGGCGCCGCAGGCAGCCAGCGCGAGCAGCACCGGCACAGCGAACAGCAGGGTAAAACCGTGGATTGGACGCGTCATCGTGTAGCTCTCCAAAGGGAATCGCCCAAGCCTGCCTCGAATTCGCGCAGCGCCTCGCGGGCGTCGCTGCAGTCGGGCTGGCCGCAGCGTGCCGACAAAAAGAACCCCTGCGCCGACGGCTGGCCGGTCAGGGATCCGATCACCTGGTACAACTTGGCTCGCGACGCGGAGTGAGTCTCCCTGCCCCCGACGTCGTATCGATACCTTATCAGGCGACCGTGATGGTGACTTGACTGGAGTCTCAGTTCGCCGGGCGCCATTCCGTCGGCGGACAAGCGCCCGTCCTCCGGACGCGCCGCCTGGGCGCCGTAGCCGATCAGCTCCCCATCCTGGGACTGGCGCTCGAAATAGACGACCCAGGCGTCCAACTCGCGACGCCCGTCGGTGTACCGGCCGCCAAGTTCCAGGCTGGCGCCCGGATGCACCGGACGCCAGTCGGGCGACGCTTCACCGTCCAGGCGCCATTCGCCGGCCGCAGCCGGCAAGACCGGAGGTGGCGCGATCTCGCTGCCGCGGTAGATCAACAACCAGGCGAGGCCGGGCAGCACCAGCATGACCAACGCGGCGGCCGTCGGGGTCCGGAATGTCGCGGGCAGCTGGGAAGACAGCGCCGGCGGCGCCGATCCGGGCTCGCTCGAAGGTGCCATGCCCTCGAGTTTGCGGCCGAGGAACAGCACGGGGACCATCATGATCGCGAACGTCACCCAGCCGAACTGGTAGTGATCGTCGATGAGCCAATGCTGCATGTCCGTCAGGTGGCCGGCGACGATGATGATCGCGATGCGCAGCCAGTTCGCCACGATCGTCGCCGTCAGCGCCACGGCAATGAGCAGGGCACGCGCCCAGGTCTTGCCGAGGAACAGGTAGGCCTGGATCACGGCCAGCGCGGCCCCGGCCATGAACACGTTCAGGCCGCTGCATCCCTCGGCGATCTCGAAGCTGCCGGCCGGCAGATCCACCTGGTGGCCGTGCAGGTAGACGGGAATACCGATCGCCTGGAGCACCTTGCCGACCGCGAAGGTGCTGATGCTCTGCAATGGGGGGCGCAGGTATTCCCACACCGGCACTACGAGGAACAGAAGGCCGATGGGTACGAGCAGCGCGAGGAAGCCGCGCCAGCCGAACAGCGCCCAGCCGGCGCCGAGCAACAGGCTCGGCAGCATGAGTTGCTGCACGATCAGGACGCTGCCCCCCTGCGCCACTAGCCACACGAGGCCCGCCAACGCCAATGGCAACAGCGCGAAGAACGACGGTTGCGTGTCTTCGAGTTCGCCGCGTCGCCACGCGCGCCACACCATCCAGGCGGAGACCGCGGCGACCAGGTAACCGTGCGAGTAGGTCGGATCGCCTGACCACCGGTTGG
>CAYWYS010000079.1:0-3645 GCA_964462675.1 uncultured Thioalkalivibrio sp.
ACACGCCGCCCCCCGCGGCTCAACTGCCGCAGCGCCTCGAGCGCATGTGCCAGTTCGCCAACGGCGAGCTCGATGGCGACAGGTTCATGCATCCGGTGGTGCGCGCGGTGCTGCTGCATTTCTGGCTTGCTCACGATCACCCGTTCGAGGACGGCAACGGCAGGACGGCGAGGGCGCTGTTCTACTGGTCGATGATGTCGAGCAAGTATTGGCTCTTCGAGTATGTCTCCATCTCCACGGTCATCAGGCGGTCGTTTGCCCGATATGCACAGGCGTACCAGTTCTCGGAGTCCGACGAGAACGATGCCACCTATTTTCTCGTCTACCATCTGCAGGCCATTCTCAAGGCCATCAAGGAACTCGAAGAGTACTTGCAGCGAAAGATCCAGCAGCTCAGGGACGTCGAAGCCCGCCTGCAGTCGAGTTCGGAGTTCAACCACCGGCAACTCGCGCTCTTGAGCCACGCGCTGCGGCACCCCGGGGCGGAATACACGATCCGGTCCCACCAGAACAGCCATCGGGTGGCCTACGCAACAGCCCGGGCCGACCTCCGCCAGCTGGCAAGCGCCGGCTACCTGCTCGAGCTCAAGCGGGGCAATGCCTACGCGTACCGGGTCGCCGGCGCTATTCGATCCCCAGCTTCTTGATCCGGTAGCGCAGCGCGCGGAAGGTGATGCCGAGCAGCTGGGCGGCCTTGGTCTTGTTGTAGCGGGTCTGCTCGAGGGCGGCCATGATCGCGGCGCGCTCGAGTTCCTCGACCTGGTCCTCGAGGTCGCCGTTGCCGACGGGTGCGACGCGGGGTTTCAGTACCGCCGCGCCCGGCTCGGGTTGGCGCAGCTGGATGTCGCCGGCCTCGATCTTGCCCCCTTCGCACAGCGCGATGGCGCGCTCCAGCACGTTTTCGAGCTCGCGGACGTTGCCGGGGAAGGCGTGGCCGAGCAGCGCTGCGCGGGCTTCCGGGGACAGTTTCGGCCGGGGGACGCCGAGTTTCGGGGCCAGGCGCCCGAGGATATGGTCGGCCAGCTCGATGATGTCGTCGCCGCGCTGGCGCAGCGGCGGGACGACCAATTCAATGACGTTGATGCGGTAATACAGGTCTTCGCGGAAGGCGCCGTCGGCGACCAGCGCGCCGAGGTCCTGGTGGGTGGCGGACAGGAAGCGGACGTCCACCGGGATCTCCTGGGTGGCGCCGACCGGGCGGACGCTACGCTCCTGGATGACCCGGAGCAGCTTGACCTGCATCAGCAGCGGCAGGTCGGCGATCTCGTCGAGCAGCACGGTGCCGCCCTCGGCGCTGCGGATCAGCCCCTCGTGGTCGGCGGTCGCGCCGGTGAAGCTGCCCTTGAGGTGGCCGAACAGCTCGCTTTCCATGAGTTCGGACGGGATCGCGCCGCAGTTGACGGCGACGAAGGGCTGGCCGGCGCGCGGGCCGGACTCGTGGATCAGCCGCGCGACGAGTTCCTTGCCGGTGCCGGATTCGCCGACGATGTGCACCGGCGCCTGGCTGCGGGCGACCTTGGCGATCATCTGGCGGACGCGCTCCATCGGCTCGGAATGACCGAGCAGCAGCGGCCCGCCGCTGTGCACGATCGTGTCGATGACCTCGCTTTCCTCGACGTCGCGCAGCTTCAGCGCGGTCTTGACGAGCTTGCGCAGGTCCTTGACCTTGACCGGCTTGGAGACGAAGTCGTAGGCGCCGAGCTTCAGCGCGCGCACGGCGGTCTCGACGTTGCCGTGGGCGGTGATGACGGCCACCGGCACGCCGGGCGCGTGGCGCTGCATCCACTGCACCAGCTCGAGGCCGTCGCCGTCGGGCAGGCGCATGTCGGTCAGGCAGAAGTGGAAGTCGGCCGTCTGCAGCTTGTGGCGGGCTGCGGCGAGGTCGGCGGCGGTGTCGGGGGCGATGTCCATGCCCTCGAGCGTCATGGAGAGCAGCTCGCGGATATCGGGTTCGTCGTCGACGATCAGGACGGTCGGTCGGGCCACTCAGGTCTCCCAGCGCTGCGGGTCGGCGAAGATGATACGAAAAATACTGCCGCCGCCGACACGCGGCTCGTAGACCAGCGCCGCGCGGTTCACTTCGCAGAACTCGCGGGAGATGAACAGCCCGAGGCCGCTGCCGCCGCGGTGCTCGATCTGCTGGCTGGCGCGGAAGAAGGGCTCGAACACCCGCTCGGCCAGCTCCTCGGGGATGCCGGGGCCGCGGTCGCGCACCTCGAGATAGGGGCGGCCGGTGCCGACGCGGCGGCCGACGGCGAGCTCGAGGCGCGGCGCGCCGGGACCGGGGGTGCCGTAACGCAGCGCATTCTCGCAGAGGTTCGTGACGACCTGGTGAAGGTGGCTGGCGTCCATGCGCACCTCGATCGGCGCGCTGGAGATGTCGAGGTCGACGGCGGAGCCGGGCAGGTCGGCGGAGCCGGCGAACTCGTCGAGGAACTGCTTGGCCCACTCGACGAGGTCGATGCGCTCGAGGCTGAGCTGCTCGCGGCGCGACAGCTGCAGGATGTTCTCGACGATGGTGCTGACGCGCGTCGCGTTGTTCTCGATGATCGTCGTCAGGCGCCGCTGCGACTCGTCGAGGCCCTCCGCCTCGGCCAGCAGCTGCGCGGCGTGGCTGAGCGCGCCGACCGGGTTGCGGATCTCGTGCGCGATGCTGGCCGACAGCCGCCCGAGGGCCGCGAGCTTGGCCTGCTGGGCCTTCTCGGACTGCAGGCTGGTGTCCTCGAGGAACACCAGCAGCGCGCCGCTCTTCGGCCGGCCGATCGGCGCGAAGGACGGCGCGATCATGGTGGCGCCGTCGGCGGACTGGAACGGCCCGGCCTGCTCGGCGAGCGGTGCGCCGGAGCGCCAGGCCTGCACCGCGTGGTCGAGCCGCGGCGAGACCTCGGCGATGCGCGTGCCGCGCCAGCCCGGGCCGATGCCGAGGTACTTGGCGGCGGCTTCGTTCATCAGCCGGATGCGGCTCTCGCCGTCCAGCACGACGATGCTCTCGCGCAGGTTCTGGACGATGTACTCGTTGAGCTGGTTCAGGTTTTCGAGATCGACGCCGCGCTGGCGGGCGAGCGCCTCGCTCTCGTGGATGCGCTTGGCCAGCGGCGCGGCCGCAAAGGCCAGCAGCATCAAGAGGCCGCCGAACATGCCGGCCGGGGCGACGTCGCCGACGGTGATCGTGCCCTGCGCGATGCCGAAGATCTGCAGGCCGAGCACGGCGAAGGTCGCGGCCGAGGCGAAGGCCAGCGCGCGCAGCCGGGTCGAGACGAAGGCCAGCCCGCCGATCGTGACGATCAACAGGTTGCCGAGGCCGCTGACGAGGCCGCCGCTGGCCCAGGTCAGGACGCTGAGCACGGTGATGTCGACGACGCCCTGGGCGATGGCCTGGCCGTTGACGGACGGCCAGTGCTGGTTGACGGCGAAGTCGTTGATCGCGGCGAACACGAAGCCGCACAGCACGGCCGCGAAGAACAGCTCCGGGTTGTCGGCGCCGACGAAGCGCGGCTCGGAGGGGTAGATGAACAGCGCAAACAGGAAGGCGCAGTACAACAACCGGAAAGCGTTCAGCAGCCTGAGCGTGCGCCAGGCAAACTCCGGGGCCAGCGCCTCGGGCCGCACGGCGTTCAAGGACCGCGATCTACCAAGCCGCATATC
>CAYWYS010000080.1:0-3493 GCA_964462675.1 uncultured Thioalkalivibrio sp.
CACGACAGGCGCATCCCTGAACTCCATCAGGAGCGTGTCCGTATCCGTGAAGTACTTTATCTTCATGGTCTGAAGCGCCTGTCAAAAAATGCGTTGTGGACCGTCTGGCCATCGGCCAAGAGGATAACGCGCAAATAGCGATTTTCCATCTCCTCGACCTCGATCCAAAGTCTTATGCGGCCGTCGCCCTGGACTTGTCGGCGAATTGGAAACTGGATTGCACGTTCGATCCATGCGTCGCGAATGGCTGCGCGGTCCGGGCGCAGTCGAATTGCGTCGAAGTAGGCTGATGTCTTCACGCCTGCAAGCGTACCGAGCACCGGTAAGGCTGGACTTCCCAGCATTTGTTCCGTAAACACCAGCATATTGGTCACTGGCCCATGACCCGTACCCCGAGGACTGAGCAATGGGGATCAAGAGACTCGACACAGTTGTTCTCGATGAGGACGTCCCTTCCCACGGACTGAAGCGTGGTGATATTGGCGCAGTCGTCGAGATCTATGGAGACGAAGCGCTCGATGTGGAGTTCGTGACCGCATCGGGCCTGACTCAGGCGATTTTGCTGCTTAATCGCAACCAGGTTCGCCTGGTAGGTCCCCGGGATATTCTCGCTGTGCGCAAGCCGGACGCTGCCTGAGAGTTGCGTGTACGGGCTCAGCGCTCCCCATCCTCCAGCCCGCCGCCGTCCTCCATCTCCCCCGCATCCTCCCCCGGGATCGCATGCTCCTCGCTGAACCACTGGCCGAGGTCGATCAGGCGACAGCGCTCGCTGCAGAACGGCCGCCACGTCGAGGCGGGCGACCATTCCACCGGCTTGCCGCAATTGGGGCAGGCGACCTCGAGCATCACGCCACTCAGCAGCAGGTCAGGTCGAACCTGACGTCCTCGGTGACCTGGACCGGGCGGTGCTCGGGGCCGCCCCAGGTCATGAAGCGGATCGTGAAGCGGTGCTGTCCGCCGCTGACCTCGGGGTAGTAGGCGGCGGTGACCGGGATCGAGATGCGCACCAGCTGCGAGCCGACCGAGCGGTCGATCTGGTGCTGGAACATGCCGCCCGGCGCGACCTCGGGGCGGCCCGGGCAGGATTCGCGCGTCAGCCACAGCAGCTGGCCGATGGCATCGCACAGCGGCTTCAGGTGGCGGAACCACGCCTGGAAATCGGTGTAGCGCTGCTCGTCGGGCAGGCTGAGCCAGTGCTTGAAATCAGGCAGGTCGAACTCGCAGGTGCCGCCGGGGATCGCGCTGCGGTGGCGGATCGCGGCGAGGAACTCGGATTCCTTGAGCGGCTGCGTGTAATTGGCGCCGCAGCCGGCGAGTTGCTGGCGCAGCTGCGAGACGCGCTCGAGCAGCGCCTCGAGGCGCGTGCGGTCGACGCCCGGCCGGCTGGCGAAGCCGGACAGCGTCGTCGCCTGGCGCTCGAGGTCTTTCAGCACGTCGCCGCGCACGTCGCTGCGGGTGACGATCGCGAGGATCTCGATCAGGCTGCCCATCGCCGCGCGGCTCGACCAGGCCGAGGGCTGGCGCGCGTGATGCTGCGCCTGGCGCGACAGGAACTCGATGCGCAGGAAAGTGCGCATCCGCTCGGTCAGCGGCTGCTCGTAGACGATCGTGTCGCCCACCTCCTGGCGGGCCGGGGCATTCGCCGCGCCTTGATTCATCGGGCGATTCTCTACGATGCTGCGAGGCACCGCAAACCCCCCTGTGTCGGTTCCTCAGGGCAGGTGCAGGCCGGTCGCTTCATGGTCGCCGCCGGCCGCGAGCTTCCGGTAGAGCGCATCGAGTTTCGCCACGGCGCCGGGCAGGCGCGCCGGCGGCCCGTCATTGACGACGACATCGTTGGCCACAGCGAGGCGCTGCTCGCGGCTCGCCTGCGTGGCGAGGATCGCGCGCGCCAGAGTCTCGTCGCCGCCGTCGCGCGCCAGCAGCCGCGCGAGCTGCGCCTCGGCCGGGCAATCCACGACCAGCACGCGATCGACCCAGCCGGTCAGCCCGAACTCGACCAGCAGCGGCGCGACGATGACCTGGTAAGGCCCGCCGGCCGTCGCGGCATGGCGCACGGCCGCCTCGAGGATCCGGGGATGCAGCAATGCCTCCAGCCGCTTCCGGGCCGGCGGATCGTGGAACACGCGGGCGCGCAGCCGGGCGCGGTCGAGGCGGCCCTCGGCATCGAGCACCTCGGCGCCGAACGCCCCCACGATATCCGCGAGCGCCGGTTCGCCGGGCTCGACGACCTCGCGCGCGACCTGGTCGAGATCGATGACCGGCACGCCCTGCTCGGCAAACAGCCGCGCCACGGTGGACTTGCCGCTGGCGATGCCGCCGGTCAGCCCGATGCGGAGGTGTCCGTCGGTGAAGGCCGGGGCCTGCAGCACCTCAACGCATCCCCGCGTAGTTCAGCCAGGCGCCGGTCAGCGCCGGGCCCCAGAGCAGCGCGATCCAGCCGGCGGCGGCGAGATAGGGCCCGAACGGGATCGGCACCTGGCGGTCGCGCCCGAGCAGCAGGATCATTGCGATGCCGACGATGGCGCCGACCAGCGCGGACAGCAGGATCACGAGCGGCAGCATCTGCCAGCCGAGCCACGCGCCGAGCGCCGCGAGCAGCTTGAAGTCGCCGTAGCCCATGCCCTCGCGGCCCGTGACCAGCTTGAAGCCCTGGTAGACGGTCCACAGGCTCAGGTAGCCGGCGACCGCGCCGATGACCGCTTCCTCGATGCTGACGAAGGCCTGGTCGCCGGCCAGCAGGTTGAACAAGAGCCCGGCCCACAGCAGCGGCAGCGTGATGCTGTCCGGCAGCAGCTGCTCGTCGATGTCGATGAAGCTCAGCGCGATCAGGGCACCCGTCAGGCCGATGCCCGCGAGCGCCTGCGCCGGCCAGGGCAGCAGCCACGCGGTCGCGGCGAACAGCAGCCCGGTCAGCAGCTCGACGGCCGGGTAGCGCGGCGAGATGCGCGCGCTGCAGCCGGCGCAGCGGCCCTTCAGGGCCAGCCAGCTGAACAGCGGGATGTTCTCGACGGCACGGATCTGGCGATTGCAGGCGGGGCAGCGCGAGCGCGGCGCGACCAGGTCGAAACGGCCTTCAGGCAGCGCCGGCGCCGGTTGCGCCATCTCCTCGGCGCACTGCGCGCGCCACTCCCGCCGCATCATCAGCGGCAGGCGATGCACGACGACGTTCAGGAAGCTGCCGACCAGCAGGCCGAACAGCAGCGCGGCGCCGGCCAGCCAGTCGCTAGACAACGGCACCGAGCTTGAAGATCGGCAGGTACATCGCGATGACCAGCCCGCCGACCAGCACGCCGAGGATCGCCATGATCATCGGCTCGAGCAGGCTGGATAGGTTGTCTACTGCGTCGTCGACGTCGCGCTCGTAGAAGTCCGCGACCTTGGCGCACATCTCGTCGAGCGAGCCCGATTCCTCGCCGACGGCGACCATCTGGATCACCATGTTCGGGAACAGCTCGGTCGCTTCCATTGCGCGCTGCAGGCGCTGGCCGGT
>CAYWYS010000081.1:0-2443 GCA_964462675.1 uncultured Thioalkalivibrio sp.
CGACAGGTCGTCGTCGAAGGGCTGGCCGTAGTCCGAACCAAGCGACATGTTGATGATGTCGACGCGGTCGTTCAGCTTGCCGTCGCCGTTCGGATCGACGCTGAACTCCATGCCCTGGATCAGTGCGATCCCGGAGCACGAAGTGCTGACCGACGAGCAGACCTTGACGGCGTAAAGATCCGCGCCGGGCGCGACGCCTTTCTTGCCGCCAATGATGTCGGCGACGTGCGTGCCGTGGCCGCCCGCTGGACCGTCATCGATCGGATCGGGATCCGGCATTTCAGGGCCATTCGGCCACACACTGCCGACGAAGTCATAGCCGCCGACAACCTTGCGGGTCGGGAAGGTGCCCCGCTCGATGACGGTCGGATCGTTGTTAGCGAAGTCGGCGGGATCGCCGGAGCCACCGAACGCCTCGTGCAAGTAGTCGATGCCGCTGTCGAGCACGGCGACCTTGATGCCCTTCCCCGTGAAGCCGGTCTTCCGCACGGCGGAGGCGCCGATGTACGGCACCGTGGAACTCAAGTCGCGCTCATAGTCGGCCACCGGCGCAATGCGCATGACGGCCGGGTCGTTCGCCAGCTGCGGCAGCACCGCGGCGTCGATCTCGACGAACACGGCATTCAGCACGTGCTGGACCTGCGCGACGACGCGCGCATTCGGGTCGAGCGCCCGGGCGCGATCGAGGAACGCCGCCTGCTCGTTGCGCAGGTTGTTGCGCGCGTGCACGCTGGCGTTGTCGTTGTTGATTTCCCGCTCCGCGACGGAGGGGCTGGCCAGCCGGATGATGACCCTGCTTTCGCCCTCTGCGGAGCGCAGGCTCGAATGCAGCCGGTCGTCGAGAATCCCGCTCGCGCTGAGCGGTGCGTCGAGTTTGAGCGCGGCGATGGACGCCGGCAGTTCGCGCTTCGCGGCCCGATCAGGCGCCGCGGTCGCGGTGCCTGATGCAAACACGAGCGCCATGGCGCCCGCAAGCGACGCCAGTCGATGGATTTTCATTCTTGGTAGCTCCCCGAAGGTTGGTGACAAGCCCGAGCGTTCTTCTTGAACAGGGCCCCTGACGGAGGCCTGGCGGTCCTGCGTGGCTCGTGGCGCGCCGGAGCATAGCCAGAAAGTTCGCAAGTAAGCAAATCCCCCGTTATGTTAAGAAAAAGTAAGACTGTACAAAGGGCACCTGAGCCATTTTCAAGGCGGCTGAAGGCATCACCGTCAGGTACACTGCTGCCTCGATTCCTGACGACCGCGGCGACAGCATGGCTCGCGGTCCACACTTCTAACTGGAGAATCCCCTCGTGTCGAAAACCACCATTAGCTGCCTCCTCGCCCTGACCCTCGCGCTTGCCGTGACAGCGTGCAGCAAGGAAACACCGGCGCCGGCCGCAACCTCGCCCGGTGCAGCCGCGCCCGCCGCACCGGCAGCCGAAATGCCCGCGCCGCACCCGATCCCGACGGCGCCCGCCGAATCGGTCGACCTGTCAGGCATCGCGAAGGCCGAAGGCGGCAAGACCATCGCTGAAGTGTTCGCCGACAAGGCGGGGCTGGCCGGCCAGACGGTCGTCTTCCGGGGCAGGGTCGTCAAGGTGAATGCCGGCATCATGGGCAAGAACTGGCTGCACGTCCGGGACGGCTCGGGCGCGGAAGGAACGAACGACCTGACCGTCACGACGACCGAGGTGCTGCCGAACGTCGGCGATACCGTGCTCGTCACCGGCGCGGTCGCCGTCGACAAGGATTTCGGCATGGGTTATCGCTACGACCTCATCATCGAGGATGCCGCGGTCAGCATCGAGAGCGCGGAGTAGCGCCGAGCGCGCGAACCTGGCTACCGCCTGCGCCGGGCCGCAAGGCCCTGGCGCGGGGCGGCGCAACGTGCCTAGAGATCACGAGTTCCCGAATGTCGCCGTGCACGCGCCGCCCGAGCAATGGGTGCGCGGCCAGGTTCTCGACAGCCGAGCGGATGGCCCCGGCCGCCGCGATTGCCGCGTCCGGGTTCTCGCTTGCCAGGAACTCGAATGCGCGCTCGAAGTGGGACAGTGCCCGCGCCGAATAGACTACCGTCGCCACGGCCTCGGCCGTGCAGCGTCCTGACCGCGGGCCAGGCGTTCTACCCAGGCATGCACGTCGTCCGCCCGATACACCTCGCCGGTCCGCTCGATCTCCTCATCGGCCGCCAATGCTTCCTTGACGAGGCTGCGCATCTGCTCGTCGTAGTCGACATGCCTCTCTACCGCTTCAAGGATGAAGCTGTGGGCCGAGCGTCCGGAATGCTTCGCGAGCGCGCGGATTCGCGCGCGCAGTTTGGGTGGCAAGCGAATCGTGGTCGTTTCAGCCATGAGTCAAGTCCTGCAACACAGGCGTCGTACTACATTTGTAGCGCTCACGGCCTGCGCGCGCAATCGACGCACACGATATCTCGCGGGAAATTTGGAGCGGGTGATGGGAA
>CAYWYS010000082.1:0-2339 GCA_964462675.1 uncultured Thioalkalivibrio sp.
CACTCCATGCGGACGCGAATGTCTCGCGAATAGCAGGAGCAAAAGCCGTGCCAGCCAGCAAGGCTATTAAAAATCAATTAGTTACTGGGTGCCCGCAAGGCCGTGTCAGCTTCTTGACGCGGTCGGGCGGCGTGGCCGCCGTCGCCGGCTAGACGAAGCAGTCCACCAGGCCGGCGCGTGGCAGCACGGCTGTGCGCGCGGGAACATCGACATCTTCGTCGGCGGCGCCGCCTTGCGTTGCAGTTTCTTCGGGGTCGCTGCGCTGGCCGGCGCCGGCATGCTGCTGGCCGATATCCATGTTCTCGAGCCGCAGGCCCTCGGCAAGGAACATCTCGCGCAGCCGCGGCGCCGCAGCTTCCAGCGCCTCGCGCACGGCCGCATTGCCGGCCGCGAAGCTGAGCCGGATCCCGTCGTCGTCCGTTCTGACCTTGACCTCGACAGGGCCGAGTTCGGGGGGGTTGAGGCGCAGCTCGGCCGCCTGCGTCTTGTTGGACACCATCCACAGCACCCGCTGGCCGACCGCCTCGCTCCAGTCGGGGCGGCCGGGCGCCGCGGTGATCGGCACCGACGGCGGGGTCGCCGCCGCGGCCAGCGACGTACCTGCAGCCACCGGCGCGGCGGCGACCGGGGCCTGGTGCTGGCCGCCCGTCGCGGCCGTGAGCAGCCGGACCGGCTCGCTCAGCTCCAGCGCCTTCAGTTCCGGTCTCAGCTGGAGCGGGTTATCGCCCTGGCCGGCGGCCGGGTCGGCCAGTCCGTGCAGCGCTCGCAGCATGTCGATCATGCGCGTCAGCGGGCTGTCCCCGGTCGCCCCGAGTTCGCCGCCGGGGCCGATGGCAGGCCCGCGGATCGGCTGGCCGGGCGGCAACTGTTCGCCGATGGGCGGCACGAGTTTGCCGGCCCCCGGCGCCGCGATCAGCACCTCCGTGAGCGCATCCTCCAGCGCCGGGACAAGCGTCCCATCCCCGGCCTGGGTAAGCGGCGCCCCGGTAGCCGGCTCGTCAGCGGTCAGCAGCAAGGCGAAGGGATGCACGGCATCGCTTCCATTGCCGGGTTCTGCGGCCGTGGTCTGCGGCTTGGGCGGTCGCGCGGCATCGGCCTCTGCGAGGCTGGCCGGCATGTTCAGCATCATCGACTCGATCTCCGGGCGCGGCGCCCTTGCGCCGCCGATGGCATATGCGCTGCAGGAACCGTGCCACCCGACTGGCCCTGCCGTTTCACGGCGACTCCGGCTGCAGGCTGCGCGCAGCACACTCATCCTGCTCGCGCTGCTCGCCGCGGCGGGCCTGCCGGCCTTCTTCGTCCTGGCAGCGCGCGACGACCTTCTCGAGGGCCTCGTGGTCAATGCGCAACGCCAGCCAGCGGGCGCGTGCGGCTTCCAGGTCGCGCCTGGCGCGCTCGACGGCGAGTTCCTGGCGCGCGATGGCATCGTTCAGCTGGGCCAGGAACAAGCGTCCCTCGCGCAGCAGGCCGGACCCCTTGCCGGTCTGTTTCTCCAGGCTTTCGGCATATTCGCGCCACCACGCCCGCAGCTCCACGAGGCGCGACTCCTGGGCCGAGACGGCTCCCTGCAGGCGGCCGAACTCCTGCGCCGCCACCTGCTCGCGGTGGTCCGCGATCCTGGCGATCGGCTCGAGTCGCCGGCTCCGTAATACCTCGGTCATGTCCCTAGACCTCCTCCGTCCCTGGCGCGACCACCTTGCCGAGCGATTCAAGGCTCTGCGTCAGCGGCACGGCGTCGTGCATGTCCTGCCGCAGCCAGCCTTCCAGCTGCGGCTGGTAGGCGACCGCCTCGTCCACGGCCGGGTCCGAGCCCGCCTTGTACGCGCCCACGCTCAGCAGGTCGCGATGCTGCGACCAGGTGGCGTAAAGACTGCGGAAGCGCTGCGCGGCGCTGCGGTGCGGCGGGCTGCAGATGTCGTTCATGGCGCGGCTGATGGACGCCTCGATGTCGATCGCCGGGTAGCGGCCGCCTTCCGCGACCCGCCGCGACAACACCACGTGCCCGTCGAGCACGGCGCGCGCCGCGTCGGCGATCGGGTCGTTGGTGTCGTCTCCCTCCGCGAGCACCGTGTAGAAGGCTGTGATCGACCCGCCACCGGGCACGCCGTTGCCGGCGCGCTCCACCAGCTGGGGCAGGCGCGCGAACACCGACGGCGTGTAGCCCTTGGTGGCGGGCGGCTCGCCGATCGCCAGGCCGATCTCGCGCTGCGCCTGGGCGAAACGGGTCAGCGAATCCATCAGCAGCAGCACGTTGAGGCCGCGGTCACGGAAGTACTCGGCAATAGTGGTCGCCAGCATGGCGCCGTGCAGTCGCATCAGCGGCGGATGATCGGCCGGCG
>CAYWYS010000083.1:0-2208 GCA_964462675.1 uncultured Thioalkalivibrio sp.
TGATCTGCTTCGGCGAGAACATGCCGGTGGACGTGCTCCTGGTGCGCGACGACGATATTCCCGAGCTGGTGGCCGAGGGCGTGTGCGACCTCGGGATCGTCGGCATGAACGTGTTCAGCGAGAAGGTCCGCGACGGCATGAATGTCCGGCCCGAGCTGGAGCTCGACTTCGGCCGCTGCCGGCTGTCGATCGCGGTGCCGCGGGGCTTCGATTACGCCTCGCCGCAGAGCCTTCAGGGACTCAGGATCGCCACCAGTTATCCCCGCATCATCGGCGCCTGGCTCGCTGCCCGCGGAGTCGAGGCGCGGATCGTGACCCTGGCCGGTGCGGTCGAGATCGCGCCCCGGCTCGGTCGGGCCGACGTGATCTGCGACCTCGTGTCGACGGGCTCCACGCTGCTGGCGAACGACCTGGTCGAGGCGGAGATCGTGTTCGAGAGCAAGGCGGCGCTGATCTCGCGCGAGGGCGGGCCGGCGGAGGGCTGGCCGGCCCGGCTGGTGAGCCGCATGCGCGGCGTGCTGAGCGTGCGCGAGAGCAAGTACATCATGCTGCACGCCCCGCGCGAGGCGCTGCCCGAGATCCGCCGGCTGCTGCCCGGCAGTGAATCGCCGACGGTCATGCCGCTCGAAGGCCGTGACGACAAGGTGGCGGTGCACGCCGTGTGCCGCGAGAACGTGTTCTGGGAGACCCTGGAAGGGCTGAAGGCCGCCGGCGCGAGCTCGATGCTGGTCCTGCCCGTGGAGAAGATGCTTGCCTGAACCCACCCCGAAACTGGAGCGGCGGCGCTGGTCCGCGCTGGACGCGGCCGGCCGCCGGGCCGCCCTCGCGCGGCCGGAGGCGACGCGACGCGCCTCGCTGGCCGCCGACGTGGCGGCCATCATCGCCGAGGTGCGCCGCGACGGTGATGCGGCCCTGTTGCGCTTCGCCGAGAAATACGACGGCGTGCGCGTCGCGGCCCTGCGCGTGCCGCCGGCGGAGTTCGACGCCGCGGAGGCCGCGCTGAGCGAGGCCCAGCGCGACGCCCTGCGCGTCGCGATTGCCAACGTGCGCGCCTTCCACGCCGCCCAGCTCGGCGAGCCGGTGGAAGTCGAGACCGTGCCTGGGCTGGTGTGCCGGCGCATCACCCGGCCGATCCGCGCGGTCGGCCTGTACGTGCCGGCCGGCTCGGCGCCGCTGCCCTCGACGGTGATCATGCTCGCCGTGCCTGCGGCGCTGGCGGGCTGTCCGCGTCGCGTGCTGTGCACGCCGCCGCAGAAGAACGGCCGTGCGGACCCCGCGGTACTGACCGCGGCGCGCTACTGCGGGATCAGCGAGGTGTATCTCGCCGGCGGCGCGCAGGCCGTGGCCGCCATGGCCTACGGGACGGAGAGCGTGCCGGCGGTGGACAAGATCTTCGGTCCCGGCAATGCCTGGGTGACCGAGGCAAAGCTCCAGGTCTCGCGCGATCCCGACGGCGCCGCACTGGACCTGCCGGCGGGCCCCTCCGAGGTGCTGGTGATCGCCGATGGCCGCGCCGATGCGAACTTCGTCGCGGCGGACCTGCTGTCGCAGGCCGAGCACGGCCCGGACTCGCAGGTGATCCTGGTGACGCCATCGGCCGCGCTCGCCGACGCCGTCGAGGCCGCGATCGCCTCGCAGCTGGAGATCCTGCCGCGCAACGACACCGTGCGCCAGGCGCTGGCGCATGCGCGCGTGCTGCTCACCCAGGACATCACGCAGGCCTTCGAGATCAGCAACCGCTATGCGCCAGAGCACCTCATCGTGCAGCTGCCCGACGCGGCGGACTGGCTCGAGCGCGTGGAGACCGCGGGCTCGGTGTTCCTCGGCGACTGGACGCCGGAGTCGCTGGGCGATTACTGCAGCGGCACGAACCACGTGCTGCCGACCTACGGCTACGCGCGCGCGTGGAGCGGGCTGTCGGTCGCCGACTTCCAGCTGTCCATCTCGGTCCAGCAGGCGAGCCCGGCCGGCTTCCAGCGCATCGGGCCGACCACGCAGACGCTGGCGGAGCTGGAAGGGCTGGACGCGCATGCCCTCGCGGTGAAGCTCCGGCTGGCCGCGCTGGAGACGCCGGGGGGCGAGGCGACCGGCACGGGGCCGCGCCGGTGAGCGGTGTCGCCCACCTGCTGCGCCCGGAGCTGAGGGATTTCACGGCCTATCACGCGGCCTCCCCGCGCCGGGGCGTGGTCCGGCTGCATGCCAACGAGT
>CAYWYS010000084.1:0-2183 GCA_964462675.1 uncultured Thioalkalivibrio sp.
TGAACTCCGCGAACATGAACAGCCCCATCTTCATGGCGCTGTACTCGGTGAAGTAACCGGCGATCAGCTCCGACTCCGCTTCGGGCAGGTCGAAGGGAATGCGCTGGTTCTCGGCCTGCGCGGCGACCAGGAACAGGATGGCGGCGAAGGGCTGCAGGAACACGCCCCAGGCCGGCAGGAAGCCGAACAGCATGCCCGACTGCTGCTCGACAATATGGCCGAGGTTGACGGTGCCGTAGATCAGCAAGAGGCCGATCACGGTCAGGCCGATGACCAGCTCGTAGGAAATCATCTGCGAGCCGGCCCGCACCGCGCCGAGCAGCGAGAACTTGTTGTTGGACGACCAGCCGGCCAGCATTGCGCCGATCACCGCGATGCCGCCCAGGGCGAACACGATCAGCAGCCCCGCATCGAGCGGCGCTACCTGCAGCTGGTACACCCGATCCCCGAACCAGCCGGCCTCGCCGGCGCTGCTCAGCAGCGCGGGCTCGAGCCGGCCGCCGAAGGGCACCACCGCGAACACCGCCATGACCGGCACGAAGGCCAGCCACGGCGCAACGGCGTAGGCCACGCGGTCGTAGGACTGCGGTCGCCAGTCCTCCTTGAGCATCATCTTCAGGCCGTCGGCCAGCCCGTGGAACAGGCCCATCCACACCAGCTTCACCTGGGTGAAGGGGATCCGCAGGTAGGCCCGGTTCGCCCCGATGCGATCCGACATGATGGCGGCCTGCTTGCGCTCGACCCAGGTCAGGATCAGGCCCATGGTCATGAGCATCAGCACGGCGTAGCCAATGTAGATGCCGTGGATGACCAGGTCCTGGATCATGCGGCGCCTCCGCCTGGCGCCGCGAGCCGCGGGAACAGCGCCGCGGCGTCGATCGCCTCGGGCGGCGCCGCGCGACAGGGTGCGAAGGCGCTGGTGACCCCGGCGAAGTTGGTGTAGTGACCGTGCCGCTCCAGCTGCGTGGTGAGCGGGATGAACACGTCGGCTGAGCCGATCTCCGGCGCCAGCCAGCTGCCGAGCAGCACGACCTTCACGCCGCGCGGCAGGTCACCATATTCGAAGCCCTCGCCCCACAGCAGCACCAGGTCGGTCCCGGCGGGGAAGGCCGGCGGGCGCGCGCCGAACAGCGTGGTGGCGGTGCGCGTGTTGGGGTTCTTGTCGGCCCGGATCAGGAGCTCGTCCTCGATGACCTCGCCCTCGGCGGGCGCCCGGTCGGACTTCACGTAGCTGTCGCAGCGTGTGCCGAGCGCGGCCTTGAAGGCCTCGAGTTCCTCGTTCGACGCGGCGCTCGAAACCAGTGCGACCGGCTGCCGGGCGGCGGCGAGCAGCGCACGCGCCGCGGCGATGGCGGTGGCAGTGGTGACGGCCTCGCCCTTGAGGCGTGCCGCACCGGCCCGGGGCCGTTCGAACCAGTGGCCGAGGTCGCGCGCGAAGTTGCAGATCCAGTAGCCATTGACCGCCGGGTTCACCCGGGGCGTGACGCGCAGCACGCGCTCATTCTCGCGTGCCTCGACGGACTTCAGGTGCCACTCGGGCTTGCGGGTCCAGGCGTCGATGGTGCAGCCACGATCGCAGCCGGGGCACACCGTGGGGGTCGGCTGCAGGTACCAGACGCGTGCCTGGTACATGAAGTCGCGTGACAGCAGGGCGCCAACCGGGCACAGGTCGATCACGTTGTCGGAGTAGGGATCCTCATCCAGCGTGTGGCCCTCGGCCGGGCGGATCACGGACTGCTCGGCGCGCTGCTCGATGCCGAGCACGTTCGACTTCGATACCTCGCGGGTGAAACGCACGCAGCGCGAGCACAGGATGCAACGCTCGTTGTCGAGCACGATGCGGCTCGACAGCGGGAAATACTTGGTGGACTGGAGCTTCGGGTCGAGCACCTGGCGTGGCTCGCCATTGTGCTCGTAGTGGTAGTCCTGCAGCACGCATTCGCCGGCCTTGTCGCAGATGCCGCAATCCACGGGATGGTTGAGCAGGAAGAACCTGAGCATGGCCTTGCGCTGCGCGCGCACGGCCTCGGACTCGGTTTCGACCTTCATGCCGGCCTTGACCGGCATGTTGCAGGCGATGTCCACCCAGCCGCCTTCGGTCTCGACCATGCAGATCCGGCAGTTGCCCGCCACCGACAGCGCCGGGTGCCAGCAGAAGTGCGGGATGTGGAAGCCGTGGGCGA
>CAYWYS010000085.1:0-2142 GCA_964462675.1 uncultured Thioalkalivibrio sp.
CCTCGTAGGGCGGCAGCGAGTCCGTGTCCTTCTGGTCGGGCCGCAGTTCCGCCGAGGGCGGCCGCTCGATCACGCGCCGGGGAATGACCTCCGAGCGCGCGTTGCGATATTCCGCGAGCCGGTACACCAGCGTCTTGCTGCAGTCCTTGAGCGGCGCGAAGCCGCCGGCCATGTCGCCATAGAGCGTGGCGTAGCCGACCGCCATCTCGCTCTTGTTGCCCGTGGTCAGCAGCATGCAGCCGAACTTGTTCGACATCGCCATCAGGATCATGCCGCGGCAGCGCGCCTGGATGTTCTCCTCGGTCACGTCCTCCGGCATGCCGGCGAACACCTCCGCCAGCGCGGCCCGGGCGCCGTCGAAGATCGGCTCGATGGACACCACGTCGTAGCGCACGCCCTGCGTGCACGCCTGCGCCTCGGCGTCCTCGCGGCTCATGTCCGAGGTGTAGCGCGAGGGCATCATCACCGCCCGCACCCGCTCCGGCCCGAGCGCGTCCACCGCCACCGCCATGGTCAGCGCGGAATCCACGCCGCCCGACAGTCCGAGCACCACCCCGGGGAAGCGATGCTTGTCCACGTAGTCCGCCACGCCGAGCACCAGCGCGCGGTACACGCTCTCGACGAACTCCGGCGCCGGCGTGACATGCGCGGGGACGATGCGGCCGCCCGGCCCTACCTCGACCAGGTCGAGCGCCTCGGTGAAGAACGGCGCGCGATAGACGAGCTCGCCCGCCGCATCAAGCGCCATGGAGCCGCCGTCGAACACCAGCTCGTCCTGGCCGCCGACCAGGTTCACGTAGATCACCGGCAGACCGGTCTCCGCCACGCGCTCGCGCAGCACCGCCTCGCGGCGTGCCAGCTTGCCGGTGTCGTAGGGCGAGCCGTTGATGGACAAGATGAGCTCGGCCCCGGCCGCCGCCGTCGCCGCGGCAACACGGTCGGTCCAGATGTCCTCGCAGATGGTGATGCCGAGCTTCACGCCATGCATCTCCACCACGCAGGGCGCGTCGCCCGGCTGGAAGTAGCGCTTCTCGTCGAACACGCCGTAATTCGGCAGCTGCTGCTTTCGGTACACCACCGGCGCGTCGTCCGGCCGGAGCAGGATGGCGCTGTTGTGGATGGTCTCGCCGTCGTATTCCGGGTAACCGACGAGGACCGACATGCCGTTCAGGCTGCGGGCCAGCCGCTCGAGCGCCTGCTCGACGTCGCGCCGGAAGCCGCCGTGGAACAGCAGGTCCTCCGGCGGGTAGCCGCACAGCGCCAGCTCAGGAAAAATCACGAGATCCGCGCGCAGCGCGTCGTGCGCCAGGCGGCACAGCTCCAGCATGTGGTTGACGTTGGCCTCGACGTCCCCGACCACGGGGTTCATCTGGGCGATGGCGATGCGCATTGTTGTTAGGAGGGGCCGAGGCTTCGCTTTAGCATTTCCCGCTGACTTCAGGCGAAACGCGGAACGTGCCGAGGCCTGGGAATCGTACGGCCCAGTTCCAGGGCTGTTTCAATCCAAATCTGGATTGCCTGCTCGGCATTTGCGGCAGCTTCCTGGTAACTGGCGCCATCAGCCATGCAGCCCGGCAAGTCAGGCACCTGTGCGACGAAACAGTCATCATCCTCGCTCCAGGAGATGACGATGTCATATCGGCTGTTCATCGTCTGGCTCAATCCGGTGTTTGCGGAGAAAAATTCTAACCTGCTTGACCTGGTATGCCTTGGCCAGTGCGCCACGGGGCTGAAGATTAAGTATCTCTTCCGCCCCATCTCGCCAGAGAATGTGGTGTGATCCACGTACCCGACGCTTGAAGCCCAGAACTTCGAGCAAGCTTAGCAGATCCACGAACGCCACGGCGGCATCCGCGCGACCGCCCATGACTCGCCAAAATGTCTGCCGGTGCCTTCGGTTCACGAAGGCACTTTGCGATAGAGCGCGCCGCTAGTTCAGTGCCAGATTCTTGAGAAAACCTGGACAAAATTCGCGAAAACCAAAGCGAAGCTCCGGCGCCTTGCCAAAATAGTATCTGACCCCGTTTTACAGGCGTCCCTTGATCGCGCTGCCGAGCTCGGCCGGCGAACGCACCGTCGTGACGCCCGCGGCCTCGAGCGCGCGGAACTTTTCGTCGGCCGTGCCCTTGCCGCCGGACACGA
>CAYWYS010000086.1:0-1864 GCA_964462675.1 uncultured Thioalkalivibrio sp.
CGGTGCGCGGGTTCCTGTTCGGCTTTGCCGCCTTCCTGACCGGCACCTGGTGGACTTTCATCTCGGTGCACGAGTTCGGCCAGGCGCCGGTGGCGCTGGCAGCGTTCCTTTCGCTGGCGCTTGCGGCGCTCATGGCCGCGTATTACGCATTGCTGGGCTGGCTCGCGGCCCGCTGGCTGCCGGGGCGCGGCGCGCTGCACTGGCTGGTCGGCCTGCCGGCGGCGTGGACCGCGATCGAATGGCTGCGTGGCTGGTTCCTGAGCGGCTTTCCCTGGCTTTCGCTGGGGTACAGCCAGACGGACTCGGTGCTGGGTGCGCTCGCGCCGCTCGGCGGCGTCTACGGCCTGGGCTGGATCTGCGCGCTGGCGGCCGGCGCCCTGGCGGCCCTGCTGGTGGAGAGGCCGGCGACCCGCGCGCTCGCGGTCGCCGCCTTGCTCGCCATTTTCGCCGGCGCCGGCGCGGCGGGCGGCGTCCGCTGGACCGAGCCGGCCGGCCCACCGCTGCATGCGGCGATGATCCAGGGCGCGGTCGGCCAGGACGAGAAATGGCTGGAGGCGGCCCTGGAGCCGACCCGCGAGCTGTACCTCGAGATGAGCGAGCCCTGGTGGGGCAAGACCGACCTGATCATCTGGCCGGAGGCCGCCATCCCGGCCCTGCTGCACCAGGAGCTGGACCTGCTCGAGGCGCTGGACGCGCGCGGCCGCGAGTCCGGCACCGAGATCCTGCTCGGCATCCTGGAACTGGATTTCGAGGCCGACCAGTATCACAACGTGCTGGTGGCGCTGGGCGGAACGCCGCAGATTTACCGCAAGCGGCAGCTGGTGCCGTTCGGCGAGTATTTCCCGGTGCCCGCCTTCGTGCGCCGCTGGATGCGGCTCATGAACCTGCCCTACACCGATTTCGCGCCGGGCCCGCGGGACCCGCCGCCGCTGGTGCTGGCCGGCGTGGCGGCTGCGCCGACCATCTGCTACGAGGACGCCTTCGGCGCGCAGCAGCGGGTGTTCTTTCCCGAGGCCGAGCTCCTGGTGAATGTCAGCAACGATGCCTGGTTCGGCGACACGCGCGCGCCGCACCAGCACCTGCAGATCGCGCGCATGCGCGCCATGGAGACGGGTCGCTGGATGCTGCGTGCGACCAACAACGGCGTGACCGCGGTGATCGACCCGCAGGGCCGGGTGGCGGAGCGCTCGCGCCAGTTCGTGCCCGAAGTGATCGAGGCCGAGGTGCCGCCGATGCGCGGCATGACGCCCTGGCTGCGCATCGGCGACGGCCCGCTGGCCGCGTTGGCGCTGGCGCTCACCGCCCTCGCCGCTTTGCGCCGCACTGCAGCGGGGCGTTAATCTTCCCCGATTCGGCACCCGGAAAAGGACCATGGACCCCATCTACAAGCCAGAAGTGATCGAGCCGGCTGCCCAGCGGTACTGGGACGAGCAGCGTTGTTTCGACGCGCAGGAGGACCCGGCGCGCGAGAAGTTCTACTGCCTGTGCATGTTCCCTTACCCCAGCGGGCGCCTGCACATGGGCCACGTGCGCAACTACACCATCGGCGACGTGGTCAGCCGCTACCAGCGCATGCGCGGCAGGAACGTGCTCCAGCCGATGGGCTGGGACGCCTTCGGGCTGCCGGCTGAGAATGCGGCCATCAAGAACAAGGTCCCGCCCGGCCGCTGGACGCGCGAGAACATCGCCCACATGCGCGCCCAGCTCCGTAGCCTCGGTTTCGCCTACGACTGGCGGCGCGAGCTCGCCACCTGCGACCCCGATTACTACCGGTGGGAGCAGTGGTTCTTCCTGCGCCTGTACGAGAAAGGGCTGGTCTACAAGGCCTCCTCGACGGTCAACTGGGACCCGGTGGACCAGACGG
>CAYWYS010000087.1:0-1836 GCA_964462675.1 uncultured Thioalkalivibrio sp.
GCGCCGAGTAGCCCAGCGCCAGCGAAAAATCCCACCAGAAACCGCCGGGCCGCGGCCGTTCGCCGGCCAGCAGCACCAGCAGCGGCAGCACGATGGCGCCGACGTAGAGCGCCAGCCAGAATCCTTTCGACCTCAGCACATTCCACCGCGGGTTTCGGACCGGTCAATCCGGCCGGGGTACAATGATGACATTACACAGAAAGACTTTCAGGAGTGTCGTCATGCGCCAGCGCCAGGATCCCGAGGGGCTTCGACTGCCCGTCAAGCTCGATTCAACCAGCAACGGCGAGTTCGAGCCGGTGCCGCTCGAGCCGCAGCACGAGTACGCCAACCGCCTGGCGCTCGAGAACGCCACGCGCAACGCGAAGCGCCTGGGCCTCTCGCGGCGCGACTTCCTGGTCTCCGCGAGCGGTGCAGCGACCACCCTGCTGGCCATGAATGCCGCGTATGCGGCGGTGGGCAACACCGGCGGCTTCTTCGCGCTCGACGCCTCGGCGGGTCTCGACGGCGACGCGGCCGCGGCCGCGCTCGACGGACAGGAGTTCATCTTCGACGTGCAGGGGCACTTCGTGAACCCGACCGGCGCGTGGACCCGCCAGCTGCCGGAGGGGGCGCGGCCGTTGTCGAGCTTCAGCACCCAGGGTTGCGCGGCCGCCGAGCTGCCCGGCCCGCTGGATCGCCTGCAGTGCTTCGGGCCGGACGCGTTCCTGCGCGACGTGTTTCTCGACTCGGACACTTCGCTGATGGTGCTGTCTTTCGTGCCCTCGACCCGCGCGGGCGAGCCGCTGACGATCGAAGAGGCGGCGGCCGCCGCGGCGATCGTCGAGCGCCTCGAGGGCAGTCATCGCCTGTACCTGCACGGCCGCGTGAACCCGAACCAGCCCGGCGATGTCGAGGACATGGAGCGCCTGGCGAAGGAATTCGGCATCAGCGCCTGGAAGACCTACACGCAATGGGGGCCGGCCGGCGCGCCGGGCTTCTGGATGGACGACGAGCCCGGCCTCGCCATGATCGAGGAAGCGCGCCGCCTCGGCGTGCCGACCATCGCCATCCACAAGGGCCTGCCCTTCGGCCAGCGCTCCTACGAGCACTCGACCTGCGCCGACGTCGGGCGTGTCGCGAAGCGCTATCCCGACGTGAACTTCCTCATCTACCATTCCGGCTTCGTCACCGACCAGGCCGAGGGGCCCTACGACCCGCAGCGGCCCGACGGCATCGACTCGCTGGTGACTTCGATGCTCGAGGCGGGGCTGGGGCACGGCAGCAACGTGTATGCCGAGCTCGGCTCCACCTGGCGCTTCCTGATGCGCGACCCGACTTCCGCCGCGCACGGCCTCGGCAAGCTGCTCAAGCACCTCGGGCCGGACAACGTGCTGTGGGGCACCGACTCGATCTGGTACGGCAGCCCGCAGGACCAGATCCAGGCCTTCCGCGCTTTCCAGATCGCGCCCGAGCTGCGCGAGCGTCACGGCTACCCGGAGATCACGCCGGAGATCCGCGCGAAGGTGTTCGGCCTGAACGCGCTGAAGATCTACCCGGTGGACGCGCCGCTGCTCGAGCAACACCTGGCCGGCGACCTCATCGCGCGCGAGCGCGAGAACTACCGGAATCGTCCCGACCCGTCCTACCTGACCTACGGGCCGAAGACGCGGCGCGAGTTCCTCAACTTCAAGGCCTGGGGCGGCTGAGGCCGGCGAATGAGCACGCTGCGCGCCCTCCTGGCCTGCCTGCTGCTCGCGGCGGCGCTGCCGGCCGTGGCGACGGACGCGCCGCCGGCGCGACTGCTGTTCTGGCACCTCGAGGGCGATCGCGTGATGGTCTCCAACGTCCGCTTCA
>CAYWYS010000088.1:0-1836 GCA_964462675.1 uncultured Thioalkalivibrio sp.
CGCAGCCACAGCCCGCGCGAGCAGGGCTGGGTGGACAAGGTGCGCGGCTTTTTCGACAGGTTGAGCTCATGAGCAATCCCATTCCGGTCGCAATCCTCGGGGCGTCAGGGCGCATGGGCGGGACGCTGCTCCGTTGTCTGGCCGAGACCCCGGGCCTGTCGCTGGCCGGCGCATCGACCGCGCCCGGCGCGGGCCTCGGTGGACGCGATGCCGGTGAAGTCGCGGGCATGGCGCCCTGCGGGATCCTGCTGAGCGAGAGGGTCGAGGATGCGCTGCGCGGCGCGCGGGTCGCGGTCGACTTCACGCTGGCCGAGGCGGTGCCTGCGACGGCTGCTGCCTGCCGGGAGGCGGGCGTGGGACTGGTCTGCGGCGTGACCGGGCTCGGGGAGCGGGCGCAGGCTGCGCTGCGCGCCGCGGCCGAGGAGGTGCCGGTGCTCTGGGCGCCCAACATGAGCGCGGGCATCGCGGTGCTGGAACGGGTAGCGGCGCTGGCTGCGGCGGCGCTGGCCGATTTCGACGCCGGGATCTGCGAGGTGCACCACACCGCCAAGCGCGATGCGCCCTCCGGGACGGCGCTGGCGCTGGGTCGCGCGGTTGTCGTCGCGCGCGGTGCCGATCCTGCCGCGGCAATCCCGGATGCGCAGTTCCGGGCCGAGGGCCTCGGCTACGGGGTACTCAGGGTCGGGGACGTGGTCGGCGAGCACAGCGTGACCCTGGCTGGACCGGGCGAGCGCATCGAGTTGGTGCACCGGGCCACCGACCGCGCGATCTTCGCGCGCGGCGCGCTGCGCGCTTCGGCCTGGCTGGCGGGTCGACCTGCCGGCATGTATTCGCTCGGCGACGTCCTGGGGCTCGGCCGCGTGGAATCGCTGGCGCGCGGCGCGTGAAGCATCGACCGCGGGTACCGGCCTGGGCCGCTGTAGCCAGGGCCTGAGACCTAGAACCAGCCGAGCGCCAGGCCGGGGAGCACTCCAATCGCCAGCATCGCGACCAGCATGAGCACCGCGGCACCCATGGCGACGCCGCCGGCCGGCTCGGTGCGCGCCTCGCGGGGCGCCGGGCTCATGAACATGTACTGGATGACGCGCAGGTAGAGGTAGATGCCGAGGTAGCTGGCGATCAGGCCGAGTACCGCCACGCTGAACAGGCCGGCGTCCATCACGCTGCGGAAGATCACGAACTTGGCGATGAAACCGGGGAAGGGCGGGATCCCGGCCAGCGACAGCATCGAGATGGCGATCAGGATCGCAGCCAGCGGTGCCCGGTGGTACAGCCCCTTGAGTTCCTCGAGCCGGTCGCGCAGCCCGTCCGGACCGGACGGCAGGCAGGCCAGCGCCAGCGTAGTGGTCAGCCCGTACACCAGCACGTAGAAAGCCACTGCCTCGAAGCGGGCCGCCGGCGCGCCGAGCAGGGCGTAGAACAGGTAGCCGGCATGCGCAATCGAGGAATACGCGACCAGTCGCCGGAAGCTGTCCTGGCGCATGGCCTCGAGGTTGCCCCAGGCCATCGACAGCAGCGGCAGCGCGATCAGCACGCCGAGCAGCGCTGGCCCGGCCTGTGAAGCGCCGAACAGCCGCACCAGCGCCAGCAGCACGGCGCCCTTGACGAGCGTCGCCATGAAGGCGGTGACCGGCACGGTGGCGGCTTCGTAGGCGTCGGGCGCCCAGGTGTGGAAGGGCACGATGGCGCTCTTGAGCATGAAGGCCGCGACAATCAGCGCGACGCCGGCGCGCCCGAACACCGTGTCGCTGGCCATGGCGGCGCTGAAGTCAGCGACCGCCAGGCCGCCGGTGGCGCCGAGCACCAGCGAGATGCCCATCAGCAGGGTCGCGGTGC
>CAYWYS010000089.1:0-1783 GCA_964462675.1 uncultured Thioalkalivibrio sp.
TGATGCCGAGCAGCTCGGCGGCCTTGGTCTTGTTGTAGCGGGTCTGCTCGAGGGCCTGGAGGATGGCGGCGCGCTCGAGCTCCTCGACCTGGTCCTCGAGGTCGCCCTCGACGACCGCAGTCACCCGCGGCTTGGCCAGGGCCGGTGACGGCTCGGGGCTGCGCAGCTGGATGTCGTCGGCTCCGATCTCCACGCCCTCGCACAGTGCGACGGCACGCTCCAGCACGTTCTCGAGCTCGCGGACGTTGCCGGGGAAGCGATGCGCCTGCAGGGCCTTGCGGGCTTCCGGCGTAAGCCGGGGGCGCGGCACGCCGGAGCGCGCCGCCAGCCGGCCGAGAAAATGCTCGGCCAACTCGATCACGTCCTCGTCGCGCTCGCGCAGCGCGGGGACGCGCAGCTCGATGACGTTGATGCGGTAGTACAGGTCCTCGCGGAAGCGCCCGTCGGCCACCAGCGCGCCGAGGTCCTGGTGGGTGGCGGACAGGAAGCGTACGTCCACGGGAATCTCCTGGGTGCCGCCGACCGGGCGGACGGCGCGCTCCTGGATGACGCGCAGCAGCTTGACCTGCAGCAGGAGCGGCAGCTCGGCGATCTCGTCGAGCAGCACGGTGCCGCCCTCGGCGCTGCGGATCAGGCCGTCCTTGTCGGCGGTGGCGCCGGTGAAGCTGCCCTTCATGTGCCCGAACAGCTCGCTTTCCATGAGCTCGGCCGGGATCGCGCCGCAGTTGACGGCGACGAAGGGCTGGCCGGCGCGCGGGCCGGACTCGTGGATCAGCCGCGCGACGAGCTCCTTGCCGGTGCCGGACTCGCCGACGATGTGCACCGGCGCCTGGCTGCGCGCGACCTTGGCGACCATCTGCCGGACGCGCTCCATGGCCGCGGAACTGCCCAGCAGGAGCGGCCCGCCGCGGTGGATGACCGTGTCGATGGCCTCGTGTTCGCCGACGTCCCGCAGCTTCAGCGCCGTCTTGACGAGCTTGCGCAGGTCCTTGACCTTGACCGGCTTGGAGACGAAGTCGTAGGCGCCGAGCTTGAGCGCACGCACCGCGGTCTCGACGTTGCCGTGGGCCGTGATCACCGCGACCGGCACGCCGGGCACGTGGCGCTGCATCCACTGGACCAGCTCCAGCCCGTCGCCGTCGGGCAGGCGCATGTCGGTCAGGCAGAAGTGGAAATCCCCGGCCTGCAGCTTCTGGCGCGCTGCGGCCAGGTCGGCGGCGGTGTCCGGGTCGATGTCCATGCCCTCGAGGGTCATGGACAGCAGCTCGCGGATGTCGGGTTCGTCGTCGACGATCAGGACGGTCGGTCGGGACACTCAGGTCCTCCAGCGCGTGGGGTCGGCGAAGATGATACGAAAAATGCTGCCGCCGCCGTCACGGGCCTCATGGACCAGCGCGGCCCGGTTGACCTCGCACAGCTCGCGGGCGATGAACAGTCCCAGCCCGCTGCCGTCGCGCTGCTCGGCTTCGGTGCTGGCGCGGAAGAAGGGCTCGAAGATGCGCTCGACCAGCTCGGGCGCGATGCCCGGGCCGCGGTCGCGCACCTCGAAAAAAGGCCGGTCGCTGCCGCTGCGCCGGCCGATCGCGAGTTCCACCCGCGGCGCCTCGCCCGCCGGCGTGCCGTAGCGCACCGCGTTCTCGCACAGGTTGACGGCGACCTGGTGAAGGTGCCCCGGGTCCATGCGCACCTCGATCGGCGCGCCGGAGATCTCGAGGTCCACCGCCCCCCCGGGCAGGCCGGCCGAGCCCGTGAACTCCTCGACGAACTGCTTGGCCCACGCGAC
>CAYWYS010000090.1:0-1608 GCA_964462675.1 uncultured Thioalkalivibrio sp.
GTTCATGGCCGCGTCCGACCCGCCCGGCCGCGGGAATACTGCCAGGCCTGCGCCACGGTGAGACGCGCATGGCGCAGCGTGGTGCGCAGCCAGCCGCGCTCCGCGTAACGCCGCGCGCTGGTCAGCACCGGGGCGCGCAGCGGCACGAGCGGCACGCCGGCGCGCCTTGCAGCCCAGACCAGCGCGTGATCCTCGCCGCAGGCCAGCGAATCGTCGAAACGGCCGAGCGCCTCGAAGCGCCGGCGGTCGATCAGCAGACCCTGGTCGCCGAAGGGCAGGCGGAGCCAGCGGCTGCGGATGCCGGCGCCCAGCGCATTCAACCGCACCAGCGCCGGGCCGTCGTCCATGTAACGCAGCTCGAAATGGCCCAGCGAATCGCGGCCGGCAAAGCCGAGCGCGGCGTTCACGGTCTCGGCCGGCACGCGGGAGTCGGCATGCAGGAACCACAGCGTCTCACCCTGCGCAACGCACGCGCCTGCATTCTGCTGGCGCGCACGCCCGGCGCCGGTCTCGAGCCAGCGCACCGGCGCCCGCAGCCGGTAGCGCGCGGCATCGAAATCCATCGGCGCCTCGCCGGCCACGCCGGCCAGGATGATCTCGGCCCGGCTGTCGAGCTCTGCAAGGTCCCCGAGGAGCGCCGGCCAGGCCCGCTCGCCGGGGCCCACCGGGATGACGACCGAGAGCTTCAGCGCCGCCGCCATGCGAACCACCGGGCGGCGAGACGGAGCGCGCCCTCCGGCGCATGCGCCTGTTTCCACCGGCCCGCGACGTACTTGTTGGCTTCCATCATGGTCGGGTAGATGTGGATGGTGCCGAGCAGCTTGTTCAAGCCGAGGCCGTGACGCATCGCCAGCACGAACTCGGCGACCAGGTTGCCGGCCTCTGCGCCGACGAGGGTCGCGCCGAGGATCCTGTCCTTGCCTGGAACCGTGAGCACCTTGACGAAGCCGTGGTCCGCGCCGTCCGCGATAGCCCGGTCCAGGTCGTCGAGCCCGTAACGCGTCACCTCGAAAGCGATGCCCCGCGCGCGCGCCTCCTCTTCCGAGAGGCCGACGCGGGCGACCTCGGGCTCGGTGAAGATCGCCCAGGGGATCACGCGGTAGTCGGCGCGGAAGGACCAGAACGGCGCCAGGAGCCCGTTGACCGCCGCGTACCAGGCCTGGTGGGCCGCGACGTGGGTGAACTGGTAGGGTCCCGCGACATCCCCGCAGGCATGGATGTTGGGGAAATTCGTGCGCAGCATGCCGTCGACCGCCACGGTGCCGCGCTCGCCGAGCGCCACGCCGAGTTCCTCGAGGCCGAAGCCCTCGACGTTCGGCTGGCGGCCGAGCGCCACCAGCAGCCGGTCGAAGCCGAAGGCGACCTCCCGGCCCTGGTGTTCACAGACCACCCGCCGTTCATTACCTTCCGTCTCCAATCGCAAGGCCCGGTGCGCGGTGGCCAGTTGCACGCCCTCCGCGCGGAATCGCGCCTCGAGCTCGGCCGACACCTCGGCATCCTCGCGCGGCAGGAGCCGCGGCGCCATCTCGATTACCGTGACCTCGCTGCCGAAGCGCGCGAAACATTGCGCCAGCTCGACCCCGATCGGCCCGCCGCCCAGCACGACCA